>JAFZTS010000021.1 GCA_017618715.1 Bacteroidales bacterium
CTCACTGGTGTGGCTCTTGGTTCTGATGCATTCTTCCCCTTTGGCGACAACATCGAGCGTGCCCGTAAATCGGGTGTACAATATATTGCCGAGGCAGGCGGTTCGGTGCGTGACGACAACGTCATCGCCACCTGTGACAAATACGGGATGGTCTGTGTCTTCACGGGCGTTCGCCTTTTCCACCATTGATTCGATTTCAAAACAAATATTCATCCAAAAAAACATTACTTAAAACTTACTTTATGGAAACAAGTGTTGAAAAAAGCGCATTGGAGATTGCACGTGCTGCATATCGTCCCAAGATGCCAAAGGCCCTTTGTGGCCCTCTCCAGATTGTAGAAGGTGATCCAACCCAGTCGGCTGCCGACCAGGAGGATATTGAGAAACTCTTCCCCAACACCTACGGCATGCCATACGTTCATTTTGAGCCTTCCGAGGGAGGCAAGCACTCTGCTAATGTCAACGTGGGTGTTATTCTTTCCGGTGGCCAGGCTCCTGGCGGTCACAATGTCATCTCAGGTCTCTTCGACGGCGTCAAGAGCCTCAACCCTAAGAACCGTCTTTACGGCTTTATCCTCGGCCCTGCAGGCCTCATTGAGCACAACTACATGGAGCTCACAGGCAACATCATCGACGAGTACCGCAACACCGGTGGTTTCGACATCATCGGATCTGGCCGTACCAAGCTCGAGAAGAAGGATCAGTTCGACAAGGGTCTTGAGATCTTGAATGCTCTCGACATCAAGGCGCTCGTCATCATCGGTGGCGACGACTCGAACACCAACGCCTGCGTATTGGCTGAGTACTACAAGTCGATTGGCGCTGACGTACAGGTTATCGGTTGCCCCAAGACCATCGACGGCGACCTCAAGAACAGCGAGATTGAGGCATCGTTCGGATTCGACACCGCTACCAAGGTATATTCCGAGGTAATCGGCAACATCATGCGCGACTGCAACTCGGCCAAGAAGTACTGGCACTTTGTGAAGCTCATGGGACGTAGCGCCAGCCACGTCACTCTCGAGTGCGCACTCCAGACGCATCCCAACGTCACCCTGCTCGGCGAAGAGGTAGAGGCCAAGAACCAGACCCTCGACGACATCGTAACCTACATTGCCGAAGTCGTTACCGACCGTGCCAACCTTGGCATGAACTATGGCGTCGTGCTCGTTCCTGAGGGACTCATCGAGTTCATTCCTGCCATCAAGCGACTCATCGCCGAACTCAACGACATGCTCGCTGCCAACCAGGCTGACTTCGACCTTGTTGCCGATGACAAGAAGATTGATTACGTGCTGGCTCACCTCTCAGACGATAATGCAGCTCTCTTCCGCTCACTGCCTATTTCTGTTAGCCGTCAGCTCGCTCTCGAGCGTGACCCACACGGCAACGTGCAGGTATCGCTCATCGAGACTGAACAGCTCCTCGCCGAGATGGTTGGCAAGAAGCTTGCCGATTGGAAACGTGATGGTATCTACACGGGCAAGTTTGCTACCCAGCACCACTTCTTCGGATACGAAGGCCGCTGCGCTGCTCCATCTAACTGGGATGCAGACTATTGCTACAGCCTCGGCTACAATGCAGCTATGCTAATTGCTGCCGGAAAGACCGGTTACATGTCGTCAATCAAGAACACCTTCCGTCCAGCCGACGAATGGATTGCAGGTGGTATCCCCATCACTATGATGATGAACATGGAAAAGCGCAATGGCAAGATGAAGCCTGTGATCAAGAAGGCCCTCGTCGAATTGACGGGCAAGCCTTACAAGTACTTCGTTCGTCACCGCACCGAATGGTCGCGCAACACCTCGTTCGTATATCCTGGCCCAATCCAGTACTTCGGCCCAACCGAGGTTTGCGACCGTCCAACGCAAACGCTCACCCTCGAGCAGAGTGACAGGCTCTGATGCAGCTCCGCTATCATCCCTATCCGCTGCAGTTGCAGCATACATTCACAGTGTCTGGTTGCTCACGCAGCCAGACACCTGATGTTCTTATAGCCATCACTCATCAAGGGGTGACTGGT
This sequence comes from Bacteroidales bacterium, assembly GCA_017618715.1. Classification (GTDB taxonomy): domain Bacteria; phylum Bacteroidota; class Bacteroidia; order Bacteroidales; family UBA3663; genus Liminaster. Next base: position 2,027 of record JAFZTS010000021.1, read on the forward strand.
TATGGCGAGGCTTCCATGCCTCCTTACCTTGGAGAGAGCATCGAAAGCGTCTGTGCATTTCTTTCGCGCGTCGATTTGCGTCAGTTCAACGATCCATTACGTACCGACGATATCCTCTCGTACGTTATGCATCTTGATGATGAGGAGCCTACGGCTCACAATTACGCTGCCAAGGCGGCGATTGATATTGCGCTCCATGACCTCGTAGGCCGTCTGCTTGGACAGCCTCTTTGGCGGCTCTTCGGCCTCTCTCCCGAACGTTGCACCTACACCACCTACACCATCGGCATCGACACACCAGAAGTTGTTCGACAAAAAGTGCGAGAAGTGGAAGGACGCTTCGGGCGACTGAAGGTCAAGGTGGGTATTGAAGGTGATCGTCATCTCATCGAGTCGATTCGCGAAGTGTCGGATCTTCCGCTCACCGTCGATGCCAACCAGGGATGGACATCGCCCGAGATGGCCCTCCATCAGATCGAATGGTTGGCCACAAAGGGTGTCATCATGATTGAACAACCCTTGCCGAAGCATGATCTTGAAGGCCTGCAATGGCTCACCGAGCGTTCTCCCTTGCCTATCATTCTCGACGAGAGTGTACAAGGTCCCGAGGATGTCATCCGCCTCAAAGGTTGCTGTCATGGTGTGAATATCAAGCTGATGAAGTGCGGTGGCCTTGCCCCTGCCAGACTTATGATCCAGTTGGCCAGAATGCAGGGTATGCAGGTGATGCTCGGCTGCATGACCGAAACCTCATGCGCCGTCACAGCAGCTGCACAGTTGGCTCCTTGTGCCGACTATCTCGACCTCGACGGCAACCTGCTCATCTCCAACGATCCTTTCCGAGGTGGAATGAAGATTATTGATGGCAGAGTGACCTTACAAACCGAATCGGGATTAGGAATTGAGCCAAGTACTCGGAGTACTCTGAATATTCCGAATACTCTGAATACTCCGAAAATTGAAAAATGAATAAGAATCGACGCTATACCGAGCACGCCAAACGTTCCGAACAAGTGGGTCCCATGTCCTACAATGACAAGGTCCATGCCAAGAAGAACCTCGGCCAGCATTTTCTCACCGACCTTTCCATCGCTGAGCGAATTGCAGATACATTGGAAGGTCATCGACAACTTCCCGTACTTGAGGTTGGCCCGGGAATGGGCGTGCTCACGCAGTTCCTGATCCAAAAAGGCTACAACCTAAAGGTCGTGGAGCTCGACGGCGAAGCGGTAACCTATCTGCGATTGCATTATCCCAGTTCGCTTGACAAGCGTATTATCGAGGCCGACTTCCTCAAGCTCCCCCTCGATGGGCCCGAAGTTTTCGACGGTCAGCCTTTCGCTCTCATTGGCAACTATCCCTACAACATCTCCTCGCAGATCTTCTTTCGCATGGTAGATTACCGCGACCTCATCCCCATCTGTTCGGGCATGATACAGAAGGAGGTAGCTGAGCGCTTGGCCGCCAAGCCCGGGTCAAAGACCTACGGTGTGCTATCGGTGCTCATCCAAGTGTGGTACGACATCGAATATTGCTTCACCGTTCCACCCGGCGTGTTCAATCCACCTCCCAAGGTGCAGAGCGCAGTCATCAGGATGACTCGCAACGATGTCAAGGAACTACCTTGCAACGAACGCGATTTCCGTACCCTTGTCAAGAATGCTTTTGGAACACGGCGGAAGACACTTCGCAACTGTCTGCGCAACCTTGTTCAGGATTGGCAGCCAGATTGTTTCAATGACATTCTGCAGGATTCACTCTTCGACAAACGTGCCGAACAACTCTCCGTACAGGATTTCATCGACCTCACGGTTCGACTAAAAAAATGATTGATCAACAAACCATCGACAAAGTCATCGACACTGCCCAGATTGTCGATGTTGTCTCCGATTTCGTGACGCTACGGCGCCGCGGTGTCAACTATATTGGTTTGTGTCCCTTCCACCCTGACAAGTCACCATCGTTCAACGTCTCGCCTGCCAAAAATATCTGTAAGTGCTTCTCATGCGGTGAAGGAGGCTCACCCGTTACCTTCCTAATGAAGAAGGAGCAGATGACTTTCTACGAAGCCATCCGTTGGTTGGGCAAGAAATATGGCATCGAGGTCGAAGACAAGAAGATGAACGACGAGGAACGACAACAACAGACCGACCGTGAGGGTATGTTCAATCTAAACGAATTTGCCCAAAAATGCTTCGAAGAAGATCTCTTCGACACGCCCGAGGGTCGTAATGTGGGGCTTGCCTACTTCCGTGAACGCGGCATCCAGGACGCTACTATTCATCGCTATCACCTTGGCTATGCCCTTGAGGACAAATACAATTTGGCCAGTCGAGCACTTCAGCACGGACATAAGCGCGAATACCTGCTTGATGGTACAGGTGTTGGTCTCTGCTTTGGCGACGACCCCAAGAAGACGCCCGTATGCCGTTTTGCAGGACGCGTCATATTCCCGCATCATTCGCTTTCGGGTAAATGTATCGCCTTCGGTGGACGTATCCTTCAGCGTGTCGATCATGCCTTCAAGAAATACGTCAATTCACCCGAGTCGGCCATCTATCACAAGTCGGATTTACCCTACGGTCTGTTCGAAGCCAAGAACGAGATGGCGAAGCAGGATCTCTGCTACGTTGTCGAAGGCAACGTCGATGTGCTCAGCATGTCGCAAGCCGGCTTCCAGAATGTCATCGCTGCTTCGGGAACAGCATTGACCTCAGAGCACATACGCATTATCAAGCGATTCACCCGCAACTGTGCCCTCATGTTCGATGCCGACAACGCAGGCATTACAGCAGCCATCAAGAGCATCGACCTCCTGTTGCTCGAAGGCATGAATGTACGGATACTTACCCTACCTGAAGGTGAAGATCCCGATTCATTTTGCCGGAAGCATACGAGTGAGGAAGTGGACTCCTATTTCAAGGCCAACATGGAGGACTTCATCTCGTTCAAGATCAAGACGCTGATGAAGGATGTCAACCCCTACGACCCCTACGCTATGGCGAAAGTCGCACAAAACGTATGCAATAGTGTAGCCCTGATTGCTGACCCCATCACCAGCTCAATCCTCGTTGGAAGAGTGGCACAAAGCCTGAACCTCAGCGAACAGCAAACCATGCGCTACGTCAACCAAGCCAAGCAGAACAACTATCAGGCCGAGGTTCGACGGATGGAAGTAGAGATGCGGCGTGAACAGGCTGCACGTGAGCGTGAAGAACTCGGCGTAACGAAACCCGCAGTCATTACACCCTCAAACAACTCTGATTATTCAGAGTTTTCTGAAGGCTCAGAATATTCCGAGAACTCAGGAAAAACAGAGAGCACTCAACCCACTCCTGCCCAACCACGTCCCTCTTACGTTTCGCAAGTCACCGATCGGTTTGAGCGTAACATCATCAAACACATTGTGCGACATGGAGGAGAAACATTCACTTTCTCCTATTTCAATCAGGAGGAAAAGAAGCAGGAAAGCATCGAGGTACGTGTTATCGATTTCATCTACAACGAACTCAATGCTGACGAGGTGACCTTCAAACATCCTCTTTATGCACGCATGTACAACATGGCTCTGGAGGCCTCGGCGGACGAGAATGTAACTTGGGATAGCGTCAGATTCTTCAGCAACATCTTCGATGACATCGAAGTCCAGCAGACTGCTGTCAACCTTATGCAGGATCGTTATGATGCCCTGGGTGTAGCTGAAAATGTCGAGCGGCTCGACATCCTTGTTCCCCGATCCATTCTCGAACTAAAGAACTGTATCCTTGAGCAAGAGATCGATGCCATTACGCAAGCGTTGCGTACCGCTCCCGATCCCAATAAATGTATTGAATTGATGCAGGAACTCAACGAAAAGCGTAATATCAAGAAATACTTCGATAAAGAATTGGGCGAGCGTGTCATCATTCCTGGCCGAAGATAGCATGTCCATTTACCATATAATCCGCTATTTTAGCGGGCACTAACAACAAGAGAGCCACCCTTCATGGGGTGGCTCTCTTAGCAATTATCCAGGAAAGAAACCTTATAGATCCCTTAGGCGAACACCCATACGAGCCTCGACGACATTCACCACATAGTCGGCCAACTTCTCGCACTCGTTCACGAGGTCGATGTAGGTTGTACCTTCTGCATACGAGTATTCGTGGTTGTTCACGTCAGCAATATTCTGCGCCCTCAGATGGTCGCGGAAGTTGTTGATCTCGTGCTCAAGGTTAAATGTCACGTTGATGTCATAGTCCTCTTTCCGGCCAGACATCAGCAAATTCATGTTGGTGAGCGCCTGGTCAGTAAGCGCGATCATCTGATCCAAACGCTCGTACTGCTTCTCAGTGAAGTGCTCCTGCTTGTTGGTGAACTTACGGTTGATGGTGCGTGCCAGGTTGTAGCAAGAATCACCGATACTCTCCAGCTCACTCACTTCGCGCAACATAGCGCGTATCTTGCCCTTGGTCTCGTCGCTGAGGTGTGCATCGCTCACCTGCTCGAGGTACTGGCCAATTTCGAGCTCCATATTGTCGCTGATACTCTCATATTTCTGGATGCGCGTATAGAGTTTGTTCAAATTAGCTTCGCGATCCTTGTCTTCATTCAATGCGCTCGACGACAGGTAAAGTAGCTCTTTCACCATGCCGAACATGCGCTGCATTCTCTCTGAGAACGAAGTAATCTCCTTCTGGGCTTCCAGCACCGAAAGCTCCGGCGTACGCATGAAACCAGCTGTGATGAAGTGCAAGCGGAAGTCCTCTTCCTCATCGACACGCTTCGGCTTGATTACCCAGCATACAAACTTCTCGATGAGCGGGATGAACCAGATGAGGATAAAGGTGTTGATTACATTGAACGTGGTATGGAAGGCAGCCAATACAAAACTCAACTTGGCAGCATTGGCCATGAACGTGGTAGTATCAACAGCCTCCTTGGTCATATTCACGTCGTAGCCTACCCAACCACATACCATGTTGATGAATGGACGGAAGACGAAGAGAATCCAGAGGACGCCGAACACATTGAAGAACATGTGGGCGAATGCTGCACGGCGTGCTTGCGTATTGGCCGACATGGCTGCGAGATTAGAGGTAATCGTCGTGCCGATATTCTCGCCAAGTACCAAAGCGATACCCTGATAAATAGGCAATGCACCGCTTGAGCAAAGAATCATCGTGATGGCCATTACAGCTGCACTTGACTGTACGCAGAACGTCAGGATGCCACCCAACAGCAGGAATACGATCGATGTGAGGAACGATGTCGGATCGAACGAAGAGAAGAAGTTCAGCAGTGCCTCATTCTGACCGAGATTCATTTCAGTGCCCGTTGCACGAAGGGTGCCCAAGCCCAAAAGCAAAAACGACAGGCCAAAAAGGAAGTCGCCGAAGTAGCGATGCTTCTTCATATAAATGAGGATGATGCCAATGAAGAAAGCCGGATAGACAACCGATGTAATGTCGAATGACATACCAGCCGACATAATCCATGCTGTCAGTGTAGTACCAATATTGGCACCCATGATGACCGAGATGGCCTGAGCGAGGGTGAGCAAACCCGCATTGACGAAGGATACCGTCATTACGGTTGTAGCGGTTGATGACTGGACGGATGCTGTTACCAGCATACCCGTCAACATACCAGTAAAACGATTGGTAGTCATGGCTCCCAAAACGTGGCGCAACTGCGGACCTGCCATTTTCTGCAAGGCATCGCTCATGGTCTTCATACCGAACATCAGCAGGGCCAGAGAACCGAGGAGCTTAAGGATAATCCAGATAGACATTGTGTTTTATGTTTGGTTATTTCTTTCGGTGCAAAGATACTGATTATTTTTCATATTATCGAAAAAAAACCTTCTTTTCATACAATAAATGTTATTTCATGAACCTTTTGACCTATTTTTTATCAATTCTACTACTTTTTTTCATCGTTATGCCTAAAACACCCAAAAAATAAAAGACAATGCCTTTTGAATTATCATAGTTCTAGAAATGTTTATTCTCTCATGACGTTTTCATTCTTCTCCCCAAAAGTATATTTGTGAACGTGGGGAACAGTTTTTTCATGCCGCTGTATATGATGATACAAACGATGGTCATTAGAACAGGAGTCAAGAAATAACCTACCGTCAAGAAAACCTGATTATCATGAGACACGAAAGTGATCAATCGAGTTAAAACCATAATGGTACAACCATGAAATAGATAGAGAAAGAATGCGACTTCAGTTAGAATAGTTGGCATACTTATGCCTTTGTTTACCAATAATCTCACTACATCAAGCACAGCAAAGACACCAAAAAACAAAGAATATGGTGCGTACTTATCCGAATACAAAGTCAATGCCGCAAAAACAACAAATAATACGATTGTTATATATCTGCTATTCTTTAAAAGGTGCACCACATCAATGTTGTGCAATGCTAAATATGCACCTATACTGAACCAAGTAATGGAGTTGAGTGGTTGTATATTTGTCATCCCAAATACAGCATTTAGGATTATAAGAATAATTGATATGTTTCCGATTCTACCATTCAAAATCAAAAAGAATACGGGCGCAAAGACATTCATTATCATCAAGTCTCTGAGAAACCACAATTGGTATGCTATTGGACGACCATCTGTTTTATTCCAAAAAGATCCAATCCACTCCATCATACCGAAGTGCTCGACATTTTCAAAGTCCGGAGAAATAAATCCTGAAGCAATTCGATGAACCAAATAGTAGAATATAATTGTAAATAAATTGCATAACAAATACGGCACCAAAAGACTAAAAAACCTTCTGTTCAATTTTCCTTTGAATTCAGACCACTTCCATCCATTAAAAGAATAAAAGAAAAGATACGCCGATATAAGGAAATATATGGGAACTCTCGGAAATAGTATTTTAACCATAGTTTGAGGCAAATCATTTTCCAATGGCAGATGTGTATGCATTAGAACCACACAAAACATCAGCGGGAATCTGATGAATCTGATGATGGATGATAGTTCTGCAGAAATTGTCGGCCTCAGGTTCGACGGCATATCTGAAATAGAGATAATTGAGTATTATATGAAAAAACAAAAGAGGGCCGTTTGACCCTCTTGGAGTATGTAAGTGATTCGACGGGGATTCGAACCCCGGACCGACTGCTTAGAAGGCAGTTGCTCTATCCAGCTGAGCTATCGAACCATCAAATTTGCGGGCGCAAAGATAGAGATAATCTTTGATATTTCCAAATTTTTAGAGAATTATTTAGGGAAAATAGTACAGATTGTTATAATTGAATGTCGTAAGTGGGGATTTTGCATCGTCCAATTCCTTCATTCGTGCGGGCACTTCGTTGAGGCTGAAGGTTTCGAGACAGTACTTCAGGTTCTGGGCGAATTTAACGTTTTCGCAATTAAGTTCCTCAATGGTCGTAGGAATGGCGAACAGGGAAGCTTCCTCCAATTCGGAGATAATCATCCCTGAAAAAAGGCCATGAAGATTATATTGCTTGGCAAACTCATTCGCTTTACACCAAATGCCGATACAAGTCTTTTCTCGGAGTAAATAAACAAATTCGGCCTTTATCAGAAGTCGCCTAACCCTGCCTTTCTTGTCGGGTTTTGAGAACAATCCGTATTCATTTCCATGGCCAAACATCATGATGGAATCGTCATCATGGACAGCTCGCTTGAGCTCGGATGTAGTATTTATTTCAGTTATAATCCGACGAACATCCTCTCGTTGACTATAAATCACAGAGAGGAACTGCGTTGTTGGATCATTGGCATGAATTACTGTCATTTGTTTCGTCCTATTCTAAATACAAATAATGAATAATTATCCCTCTCCTGCTTCAGCAGCAGCCCGCATGGCGACTTCTTCAGTTGTCGAGGGTTGGTCAAACTTCTTGCGGATAAACACGAAGTTTCGACCGAGATACTTCTCTCGAACAATGGGGTTGGCGGCGAGTTCTTCGCTAGTGCCCTGGAAAAGAATCTTGCCTTCGAAGAGTAAGTAGGCTCGATCAACGATGGATAACGTCTCAGGAGCATTGTGATCGGTGATGAGAATGCCGATGTTCTTGTCCTTAAGTTTATAGACGATATATTGGATATCCTCGACGGCAATGGGATCAACGCCGGCAAACGGCTCATCGAGCATAATGAACTTAGGACTGATGGCCAAGCAACGTGCTATCTCACAACGACGGCGCTCACCACCAGACAAACGGTCACCCAAGTTCTTGCGTACCTTCTGCAAACGGAACTCGGCAATAAGCGATTCGAGCTTATCGCGTTGCTCTTCGGGTGACATCGGGGTCATCTCGAGCGTGGCACGGAGATTGTCTTCGACCGACATCTTCCGATAGACCGATGCTTCCTGTGCCAGATAGCCAATACCCAACTTGGCACGACGATAGACGGGTAACTTGGTGATCTCCTGATTGTCGAGGAAGATACGTCCCTCGTTGGGTGTCACCAGTCCTGTGGTCATATAGAATGTCGTGGTCTTGCCGGCTCCATTTGGCCCCAGCAGGCCAACAATCTCTCCTTGACGAACATCGATGCTGACATGATCCGCCACCGTACGTGGTCCATAACGCTTGACCAGACTGTCTGTACGAAGTACGCTCACCTGCTCTTCCATTTGTTTATCTTTTAATTTATCACAAATAAACGAAAATTCATGATAGTTTTATTTGTCATTCGGTGAATTTGGTGCAAAGATAGTATTTTTTTCTCAATATCGACTCATAATTTGTTCACTTTATATATTTTTTTTGTATCTTTGCACCGCAAAAACCGAAAAAGCTCTATGATGCTGACAAAATGGATAAGTGACTTCGGTCGATATGTTCTCTTGATGAAGAAGGTCTTCACCAAGCCGGACCGCTGGAACATGTTCGGTCGCCAGTATCTGCAGGAATGCTACGGCCTGGTGATTGACTCGATCGGCATCATCGGCATCATCTCGCTCTTTATTGGCGCCGTGTCGTGTATTCAAATCCAGAAAAACCTTGACAACCCGTTCCTTCCCCAATACCTTATCGGTTTTGCGACACGCGAAATGCTAATGCTCGAGTTCTCGTCGGCGATTCTTTGTTTGATACTGGCTGGAAAGGTTGGTTCAAACATTGCGTCGGAGATTGGCACAATGCGCGTGACGGAACAGATTGATGCAATGGAAATCATGGGTGTAAATTCGGCCAATTACCTGATTCTACCGAAAGTTTGTGCCGTGATTTCCTTGATGCCCATCCTCGTCATCCTATCCATCTCTCTGGGTTTGGTGGGTGGAGGCATTTTATGTATGCTGACGGGTACACCTACGGTTGACGATTATGTCACCGGCATACAATTCTACTTCGACATCAGCCATATCGATTATGCTATACAGAAATCGATGATTTTCGGCTTTATCATTACTACGGTGTCTGGGTTCTTTGGTTACACGGTGAATGGTGGAGCTCTTCAGGTGGGTCGCAATTCGACACAGGCTGTTGTCATCAGTTCAATCATGATATTGATGGCTGACGTAATCAGCACGAAACTATTGCTGTAGAACCGTAATATTATCGACTAAAGCCACGGAAAACTCATGAAGACTGTTTCCGTGGCTATTTCTTTCACAAGTATTTGGGAATTACTTGATTTAAGCAATCATAGCTATTTCGTAAATTTTCAACTTCCTGATTGTCGTATTTGTTCATGCTGTAATGCGAGAATTTCATCGAAGCGATCGGCAAGTTCTGTCATGCCACTGAGGACGACGTCTGCACCTGCCTTCTGGAGAACCTTTGGATCAAGTGGACCTGTATTAACGGCTACGGTGAAGATGCCGGCGGCATGACCTGCCTGAACACCCAAAGGGGCATTCTCGACAACGATGGCTTCGGAGGGGTTGAGGTCGCCTGCCTTGTGCAAGCCCATGAGATAGGGATCGGGCATAGGTTTGCCATGACCGATGGGACAATCCTTCGCAGAGACCATTCGACTGGGGTCGAAGACGTTCGGATAGACGAAATTCAGCTTGTTGAGGAGTGAGGGCTGACCACTGCCTGTCACCAGGACGCGAACAAGGCCCTTCTCTCCCACTTTGCGAAGCACATCGGCAGCGCCGGGCATGGGTTCTGCCTGGCCCATTTGCACAAAAGCCTGCGACTTCTCCTTGTAAATCATCTCAATCTCCCAAGGTTCGGCATGACGTCCGCGTTGCTCAACGAAGAAGTCATCGATGACCTGTTGTCCGGTCGCACCTTCGCACAGATAGAAAAATGTACGGTCGCAAGCAAAGCCATAGTGTTCGCCCATGACCTGATACCATGCTTCCGCATGCTTGGGCATGCTGTCGAACAGCACGCCATCCATATCGAAAAGAAATGCCTTTAGCATTGGTGAATGACTGAAATATTATGAAATAATTCGAGGGGTTCGTTCCATTGGGACGAAACCCCTCGAACCATTATTTGAGGGACGGGACGGACCCGTTCAGTATTTATTCGGCGAGACGAGCCTTGATGGCCTTGGTGGCCTCTTCGTAACCAGGCTTCTCAAGCAGTGCGAACATATTCTTCTTGTAAGCCTCGACACCTGGCTGGTTGAACGGATTGACACCAAGGATGTAACCTGAGATACCGCAAGCGCGCTCAAAGAAGTAAATGAGCTGGCCGAGGTTATACTCGTCGAGCTTGTCGATCTCAATCTTCATGTTGGGCACGCCACCATCGACATGGGCAATCTGGGTGCCGAGCTCGGCCATTTTGTTGACCTGATCGACACGCTTGCCAGCGAGGAAGTTCAAACCATCGAGATTCTCTTCGTCGGAAGGAACGACCACGGTGCGGTTGGGGTTCTTGACGGAGATGACGGTTTCGAAGATGGTGCGCTCGCCTTCCTGGATCCACTGGCCCATAGAGTGCAGGTCGGTGGTGAAATCGACAGAAGCCGGGAAGATGCCCTTGTGATCCTTGCCCTCAGACTCGCCGTAGAGCTGCTTCCACCATTCGGACATGTAATGCAGCTTGGGCTGATAGTTGACCAGGATTTCGGTCTTCTTGCCAAACTGATAGAGAGCGTTGCGAACGGCAGCATACTGGGCAGCAGGGTTCTCAGCATAAGGAACATCGACACCCGTGGCCTTCTCCATATCCTGAGCACCGCGAACGAGGGCCTTGATGTCGTTGCCAGCCACAGCAATAGCGATGAGACCTACAGGAGTAAGTACTGAGAAACGACCTCCCACGTCATCGGGGATGACATACTTCTTGTAACCCTCCTTGGTAGCGAGGGTGCAGAGAGCGCCACGCTTGGCATCGGTAACTGCCACGATGCGCTTCTGGGCCTCGGCCTTGCCGACCTTCTCCTCGAGCATGGTCTTGAGGATGCGGAAGGTGAGAGCGGTCTCGGTGGTGGTGCCAGACTTGGAGATATTGATGATACCGAACTCCTTCTCCTTAAGGATGTCGAAGAGGTCGGCGAGATAATCCTCACCGATATTGTTGCCGGCATATACTACGATAGGATTCTTTCGGGTGGTCTGGTATGCATCGAAAGCGCTTGCCAAAGCCTCGTTGACGGCACGTGGGCCTAGATAGGAACCACCGATACCAGCCACAACAACGACTTCGCACTTCTCGCGAAGAAGATCGGCAGTAGCCTGAACGTCGTTGAGGAACTCTTCGGTGATGCTTGATGGGAGGTGTACCCAACCCAAGAAGTCGTTACCAGCACCCTTGCCGGACTCGAGGAGTTCGTTGCAAGCCGCTGTCTGAGCAGCTACGGCTGCCAGTGTTCCGGAAGGAACAAAACATTGTGCCTTTTCGATTGATAGTTTCATAATAAAAGATATTAAATTGGTTTATAAGGGTTCTATAAGGTTCAAATACTACGAAAGGTTATCTCAGCATGTCGCTCAATAGCTTGAACTCCACGAACGGAGACATTCGCTTATAAAGGATGTTATAGACGCAATCGACAATAGGAATTTGTATGCCGTATTTCTGATTGATCTCTTTGATACATTTGGTGCCGTAATAGCCTTCGGCCACCATCTCCATCTCGAGCTGAGCGCTCTTGACACTATATCCCCTGCCGATCATAGCTCCGAACATATGATTGCGCGAGAAGCGACTGTAAGAGGTTACCAACAAATCGCCCGTATAGACCGATTCGGAAATATGGCGCGTGGGCTTTCCTTCCGGATTGATGCCGTTGATGAAACGCTTCATCTCACGCATCGCATTGGCCACAAGAACAGCTTGGAAATTGTCGCCATACTTGAGACCCGAACAAATGCCCGAGGCAATGGCATAGATGTTCTTCAATACGCCAGCGAACTGTACACCAATGACGTCATCGCTGACGGTGGTATGAACATAGTGGTTCTGGAAGAAATCGGCAATCTCCTGCCCTATCTCCTTATTCATACAACCTACGGTGAGGTAAGTGAGTCGCTCCCACGCTACCTCTTCGGCATGTGAAGGACCCGAAAGTGTGGCGAACTGACCCGGCTTGAGTAAAAAGCGTTCCGTCAGGTATTGGCTGATGGGGATGTTAAGGTCTTGAACGATACCTTTGATGATAGAGATGACCAACTTGTCGTCGAACGACTCTGTTATCTTCTCGACATGTTGCTTGAGATAAGGCGACGGCATGCCGAAGATGACCATATCGGACTGGCGAATGGCTTCGTTGATATCATCTGTAAAATGAATGCGCGACAAGTCGAAACGCACACTCGAAAGATAAGTGGGATTGTGACCCAACTGCTTGAATTCGGTGATTTTTTGCGGATTACGCATATACCACCAAATGTCGGCATCATTATCCTGGACAATCTTAGCGATTGCTGTGCTCCAGGAACCACTGCCGAGGATAGCTACAATACCAGGGATATTCATAAGCAAATCATTTAGCCGCAGCCTCAATCCATGCCTGGACATCAGCCTGCGATGGGTTCTGAAGTTCGCCGATGAGGGCCTTATATTTCTTCTTAATGTCAATCAGCTGTTGGAAAACCTTCCCGGGCTTCTCGTCGGCGAGACTTTCAGTGGTGAGATAGCCTGCCTTCCAAAGCACGGCCACCCAGTCATCGGAAGGAACTCCCAAAGCGAGGAATTTCTCAACAGGATCCTTACGCTCGACCTTCTCAGGTTTCATCGTGGGAAAGAGCAGCACTTCTTGGATGGTAGGTTGACCAGTCATCAAGATACAAAGACGATCAATGCCAATGCCGATGCCTGACGTAGGTGGCATACCATATTCGAGTGCGCGCACAAAATCATGATCGATGACCATGGCTTCGTCATCACCTTTTGCAGCAAGTTTCATCTGATCGACGAAACGGTTGTATTGGTCGATGGGGTCGTTGAGCTCGGAATAGGCATTGGCCAGTTCCTTGCCGTTGACCATCAGTTCGAAACGCTCGGTGAGACCAGGTTTCGAACGATGCATCTTGGTAAGCGGTGACATCTCGACTGGATAATCGATGATGAAGGTAGGCTGGATGAACGAGCCTTCACACGTCTCACCAAAGATTTCATCGATGAGCTTGCCCTTGCCCATGGTTTCTGTATCCTCGATGCCGAGATTCTTTGCGATATCGCGCATCTCGTCTTCGGTCATGACAGAGAGGTCGTAGCCTGTCTTTTCCTGAATAGCTTCAAGGATGGGCAAACGACGATAAGGAGCCTTGAAGTTGACAATATTGTCACCGATCTTCACCTCGGTAGTTCCATTGACAGCAAGACAAACACGTTCGAGTAGTTTCTCGGTGAATGACATCATCCAATTGTAGTCCTTGTAACTAACGTATAACTCCATGCAGGTGAATTCGGGGTTATGGCTGCGGTCCATACCCTCGTTACGGAAGTTACGTCCAATCTCATATACGCCTTCGAAACCACCTACGATAAGACGCTTAAGATAAAGCTCGGTAGCAATACGCAAATAAAGGTCGATGTCGAGCGCATTGTGATGAGTGATGAAAGGGCGAGCACTGGCACCGCCTGCAATCTGTTGAAGGATAGGTGTCTCAACTTCGGTATAACCAGCCTCGTCGAACACTTGACGCATAGTACGGATGATGGTTGCGCGCTTCTGAAACACATCCTTCACACCTTCGTTGACCACAAGGTCGAGATACCGCTGACGATAGCGAAGTTCCGGATCGTTAAATCCATCGTATGCAACTCCGTCCTTGTACTTGACAATTGGCAGTGGACGGATGCTCTTGCTGAGCACGGTCAGCTCCTGACAATGAACTGATATTTCTCCAGTCTGTGTACGGAACACATATCCCTTGACACCGACAAAATCACCGATATCAAGCAATTTCTTGAAGACGGTGTTGTACATCACCGTGTTTTCAGGGTCAGGGCATAGTGCATCACGGCTCACATACACCTGGATACGGCCATGGGAGTCCTGCAATTCCATGAAGGCTGCCTTACCCATGATGCGACGACTCATGATGCGTCCAGCCACAGAAACTCCACGCGAATTGCTGGCGTTGGCGGGAGTGGGCACATCCTCACCGATTTCATTCTTCATCTTCGGGAGGTCAACGAAGTTCTCACGAATCTCGTCAGAATAGCCCGTTACCTCATATTCAGCGGCAGGATAGGGTTCAAAACCTAACTTGCGCAACTCTTCTAATGAACCGCGGCGGATCAGCTCCTGCTCGCTTAAATCTAAATTTACCACTTTATATATATTCCTTAAAAAAATGTTTTTACATTGATACATTTGCAAAATGACATGAGTCATTGGAATGCATAATATTGGTGCAAATATATTAAAAAAATTTAATAGAAACAAATAACGACTCAAAATTTAGTATTTTTGAGCCGTTTTGCTACCTACGAGGCTTTTTAAGCCATATCTATCTAACAATTTTAACCTCCCGTTTTCGGATTCGAGAATGCGTTGCCCTTCCATCGAAGCTACACAACGCCAGAAGGAAGGTTTGTCAAGTTGCATCATATCGCACCAATCGGACTCCTTGGCCTCAATCACCACCTCCTTGGCCGAACGCTCGGTGAATGCAAGCATCCATGAGGCCAACTTCAGCACGGGGTCGTTCTCTCCCGAAAAGTCAATCGCCTTGTGCTGCTTTTGAGCCTTTGTGCAGAGCATATTAAGCGTATTGATAAGGGAAATCTCATTCTCGCGTAAAATACGAAGAAAATCCTTCTTCTTAAGTATCATGATACCTGTCTTATCCGTGACGGATGTCATCGTGCTGTGCACATGAGTTTCCGCGCCGAAAAGATGATGCAATGAAAACGTATAAGGTGCATCAAACATTTGGGTAATCATGACACGATGATTGAAGACAGGTGTCTCAAGGCGAACCCTGCCAGAAAGGAGGAAGAATGTACCCGGGCATATATCCCCTCCGGTAATTATGACATCTTCATCCCTAAAGGTGCGAAAGTCAAAAGGAATAACCTCCAGGATATGAGTCATCTGATCGACACTGATGCCTTGGAAGACAGGAAGTTGCATCAGCAAGTCATACATAGTTGCCATTAGAAAAAATGCTTATCTGTCATTATATTCAACACGACATTATCGACCTCCAACATTGCGTCACGACCTATGCTTGCCAGATTATCGATGCACTTGTCAACATCGTCTTCGATAATACCATCGGTCGAAGCCACATGAATGTTCTCCATTGCCATCATGGCACTCTGAAAAGCAGAACTAACCGCCGAAGAAAGTTTCAAGACGCAAGATGGTTTACAACCGTCACAAATCATGCCAGTGGCGCCGGCAAGTTGATTCTTTACGGCGTAGGTAATCTGTTCGTAACTGCCTCCCATCAAGTATGTGATGCCACACGCTGCGCCCGTAGCTGCCAGAACACAACTACAATGGGCCGACAACTTGCCAAGCAACTGCCTGATATAAATATTTACCAGATTTCCAATGGCCAGCGCCCTCATGGTCTTGGATTCGGTACACTGAGTTTCTTCTGCAAAAACCAAAATCGGAAGTGATACCGCAATACCCTGATTACCAGAACCCGAGTTGGTCGAAAGAGGAACAGGCACACCACTCATCCTGACATCGGTTGCTGCACAAGTGTAGCTAACGACACGTGGCATGGCATTCTGTCCCACCATCCGTTCTTCAAACTCGCCCTTCAACATCTTGCCAAGGTTAAGACCATAATCGGCCTCGGGGCAAAAAGCCATCTCAGCTACTTTCTTGTTCAAGTGAGCACCAGACAACAGGAACTGGAGCTCATCAAGCGGGCACTTGGTGGAAAACTCAAAAATCTTGGCCATTGACAATTCTGATTCATGATTACGGTCATGCTCAGTAGCCAACGAACTACGTTCATCGACAAGAACTTCGTTGTCATTCTTAATATATACGATATTGCAATAATCCTTGGCAATGATTACCTTGGCTTGATGTCCTTCGGCTACAGCCTTCACCTCTGCATAGACGATTTCGAAGGTATTTCTTGCTTGAATCACCGACCATCGCCTATCGGCGACAAATTGTTTTGCCCTTTCACAATCTTCTGGTGTAATATCATTCAGTAATTCGAGTCCCAATTCGGTTTTTCCTGCCAGTGTACCAAGAGCAATTGCAGCAGGTATGCCGACCATTCCCCCACTACCTGGAATACCTACACCCATGGCATACTTAATGATATGACCGCTCAATTTAGCCTTCACCATCTCGGGTTCTCTGCCCAATACCTCACGGGCCTTGGCACACGCAAAAGCCACCATCCTTGGTTCGTTACAACCTATAGCTGGGACGACTTCCTTACGGAGAAGCTTGAGTATTTTTTGTATTTCGTAGCGTGATAGCATGATATAGATAAAATGATCGCTGTACTAAATTTAGAAGGTAAAGAAGGTTTTTATGATGCAAAGGTAATAAGAAAAAAGTAAAAAAACAAGAATTTAACTTAATTTATTACATTTTTAACATAAAAAAGAAGGCTGATCTATGAAATCATAGACCAGTCAACCTTTCCAGCAAACAAAGTTTGCATCCTTCGACGCAATATACCGTTCTGTTGGGCCTCAAGCATTGGGTCGCGTTCGATAATCTCTTTAGCCCATCGACGAGCCGTTTCGAGTATCTGTCCATCTTTGGCCAAGGATGCTATTCTGAGGTCGAAAGCGAGGCCTGACTGTTGTGTTCCCTCCAAATCACCGGGACCACGAAGACGCAAGTCAGCCTCTGCGATCTCAAAACCATCTGTGGTGCGACACATCACATCGATACGCTGACGAGTATCACTCGATAACTTATCGCTCGTGACGAGGATGCAATAAGATTGTTCGGCTCCTCGTCCGACTCGTCCACGGAGCTGATGCAACTGGCTGAGACCAAAACGTTCGGCATTTTCGATAACCATGACTGAAGCATTGGGCACGTTTACACCAACCTCGATAACTGTGGTGGCCACCAACACCTGAGCCTCATTACGCACAAAACGACCCATGGCAGCATCCTTGTCTTTTGCCCTCATGCGACCATGAACCATCGCCACACGATACTCGGGGCCGAATTGCCGCTGAGTATCCAGAAAACCCTGTTCCACGGCCTTGTACTTCAGCTTCTCGTTCTCTTCGACCAGAGGATAGACAATGTATGCCTGATGACCCTTGGCTAATTCACCTCGAATGGCACGCGTCAAACCTAAACGCTGGGTGTCCCATCGGTGAATGGTGGCTATTGGCTTTCGTCCTGGCGGCAACTCGTCGATGATACTGACATCGAGGTCTCCATAGACAGTCATGGCCAAGGTGCGGGGTATAGGGGTAGCAGTCATAACCAGGACATGAGGCGGACGTATGTTCTTGGTCCACAACTTCGAGCGTTGTTCGACACCGAATCGATGCTGCTCGTCAATAATCACCATGCCGAGATTCTGGAATTTTACATCCGGCTCAATCAAGGCATGTGTTCCTATCAGAATATTAAGCTGACCGTTCTCCAACTGCTCATGAATCAGCTGGCGCCTCTTCTTCGTGGTACTTCCCGTCAAAAGCGCTACTGTGATGCCTACATGTTCCAACTGAGGCCTGAGGTCGTCAAAATGCTGAGTAGCCAATATCTCAGTAGGCGCCATCAAACATGCTTGGAAACCATTGTCAAGTGCCATCAGCATCGTCAGAGTGGCCACCATTGTCTTACCTGAGCCAACATCGCCTTGCAGCAGACGATTCATTTGCTTGCCGGAACCCACATCTGCACGAATCTCACGAAGTACGCGTTTCTGGGCATTGGTCAACTCGAAAGGAATGAGATTATAAAAGTTGTTGAAATAATCTCCGATTCTGGAAAAATGGAAGCCACCATTAATCTGATGACGTATCTTGAATGAGCGTACCAGATATAGCTGTAGATAGAACAACTCCTCGAACTTGAGACGATATTGTGCACGACGAAGATTATCGGCATTGGCAGGGAAATGTATCTGACGGATGGCCTGGTTGTAGGGCATCAGATTCTGCTGCTCTACGATGTATGCAGGAAGCGTCTCGGCAAAAGG
Source organism: Bacteroidales bacterium (assembly GCA_017618715.1). GTDB lineage: Bacteria > Bacteroidota > Bacteroidia > Bacteroidales > UBA3663 > Liminaster. The sequence continues at coordinate 20,525 of JAFZTS010000021.1, forward strand.
AGCAACATTTTTCTGAAGATAGTTGAGGATAATCTTCTGAATGGTCTTTGAATTCAAGCCGAATCGCTTCATCTTCTCTGTGGTATTGTACATACCATAGAGCCCAGCCTTCGCCTCGGGATCATCTTCAGGTTTTACTATCTCAATTTCAGGATGCGAAATGCTATATGTGCCATTGAACTCCTTCGGTTGTCCAAAGATCAGGTATTCCCTTCCTTTCTGAACACTTCCTTGAATGTACTTGATCCCATTGAACCAAATACATTCGATGACACCGGTACCATCCGCAAAGAGCGCCTTCAAATGATGTTGAGGGCCTTTCATGCCAATACCCTCTTCGGTAAAGATTGTGAATTGTCCCTGCAACAAGATAAACGGCAAAGTAGCGCCATTCCCAGAACCGGGATTCATGGCGGAAATATCGCTTATGCGATAGACCTTCGACTTATCGACGTAGCGATATGGGTAATAGCCCAACAGTTCCTCGAGCGAATGAATATTACATTCGGTCTCGAGGAGCTCAGCCCTTTTGGGGCCAACGCCGGGTATGTACTGAAGGTCATTCAATGCCATTACGCGTTCTTCTTCAAGTATGTACTGCGATACTTAAGGAAAGCAAAGGCAGAAACAAGAGAAGCAATGATACCAACTGCAAGACTGAATGCATAGTTGAGTTGGAACCCTTCAGGAGCAACCAGGATGTAGGTGGTGCAGACACAGGTCATGAAGATGGCTGGGAGGTAAGCGATAATCCAAAGCTTCTTGGCACGTAACATATAAACTGAAAGTGCCCAAAGTGTGAATACGGAGAGGGTCTGGTTGGTCCAAGAGAAATAACGCCAAAGGATATTGAAACCATCGGCATCGCTCAAGCTCCAAAGCAGAGCAACGGCCGTAAGAATGAAGATAGGAACAGCAATAACAAGGCGCCGCCAAATGCTCTTCTGCTCGAAATTGATGAAGTCGGCAACCACAAGACGAGCACTACGGAGTGCGGTATCACCTGACGTAATAGGAGCTACTGCGATTCCAAGCACGGCCAGAATGCCACCAGCTACGCCAAGCCAATTGTTGCTGACGTAGTTAGCGATATAGGCTCCGCTGAATGCCTTGCCAGTCTCGGGATTCACTACGCCGTTGTCCTGATAGAAGCAGGTGGCAGCAGCAGCCCAAACGAGAGCTACGATTCCTTCTGTAATCATGGCGCCATAAAAGCAACGACGACCCATACGCTCGTTCTTCAAACAACGTGCCATCAGAGGGGATTGTGTACCATGGAAACCCGATATGGCGCCACAGGCAATGGTGATGAACATCATCGGGAATACAGGTGCAGACTGCCATCCCTTATTGACCAACGACCCATCCCAAAGCTCAGGCAGACCTGGATTACAAACAATGAGATAGGCACCGATACCAACAGCCATGAAAATCAGGCAGAAGGCAAAGACGGGATAGATGTTGCCAATAATCTTATCAACCGGGCAAAGCGTGGCAATCACGTAATAAAGGAAGATGATGACAATCCACCCGTAGGCATTGAGGCCCCACCCGGATGTCATGGCACTGAGCAACTCGGCAGGTCCACTGACGAAGGTGGCCGCCAATAGTATCAGCAAGACACAAATGAAGACACACATCGCTTTGCGTGCAAAATCTCCAAGATAAGCGCCGATGATCTCAGAGAGCGATGCACCGTTCATACGAATGCTTACCATCGAAGTCAAATAGTCGTGTACGGCACCAGCGAAAATACAACCAAAAACAATCCACAGATAGGATGCTGTACCGAACTTGGCTCCCATGATAGCGCCAAAGATAGGGCCAAGACCCGCAATATTGAGGAACTGAACCATGTAAACCTTCCACGTGGGCATGGGAACATAATCCACACCATCTGTCTTAGTATAGGCAGGGGTTTCGCGTTCCTCCTCAGGATGAAACACTCGGCTGACAAAGCGGCCATAAGTGAGATAGCCAACTATCAAAGCGGCCAAAGCTACTAGAAAACTGATCATAATAATATGTTTTTATAGTTTATGTGCTTTTTCAATGTCACCTACCAGGGACTCTCCCCTTTTGTCTTATGACAACTTGGGATATACCCTGTGCTGCTTGACATGCTGGAAGTGACCCACCAAAGTGGAAACAGAAACAAAGAGCGATAAAACGACTCCGATGCCCAACCCGACATGATAAGGCAAGGCGAGACCTTCGGGTGCCACAAGTATATATGTGGAGCAAACACAGGTCATGAACACCGCAGGTAAAAATGTGACAATCCAAGGTTTCTTTTCGCGAAGAAGATAGACGGTAATAGCCCAAAGTGTAAAGACCGAGAGCGCCTGGTTACACCAAGCGAAATAACGCCATAGGATACCGAAGCCCTTAGCATCGTTCATTGACCAGATAAGAACCGATGAAGTTAGGATAAACATCGGGATTGCGATTAGCAGACGACTCTTCATACTCTTTTGCTCCTTTTTGAAGAAGTCTGCAATGATGAGTCGGCCACTACGTAATGCCGTATCACCCGAGGTAATAGGTGCAATGGCTATACCCAAGATAGCCAAGACACCACCGACGAGACCGAGCCAGTTGTTACATATCGATGAGGCGACAAAAGCACCCGTATAAGCCTTACCGGTATCAGGATTTATAGTGCCATTCGCCTGAAAGAAACAGGTTGCAGCAGCGGCCCAAATGAGAGCAACAACACCTTCGGTAACCATAGCGCCATAAAAACAACGACGTCCCATAGCCTCATTCTTGATGCAGCGTGCCATCAATGGTGATTGTGTAGCATGAAAACCGGAAATAGCGCCACACGCAATCGATATGAACATCATCGGGAAGATAGGATTAACTTCCCAATCCCTGTTAACCAACGAACCTGCGCTCCATAGCTCAGGAAGTTCAGGACGTACCACCAGGAGATAACAAAGGATGCCAACAGCCATGAAGATGAGACAAGCGGCAAAAAACGGATAAATACGACCGATGATCTTATCGACAGGACAAAGAGTAGCTATCACATAATATATGAATATTATGCCAATCCACCAATAAGTAGTGACACCAATACCCGCAGTCATGTTGCCCAACAATTCTGCAGGCCCACTGATGAATACTGCACCTACAAGAATCATCAATACGGTAATAAAGATACCCATCAATCGCCGTGAATGACGACCTAAGAAAAAACCGATGATCTCAGGCAGTGAGGCACCATTCATTCGCAACGAAATCATTCCTGCAAGATAATCATGTGTAGCTCCTGCAAAAATAGTACCCAGTACAATCCACAAGTAGGATGCCGTACCGAACTTAGCGCCCATGATAGCACCAAAGATTGGCCCCAGACCGGCAATATTCAGAAATTGGATCATGTACACCTTCCAAGTCGGCAGAGGGATGTAATCGATACCATCCTGCCGTGTATAACAAGGTGTCTGGCGAGAATCATCAACACCGAATACGCGACTGATGAAACGCCCATAAACGAGATAGCCGATGATAAGAGCGGCTAATGCGAGAAGAAAACTAATCATTCTTGATTGTCATTGTTGAGTGTCTAAATTGAATACGTGCAGTTTATGCTCATGATACACATTTTCAATTTATCAAATATTGTTTAGAAAACATTCTAAATTGCAATTTCGGCATGCAAATATAAGGCATTTTCTTTAATTCTCGTATGTTTTTGGCAAAAAAAGCACTTTTTTTGATAAAAAAACATAAATCATTTGGTTTTGTAATGAGAACATACTATCTTTGCACCATCAAAAAATGTGCGTCTCTACCGATGCACAATAGATAATTCAGAACAATAATTTTTCAACTTCTTAAACTATTCCAAATTATTATGGCACGTGTAATTCTTGCCGACAAGTGCGTAGCTTGCGGCTCTTGTATCGGTGAATGCCCCGTTGAGGCAATCAAAGAGGGTGATGTTTACACCATCGACGCTGATGCTTGCATCGACTGTGGTGCTTGCGAGGCCACTTGTCCTAACGAGGCTATCGTTGAAGCTTAAATTCTTAAGAATCATGTTTCCCTTTCAGGGACATCCTACAGACCACCCCAGCATGTTGGGGTGGTTTCTTTTTGTGACCAAAGTATTATTCATGGTTGTTGCCAGGATTGATAATCAATGGCTCGACTGCAACTTCACAATCAAACATGACAAAACGGTCAGTAGGGATAATTTGGAAAAAAGACGCAGTGAGAATACCTTGTACTGGCACCATGAAATAATAGTAATTAAAAAAGGTGTTGGGGAATGCCACAACACCTACAGATGATAATCAAGACAATTGACGCCTCACTCGGTAATTATGAGTGACTTGATGGCCTCGACAATGTAGCGGACGTCGTCTTCGGTGACGTATGGGCCTGAAGGAAGACATAGACCGACCTTGAAAAGTGACTCAGCCACACCACTGACATAAGAAGGGCTATTCTGGTAAACAGGTTGTTTGTGCATGGGTTTCCAAAGTGGACGCGCTTCGATATTAAGGGCATCCAAACCCATTCGCATTGCCTCAACGTTGTTGTTGGGCTGACAATCAGTGGTGGGGGTATCTACGGTATGGATAACACCTGCTGCACCACCAATAGCACTGGTGATAACCTGCTTATAGGCATACTCTTCTCCTTTTACCTTAAGTTTTGGATCGAGAGTGACGGTATTGAGCCAGTAATTGGAATCATAACGCTCATCAGGATTCTTATGGAACGTGATGCCGGGAACGTCCTTTAACAGCTGGTCATAGAGTGCAGCAAGTTTTTGATGATGAGCGATATGATCGTTGAGCACCGTCATCTGGCCACGTCCAATACCGGCACAGATGTTTGAAAGACGATAATTATAACCGATAGCCGTGTGATGATAATAAGGATAAGCATCGCGTGCTTGGGTAGCATACCACATGATTTCATCCTTGGCTGCCTTATCGGGACAAATAAGGGCGCCACCGCCTGAAGTGGTAATCATCTTATTTCCATTGAACGAAAGGACGCCATACTTGCCGAAGGTGCCAAGAACACGGCCATTCCATCGGGATCCCAAGCCCTCGGCAGCATCTTCAATAACAGGGATGCCATAGCGACTGGCTATTTCCATGATCTTGTCAATCTGGTATGGCATGCCGTAAAGAGCAACGGGGATTATGGCTTTTGGTTTGCGCCCCGTCTTGGAAATACGGTCACGGATAACTTCTTCTAATATTTCCGGATCCATATTCCAAGATTCGCGTTCAGAATCAACGAATACCGGTGTAGCTCCAAGATATGTGACAGGATGCGAACTGGCACAGAACGTGAAACTCTGGACGATGACTTCATCGCCTGGTTTCACACCACAAGCGATGAGTGAAAGATGAACGGCAGCAGTACCAGAGGCTAATGCTACTACAGCATGAGGTCGTTGGGGACAACCACTAATTGTCAAAGGGCATCCTTGCCCTTCATCGAAAGACAAAGGACAGCGAACAGCCGTCCCAAGTTGAGAGGATTTCGGATCGGGAGAATCGACAAAATGCTTAAGATCCTCTTCGAACCCATTGACATTAGGACCAAGCGGCACGACCCAATTGGTATCAAACGCTTCCTTCACAAATTTCAACTCATTGCCTGACATGTGTGCCAAACAAAGCCAGATGCGTTTATCTCTTTTTTCCATAATTACCTATAAAGAATAGCAGAGAGTATGAAGAATCAAATAACGCGATTCAAAAACGTTGGCATGCTTCTTTATATGTGTCGAGCGAACCAATATCGAAACGTCCTGCCGACATGTGCCAGGCGTGGATGGTAGTATGATCGACCATGTAATGAGCCAGGTTTCCAGGAGCGTCCTTACCGCATCCATCTTCGACAGAATGACGGATTAAGTCAAGGTCGTGCTGAAGATATATGTAGAAAGGCGGAACTGCCCAATGAGATTTTGGCACAGCAGGCTTCTCCTCCATATTGAGGACTTTGTCGTTATCGTCAAGAACGACAACACCCGTACGTTGAAGCTTCGCTACATCAGGTTGTTCATGACACATGATACAGCTGGTCTGCTTGGACTTTGCGAAATCAACAAATTCCTTGAAACTGAAAAAGAGAATGTTATCAGCGGCAACGACAAGCAATGAAGAATCATGCTGATCACGTCGGTCAAGAAAGTCGATGGCCAGAAGCAGGTCACATACAGCGCCAAGACGGGTTTCGTTGGTTTCTGTTCCGTCATCGATGATGGTGATGGGTTTGGAATAACAAGCATTCTGTTTCCAAGCATCAAAGTGATGGGCAAACTTATGGTTTGTGATGATGATATGCTCATCAATATCGGGAATTTGGTCGATATCTAAGAGCATACGGTCGAGAATTGATTTCTCTCCAATCTTGAGTAAAGGTTTAGGGAAATTCTTAGTGAGTTCACCAAGACGAGTAGCGTAACCTGCTGCGATAACAATCGTTTTCATATACGGAGGATTACTTGACAATAGTGGTTGCCGTACCATAATACTTGGCATACCATTCAGCAAAAGATCTCAATCCATCGCGCAAACTTGTAGAAGGTTTATAGCCGAAATCCTCTTCGAGAGGTGTCGTATCGGCATAAGTGACAGGTACATCGCCAGGTTGCATTGGAACGAGTTCCTTGTACTTCTCGAAATTATAGTTTGCTGGAAGAACATTGGCACGTATGAGTTCCTGTTGAAGAATATCAACGAAGTCAAGAAGGTTCTCAGGATTGTTATTGCCAATATTATATACTTTGTATGGAGGGATGGGGAGACCATCTTCACCGTCTGCCTTTTCGGGAGCATGCTGCATAATACGTACAACACCCTCGACGATATCATCAACATAGGTGAAATCTCGCTTGCACTTGCCGAAGTTATAAATTTGGATTTTTTCGCCACGACGCAGCTTGTTGGTGAAACCGAAATATGCCATATCGGGGCGTCCTGCCGGACCATAGACAGTGAAGAATCGGAGACCTGTAGATGGTATGTTGTAGAGCTTGGAGTAGGCATGAGCCAACAATTCGTTGCTCTTCTTGGTGGCAGCATATAGTGAAACCGGGTTGTCCACCTTGTCATCGGTACTATAAGGGACTTTCTTGTTCGAACCATATACAGAACTCGACGAAGCATAGACAAGATGTTCCACATGATGATGACGGCAGCACTCAAGGATATTATAGAAACCGATGAGATTACTCTCGATGTAGGCATCAGGATTTGTAATTGAATAACGAACACCAGCCTGTGCAGCAAGATTTACCACAACCGACGGTTTTTCCTCAGCAAAGAGATGATTGAGAGTTTGCATGTCGGCGATGTTCCCCTTGACGAACTTCCAATATTTCTCCCGTTCGTCCTTGCCAGGATGCAGTTTGGCCACAAGATCGTTGAGTTGTTGGAGACGTTCGAATTTGATATTTACGTCGTAATAGTTATTCAGACTGTCGATACCGATGATTCGAATGCCAGGCACATCATTAAAAAGGCGCTTGACGAGGTTGCTTCCGATAAAACCGGCAGCACCAGTTACTAATACAGTCTTACCTTCAAGAGAAATATTATAATTTACCATATTGATTCACTAGATTAACTCAATACCTAACAATATTCACGGCTCATTCTTCCACAAAGCGAGCGCCATCATCTGGCTTAACCCAATTGATAGAGAATGTCTCTTCGTATTCGGGGAACTTGGCCAAATACTGGTCGGTGAGCGATCGTTCGATACTCTCCTTATAAGCGGGATCAACGAGAGCTATGACGGCACCCTTGAAACCAGCGCCAGAGAAACGTCCTCCATAGACACCAGGTAACTTGGACATGATCTGATAGATGGCGATAAGTTCAGGGCTGCCGCACTCGTAGTTGTTCATCGATGACTCACAGGAATCAAAGCTCAGTTTACCGAAGAGTTTGATATTGCCACTCTCCCATGCCGTGACTCCCTGACGTACACGACGATACTCGGTGTAGAAGTGCTCGGCACGACGGGCAAAACGGTCGGGCATGGCTATCTTTGTCTTGTCAAACATAGACCTGGGTATATCGCGCAAGAATGTCTTATCAAAAGTCTTGAGTGGTTGTCCAGTATAGGCAAGCATATTCCAAGCTGCTACCTTGCATTCATAGACACGCAAGTTGTAGTCACTGTTGATGAGCGAACGCGTAAGTCCGGAGAAGAAGATGCCTATCTCGAATGGCGCCATCTTGGGATTGCGCTTTACGATGCGGTATTCGTTGGTATCACAGTCAAGGAAGAGCAAACCGTCCTTCTTACCAAGGGCAATACAGCTTTGGTCGAGAATGCCGTTGTTGAGTCCAATATATTCCCGTTCAGCTTCGGAGGCTATCTGAACGATCTCGAAAGGCTTGAGTCTGATTCCGTTGGCCTTGGCAAAAGCCATCACATAGGCAATCAGTACAGCTGCCGACGAACTAAGTCCTCCAATGGGAAGACTTCCACAGAGATGTCCGTCGATGCCTCGGGTTAGCTCGAAACGCTTGCGAAGGGCATATTTTGCACCACGCGCATAGTCTCCCCAGTGTTTTTCACGCACTTGTGATGGAGTATCAAGATGAAAGTGTACATCGCCCTCAAAATTTTCCGAGGAGAGATTGACCTGACTATCTTCGCGTATATTGAAATACAAATCGACACCCTTGTTGATGGCAAAACCTGTAACAAGCCCATGCTGGTGATCGACATGTGCACCCAAGGGGCAAACCCTGTACGGCGAAAAGATGTGATATTGATAATTCATTTTGGTTGAATGTAAACTAAGAAAAAGTTATATAGTAATGAGAAGGTGAAAAACAAAAGATTGGCTTGAACAACAAATTAGTCCAAGGCTTCGTATCTTGAGTGATGGCTTTTGTATTCGGGCACGATTTCCTTCATCTTGGCAACAATCTTCATATCGTCGTAAGTGAAAGAGAGGCGATAGAGTTCTTCTTCGTTGCGAAGAGCCTGATCGTAGGGATATTCACGAACTGCAGCCACCTTGATCTTGGGATGCACTGTTGGTTTGGAATGCTCGTCATCGTTGAGAACCTCTTCAAAAAGCTTCTCACCATCGCGAAGACCCGTATATTCAATCTTAACTTCTTTGGCTCCACTTAGGTCAATCATGCGTTGAGCGAGTTCTGCGATGCGAACAGGTTTGCCCATGTCAAAGACAAAGATCTCGCCTCCCTTGCCCATAGTACCAGCTTCAAGCACAAGCTGGCATGCTTCTGGGATAAGCATGAAGTACCGAATGATTTCAGGATCTGTGACTGTGACAGGCCCTCCTCTTCTAATCTGCTCACGGAAAATAGGAATTACAGAACCATTAGAACCAAGAACATTGCCAAAACGAGTGGTGATGAATTGGGTAACGGCTGGACTACCATCCACCTGCTTGAGCTTAATTGGTGACGACGATGATGACTCACGCTGCTTTTGAATAGCTCGGTCGAGCGATTGGCAATAAATCTCGCTGATACGCTTCGAACAGCCCATGACGTTAGTGGGATTAACTGCCTTGTCTGTCGAGATCATGACGAATTTGCGGGTGCCGTATTTGACAGCAAGGTCAGCAATGACACGAGTACCATAAGTGTTGTTCTGTATGGCCATGGCAGGATTGTCTTCCATCATGGGCACATGCTTGTACGCAGCTGCATGAAAAACATATTCCGGTCGATGCAATTTGAAGACCTGCTCCATCTGAGTAGGATTGGAAATGGAACCAACAATAGTCCAGCACTTGAGCTTCGGATAGTTACGTTCCATGAAGAGACGAACCCCATGCATAGGTGTTTCAGCCTGATCGACAAGGACAAGTTCAGCAGGCTTGAAGGAAGCAATCTGGTACACCATTTCCGATCCTATTGAACCAGCCGCACCTGTGATGAGAATGCGCTTGTTGTAAAGGAGCTTTCCAATGGCTTCGAGATCAACTTCGATTTTGTCACGTGGCAAAAGATCTTCAATATCAACTTCATGAAGCTGGGTATGCTGCAAACTTGACTTTCCGTCCCAGGATTCAGCTGCTGGTAGCATCATAATCTTGATGCCAGCCTTAGTGAGAGCTGACACAAGCTTATCATTCTCACGGAATACTTCGGAGAGTAAGGGAGAGACGAAAAGAATATTGGAATTGTTCGCACGCATGGCGTCAATAACTTTTTCGTCAGCTTTATGCACACGTACGCCAAGGATGAACTTATTGATATTCTCGGCCTTGTTCGAAATGAAACCCTTGACCATGTACTGGCGAGGATTATCATTGCGCATACTCTTGGCAAGAGCAATGCCTCCCTCTTGGATACCGTAGATAAAGACATTCTGGGTAGCTTGGTCTTTAACTGCAGTATCATAGAGATATTTAACTCCTACTCGAATACCCCACATGAAGAACATGGCAAGCAGGAAGGTGATAAAAAAGACTCGGAAAGTAGGGAAGCCTGCAACAAAGTGAATGCCGACAAGGAAATATACAATAGCTGTAAGAACTGTACCCACAAATACTGCACAAGTAACACGCAAAAGATCGGCGAAACTGGAGTAACGGAAAATGCCGGCATAAGTATGGAAAAGACGCATACCTATACAGAACATCGGTAGCGAACATGCCCAGACTAAGAGGAAATGCCAAAAATTAGCAACCACAGGTTCGCCACCCATGCTAAGATAGATGGCAAGCATTCCCGCAAATATGATAGACAGACAATCTACGGCAATGATACACCAATAGGGTAAGGCGTTCTTTGAAAAGTACCAAGATGAGATTTTATACCACAGATTCATGGGAACAACGTAATGACTATGAAAACGAAATAATAGTAAGCTCTATTCGGCCATTAAATGAACCTCAACATGATAGCTGAGCAAGAATGTTTGGGGACAAATCCTACAGCTACGCTAATGCTACACACAGATGCATGTACGCCCAACTTGCTATACCTAAAATTTTTGCAAATATATATTTTTTTAGACAAATAAAGAAGAATAATCTGAAAAATCGTAGATTAATCCTAACAATTGTGTAATTACATGTGTATTTTGTCAAATACAAAGACCAAATAAAAAAAGAAAGTGAGCGGCCTTTTCAGGTCGCTCACTAAGGGAGAAAAACACTAACTAATCAGAAGTTGTCACGCTCCTTGTCAAGGAAATACTTGAATGTGCCGACTGAAAGTTCATCACAGGCAGCTTCATCACAAACAACGATAGCAGCAGGATGTGTCTGGAGCATCGAAGCGGTCCATTTGTGACTAACATTGCCATCAACGATGTGCTTGAGTGCACGAGCCTTGTGATGGCCATTGCAGACGAGAAGAACCTCCTTGGCAGCCATCACTGTACCGATACCTACGGTGAGGGCCTTCTTTGGTACAAGATTGATATCGTTGTCAAAGAAACGTGAGTTAGCGATAATGGTATCGGTGGTAAGAGTCTCGACATGAGTAAGACCATTGAGTGAAGACCCAGGCTCGTTGAAAGCAAGGTGGCCATCGGGACCTACTCCACCCATGAAAAGATTGATACCACCAGCTGCTGCTATAGCTTTCTCGTAATTAGCGCACTCAGCGTCAAGATCCTCGGCATTGCCATTGAGGATATGGACATTCTCAGGCTTGATATCGATGTGGCTGAAGAAATTCTTCCACATGAAACTGTGATATGATTCAGGATGATCCTCAGGAATACGAACGTACTCGTCCATATTGAACGTTACGACGTTCTGGAAAGAGATCTCACCAGCTTCATACTTCTTGATAAGTTCACGATAGAGACCAATAGGAGAAGAACCTGTTGGACAGCCGAGGACGAATGGACGCTCAGGTGTAGGTTTGAACTCGAGAATCCTTTTGGCTACATAGTTGGCAGCCCACTTGGACATCTCAGCATAATCTGGACGAATAATTACACGCATGGGATTGTTGTTGTTTGGTTGGTTATTATATAGATTATTCTGCTAAATTATTATGGTTTATTGTAAAAACCGTGCAAATTTACAGTTTTTGAGTTTTTTTTGTGCACTTTGAAGTTATTTTTTTACAGATTATCCAATGATTGATGAATACACGAAGATTTTGTTAAGTGGAATTTTCAATTATTTGCTAAAAAATAAGGGTTGCCAAACAATTGGCAACCCTCAAAGTAAATCATAAGATTTTGTTCAATAAAAGGAGATTTACCAGTTCTCCCAATCCTTGCCACGTTGTGGAGCTAGCGCAGGAACATCCGCATCTGCGTCTGGTTCATCGTATATTTGAGGATCAGAAGTGGTGATCACATTAGTAGAACGAACAAAATTAAAATGAATGATTGGTTTGATGTAAATTTTCATATTCTATAAATTACTGGCACTGGATAGTCACAGTAACACCCATCCAACCACCGAGAGTATGGGTTTGTCCTGGAGTCTTGCCGGCCTGCATGAAAAGATCTCCCTTGGCAGGGAAAGCAGCCTTATATGAACCACAGGTACGCTGGTAAGCAGCACGCTTCTCGTCGCTTGAAGCATGGGCAATTGCTTGCTGCATCTCATTATAAGCAGCGACGAAAACAAGGCTCTTGAGGGCTGGCTTCTCTTCGCCACAGCTGCCTGTGGACGATGCATACATGTTAGCAATCATCACGTGAGGTGTGTCCTGATCAGGATCGATGGCGAGTGAACGACGAAGGACATCGCGAGCCTTGGCCTTCTGACCTTCCTGCTGATAGATAGCAGCCTCGTACATCAAGATTTCAGTCTTGTCATCAGGCTGGATAGCGTGAGTGAGGGCCTCATCATAATACTGGAGAGCACGGTCGTAATCCTTAGCCTTGAGGGCAGCCTTGGCAAGACCCTTGGCAGCTTCCATTGATGGTTTGATCTGATAAGAATAGTCAGCTACGTGGGTATAGAGGTCAGTTTCGCGACCTTCTGCACTACGGCCAAGAAGCTTTGAGACATTGGTAAGGAATGCAAGGTCAGTCTTCTTCTCCTCAACCTGTGGGGCAAAAATCTCAACAAGGGTATTGACATCAGCATAACCTGACTGAGCAAACAGTGAGGTGAGGTTCATCTTGTTGTCACGAGCTCCCTTCATCAAGCCCTTGGTAACCTCGGCTGCACGGAAGAGCTTAGCGGTATCCTGACCTGCGACACGGGCAGCGACAAGCTTGGTGGTATCGTCATTGTAACGAAGAACGTAGCGGTCAAGAGCCTCATCGAGGTATTCGGTGGATTTCATGTAGTCCTCGATGTACTGGTTTTTGTCTTGCTGACCAGACTTGGCGAGCTTCAAGGAGTTGGTGCACCACTGTGAAATATAATAGGGCTGTGCACCTCCACGGAACTCATTGAGCACCTCGGTATAGCGATCATAGACACCCTTGTCAGTGGCATCGAGGTCGTATTTCTTGAAGTAGTCGATCTTCTTCAACTTGATAGCCTCAGCTGGAACAGTCTTGGTAGCGAAACCATTGGCGATACGGTCATCACAAAGCTTCTGAAGCTCTTTAGCATAACGCTCCTGGTCGGCAGCATTACCTCCCTTTTGTGCCTGATCGCACTTGGCCACAAGAATTTTCTCTCCATTGAGGTAAAGGGCGAGGTTGAAATTTGGAACAGCATCATAGAGAGCCTTCCAAGGCTCATAAGCCTCAAGGGGCTTAGCAGGACCCGACTTGGGGAAATAGTCATTGTAGAGTGAATTATTGGTACCGGCGGTTTCACCGTTGGCACACATCACTTCCAGCATCTCAGGAGTCTGAGCAGAGAGAGCGGTTACAGCCATAGAAAGGACAGCACCGACGAGAGTTTTAAAAGAGGTTTTCATTGTACTTTAGGTGTTTTATGTTAGTGATGATAGTTATGTCTTTCGGGTTTATGACCAACTTATCAGTAATTGGTTTAAAACTTCAGGAGCATCAAAAACGCTATACAAAAGGCGCTTAGACGACTACACGATTAACGAAGACGACCTCTGAAGAACATCATCTCGTTGAAGGTGAGTCCAAGATTGATGGTAAGATAGTTTTCCTTGACCATATTGCCACCCTTTGATCGAACAGTCGAATAACCCAGTCCTAAATCGAAGGCGGAACGACGATTGATGGGAAAACTCATTCCAAGATTACCATTGTATTCACGCAGTGCATTGCCATTGACACGAAGATAGTTCGATTTGGCGCTCATACCGGCACGATATCGGCAAATCTTGAGATACTTGTTCGTAAGCACCTTGGGCTGGTATTCGACGCCTGCAGCAATGCGTTGTGTAGTATTGAATACGCCCTCCTCGGCTTGAAACTCGGTGTTTAGGCCTGCAACTTCATCCCACATCGTCCTCTCATATTCTGCAGTTACAGTGAGCTTGCGTGCGATGTTATAACTGATTCCTACACCCCACTTCATCGGAAGCTTGACCGCACTGCGATAACGTTCGTTGCGAGAAATGGTGTCAGCGCTATACTTCATCGTCTCGGTATCGACACTCAAATTGAGCCTTGGAGTGTATGTAGCGCCAACTGTCACACTGTGGGTAGCCTTGAAGCGCTGGGTGTACTGGGCTCCAAATTGGAGATGAAGGCCGCGGACAGTTGCCTCATACGAAAGGTGTGTACTCGAAGCCTGACTTGAAGTAGCAAGGCTGCCGTCGTGTTCAATAGTTCCGAAGAGCCAACCGGCATTAAAACCGACATTGAAATCCACACGCTTGTTGTGGAACGCCCGCCAACCCATGCCAAGCATGAAATTGTTGATGCCACCCAAGCCTTGATGGAGGCTCGAATAGGTCAAAGTGTCATGCCGAACAGTTGGAGAATGGATAGCAACGGAATCAGAAGTGCCGTAATAATAGCCCACCATACTATAAGGCGTAAAGGAAAGTGACATGGCAAAATTCCTCCACAAGGGCATTTGAAACGACATATAACTGAAACCTGCATCCCACTTGCTGGAACTGGCCCCCTCTTCGGAATACATTCCGTACTGGGCATCGAGGCCCACCGAGAATATCATAGTAAGAGTATCTATGGCCGTAAGTGAAGCTGGATTAGCAAGCGTGGTATATTGATTGCTACGTATTGCAATGCCAACATCACCCATACTACGGGTCACCGTGTTGCCAGTTGAACCAAGACGTCCATAACCGTAACGATTATAAGGCGAAGAAGTGAGGTTGCTTGTATTCAGATTCTGAGCCACCATTGGCGTCATTATCATGGCGAAGAGAGCCATGACGATTATGGTGGCTGCGGGGCGCTGTAAATTCATTTCTATATTCGATATATTTCGAGGGGCAAAGATACAAAAAAAACTTGAAACAACAAAACTTTTTTGTTTTTTTTATACAAAAACAAGGTTATTTTGTGCCTACGTATGCGATTTTGACTTGAAGAGGGTCGAAAAGAAAAACAATGATGGAAAGAGAGACCTGTCCATCATTGTTGGTTTCAGAAGCTATACTTCAATCCTGCATACGTCAAAGCATGGATATTATGCTTGTCATCCGGTGCCAAATAAGGGTCATTGGAAAGGAGAAGCATTCGCTGTTCAAAGAACAATCCAAGATGACGGGTAAGCAGATAGTTGACGTTCAGGCCGGTTTGCAGACCCAGGTTTACATCGGTCATCCTGGTGGATTTCCATGCCCCAGCCTCTTTGTCATAATGACGCTTATTGAGGTCGAAGCTATGCATACCAATATTGAATCCGACAAACGGTCGAACGGACAAACGGGAAATAAGTTTGCTTTTTGTAGAAAGCTTAGCTTGCTCAGACTCTTCGGGCTCTTCACTTCTTGCACCGAGCAGAAGATTGGTCAGGTCAAGCATATAGTCGGCTGAAAGGGCATTGTAGTTGATTGCTTCCTTATTCTTGGTCTTCTGTGAACTTTTCGAAAAGTCATAGGAGATACGGAGGCCATTGATGTCATCAAAATCATAACCGACAGCTACACCAAAGCCCACCTTCTCGGCATCGAACCAAGTACCGGCAATCTGTACATTGATATTCTTCAGGTTTCGGAACAATTCCAAGCGATTGTCGAACTCGGAATTATACATGTCAATCGTACCATAGGTTCCATTCGAGCCCTTGTTCCAAAGTTTGATTGATGGCAGCTCATAGTGAATACCGGCCGATCCTGTCCAAATGGGTGCCTTGCCGCGAATCTTTCCAGCCTTGGCAAAATGTGCCTGAATACGGCCTTCAATGGTGGCCCAGAAAGGAGTTCTTCCGAGACGACGACGCAGTTGTGAGGCACCTGTAAGACCGATATAAGGATAATCGACAAACGTATTGTATGTGAATTCACCACCACCTTGCAAAGTCCATACCCATCCCTGTTCATGACTATGGGTCCAAAGCATGCCCAAGGCATCGGCGACGAATTCTCCACGAATACCATACAGACGATGTACCATGGTCTTGTCATTAGGCGTCGCATTCTGCTGGAACAATGTAGTCTGAATAGCCAGATTACGCGCAAAGGAACGACCGAAGGTTAGGCCAAATTGACCGCTCAAAACATCTGAACGCGTAAACGATTCGCCTGTACCGATCTGTACACCTCCCATTGTTTGGATATAGAAATGTGGAGGATTGTCGGGCACACCCTTCTTGATCAAATGACGCACCTGCTGACGACGTTCGATGGTGTATCCTACACCAGCCGACAGATTCCACTGATTGTAATCATCAAGTAAATACATATATCGGGGTTCAACGAACAGTTCCGTATTTGCATTCAATCTGAAAGAATTCTGGAAACCGAAGTCAAAGCCGAAACTATGCAAAGGATCGTCCTTTGAGAATGGAGAACTCGACAATTTCGAAACCGAATAAACTGCACCGGCAAAAGGACGCAATGTGAACCTGCGGTATTGGTCTAATCCCATCCAAAAGTTCGTCAGGTCAAACATGTAATCCAGACTCGTCTCACTTTGGAACTGTGGGTATCCACCCGCCTCAGCCTTATGATAGATGACATGCTCCTTGAGGCGTGCCGAATGCAGGTCGTTGAAGCGCATACCCAGACCGAATTCGCCAGCTGGTGCTGTATCCATAACCTTATAACGGCTCACATTTGAAGCACGATCGGCACCAAAAGCCGTTTCGAGGAACATGTTCCAATTATTGAGGAAAAGGATGCCCCCCAAACCCTCTTGAATCTTGTTGTCATGGCGGGTTTGTGCACTCTTTCGCCAGAAGCTATAGCCGGGCTGGCTGTTACGATAATACTCCAGACCCAATGAAGGGGTAATCACACTTGCGCCATCACCCGCTGAAGAATAGCGGCCTTCAGCAACAAGAGCAGTATTCGAGTTGAGATAATACTTCAGTTGTGCAGCACCTGTCACGGCACTATAGAAGCCATCGGTGAGTGTCCAGGTGTTTTTATTTTTTGATGAGAACTTTCGTTCGTATCCTAATTCTGCACCACCTGACAATGTCAAACCCAGTCGTTTGACAGATACTTGATCCCATAACGTGGCAACATTCAGAATGCCTTCAAGACGCCCAAAGGTCTGACGTCGATTGTTATTCCTCTTGAAGAGGAGTTGTCGGTCAACGACACCTACCTGGAAGCCCCATGCAGGAGCAACCCAATGTCCGAAGTTAAGATTCAGATTATACTCCGAAAGGTCATGCTCGTCAGTAAGCCCGGTCTCCTTGGCAAAGTTCAAGCCCAGAAGGTTCTGGATATACCAGTTCTCGAACCAGGCAGGGTGAGTCCATCCAACGAACCACGGCGTTTCACGAAGCGGTTGTGTCACACGCACCAAAAGGCCCGCCTTCACACCGATGCCGTCATCATAGTCGGCGCCATTCTGATAGTAATCATAATCAGGATCCGACACATAATAATAGGGCTCAACAAAAGCCGAGACATGTGGAGACAAGGTCTTGCGGAGTTCAACGCCCAACTGTCCCTGCCAAACCATTTCGGAAGACCTTCCCTCACTCTTTACCGCTCCAAAAGAGCCACCTGCCACAAGAAGCGTCTCCAAACTGCGTGCAGGGTTATGTCCGAACCATGTATTTGTGAAATTCCAAAGATATTCGAGCGAACCCATATAACGTTCCAAGTCAGCGTTGCTTGCAGGAATCCCACCGCTGAAATAAGAACCCGAGAGACGCAAAGCGTATGACTTGCTGAAATCCTTGATAATTCCAGCTCCTGCCCCAACTGCTTCAAACGATGAATACTTGCTTGGACTCAACGAATACTGAGGAGCCCAAAATCCGACTACAGACCAGCCCTGAAGGAAGCGTGTTCGTCTGTCATTGAAGAACGGCTTCTTGTCGGGTGAAGTGTACCAGTTGCGAATCAAAACCGATGGGACATCTGGAGCTTCACGATTGGTGCCATCGATATTGGCCAAGTTATCGTCTTCAACCTCAGGGACGGCAGCATGCAGCTGCTGCCCCTGCAGACAGAGGGACAGTATGAGGAATGTCGAAACGAAGGCTTGCTTGAAGCCTCCCCAGGCATATTGTTTTATATAAGGAATCCGAAGCATAAACTAATCTTTATATGTATTGGAGATGAACTGCTCGACGGCTTCGAGGAAGACATCTCGCTTCATCTTGCGGCTTCTCGGTGTTCGATAGAAGTTACGAACATAGCTATCACCCTGAAGACGGGAGATATAGGTTGGTTGCGCATCGATTTTGAAAAGCTGCTCGAGTGCATTTATCGCTAAGTTGAAATTGGCGTCACGATCTTCACCTCCAATGCTCTCAGCCTGCCATAGGCGAGTGACAGCAGTGAAATATAGTGCAGCAGGATCCTCAGGGAAACGCTGTTGGAGATTGGACAAGCTATCAACACATTGCTGCAGAATCTCATGACAATTCTCCGACGTCTGAAGCGCATCTATCTCGCCATCACACTTGCGATACATATCTGCCATATTAGCCACATACAGGTTGCGAAGGTTGGAGTTTCGCAACGTTTCGAGGTGGTCGGGATCATCAAGGAAACGACCCATATAGCTGTTCAGAAGAATCTCCAGCTGTTCAGGATGATACTTCTCACGGAACTGATTCGAAAGCGTTGGCGTTTCGTTCAGGATATCCACGAGTGCATAAGCCTGATCGATGGCCTCGGGCGTTCCCACATTATAGAGGGTAACAATCTGGTTGTAAAGGATAGCGTCGAGATTGATGAACTTGACAGGCACATCATAATCACTCTGCATGTAACATGCATAGTTGCCCTGGAAGAGCTCACGATTGATGAATGGTGCAAGAATCTCGGGGTTATAGCGACCATGACGAAGGCTATCCAATGCCAGGAAGTTTGCAGCGATAGGAAGCACCAGTCCGTAACTGTTGGATGGATGCTGGTCAGTTGTGAATCGACGAACGTCCGAAGCACGTGCTTTGAGCAATGCCTTGGCTACCATACCCTTCTCTTCATAGGTGGTGAGCTTGGACGTGAGAATCCAATAGTAATAGTCCGGTGGGAAGTTGTCATAACGTTTCGCAGAGCGGAACTCGTCGATGATCATCGCCTCGGAAGCTTCAAACACCGCCTTGTAGCTGAAGGTCACCTGAGCTTCGCGTAGTTGATCAAGGGCCTGGTCAACAACCGGATCACGATGGCGCGAACTGAACCCGATCATGTCCTGTTGCGCCTTCATGCTATATGGATTCTTTTCTATGGCATCACGAATGCGACGGGCAGTTGCAGCATGTTCAGGATGCTCTTTCTCTATGATGTCTGCCACAGCACTCCATGGAGCGATGGAGTCCTGGATGATGCGGAAATTGGCATGGCGCAGGTCTTCTCCTCCCATCGAACGCAAGAGTTCGAGAATACTCATACTACGCTGACGAGAGAGTTGGAGATTCAGTCGTTGGCCACCTTCAGGTGAAGAGATACCGACAATGCCCACCTGCTGGATACGCTGATACATGTCATGCGTGATCTCGTATGCCTTCTGCACCAGACTGTCCATCTGGGCACGGTTATTGCCCAAATCAAGATCAACCTGAGTGCTCAACAACTCAAAACTCAAAGCGAGACTGTAGGTCGCATCAATAAGCTCGCCACGAGCACGCGGCTTGAAGCTGACAAGCCGATCACTGGTGATGCTGCGACGTGGGGGACAATCGAACTCGGCATTCTGGGTAGAGATATTGAGGAATTGCAGAGGCATCTGTCGCTCGCAGCCGCATTCTATCGATGACATCGTATCAGCATGAATGAAATCATGCAGATAACTGATGTGACGCAACTGATAATAGCGTGTGGGATCCGGCATGCGCCAACGATAGGACAACATGGTATCGACAGGCTCCTTCGTGAGCATTAACGGCTTGGCCTTGCTCTGAAGTGTGTCTCGATGTTCGATACGAACACGTCGGCTCTCACCGGGCACGGGATAAAGGTTCATCTGATTCTGTCGGCTGATATATCCCTCAACGAGGTCACGTTCCGACGTAAGGATATGATGATCGGCGATGACATGTCCCGAATCAACATACGCCTGGAAATCAGTATAAGTCTCGAATGGAGTATTGGCGATATATGCCTGCACGGTATCGTCATGTGAAACCTCGGCAGGAATCCAAGGAGCGGCCATACGTACACGGTCGCGAATCTTATCGAAGGAACGATAACGCAGGACAAGTTTCCACAAGGGTTGCGGGATAAGGAAGAGCATCGAGTCGGGGTCAATCTCACGATACTCCACCCAATTGCGCATCTCCTCCATGTGGGAAATGGTGTTTACTCGATAATGTTCCAGCGTATCGCGCAGCAGATTGCCACGTGTACGGCGATAGAGCTGGCGCTGGAAATCTTCTCCGGCATAGACAAAAGGACGCAGACGATAGCTGAGGTCTTCACCGCGCAAAGAGACATCGAGATACCTGATTGCCATATCATACTGCATGGGATCATTCTGCAAATCGGATTTCACGACATTGAGGTCGTTCTCGAAGTTACAAGTATTGACCACACGATCGATCACCAGACGCTGGTCTTCTGGCCCCTGGATGTGGAAATTCTCGTTGAAAACCAACCACGTACCATCGCTCGATGCCGTACCGTGCTGACGTTGGAAATGGGCACGCTGACGTGTTGTCTCAACGTTTGACAACTCTGTACGATTCTTATAATAGATTGGGCAGTTCGCCTCGTCTCCATC
The DNA here is from genome assembly GCA_017618715.1 of Bacteroidales bacterium. GTDB lineage: Bacteria > Bacteroidota > Bacteroidia > Bacteroidales > UBA3663 > Liminaster. The sequence goes on from JAFZTS010000021.1 coordinate 41,687, forward strand.
ATACTTGGTGATTGACTCGGTAAGCACCACGATTTCGAATGCTCCACCATCCTGCGGGTGAAGGAGAAGAGCCACGGAATATACTCCTCGGTCATCGCTGGTCATGTCATTCCAGTAATCAACGGCTTCAGGGTACTGCTTGTAGATATCCTGGGCAATCTGATTGACATCCGACAACTCGTATGCATTGGTATGACGATGGAGAAGCCATCCGCGCTGACGATATTCGTTGACGAATGCCGAAATGAGGTCACGATGGCGTTGGGCATTCGATTTGCTCCATGCAACAATAGAGTCGGCACAGACCTCATTGGTCACAAAGACATCAAGATCGGTTCGTTCTCGAAGACCAAGTGTCGAACTCATCCAGACACCATTCTCAGGGTCCCAGTTGTGGCCCAGGTCATCAACAAGTGTACGATCTTCGGCATTGAGAATGACGAAAGAAAGCGGATCATACTGGGCAAAAAGACCATTGCCTCCGCCCAAAGGGCGAAGGAATATCATGAAAAGCAAAAATACCCATACACGAATACGCTCCTCCTGCAAAAGCAGGTGGAAGCTCGCTACATGTAAGCGTATATCCTTTATAGTATGCTTAGAAAACATAAGACAGATTCAAACCGAGGTTGATGGTAGTGAACTTGTGATGATTAGACTTCAAAATAATATCATTGGCACCACGTGAAGCACGATTATAATACAGATAGCCCACACCGTAGCACGCCTCAACATTCCAGTGGGTGGATAGGGTCCACGCATATCCGGCATTGATGCCTGCAGGCACGCATGTCTGTGTGTCCAGATCATCATCGATGGAATAATGAAAGATACCGGCAATCGGACCGACAAACAGTCGATGGAAAGGCTGATGTGAGAACCAGTAGCGATACTCGATCTGGCCACCCTTGATATTGGTTTCTCGAATCCATGAATCATGGAATGAATAGATGCCTGTGATACCTACGGTGCTTCGCTCACTTACGGTAAGGTCAGCGCTGACATTGGCTGCCTCAGCGCCCCAAAGCAAGGCATTGGTGCGAACGGCCACAGTCTGTGCTTTCAGAAGTACAGGCTGAAACGCAAGACATGCGAATGCAACAAGCATCCAAAGTCGGGGAACTATTGTTTTATTATTGTTGCTGATCATTTCTTGGGAATTCTGATTCGATAAGCGGCGTGTGCACGAGCAAGACGAACATGTCCATCCGCATTGACATAACGATAGGCAAAGCGAAGCAGCGTCCACTTCTCCTTTCTGCCACCGGTCATGTCATGCAAGCCTGTATAAGTATAATCTTCAATCCACGCTTCGTCGATGGTATAATGACGCAGATTCTTGTTGGCACGAGTCAGACAACGCATCACGTCATCAATAACCTCCTGTTTGTCAGCCGGGATGAGATTGCCCTGAGCATCGTATGTGCCTTCGCAAATAGGTCCGTGGGTGACCTGGAAGGGGATATCGGTATTCCACGTGCCATTCTGGGCATTCAAGCCATTGAGGCAGGCACGATGGAATTCCTTGCCGGCAGCAAGTCCAAGGGAGTCTTCGACTACATAGATGAACTTGACCTTAGGCAGTACCTTGCCGAAATCAGCCTCACCTACGTTGCGGCCATAGTGGATGGAATCAATCGAGATGTTGGCATTATTGAAGCCATTGAAACCTTCCGATGCAAGCATCTGCAGCACATCGTCCTTGGTGAGCTGACGTTCCTGCCCGTTCTTCCAAGGATGGCTGATAAAGAACTGGCGACTTGTTACTGCGGGGACAAACTGCTCATAGAGTGTTCGGGTGTCCGCCTCGACGTAAGGCTCCAGGTTGAATCGAGTGGTCAAGGAATCATAGTTCTCATAAACCTGGGTATGGAAACGAAGGCCCAAGGCGTAGGTGCCACGATGATTCATATCTGTCTCGTTGATTTGATGGAACTCTCCATCCTCACGATAATAGACGGCTTCCACTTCATCGCGAGTGAGTTTGCCTCCCATCCATTTGCCATTGAGCAGTTCAAGGATATTATCAATAGTGGCACTGGTAACGAAGTCGGTGCTGTTGACAGCCTCCATATTCAACGAAGGCAGGCGATTGCCGTTACTGTAGAAGAAACTGCGCAAATAGCGATTGTAGCTCAACATGCGTTCCATAGCCTGCTCAAAACCGGCAAAGCGCACGCGGAAGGGGAAGACATAGTGTGCCTCGGTGTCTTCCGAGTCATAATCGGTGGCGCGGATGGGCAAGTTGTAACCGATAACGTAAAAGTCGCTTGGCTCTGTGATGGGGAACTTGGTGTTATCAGTCAGTTCATACAGCCTTTCCGGACGGAAATATTGCGAATTACAACGTTCACCGAACTCTCGGCGCACCATATTGAAGGTTACAGGCTCCGAGAACACGGAGTCGTTTTCACCCTTCGGCTTCACATAGATGGTGAGAGGATCTGTTTCGAACTGCTCTGCAAATGCATCGATCTGCTTACGGGCAGCATCATCCTCCGCCTCGTGACGACGATAACGCTCGAGGTTGGGTTGCCAGTACTTGCGACTTATGCTCTGGTTACGATAGGCTATCGCGAAACGCAGTTCCGTAACCATCGGAAGGATTCGCTTCTGTGATTCCTTGCCGGCAGCACTATAGGCATCGTAGTTTGCATAGATGGCACCGACATTGGCACCGATCTGGAACTGGAAGAAATGACGGTTGTCATAATTGAAACCCGGGAAGTCATAACCCGCCGAAATACCGGCTATGGCACCCCAGCCATCCTTCAGCTTGTCGCGATCGACGATGTCGAGTGGCGTATTCAACGTATATTTCATATACTCGGTATAAAGACCCGAGTAGAAACGCCCCTTGGCCTTCTCCGGATGACGACGGAAGGACCAGTGCAAGCGCCATTCGACGTGAGCATCCCAAAACTTATACGATGTCTCGTCATAGAGTCTTTCCTTCAGGTAATCCTTGCTCGAAGGAGAGCCCTTCAGTTGCAGGAAGATTGAGGATGTTGACTTGCGGTTAGGATTACCGAAGTCGATGTCAAGACCTATATTGGGGATAACAAGCGCCCAATCGACCAAGTTGGTCGAAACGGAAAAGTGTGACCAAAAGTTATAGTCACTACGGCCAAAAGTCAGTTGTTTGTATTTGTCTGTAACGTCAGACTTTCTTGCAAATGTAGCGATGTCTTCCTCTTGTGGCAGCTCATCTTCGGCGCGAAGCGACTGAGCGCCCCATAAAGACATTGCAAGACAAACGACGAAAAACCGAATATACATATAATAATATATAGCAGAGAATCAATTAGAGGACTTTTCTTTCAGCTCTTCAACCGTCCAGATACGTTGATTGATAATCAGATTCCTGGTGGTACGGTGCGTCTTTCCTGCCACACCCGACATGAAGAGGTTGGCACGAAGTCCTTCAAGAATATGGTTGATGGTCTGGCGGCTCACGTATCCATGACCGGCCTCGTATGCCGCACAAAGGAATGCTACGCGATCGGCTGTCGAAGAGGCTTCGTTGGCGCAATTCTGGAGGATATTGGACCTGAGGATTCGGAATTCAGGAGTCTGATACTTGCGCCATCCCTCGCCAGCAACGTTGAATGCATTGTTGTAATCCTTTTGACGATAGTAGTTAAGAGCCTGATTGTAGGTTGATGCAGCCTGCTCCTGCCTTTCACGTGCAGCAGCCCTGTCTTTTTCCTCGTTGATATTCTTGTTGACATTGATGACACGCAAACACTCGCTACGCACCTGGTCGATAATCGTATTTGGATAATAGGCCATGAAATCCTGACGATGTTCCTGTTCCATAAAGCGCTCCGACTGGTCGATAAAGCCGAGTATCTCCTGATAACGCTCGGTAAGCGATGAACCAAGATCGGGATTCGCAACATGAGCACGGTTCAAGGGTGCGAACATTCCTTGCAGGATGACGGCAAGGTCAATCTTGCCCGATGCCTTCTGAACACGTTCCAAAGCCACCTTGTAACAATCCTGATAGCGGTCGTTCATCGACGCCAACGCAGCCAATCGCTCGTTCAGCAACTGCTCTTCGCACCAGGAAGTGGTCTCAAGGTTATTGCGATAGTCATATTCGTCACTGCCCAGGTTCTTGATGCGTTCTTGATAGAGCGCTTGCATTTGCCTCCAGTTGGCAAGCGAAGGGTCATCGCGCATCAGCTGACGCAATGCACGACGAGTGTTGTTATAGAGCAGGCTGTTGCGCTGATAACCTCCCTTGATGGCCTGTGGATAATAAGTGAATACGACATCCCTGTAGTTGCCGGCATTGAACGCATTGTTCAAGTCTTCAAGCACACTGGTGGAACTGGTGTTCGACGAATTATAAGATTTGTTCTGTCCCGACTTGGGGTACCAAGACAAATCTCGCAATGCACGGAACTGTGCCTGACAGACATTTATCGAAAAGACCGTTATAAATAACGACAATAGAATTCTTTGCATTTTTATAAACAATTTGGCCGCAAAAATAATAATTTTTGGGGATAAAACAGACAAAAAAACAGATAAATTTCAATAAATGGCTAAAAAATCCACTTTTTTGACTGTTTTGAACGGAAGAGTTGACAATAAACTGACAAAAAGGTGGCAGTTCATGCGATTGAACTACCACCTGTAAAGTTCTTTGAAGAGTTGCCGATATAGCGGCATACGGATGCCCGTAGGAAGAGCGATCCGATCCTTATTCCCACTCGATTGTCGAGGGCGGTTTGGAACTGATGTCATAGCAGACGCGATTGACGCCGCGCACCTTGTTGATGATTTCATTCGACACCTTCGCCATGAAATCGTAAGGCAAATGAGCCCAGTCGGCGGTCATGGCATCAGTCGATGTCACGGCACGAAGGGCTACAGGATGCTCGTAGGTACGCTCATCTCCCATCACTCCCACACTACGCACAGTGCTGAGCAGAATGGTGCAAGCCTGCCATATCTGGTCGTAAAGCGACACTTCGATTTCGCCATCCTTCATGTTGGCAGGCACACCGGCAGCCAACACGCGACGAGCTTCCTCTCCCGAAAGCTTAACCTTGTACTCGCGCAAGCCACGGATATAGATATCATCGGCATCCTGCAATATACGCACCTTCTCAGGTGTGATGTCTCCCAGGATTCGAACGGCAAGACCCGGGCCGGGGAATGGATGACGAGTGATAAGGTGCTCGGGCATGCCCAACTGGCGACCTACACGACGCACCTCATCCTTGAAGAGCCATTTCAACGGTTCGCAGAGCGACAAATGCATCTCCTTGGGCAAACCTCCCACGTTGTGGTGCGACTTGATGACCTTGCCCGTGATGTTGAGCGACTCGATGCGGTCGGGATAGATGGTACCCTGGGCCAACCACTTGGCATCCTTGATCTTCTTGGCCTCGGCGTTGAACACCTCGATGAAGTCACGGCCAATGATCTTGCGCTTCTGCTCAGGATCGCTCACACCTGCCAGGTCAGCGAAGAATTTCTCCGAAGCATCCACGCCTATGACATTGAGGCCAAGGCATTCGTAGTCGTGCATCACATCGCGGAACTCGTTCTTCCTAAGCATGCCATGATCGACGAAGATACAGGTGAGGTTCTTGCCGATGGCGCGATTGAGGAGAACGGCAGCTACGCTGGAATCCACACCACCCGAGAGGCCGAGAATCACACGATCCTCTCCTATCTGCTCCTTAAGTTCAGCCACCGTAGTATCGACAAACGAAGCAGCCGACCAGTCCTGTCTTGAATGACAGATGTCAACCACGAAGTTTCTCAAAAGCTGTGTGCCCTGTGTAGTATGGAAAACCTCGGGATGGAACTGTACGGCCCAGACGGGCTGTACCATGCTGGCGTAGGCTGCGTATTTCACGTTGGCTGTCGAAGCAATGCAACGATAACCTTCAGGGATAGCCGTAATCGTATCGCCATGGCTCATCCACACCTGGCTGTTGGGCACAAAACCCTTGAACAATGGGTTGGAGCAATCGAACTCGCACAAGTTGGCGCGGCCATACTCACGTGAGTCGGCCTTCTCCACCTTGCCTCCATTGGCAAAGCTGATGAACTGTGCGCCATAGCAGATGCCCAGCACCGGAATACGTCCCACGAACTGTGAAAGATCGACCTTGAAGGCCTCGGGGTCGTGCACCGAGAAAGGCGATCCGGAAAGGATCACGCCGATGACCGACTCATCGCCGACCGGAAACTTGTTATAAGGCAAAATCTCGCAGAAGGTATCGAGCTCACGCACACGGCGACCGATAAGCTGTGTGGTTTGTGAACCGAAATCCAGGATGATGATTTTCTGTTGCATAACTATAGTGATATTATTTGTTTTTCTTGTCCTCGTCGGCAGCCAAGCATGGCTGCCACCTTTCCTCGTTCCCGATTCGTGTCCTCGTCGGCAGCCGTGCATGGCTGCCACCAATCGGCACAGGGCCACGTCGATGATTACTCCGCCGTCGCCCTCTTCAGCACCGAATAAGCCTGAACCAACCCCAGCTCTCCGGCCTTCGAAAGGTCCTGGATGCCTTGTTTCGACCTGCCTTGGCGCAGCAGTATCAGTCCTCGGTTATAGTAGGCTTCGGCAAAATTGGGATAGAGTTCGATGCACTTGTTGAGGTCCTCAATTGCCGTGTCGAAATTCGACAACTTGGACGAGATATAGGCGCGATTGAAGTATGCATACACAAATGTCGGCGAAAGCTCGATCACCTTATCCAGGTCGCGCAGACACATTTCGCATTCCACCCGACGCTGTCGCTGCATCTGCTCGGCCTGTCGGCGCAACTGGTCCTGACTGGAGAGTGCCGAGTTCTGGTTCAAGCGGATGGTGGTGCCGCTATTTTGACGGATGGCCGAATTGCGCAGATCCTCATCGATGACCTGCTGGTTGTTGGTCGAAGCGGATGTAGCTCCACTATGCTCATTCACCTCAATCTGACGGAAACGTATCACAGCTCGATTGAAATAGGCCAGGATAAAGTTATCCTTGCGATAGAGCACCTGGTTGAGGTCTTCGATGGCCGACTGATAATCCTGTACCAGCATGAAGTCGAGCGAACGTCCGAAATAGCTGATGATGGTGCCTCCCTGGGCAATGATGCGGGAGTAGTTGTCAATCGATGCAAAATGCGCCTGCACCTGCGTCTCATCGAGCATAGGCTCTTGGCAAACCACCTTCAGGCGACGGCTCAGGAGTCCTGCACGGTTGAAGTCCGACAGTGTCTTTTCGAAATAGATATTCTGTCTGACGCCATCGCTCTTCTCATAATAAGAGAGGATGAACATCGGTTGCATCTCAACCGTGAAGCGCTGATCCTGGATACGTCCACGCGTAGCATTGTTGTAACGCGACTCGTTTCCGTCAAGCGATGCGGTCATGATGCGGTTGAACTTGCGGATGTTGTTATCGCCTTCCTTTCGTGTTCGTTCCTCATCGTTCAGTTCGTCATCCTGCATCGTGTTCTCGGCCATAAGGACACTGTCGGGGTTCTGCACTCCCTCAGCCTCCATCTGTTTGCGGCGCTGGTTGCGTTGTTCGCGTTCCTTCATCACGCGCTGTTCGACAAGGAAGGCCTGTTTGAAGTCCTGGTCCGCTTCCTTGGCACGACCCAGCTTCTTCAGGTCCTCAGCTCGCGCATACAAGGCTGGGAAGAAGTTGGGATGCTGATCGAACACCTTCTGATAATCATCGACGGCGCCTCGAAGATCGCCCACCTCATCGCGCAGCAAGGCACGATTGTAACTGGCAAAGGTGTTGTCGGGTTCCTGTTCGAGCACACGGGTGAAGTCGCTGATGGCGCGGTTACGGTCACCGATCTGTGCGCACAGGATGCCTCGGTTATAGAGCGAGAGCACCTCGTCGGGCTTCAACTCAAGTGCCTGGTCGTAGTCGCTCATCGCACCACGCAGGTCATTCAGATTGTATCGGATCATGGCGCGATTGTTGTAGAACGCGCTCTGTTCCGGGTCGAGACGAATGGCATGGTCCATGTCGTCGAGTGCCTCGGCATAGCGTTCGTTCTGCGCAAGTATCATACTGCGCATACCGAAGGCATAGGCGTTGCCCTTGTCCAGCTCGATGACTTTGTCCAAATCGCTCAGTGCCTTGATGCTGTCTCCCATCTCTATCCGCAGTTGTGCGCGGTTGAGATACGCCATCGGCTCATTGGGAAAGAGCTCGATGAAGTGATTGAAGCAACTGTCGGCACGACGGTAATCCTTCTTCAACGCATAACTCACAGCCAGGCTGCGAAGGAAAACCTTGTTCTCTGGCTGAACGCTCAGTCCATGCTCAAAGTCCTCGATGGCACCATCGTACTCCTTAAGGTTCTGACGAGCGATGCCACGCACCTGCCAGGCTGTGACAAGAAAAGGATTGCGCTCGATGCACGCCGAAGCGTCCTGGGCGGCACCCAGATAATCGTCCAGATAAATCTTTGCGATGCTTCGATAGAGGTAGGGATCGGCCAGATAGGGCTTCACGGCAATTACCTCGTTGAAATACTGTATCGACAGCACATAGTCCTCGAAATAGAGGGCATTGCGACCGATAGCCAGTACTCGATCGGTATTGATCTGGGCCGTCAGCGAAGTGAAAGCCAACACCAACGCTGAGATGAGCGCAGAGAGTCTCTTCATCAATTATCTTTTGAACCCGTAATAACGGCGACGGGCTGCCGTAAAATGCATGAGGTTGTTCGAGACGTAATCGTAGTTCTCCAGATTGCCATCGGTCCATTGGAGGATTTCCTCCAGATAGTCGCGACTCTGGTCACGAGTGGTTTCAAACAAGCGGCAATAGAACCGCGACATGTCAAGACGAAGCATCTGCAATGGATTGGCCTCATTCCTGACAACAATGTTTTCGTTGATATCAACGATGCATTTCATAGGGTTTAAGAATTATGGGGGTCTTTTATATGTTTTTTTGTTGTTTCTTTTTTTCTAGATTTTCTAGATTATCTAGAGTTTCTAGAGCCTCTAGATTATCTCTGCCATAAGCTCGTAGGGCGAAGCCGAGGTGATGCGCACCTGCTGGAAAGTGCCAGGTGTCAAGGATGAAGATTCGGCGGGAATCAGCACCTCGGGATCCACTTCGGGAGAATCGAACTCCGTGCGGGCGACGTAGTACTCGCCATCAAGGCGGTCGATGATGACACGCAGCACCTTGCCGACCTTCTCCTCCTGGCACTGCAGGCTTATCTCTTGCTGCAATTCCATCAACTTGTCCAGACGTTGTTGTTTCACTTCAGGCGGCACGTCGTCCTTATAGTGTCGTTCGGCGTAGGTTCCTTCTTCCTCACTGAAGGCGAAGGCACCCATACGTTCGAAACGCTGCTTTCGTGTGAATTCCATCAGTTGCTCGAAGTCCTCTTCCGTCTCGCCTGGAAAACCTACCATCATGGTGGTGCGGATGTGGATACCGGGCACCTGCCGACGTACCTCAGCCAAAAGTTCTTCGGTCTCTTCGCAGGTTATATGTCGCAACATACGGTCAAGGACGCGATTCGATGCGTGTTGCAAGGCAAGGTCAAGGTACTTGCACACATTCGCATTGCGTGCCATCACCGGCAGCAGGTCCATCGGGAAGTTGTTCGGATAGGCATAGTGCAGGCGCAACCATTCCACACCCGGGATATCGGCCAATTGCTGCACCAGTTCGGCGATATTGTATCGCCCGTAGAGGTCATGTCCGTAGCCTGTAAGATCCTGTGCAATGAGCTGGAACTCACGCACGCCCTGGCTGACCAACTGCTTCACCTCATCGACAATCTCCTCCATCGGCCGGCTCTTGTACCTGCCCGTGATGAGCGGGATGGCGCAATAGGCACAATGTCGGTTGCAGCCCTCCCCTATCTTCACGTAGGCGTAGTGACGTGGTGTGGTCTGGAAGTGATACGAATGCAAAACGTCGTCCCATTTGTGTCCAAGGTCCGAAAGGATGCCCTTCCAGTCGAACTTGCCATAGATGCGGTCAATCTCGGGTATCTCGTCCATCAGCTCCTTGCGGTAACGTTCCGAGAGGCAGCCCATCACGAAAATCTTGCCGATCTTGTGGCGTTTCTTGAGCAAGGTGAGGCCCAGGATGGTGTTGATCGACTCCTCCTTGGCATCGCCAATGAATCCGCAGGTATTGACGATGACAATCTCGCCCTTGGGGTCCTCGGGGTCGTGATGCAGCTTGTAGCCGACGGCAGCCAGCTGCGCCATCAGGCGTTCGCTATCCACCAGGTTCTTGCTGCAACCCAGGGTGATGAGGTCTATGCGTTGCTTGATCATTAATACTTCTTCCGAGAAACTTTCTTCCAGTCAATCCACTCCGTACTCTGTGCCACAGGAACGGTAGCTATGGTGGCGCCCTTCTTCACGAGAACCACGATGGGGAGATGTCCGCAGGTGATGTGGTTCCAACCGGGTCCGTATGTCCTGCCCGTCTGGTAATCGACCCAACGGTCTTTTCCGGGCAGATAGACGTCGCGTCCTTCGCCCTCCTCAAGCATCGGGGCCACGAGCATACTCTCTCCCAGTAGATATTCGTCCTCGATGAGCCAAGCGCCAGGGTCTTCGGGATATTCAAGTAGCAAGGCACGCTGCATGGGCAAGCCCGCTTCAGCCGATTTCTTGGCCTGTTCGTAGATGTAAGGCATGAGCTTGTACTTCATCTCCGAGCACTCGCGGAAGTAATTTACGAAGTCATCATTGTAGAGCCACGGTTCAGTCTCCACGCCATGCACGCGACTGTGGCTGGTGAGCATACCGTAGGCCATCCATCGGCGATAGAGCTTCTCGGGGCTCTTGGTCACGAAGCCTCCGATGTCACCGCTGGTGAAGCTGAAGCCCGACAGACCGAAGCTCAAAGCCTCGCGCAACGAACCCAGCAGGCCCGCATTGGTCGTCGCAGCATCTCCACCCCAATGGAGCGGATAGCGCTGACTGCCCGCCCAGGCGCTGCGTGCCCAGATGATGCCCTCGCCGTTGTTGGTTTTGCGGATAATGTCGTAAGCCGCCTTGTTGTAGCGCACGGGATACAGGTTATGCTCGTAGAGTCCCGTCTTGCCGCTGGCATATAGTCCGTTCAGGTAGGGAGCAGCCTCGCCGAAGTCGGCCTTGATGACGGCCACGCCCTGACGAAGCAGTCCTTCGAGCTGCGACTGGTACCACGCTACGGTGTTGGGGTTCGAGAAATCCAGCACCGCATCCTCCTGGGGAAGTCCGCCGCGCGGATTCTTCACGGCCAGTCCGTTCTCGACAAGGTAGTTGAAGTATGGATTCTTCGGGGTGAAGTATGGAAGCTGCCACAGGCATGTATGGAAACCTTGTTCCTTGAAGTCCGACAGCATCTTGGTGGCATCGGTGAAGTTGCTGCTGAACTTGTAGTCGCACTGCCAATCCACCTCAAACCATCCCGTGTCGAAATGGATGACGTCGCAGGGAATCCTCAGTTCGCGCAGTTTGTTGACCACGCTTCGACCCTCCTTTTCGGTGAAATACGAGATGCGGCTCTGCCACAATCCGAAGCTCCAGAGCGGAGGACATTCGGGCCGTCCTACAAGCGATGTGTATTCGTACAGGATTTCCTTGGGCGAACCGAGCATGACAAACAGGTCGGCCACCTCGTCAGCCATGAACAGTCGCGTCGAACCGATGTAGCTGTTGCCGAAATCCACGGTCACCGGTGCCGAAGTATGCATGAACACGCCATAACCGCGATTCGAGAAATAGAACGGGATGGGCTTGTACATATCGGGTGTCTCCGGTCCCTGGGGATCGACGACGAAAAGGTTGAGCTTCTGCCCGGCCTTGTTTAGGCTCGTGGCCGACTCTCCGCAGCCGAAAATCTTCTCGCCCGGGTTAAGGCTGAAGACGGGCTCGATGCTGCGCGAATTGTCCGATCCGCGCTTCACGAACAGGAACGGTTGCGTCTTGACCTGTGTCGAGTCGTTGTCGCTCAGGTGGCGTGTGCGTGTCAGCTCCTTGCCATTCTTGTCGCGCAGGATCAAGCGCCAGGGATAAGCCTGGATCTCCAGGCTGCCCTCGCTGCTCGTGTAGGTCACACCCGTTTCCGATTGGCTCACCTTCCATGCCGAGAAGTCGATCTTCGGTGTTTCGACAAGCATCACCTCGTCGGCATCGTCCTTGGGGATGATCGGACTGGTGAAGACACGCAGTCGAAGGGTGCGTGCATTGACAGGTTCCACACGGAACTCCAAACGTGGACTCTGGTCGTAGGCCGGTCCCGGGAAGTCGAGGTTCTGCAGCGGCAATATCCAATAACCGTTGGCATTGAACGCCTGGCGCGGATGCAGTTCCTGACGGCTCCATTGCAAAATGCCCCGACCCGTCGCAGCATCAAAGCTGACGAGCGAATCGGCACAGAACAACGTATTCGTCGGATCCATGAACTGCTGGCTCATGTCCACCGCCTGATCCTCCAGATAAGGAATGCCATTGTTAGTCGTAAGTTGAGCACGAGCACCGCATGCAAGCACAGCTGCAATCAGAAGAATACACTTTTTCATCGAGGGTAGGATTATGTTCATTAACCAAAGAGGCTATCTACGAAAGCACGGTTGTTGAAGATCTGCAGGTCCTCCAGGCCTTCGCCCAGTCCGATGTAGCGCACGGGTGTCTGCAACTGGTCGCTGATGCCAATCACCACGCCGCCCTTGGCCGTGCCGTCGAGCTTGGTGATGCAAAGGGCCGTCACGTCGGTCACTGCCGCAAACTGCTTGGCCTGCTCGAAGGCATTCTGTCCGGTCGATCCGTCCAGCACAAGCAGCACCTCGGGATTGTTCTCGGGCACCACCTTCTGGATCACCTTGCGGATCTTGCCCAGCTCGTTCATCAGGCCCACCTTGTTGTGCAGTCGTCCGGCCGTGTCGATAATCACCACGTCGGCATTCTCCTTCACGGCATGGGTCACCGCATCGAAGGCCACCGAGGCCGGATCCGATCCCATCTGCTGCTTCACCACGGGCACACCCACACGGTCACCCCAGATCTGCAACTGGTCGATGGCGGCGGCACGGAACGTGTTGGCAGCACCCAGCACAACCTTGTTACCAGCCTTCTTGAACTGATAGGCAAGCTTGCCGATGGTAGTGGTCTTGCCCACACCGTTCACACCCACAATGAGCATCACGTATGGACGTTTGGCACCTTCCTTCACAGTGAACCCATCGAGCTCCTCGCGCTGGTTCTCCACCAGCAGCGCGGTAATCTCCTGGCGCAGCAGTTCGTTCAGCTCACTTGTCCCCACATATTTGTCCTTGGCTACACGAGCCTGAATGCGCTCGATGATGCGCAGCGTGGTTTCCACACCCACGTCGCTCGTTACCAGCACCTCCTCCAGGTTATCAAGCACATCATCATCCACGGTACTGCGTCCGGCAACGGCACGCGCTATCTTCTCAAACAGGCCCTGCTTGGTCTTTTGCATGCCCTGATCGAGTGTTTCTTTGTTCTCTTTCTTGAAAAACTTGTCAAAAAATCCCATAAATTTATTAAATATGTGGGTGCAAAGATACCGCTTTAAAACGAGACTTCCAAATTTTTCGCGGAAAATTGAAGATAATTTAAAAAAAGTACGTATCTTTGCACCCCAATTTAAAAACTGTTTGCAAATGAATTACAGCGAGACCCTCTCCTACCTCTACGCACAGCTGCCCGTCTTCGAAAGCCAGGGTGCCCATGCCTACAAGCCCGGGCTGGAGCGCTGCGAGGCCATGGACGAGCTGCTCGGCCATCCCCATCGCCGTTTTCGCACCATCCATGTGGCCGGCACAAATGGTAAAGGCTCCACATCCCATCTGCTGGCTGCCATCCTGCAAGCCGCAGGCTATCGTGTGGGACTCTTCACCTCGCCCCATCTGGTCGATTTCAGCGAGCGTATCCGTGTCGATGGACAGGAGATCGACCACACGTATGTCGTCGAATGGGTCAGCAAGTGGGCACCGGCAGAAGCCGCATCCCAATGCGATTCAACCTCATTGATGCAGTTCCAACCCTCCTTCTTCGAACTGGCCACGATGATGGCCTTCTGCTACTTTGCTGACCAAAAGGTCGATGTTGCCATCATCGAAGTGGGACTGGGCGGACGACTTGACTCGACCAACATCATCCGGCCCGTGCTCAGCATCATCACCAACATCTCGCTCGACCACACACAGTTCCTCGGTGACACCCTGCCGCAAATCGCCGCCGAAAAGGCTGGTATCATGAAAAAGGGCGTGCCCTGCGTCATCGGCGAATGCGAGGACGAACGCGTACGTTTCACCTTCGAACAGAATGCCCAGCTCCGTCAGGTCTCCGAGCTCGACTTCGCCTGCGATCGCCCGCAGATACCCTGGGTTCGTCATCACACCTTTTATAATATTTACGAGACGGCCGACGATGGCACCCTCCAGTGTCCGCTATGCGGCGATTGCCAGCCGAGAAACGCCAACACCGTCATCACCGCCGTCCATCAGCTTCGCAAGCTCGGCTTCGACATCCCGCAGGAAGCCCTCGAACACGGCTTCCGCGACGTGGTGACGCTCACCCATCTTCGTGGTCGTTGGGAGACGCTGCAGACCAATGCCGACGGTTCCATCCGCGTGCTCTGCGACACGGGGCACAACCCGGGCTGTTTCGCCTATCTCGGCCCGCAGCTCAAGGCGCTCCACCAGGCCGGCAATCCCCTTCAGATTGTCTTCGGCATGGTCAGCGACAAGGACATCACGACGGTGCTCCGCATGCTGCCACCCAGCCAACCCGCCGCCCCCGCCGTCAACTACTACTGGTGCAATGCCCCCACGCCACGTGCCCTTCCCGCCTCCGAGCTCGCCGAAAAGGCAGCTTCCGTCGGGCTCGAAGGACAGGTCTTTCCGTCCATCGACGCAGCACTCGACGCAGCCCTTCAGCAGCCCGGAATAGTATTCGTGGGTGGCTCAAACTATGTGGTTTGCGAAGCATTGAGCAGATTTTGAGCAAAAAATTTGGCCAATCGAAAAAAAAACGTTATATTTGCCGCGACCATTTCAACAAAGAAAAAACTACATCAACATGCAATTTACACTCGAAGAAGTCAGAGCCGATAAGCGTTACCTTGAGCTCTTGAGCGAGAAGTTCCCGACCATCAACAGCGTCTCCACCGAAATCATCAACCTGCAGGCCATCATGAGCCTCCCGAAGGGCACCGAGCACTTCCTCAGTGACATCCATGGCGAGGCCAAAGCGTTCAACCACGTCCTGCGCAATGCCTCCGGACAGATACGCAGCAAGGTGAACGACATTTTTGGTTTGGCCATGCGCGACAGCGACAAGCGCGAGCTGTGCGCACTCATCTACTACCCTGAGGACAAGCTCGAACTCGTCAAGAAACAGCAGAATCCCGAGGACCTCGACGACTGGTATCGCATGACCATCCACCAGGTCATCGAGGTGGCACGCTTCGTCAACCACAAATACACGCGTTCGAAGCTCCAGAAACTCCTCGAACCCGAATTCGCCTACGTCATCACCGAACTCCTCAATGAGGCAAAGGGCGAACCCGACAGGCAGGACTACTACAACGCCATCATCAACTCCGTGGTCGAAATCGGTCGAAGCGAGGCGCTCATCATCTCCATCTGCCACCTCATCCACCGTCTCATCATCGACAAGCTCCACATCGTCGGCGATGTCTTCGACCGTGGTCCGGGAGCCTGGCAGATCATGGACACCCTCACGCGTTACCACAACTTCGACCTGCAGTGGGGCAACCACGACATCGAATGGATGGGTGCAGCCGCCGGCAACCTCGCACTCATCGCCACCGTGCTCCGCGTATCGATACGCTACGCCAACGTCGAGACCCTTGAGGAAGGCTATGGCATCAACCTGCTCCCCCTCGCCAACCTCGCCATGGAAGTCTATGGCGACGACCCCTGCACTCTTTGGCAGACCAAGGATTTCGACAACAACCCGCGTCTCAAGCGTTCCGCACAGCTCATGGCCAAGATGCACAAGGCCATCTCCATCATCCAGTTCAAGCTCGAAGGACAGATCATCCGTCGCCATCCCGAATACAAGATGGACGACCGCCTGATGCTCGACAAGATCGACCCGCGTGCAGGCACCATCACCCTCAACGGAAAGGTGTATGAGCTGCTCGACAAGAACCTGCCCTCGCTGCTCAACGTCGCCGACCCCTACGACCTCTGTACGCGCGAACAAGAGGTCATGGATCAGCTTGCCCACTCGTTCCGCAACTCCTCCGAACTCCAGAAGCACCTGCGTCTGCTCTATCAGAAGGGCTCGCTCTACCTCGTCCGCAACGGCAACCTCCTCTTCCATGCCGCCATCCCGATGAACGCCGATGGCACCTTCGAGGAAGTCGAAGTCGATGGAGCCATCTACAAGGGACGCGCCCTCTTCGACAAGATCGACCAGATGGTGCGCGATGCCTACTTCCCCTCGCGTAGCGACAAGCACCTCCAGGATGCGCTCGACTACATGCTCTACCTCTGGTGCGGTCCCAAGTCACCCCTCTTCAACAAGGACAAGATGACCACCTTCGAGCGTTACTTCATCGGCGACAAGGACCTCTACAAGGAGAAGAAGGGTGCCTTCTTCGAACTCGCCGACCGCAAGGAGGTTTGCCAGACCATCCTCCGCGAATTCGGCCTCGACCAGGACAGCGCCCATATCATCAACGGTCATGTGCCCGTACGCACCAACAAGGGCGAGTCGCCCATCCGTGCCGAAGGCATCCGTCTCGTCATCGACGGCGGATTCTCCAAGCCCTACCACGCCACCACCGGCATCTCCGGCTATACGCTCATCTTCAACAGCCACGGCCTCCAGTTGGTCGAGCACGATCATTTCGAGTCGAAGGAGAAAGCCATCGTCGAAGGCATCGATGTGCATTCGCACGTACAGCTTGAGGACTTCAAGTACAATCGCATCTACGTTCGCGACACCGATCGCGGCAAAGAGCTGCAACTGCAGATCGACAACCTCCAGCGCCTCCTCACGGCCTATCGACACGGCATCATCAAGGAAAAGTAAATGTTATTCAGGGACATCACCGGGCAGCAGGAGGCTGCACAACATCTGAGGGATGCGATCGACCACGACCGCATGCCTCATGCTTTGTTGATCTCGGGCCGCGAAGGCTCGGGAGCCATGACGTTGGCACTCACCGCCGCCCAGTATATCCTCTGCGAACACCACACCCCCGACGGCGAGCCATGCGAACAGTGTCCCCACTGCCTGCAGGTACATAAGCTGCAACACCCCGACCTCCACTTCGCCTTCCCCGTCGTCAACCGAAAGGGCCAGACGGGCGAAGACTCCGCCGTCAGCCTCGACTACATCGCCGAATGGCGCGACATCCTGCTGCGTCGTCCCGACATGACCTACACCGACTGGGTGAAGTTCATCAGCGACGAAGGCAAGAATGCGCAAATCTTCAAGTCCGAAGCATCCAGCATCATCCGCATCCTCTCCACCAAACCTTTCGAGAGCGACAAGCGCGTCATGATCATCTGGCTGCCCGAAAAGATCAACGAGACCGCCTCCAACAAGCTGCTCAAGATCATCGAGGAACCCTATCCGAAGACGTTCTTCCTCCTCGTCAGCAACGACCCCGACCGCGTGCTGGGCACCATCCTCAGCCGCTGCCAGCGTCTCAACATCCCGCCGCTCGACCCGTGCTGGATGCAGCCGCGCCTCGAAGCCGACGAGCGTCAGTACTTCTTCGACAAGTTCTGCGCCATGATGCGTCTGAGCTATATGCGCCGCATCTTCGACATGCGCGACTGGAGCGTCGAGATGGCCGCTCTGGGACGTCAGCGGCAGCAGGACTTCCTGCAGTATGCCCAGTCGATGATTCGCGAGAACTTCATCCTCAACGTGCCCTTCCCCTCAGGAGCCGGCATCCACTACATGGATCAGCAGGAGGCGCAGTTCTCCTCGCGTTTCCATCTCTACGTCAACCACCGCAATGTCGAAGGCATCATGAACGAATTGGCACAGGCCGAAAAGGACATCGCCCAGAACGGTGCCCCCCGCCTCATCTTCTTCGACCTCTCCCTCAAGCTCATCATGCTCCTCAAACAATGAAAGTCATCATCGCCTCCATCGTCCTCCCCTATCCGCTCACCTCGGGCGGCGCACAGGGCGTATTCAATATGATTGAGGAGCTGCGAAATGACAACGAAATCACGCTCATCTTTCCCGAGAACGCCGACAACACGCGCACAGCTATGCGCGAGTTGCAGCAGTTGTGGCCCGACGTCGATCTGCGGCCCTATCCCTATCGTCGCCAGCTCATCCATCCACGGTTCTTCTTCGACAAGGCACGTCGCGCCTTCAACCTCAAGTTCCGAGCCGACAACCGCCGCTTCCAGATCGACCGCATCCTCCAGCATTATGGCTACTACATGACGGGCGACTTCAAGCGCTTCGTCGGCAACATCATCGACGAGAAGAAACCCGACCTCTTCCAGGTCGAGTTCTACCAGTACCTCAAGATGGCTGACATCCTGCCCAAGGGACTCAAGAAGATCTTCATTCACCACGAGCTGCGCTTCGTACGCAACGACCGTTTCCTGCAGCCCTACAGCCTTAGCCGCAAGGAGGCACGCCTGCAGAAATTCATCAAGATGGAGGAGATACGCGACTGCAACAAGTACGACGCCGTGGTCACCGTCACCGACGTCGATCGCCAGCAGCTCGCCAACGTCGGCCTTTCCGTGCCGCTCTACACCTCCACCCTCGCCATCAACACCCCCACGCTCAACTACAGCAAGTGGAATCGCCGCGTCGTCTTCGTCGGTGGCACCAGTCACACGCCCAACCTCGAAGGCATGGAGTGGTTCCTCAACAAGGTAGCCCCGCGCATCAACTGGAAGAAAGGCGGCCTTGCACGCAGCCTCGACATCGTCGGCAAGGGCTGGGAAGAGCGTTGGGTGCGACACGTCAACCTCAGCAACCTCAAGGTCAACCTCCTCGGCTTCGTCGAACGCCTCGACATGGTAGCCAACAACAGCATCATGATTGTCCCCATCCTCTCGGGCAGCGGCATGCGCATGAAGATACTCGAAGCAGCCGCCCTCGGAGCCCCCATCATCACCACCTCCGTAGGCGTCGAAGGCATCGAGTTCCCCGATGGCGAAGCATGCCTCATCGCCGACACCCCCGTACAATTTGCCGAAGCCCTTCGACGCGTGATGCGTGACGATCAGCTTCGCCAGCGACTCACCAGCGGAGCCCGCCGTATATTCGAAGAGAAATACTCCCGCAAGATCCTCGCCCAGCGTCGCCAATCCATCTGGGAAACCGTTCTTAACCCCTCCATAACCCCTAACCATGAACCATGAACCATGAACCCTTAACCAATAACCCCTCCTAATCCTCCAGATGATCACCGTCTGCATAGCCACCTACAATGGTGCCCGATATATCACCGAACAGCTCGCCTCAATCTGCTCGCAGTTGTCCGAAGGCGATGAAGTAATCGTCTCCGACGACGGCTCCACCGACGGCACGCTCGATGTCGTCCGCGCATTCGGCGACCCCCGCATCCGAATAGTCCAGAACGAGAGCCAGCGATGCTACACCGCCAATTTCGAGAATGCCCTACGTCATGCACAAGGCGACTACATCTTCATCTGCGATCAGGACGATGTTTGGCACCCTCAGAAGGTCGAGACCGTCGTCCATTACCTCCGCGACGAAGGCTATCAAGTCGTGGCGCACGATGCCATCGTCACCGATGCCGCACTCAACCCCTATCCCAAGACCTACTATCAGGTCAAGGGTCACATCTTCCGCAATCTCGCCGGCAATCTCATCCGCTTCAGCTTCCTCGGCTGCTGTCTCGCCGTGCGCAAGGAGGTACTCCGCCGTGCTCTCCCCTTCCCATCTGATCATCTGCTCTGCACCCACGACAACTGGCTCTTCCTCTGTGCCTCCTCCATCGGACGCGCCAAGGTTCTCGACCAACCCCTCATCTACTACCGCCGTCATGCCGGCAACACCTCACAAGGTGGCCACAACGAACACAAACCCTGGACATTCCGCATCCACTACCGCCTCTACCTCATCTGGCATCTCCTCCGCCGAGTGACACGATAACAACCAAAGCGAAGTCCGGATGGTTTTCAGGGCTTCGCCCTTTTTTCAGCCTTCAAAGATTGAAGGCCTTTTTTCTCATTATTCCTCTCCTACTTCATTAAACAAACATGATAAAAGTAATTTTGGGGATTTTTGGGGGCACAGTGACTAATTAATCGTTCCTTTTGTGTGGAGACCAAAAACTATAAGGCATAATTGATAAAACAATACTCTTTATCTCGGAATAACTGAAAATATTAGATTTTCTATCGAAAAAATTTGGTTTTGCCACAAATTTGTTGTATTTTTGTGGCAAAATTTATGCGTATGGCAAATCAAAGCACATATAATGACATTAAAAATCAAGTGGAAAGTTCCCAAAGAGGGACCCTGTTCTTTCCCGACACATTTGTCGCCTTTGGCTCATCTGATGCTGTCAGGTCTGCCTTGGTGCGACTTTGCGAGAACGGCATTCTTATCCGTGTCGCCCAAGGCATCTATTATTATCCAAAGATAGACACAAAATGGGGCAGTGGAATAATACCACCTTCAATCGAAGAAATAGCCGAAGGAATAGCCAGGCGTGACAAAGTACGCATTGCACCCACAGGAGCTTACGCTTTATACCAATTAGGGTTAAGCACTCAGATACCAGCCAATGTAGTGTTTATAACCGACGGATCTCCTCGAAGAGTAACGATTGGAAAAGGGAAAGGAATCCTTTTCAAGCACACTTCTGAGATGCGAATTTTTGCCTATCAATCTCAACTCATGGCCCTAATTGTTACTGCCCTGCGTGAGATTGGCGAAGCCAAGGTGACCCAAGAACAACTCGATATCATCAAGCAACATATAAAAAAAGTCAGTGAGCAAGACTTCTCTCATGATATTCAATTGGCACCTATTTGGGTGCGTAAAACTCTGGCAGGAAAATGAAATTTATAGATTTATCAAAAGAAGATCGACAGGATATCATTCGAAGGGTACAAGCCGAAAAATGAAATCTGGCCAAATGACCAAACGATTTTTGGCCATTTAACCAAATAAAACATTCATTTTCTTGACTACCAAGATGAAAGCGCCATCATTCATGATGGTCTTGACTGCAGTAGGACAGTATGCCTACAAGAGATCCGACAACATATTGGTTGTTCCAATAGGTTGCCTTAAAGATTAACGCCACAGTCAACTCACACTTATTGCATCCCGCGAAACTCCTACCTATCTAAAAGGGATCTAGATGGTTTTTCCGGGCTTCGCCCTTATAGTATTTCAGGTGGTACATTTGTTCCCGTTATGAACGGGAATGATCTGTTTTTGCATCATTTCATCATTTTTTGCCATTTTATTTGGCTGTTTCATTTTTTTGCTCTATCTTTGCAGCGCATTCAAATACAGAGTATTGCAAACAGATGTTGGATGGCACAAAAGACTTTCTTCAATGGATAAAGAGCAATTTATAAGTCTTGTAAAAGATTACAAGAATGTCATATCTGACGAGTTTACCTCATTGAAGGTGTTCCTTTACGGATCTTACTCCAAAGGTAATGCCAGGAAGGATAGTGACATTGATGTCGCCGTAGTTGTGCCTTCTCTAGGGGATGATTGGCTATATAAGTCCTCACGCTTATGGTATGCCACATTAAAAGTAAGCACATTGATTGAACCCGTTCTACTAGAGGAGGGAGATACTTCCCCTCTTTATCATGACATCATGAAA
>JAFZTS010000022.1 GCA_017618715.1 Bacteroidales bacterium
GACTCTGCCAAGGGCAACTTCTCTACGCGTGCCACATCCTTGATAGAGTTCTTCGTCGCCATCGATGCATAAGTGATGATATGGGCACAGTTCTCATGGCCATATTTGTCCTCGACCCATTTCAGCACACGCCCGCGGCCGTCGTCGTCGAAGTCGGTATCGATATCAGGCAACGAAATGCGGTCAGGGTTAAGGAAACGCTCAAACAGCAAGTCGTATTTCAACGGGTCTATCTTCGTAATGCCTAGGCAATAGGCGACCACCGAGCCAGCTGCCGAGCCTCGGCCAGGTCCTACCATCACATCAAGTTCGTTGCGGGCAGAATTGATGAAGTCCTGCACGATGAGGAAGTAGCCGGGGAAACCCATCGTTTTCATGATGTGAAGTTCAAAACGAATGCGGTCTTCAACATCCTTTGCCAACGGCATACCATATTGTCTGGCAGCACCTTCGTAGGCAAGCTTCGCCAGATAGTCTGCCTCAAACTTGATGCGATATAGCTTTTCGTAGCCGCCTAGGTGTTCAATCTTCTCTTCTGCTTGTTCACGGGGTAGCGGATTCTCACCATTCTCATCAGTGGTGAACTCCTGAAACAGTTGTTCCTCGGTGAACTTTTGCCGCCATTGCTCCTCGGTGCCAAAGTCTTCTGGTATTGGGAAGAAAGGCATGATGGGATCATGGTCGAGGCTGTAGATTTCCACCTTGTCGAGAATCTCCAGCGTGTTCGACAATGCCTCAGGCACATCGACGAAGATTTCGTTCATCTCGGCCCGGGTCTTAAACCACTCCTGTTTCGAATAGAGCATGCGCGTGGGATCGTCAAGGTCCTTACCTGTGGAGAGGCACAACAGATGATCGTGGGCCTCAGCATTTTCCTCGTCGACGAAATGTGCATCGTTGGTGCAAACAAGCTTGATGCCATACTCGCGAGCCAGCTCGATGAGCACACGGTTTGCCTTCTGTTGCAAGGGGAATGTCTCGCGATTGGCTCGCACGTAGGGGTCTTTCACCTCATGGCGCTGTAACTCCAGATAATAGTCTTCGCCAAAGACGCGCTGGTGCCACTCGATGGCCTCACGGGCACCGGCAATGTCACCCTGCAGAATCTTGTGAGGCACCTCGCCAGCCAAACAGGCCGAACACACGATGAGTCCTTCGTGATAGCGTTCCAGGTCGGCACGATCAGTGCGCGGTCGCATGTAGAAACCGTCAACCCACGAACGCGAGACGAGTTTAATCAGGTTCTTATAGCCCTGATAGTTCTTCGCCAACACAATCAGGTGATAGCCGCTCTGGTCTTCCTTGCCATCCTTTTTCTCTTTCGGTCCATGCTTGGCGACATACATCTCGCAGCCGAAGATGGGCTTGAAGGGCTCTAGGCCTTCCTTCTTCCGCTCTTTATTGATTTTGAGGCAATAATCATGGAATTCCTTGATGCCGAACATATCGCCGTGGTCGGTGATAGCCATGCCACGCATGCCGTCACCAATGGCTTTATTGACAAGCCGTGAGATCTTCGATTGTCCGTCGAGGATGGAATAATAAGTATGTACGTGCAGATGAATGAAATCTTCCATTGTGTAAAAATAGCGGTTTGATATGATAGGCCGCATTTTGCAAAGTTAATAATTTTGAGTCGATACGACAAACATTTTGCGAAGATTAACGTGAAGAAAACGACAAAACCGCAAAAAACAAAGCTATAAAGAATTTTTTAAGACAAAAAGGGCTGAAATTAAAAAGAATTTACTAATTTTGCAGGTTGGAAAAGCCTGTAATGATAACATCATGGGAGAAAAAATCAAAAAACTCAAGAAAATACGCCTGCATCGTGAGGGTACTGACACACTAGTATGGAGCCTTATCGCGATTGCAGCCATTGCTCTATTACTCTGGCGTCTGGAAACGAAAATACCATTTTGGCTATTCGTTCTTGTCTTCAGTGCTATCTATGGCGTTGTTGTCAACTTCTTCCGTTGTCCTATCCGTTATTTCCCGCAGGAGGACACCGAAGATATCGTCGTAGCTCCTGCCGACGGCAAAATTGTTGTCATCGAGGAGGTCGAGGAGAACGAGTATTTCCATGACCGTCGACTGATGATCAGTATTTTCATGAGTCTCTTTAATGTGCATGCCAACTGGTTCCCCGTTGATGGAAAGGTGAAGTTCGTGCATCATCAAGACGGAAACTTCCACAAGGCTTGGCTCCCGAAGGCGAGCGAAGAGAACGAACATGCCGATGTGATGATTACCACCCCTGACGGCACCGACGTGCTTTGCCGCCAGATTGCCGGTGCTGTGGCACGTCGCATCGTCACCTATGCCAAGGAAGGCGAGGACTGTTACATCGATGAACATCTGGGCTTCATCAAGTTTGGCTCGCGCGTCGATGTCTATTTGCCTCTTGGCTCGGAGGTTTGCGTGAAGATGGGACAGTCAACAACTGGTGACCTGACCGTCATTGCCCGCCTCAAGAGAAACCAGAACATCTAGAAAGCCCAGAGCATCTTGAACAACAAGGAACTCTGGAGAATCTAGTATAAAAATCTTTCCAATGAAAAAACATATCCCCAATATGATTACCTGCAGCAATCTGATTTCAGGTTGCATTGCAACGGTAATGGCTATCTATGGAAATCCAACCCTCGCCCTGCTTTGGATTGTTGTAGGCGCTGTGTTCGATTTCTTCGACGGAATGACGGCACGACTGCTCCACGTCAGTTCACCCATTGGCAAGGAACTCGACTCGCTGGCCGATGTCGTGACGTTCGGCGTGGCTCCATCGGCGATACTCTATGCTCAGCTCAGCGTGATGGACTGGCCTGCTTCGCTCCAGACCGCCATCAGTGCCAACTCGTCGATGACTTGGGCTCAATTGCTGTCGTTCATGGCATTCATCATGGCAGCCTTCTCGGCATTACGACTGGCGAAGTTCAACCTCGACGAGCGACAGGCAATGGGATTCA
>JAFZTS010000023.1 GCA_017618715.1 Bacteroidales bacterium
AACCTCTAACCCCTAACCCATAACCCCTAACCCAATATCCCCCCAAAAAATGAAACACCTCACCACCCTCCTCATCGCAAGCATCGTATCAGGAGCCTTCGCACAGGTTACGCCCTACGGTTGGCGTGGCCCCGAACACAACGGTTACTATCCCGACAAGGGATTACTTTCTCAGTGGCCCGCAGCAGGCCCCGAACTTGTTTTCGAAACCTCCGACGCCGGCAAGGGCTATTCCTCGCCCCTTGTAGTGGGCGACAAGATCCTCCTCACCGGTTTGAACGAGGACGAGAACCAGGAAGTGCTGAATTGCTACAACCTCAAAGGCGAAAAGCTGTTCACCACCCCCTACGGTCATCCCTGGAAACAGTCCTATCCCGAGGCGCGCACCACTCCAGCCTACGTCGATGGCAAGGCTTACGTCATCAGCGGTATGGCCGAAGTGGTCTGCATCGATGTCAATACGGGCAAGATTCTTTGGCGTGTCGATGCCGGCACGAAGTATGAACGCCAGACCGGCATGTGGGGCACCTCCGAATGTCCGCTCGTCTATGACGACAAGATCATCTACACCCCCTGTGGCGAAAAGACCACGATGGTGGCGCTCAACAAGGACACAGGCGAAGAGATCTGGAAGTCTCGCCCCTTGGGCGACGTCTCAGGCTACGTGTCGCCCATCATGATCGAATACAAGGGCCGTCGCCAGATTGTTGGCTCCACCGCCTTCAACGTCATCGGTGTCAACCCCGACACCGGCGAGATTGAATGGACCTTCGACGACTGGGGCCCGCGTCACACAGGCCAGCCCAATCGTCGCGGTCAGAACATCGCGCCCAACTCCGCACTCTACCACGACGGTCGTATCTTCTTCTGCCATGGCTACGACATCAACGGTTTCCAGCTCCAGCTGGCCGACGATCTGAAGAGCGTCACCTGCACTTGGCGCACCGAAACCCTCGATACCCACCATGGCGGTTACGTGCTCGTCAATGGCAAGATTTTCGGCTCCAACTGGATTACCAACAACGACGGCAACTGGTGCTGTCTTGATTGGATGACAGGAAAGACCGATTACGAGGAGAAGTGGTCGGGTGGTGCCGGCAAAGGTTCCATCATCGCCGCCGATGGCAAGCTCTTCATCTACGACGAGCGTCGCGGTTTCGTCGGCCTGGTCAATCCCACACCCGACAAGTTCGACGTCATCAGCAAGTTCCGTGTTGCCAAAGGCAGCGGCCCCTACTGGGCCCACATGTCCATCGACAACGGCATCCTTTACCTCCGTCATGGCGAGTATTTCGCCGCTTACAAAATCAAATAAATCATCCTCGCACTTATGAAACACCATCATCTGCTCCTCCTGGCAGCAGCAATGCTCCTCGGCGCTTGCACCACCAAGCAAGCCGACAACCAGTCATCCTCATCATCGATGAGCCGTATCAGCGTCAGTGGTAACCATTTTGTCAACGCCGAGGGCGACTCGATCGTCTTTCGTGGCCTCTGCTGCTCCGATCCCATCAAGCTCTATGGCGACAGCATGTGGAATGTGCGCTATTTCGACCAGATGGCCGAATGGGGAGCCAACATCGTCCGCTTCGCCATCCATCCCTCCTGGCTCAACCAGATAGGGTGGGAGAAGGCCTTCGAACTCTACGACCAGGGTGTCGAATGGGCACGCGAACGACAAATGTACGTTATCATCGATTGGCATTCCATCGGCAACCTTCGCGAAGAGAAGTTCAGCAACAAGATGTACGACACCACCATCGACGAAACCATCCGCTTCTGGCAGACTGTCACTCGCCGATACAAGGATGAGCCGACCGTCGCCCTTTACGAGATCTTCAACGAACCGACCTGCCAGCAGCCCGGTTTGGGCCAGACCACATGGAGCCAGTGGCGTGAGCTTCAGGAACAGATTATCGATTCCATCCGTGTCATCCAGCCCAATGCCGTCTGCCTCTGCGCCGGCTTCAACTGGGCCTACGACCTCACACCCGTTGCCGCCGATCCCATTCAGCGCCCCAACGTCGCGTACGTCTCTCATCCTTACCCGATGAAGCGCGAGAGCAACTGGGAGGAGAACTGGCAGCGCGATTATGGCTATGTGGCCGCCACCTATCCCGTGGTATGCACCGAGCTCGGTTATTGCCATGCCGACGACCACGGTGCGCATATCCCCGTCATCTCCACCGACGACTACGGCCCGGCCATCACTTCGTTCCTCGACGCTCGCGGCATCTCCTTCACCGTCTGGTGTTTCGACCCGCATTGGGCACCAACGCTCATCGACGATTGGGACTTCACCCTCTCCACCCAAGGCAAGTTCTTCAAGCCCTATTTGCAGTCATATTCGCGATGAACTTCTCCTGCAGCTGCTTCGCCAATTGGTTGTCGGGATTGAGGCGGAGCGCCTTGTCGAAATGATCGAGCGCATCCCTATAGTACGTGGCTCCCAAGGCGGGATTGCGTACGATGAGGTCGGTGTAATAGAACCCCTGCAACGTGTGCAAGTCCGAAGGATCGACGTCCTGCATCTCCTTCAGCCTTGCAATGCGCTGCTCGGCCTCGTGCAGCATGCGCTCAGCCTGTGCGTCGGCAGGATACTGCACCACGAACACGAGGCTCTGCAGCGCGAGCTGGTACGTGGGCAATACGCTGTCGGGGTACATGGCCTCGACGCGTTGCAGCTGGGCTACGCAGTTGATGTAGCTCTCGGCCGAGGGGTTCTGCAACTGGCTGAGTGACTGGCCGACAAGAGCCTCCATGCTGGAGGTCTGTGCCATGAACGATTGAACACTCAGAAGGGCACTGAACAACAGTGCGATGACGCGGTTAGAAATTTGCGATGTCATAAGCTTTGTTACTTTTGATTGAAATGAATACACCTATATAAAAGAAATGATCGGATGACGGGAGAATAGGAGTGCCGACGGCTCCATTGTTCGAATACTGGTAGCCGAAGACGTTGCGACGACCCAGCAGGTTGCTCATCGACGTATAGACGATGACCTTGGGATGAACGAGGAAGGTGAGGTTCATGCTCACCTCGTTGAAGGCGCGGGCATGGGCATTCATGTAGCCCGGCTTGTTGGGATTGTGATAGGGACGCCCGCTGGCATAGCTCTCGGCAAGCCCCAGGTACGTGCGCCACGGGGCGATGAAATAGCGGGCAGTGAGATTGAGGTTGTGACGTGTCGAATAACGCGGCACCGATGATTCGGGATAGTCGAGATAGCTGCGTTCGGCATCGCAGAAGCTGTAGGCCGCCGTGGTGACCAACCTGCCTCCAAGCCAGGTGCCCTCGTTGTAGAAGTCGATGCCTCGGCTGTAACCCTTTCCGGTGGCACACCATTGGCCATCCGAATAACGGGGCAGGCGGCGATAGCGTTTGTAGTAAGGCTCCACGCGGAAGTGCTGTCCGCCACGTCGATAGGTGATGCCCACGATGGCATGGTCGGCCAACGACTGGCGCATCGACTCGCGACCCAAGGCAAGGTAATCGTCCTCGGCCGTTTGGCTATATCGTCCCCAGGAAGCCGATAGGCGAAGACTGGCGTTGGGCAGGTAGTTCAAGGTGGCACGCGGCATCCAGGTCCATCGTCCATCGGTGCTGAGAAGCTCGGCGCGCAGCGAGGTGCTCAGGAAGAGGTGACGCCACACGCGCCACTGTGCATCGAGGTGTGCGCCCATCAAATGGTAGTCGAGCCGATAGGCGCTGTCCTGCGTCGCCATCCGATAGTCCTTGCTGCTCCATCGCCCGTAGTCCTCCACGCCCGCATTCACCTTCACTTTCTCAGAAACCACACGGCTCAGCTCGGCCTTCAGATGCAGTTCCTCGCGACGGTTCCGGTAGCTGTCGCCCAGCTGAAGGGCATGGTCGATGGCATTGTCGATCTGCGAATAGGCCACGCCCGTCATGAGCCGGTAGCCCGAGCCCAATGAGCTCTGCAGCACGGAATTGACGTAGATATTGTTTTCGCGCAACGAGAGCGGACGTCCATCGGTGCGAAGCTTGAACCGCGTGCGGTCGTAGCTCATGTACGTCTTCCAATGTGTTTGCTCACCCCATTCCTTCTTCATCTGTGCTTCGGCAGCAAGGTTCCGATAGGGGAGGAGCCAGTCCTGGCGGCTGGGCATCAGTTTCTCATACAGGGTGAGGTCGGTCATGGACGCATTGAACGAAATGGCCGCCGTGCCCAAAGCTTTTGTCCCGCCCGCATTCCAATCGACGAGCGAAGCGCTCACCCCCAGCTTGTCGCTACCCGACTTGTCGGTGGTCTCCATCGGCAGCACCGACGACAGCGCCTGCCCATACTGCCCGTCGTAGCCGCCCAGCGAGAAGTTGATGCCTTTGAAAAGGAATGGAGAGAAACGCCCTCGTACAGCCGTATTCTCGGCATTCGTCGTGTAGGGGGCAAGCACATGCATGCCGTTCACGAAGGTCTGGCATTCGCTCTGGTCACCGCCCCTGACGTACAGTTTGCCGTCCTCGGCGACGCGCTGTGTGCCGGGCAGAGCCTGGAGGGCAGCCACCACATCGCCGCAACTGTTGCCCGTCATCACCACATCGAGCGCATCCAGCTGCTTCATGCAGCCCGTCTTGCCGAATGAGAAGGTGCTGGCCGTGACGACCACCTCGTCGATTGGCGTGGCAGCCGTGCGAAGCCTGATGTGCAGGTCGTTGTGACGAGAAGTCGTGAGCAGCAACTGCTGTTCCTCATACCCAATATACGAGACGTGCAGCACGAGCGTGTCGCGCGTCTGTGTTTCGAACACGAAATGCCCCAGGCTGTCGGTCAGGCAGCCGTCGATGGTGCCTTCGATGAAGACGTTCGCCTGCGGGAGCGGTCCGTTTGCATCGGTGACGGTGCCCGTCACGCGTATCTGTGCCGCGAGGAGCGTGGGCAGTAAAGCCGGAAGAAGGGATAGGATAGTCTGTTTCATCTTTTCTTTGTCAGATTGTCTGGTGCAAAGATAAAGACGAAAAAAAGGCCCGCCAAGGAATGGGGACCGATAACAAGGATTGGGGAGAAAAAACTATCTGTGGTGACCTGTAACTACGATTTGTGACGAATGACTAAGCCCCGTGAGGGAATCGGGCTTATGAGAGAAACGACTTCAGCTTGGGCACAAACGAACGCGAGACGGGCACCGATGCCGAACAACCTTCGAGCTTCAGTGTATAGCCGTTCGAATTGCCGCGTGCATCGACCACGTTGTTGACGTTCACCACGAACGAGCGGTGACACTGGATGATGTTCGGGAAAGGCAGTTCCTGGAGCAGTTGGGCCATCGTCATCCGATAGCTCCGGCTTTGCAGCTTGCCCTCCCGACGGAAATAGATCACCATGTCGTTGCCCGACGACTCGGCATAGAGCAGATCGTTGATGGGCAGCTCAAGGTCCGAGCCACGCACCGCCGTATCGTGGATGCAAACCTGTACCGCCTTCTGCTCCTCGCTGTTCTTTTCGATCATCGAGGCAAGTTGCGTGCGCAGGAGACGGTTGTAGCCGATAACGATGGCGATGGCGGTGATGAAGATGCCCAGGGCGAAGGTCCAGCGCAGGAAGAGGAAGAAGATCGGGAACGTGAAGACCGACGCACCCCCGAAGAGGCAAAAGAGCAGGAAGTTGCAGATGCCGATGAAGAGGATGAGACAGAAGATGAAGAGACACTCGTGCCATACACGCCAGACGGCGACACGCCTCTTCACCCTATTGGAGAAGAAATGGAAGACCAGCTGCGCCACGAAAGTGACCAGTCCGAACAGGAGACATGTCAGGAACAGCCCTTTCGGCATGTTCTCCAGTCCGAAGGGCTTCAGCAGGTACAGCACCAGGAAGACAATCACGGCGTAGAGCAGACAGTCCTTCAGCGTCGCCTCTTCCTTGGGATATTTTCGATTCAGTATCATTGTTTCGTTTTGCGGCGCAAAGATACGAAAAAATTATTATACCCACAAGGAAAGCCCCGTTTTTTTCTTCCCCTTTTTGTCCATTATATACAAAAAAACAGGCTCATCCTTGTGGATGAGTCTGCAAAATCATGGATATAAGATGTATATTAATGCTTGAGGTTGAACTTGTAAGCCAGTGACAACTGGAAAGTGAGGTTCTTGCTGTCGAGATCAACGTGCTTGGTGTCGAAGACCTTGGTGAGACCGAGGGTATAGCGGGCATCAATCACGAAGTGCCTGTACTCGTACGACAGTCCGAAGGGGATGGCGAGATCAAAGCCCTTCACAGCGTCGTCCAGATCCTTCTCGACATCACCGGCCTCGATCTTGGCGTTGACATTGAATCCTGGCTGAATGCCTGCCCTCAGGGCCAGTCCCTTCACAACATAGTAGTTGGCCGTAATAGGCATGTTGATATAGTCAAGCTTATAGGTAACCTCCGAATCCTTCAATTCGGCACCCTGCTGAGCATAGTTGACACCAGCACCCAGGCTGAAACGATCGGTCATGAAGTACTCCAGCTCGGGACCTACTACCATCTCCACGCGGGCCTTGGTGTCAGAGGTGTTGTTGAAGTCGGCGGCACAGAAACCAAGACGTGCTTGAAGAGTTACATCACCAGCATTGTGCTGTGCGAAAGCTGAAACGGATGCCATCATGATGGCGGCTGCGAAAACTATCTTTTTCATAATGTTTCTTTTTTAATTTGTTTTTTGTTAGTTTTTTAATTTGTTTGTTAAACGATTTTGACTTGTTTTTTCGTTTTTGACGCTGCAAAGGTACGAGGTTTTTTCACATCTTCCAAACTTTTCCCCCATTTTTTTCATCGTACATAGCGACAAACCGCCCAAACCACGACAAACAAGCCCCCCACCCGCCAAATCTGTCGCCTCCCACCCACAAAAATCAGCTTCAACCAAGCATTTTCCACCCTAAAGTCATATAGCCCCTTCAGTTTCTTTAGCATCTTCTCTCGCATCTATTACATCTATTATATATAGCCCCAATCCCCACCATCCTATCTATGGCATCTATAGCCCCTCTCTCACCTCTAACCCCTAACCTCTAACCCCTAACCCCTAACCTCTCACCATCTAGCCCCGAAGGGGCAACAAGAACACAGACGGGGGTATAACCCCCGGATAAGAATCAACCCACAAACGAGAGCCCTGAAAGGGCGAAAGATCTTTCTTTCGTGCCTTCAGCACTCCTTTTGTTGTTGGCTTGTTTTTTATTGATTTAGGGTGCTGAAAGAGGGGGAAATTGAGAAAAATGGGGGTATAGTTGCACATTTTTTGTAATATAATTGGAGTTTGCGGGAAAAAGTGCTATATTTGCAGCATCCATTTCGACAAGTCGAAAACAAAAGTGGATAATAACATGAGTGGTCGCTTCGCTCCAAATCTCTCAAAACTTATCGAAAATCCATCCTCAATCATGAAGGAAACATTGATGTAGCCATTGAAAGATAATTTGTTGGTTTTGAGCGCAGCGATCCAAAAACAAGGATGTTATATTGAAGCCATAAATAAAAAGCATAAATCGTATTTAATTTAACTATTATATGATTAAGGATATCCAACATAAGAATGAGAGCGCTATTGCTGGTATGAGAGAACTGAATGTATTGAAAAAATTCTTTTATCAATGCTTTTCATCAAATGGTGAATTTGACATTGAAAAGTTTAAGGCATCACTTCCAGAAGGCACAAACATTACAGATGAGACAACGGGATTCAATTTCCTAGGCAAGAGTTATGCTCGTATGCTTGCAAACATGGATACCACTACCTTAATTCGACCTGATAAGGAGCATAATGAAAAACCAGAGAATCGAAATAGCAAGAATGTATATATCAGTGGCGATAACCTAGATGCACTTCAGCATCTTGTTAAGTCTTATTATGGGCAAGTCAAGGTTATCTATATTGATCCTCCCTATAATACTGGGAGTGATGGCTTTGTCTATAACGATAAGTTTAATTTTACGGAA
>JAFZTS010000024.1 GCA_017618715.1 Bacteroidales bacterium
CACGATTGTTGCATGTCCTCTAACGGACGCTGAAGGATATGCGGCGATGAAGGCATGTCCCCTAACGGACGCGGAAGGATATGCGACGATGGAGGAATGTCCGCTAACGGTCGCTGAAGGATATGCGGCGATGGGGGAATGTCCGCTAACGTACGCTGAAGGATATGCTGCGATGGGGGAATGTCCGCTAACGGTCGCTGAAGGATATGCGACGATGGAGGCATGTCCCCTAACGTACGCTGAAGGATATGGTTCTGCAGATTGATGTCCTCTTACGTTCGTTAGGGGACATGCTGCGATTTTCAATGAATTACTGATGATTAATAAATCCCATATACCAGTTAGCCCATCCCTGCCGATTGGAAAGGAATGGGCTAAATCTTAGTTCCAAGCTCTGCTCAATTAATATGGAGAAAGATATCTCATGACCGACAGTGTTCTTATGCAGGTATTGGACCTGCTCATTTTTCGGATTGTGAGACGGGTTATTGAAGCCCACGTCTCAAATCCATTTTCACCTTACTTTCAATGTTGAAGGGTCGCTACGCTCAAAATCCAACTAGTCCGTAGAGATAAGTGAGCGAAACGACCACTCATGTTATTATCCGCTTTTGTGTTCGATTGGTGAAATGGTCGCGTCAGATATTGAGGAGCGCGGAGACTTCGGCGGGGTTGAGGGCCCATTCGTAGGTGTAGGCTTCGTCGGCATCGGCAGGGGAGGAGACGAGAGAGAGGTGCTGGGCATCGGCCTTCATTTCCAACAGTTCGCCGATGGAGAGCTTGTTTTCGAGTCGGTGGAGAAGGGCTTCGATGGAGGCGCAGTCGGCATCGTGGATGACCTGGGAGGTGAATGGCATTTCGAGCCAGATGATCTCGCGCTTGGCTACGTCGAGGATGCCGAAGACGAGGCCCTTGGAGAGGTTGCCTTCGCTGATGCGCACGGCATGCTGTACGCACGAGGGGTCGTAAGCCACGCCTTTCTTCTCGGATATCTTCATCGGATAGGCGGAATTCATCCAGCCGACGACGAGGTTGGGGGAGAGGGCTCCATGGGAATAGGCGTTGCAGGTGAAGGTGACGTACCTGGCTTGGGCGGCATCGAGTTCGGGCAGCGAGAGCTCGATGTATTCGGCTGTGCCTACCATCTCGGGGATGGAACGGATGTCGCCCGAATGCTTTGCACCCACGCAGGTGAGGTGGCCGTAATAGCAGTGGTGGGTTATGCCGTCGGACATCGCGATGCGGCAGCTCAGGTCCATGTCGAGATGCTGTGCATGGAGTCCCTTGCCCCACTGCATGAAGAGGCGCACGGCATCGCCTTCGACGGGGAATCGTGTTCCCATGAGGGCACAGGAGGTGTCCTGCACGGTGGTGGAACGGTCGCCTATGCTGACGGGTATGTTGTATAAGGCAGGGTCGATGTAGATAGTCCCCCTCGATCCCCCCTCAAGGGGGGAAGAAGAAGAGGCGGCTGCTGCAAAACGACGTGTCATCGAGGATTTGTAGATTCCCATGACATCCCTGACCATGGCTTCGCGTGCGGCCTCGTCGTAGAGGGCGAGCAGCTTGTTGGGCTGGAGCTTGTGCGTGACTCCTGTGATGGGACGTGCGATGCGCACTTCGTTGGTGTCGAAGTAGGTGTCGGCGGCATTGCCCAATGAGAGCAGCAGGCGTGCGGGCAGCTTGTCGGCTATCTCGTTGAAGGCGGCAAGCACCTTGGAGCTGCCGAAACGGAGCATGGAGGCGAACAGACAACGTGCGAAGAGACCGGGGCGCTGCTTGAGCAAAGCCAAGGTCCGGTCGGCATCGTTGGCCGAACGTGCCTTATCGACGCTGCCCTGCCAGGTGGTGTAGTCCTGCTTGTAGAAGACGTCGAGGAGCTCGGCGAGATGCTCCATACCTTTCTTGCGGGAGTATTCGCCGAGACGGAGGGCACGGATCATGCGCACCCACATGCCGCGTTTGGGGTTCATGTTCTCGGCGGCCTGTTGGGCTGACATGGGAAGGGCGTTCAGCCACTGTGCCACACGCTGACATGCCCTGCGGTCGTACTTCAGCATGAGTTTCTGCTTCATGCCTTTTGCGGCGTCGGCTCCTCTGTCGAGCGGGCACCACATGTGATAGTACAGCTTTCGCGCATGGGCTACCAACGTCCTTGGTTCGATGATCTGCACGTAGCCCGTCTTTTCGTACCACAGATAACGCAGCACGTCGGTAGGTGTCTTCAGCAACGGCGTTGCTTTGCCGGCCTTGCCTTGTTCGACCAGGAGTTTGACGACGAGCATGGCCGTCTCCTTCATGGTGATGTTGGCATCGTCGGGCAGCGGGTATTCGCGCAGCAACTGGTCGAGCGAGTCCTTCTGCGTGGCATCGAGGGGCGTGGTTGATGCGAGGAGGGAGGTGAAGACGTGACGCAGGTCGGCATCGGTGAACAGGCGCAGTTCCTTGAGCTTGCTTGCCTGGCCTTTGTACACGAAGTCGGCGGTGACGAAGGGTGTGCCGCAGAACGGACAGCCATTGTAACGCTCAAGTGGGAAGGTGCCGTCGGGGATGAAGTGCCCGCATGGCAGCGTGGTGCCTTTGAAGCCTGCCGCTTCACCACCGAAAAGATTGGCGGACAATGTAATTAGATGGTCGATAAACGATTCGCCTGTCGGCACGTCCCATCCTTTGACGAGGGGTGCCCAGTTGAGATCGACGCCCATCACTTCGTTGATGCACGCTGTGATGTCGGCAAGCGTTTCGGCGGATACTGCATTGAGCGCATGGAGCAGCTCTTCGCTGACGCAGAAGCCGTTCTCCTTGAGACGAGCGAGGAACGCCACCACGGGCACTGCGGCTTCGGAGTGCATGTCGATGTCTTCGCGACGGATGTCGAGATAGACGGCACGGTAACGCAAGGCTACCTTTACAAGAGTCTTGTTTGTCATAATAATATAAAGAGGTAATTGAGAGACTGTACAGATAAAATCAAAAAAGGAGTAAGTCTCTCTTGGACCTCGTTTTTGGGAAAAAGAAGATGGAAATTGCAGTTCTGGGAAGCACACCTTGCGGCGTACAGAAAAAATTGAAGTAAGAACTGCTTGGTCCATCTTCTTTTTTATGCCAGTTCAATAACCTCGAGATCCTGCACCTTGCCTTCGTGGAGGGCGAAGCGCATGAGAGTGCGATGGACTTGCGGGCCGTAGGTGCCTGCAGCGCCCGGGTTGAGCATGAGTGTGGCGAGGCTGCGGTCGTACATTGCGCGGCAGATGTGGCTGTGTCCGCAAACGAAGAGGGTGACGGGATGGGCACGCAATTCGTCGAGGATGTTGCGGGGCCATCGTCCCGGGTAGCCTCCAATGTGCGTCATCCATACGCTGACGCCATCGAGCGTGAAGCGCTGATCCTTGGGATAACGCAGGCGCATGTCCTGTCCGTCGGCATTCCCCCACACGATGCGGCAAGTCTTGCCGGTGGCTTCGAGTCGGTCGCAGATGGTGCTATCGACAACATCGCCGGCAAGCCATATCTCGTCGCACGCCTCGAAGTATTGCAGGTAGCGATCGTCCCACAGGGCGTGCGGATCGCTCATTAGTCCGATGTGGGTCATCAATTACGACGTTTCCAGAAGTTGAAGGTATCGTCGGCCTCGATCTTGTCCTCGATGTCGTCGGGGAGGTTGTAGAAGAAGTCGTGGCCGGTGATTTGCTCGATCTCATCGACAGAACGGGCATATTGCCAGATACGGCCCTTGCAGTCTTCGTTGGGGAAGATGAAGCCGACGGCGTGGTAGCGGTTGTTCTGCTCGGCACAGATGACCTTGAAGAAGGACGAGGGCACGGCAATCTTTTTCTTCACCATCAGATGGATGTCATCGACGATGGGACCGCAGCATATCCACACCTTGCCGTAACGGCGTGCCCAGGTGCGACTGAGGCTCTCGACTTCCTCCCACAGTCCGGCATTGAGTTCCTTGTTCTGGGGACAGATGTTCGAAGTATAGTAACATTCGTTCATGGCGTCTTCGTCCCACTTCATGTCGCCCGAAGGAGCCATGTGTCCGCGCGTGTAACCCGAGTTGGAGTAGTCGTGGGTGGTGATCCTCTTGCCTTTCACCAGCGGATCGGGCTCGAAGTCGCTGTTGCGTTTGCGATAGGGGGCACGAGTCTCTTCGCTGGTCAGTTCCCAGGCCACCCAGTTGGGTTCGTTCCAGACGCTGTTGTAGGAGACGATGTGTCCGGTGTGCTCGATGATCTGCTCCTTCGCGTCGTGTCTTGTCCCAGCAAGTTCGGTGAGCGTGGCTTTGGGGTAGGAGTGGGTAGGCTCGTCGGTTTGTGCAACGGATGGGATATCGGTCTGCGCGATAGGCGGCGTGACGCTCGGCTCGGTAGGCTGTTGCATCAAGCAGGAAGTGAGGGTAATTAACAAATAACAATTAACAAAAAATAATTGTATTTTTGAACGGAGGCATTTCATTGCAGTCGATGTGTTTTGATGTGCAAATATACGACAAAAGTTTGGAATAACAAATTTTTTGATGAAAAATTGATGCATTTGTTTTGCGATTTGCCCGAAAATGCCTATCTTTGCGCCTAATAAACACAAAACCTCACACAGATGACCTACGAAGAAAGTGCCTCCCAACTGTATCAGGATTTAGTCGAAGCGCTCGCCCAACCGAAGGTGCGCGACACGTATCGTGACTTCAATCGCGTGTTGCGTATTGCAGCCTATCAGAAGACGGCGTTCGATGACCTGCATCTTGGCAGCCTGTTTGCCAAGATTGACTACCTGTCGAAGCAGTATCAGCTGAAACGTCACTTGGTGAAAATGATTAATGATACGCGCGTGAGGTTGCGCAAGCTCATGGCCTTCGAGGACCATGAACTTATTGCTTGCAAGCTGTACGACCTCAAGGCGATCTGCCTTTTCATCGAGGCTATCTATGGCGAGCAACCGCCGATGGACCTTGCCCTGCTCTTCCCGAGCGATGAACGACAAGTCGAGCAAGGCAGCCTCGTGTCGGACTATTTCCGCCTTTATGTCACGCGATGGGACGATACGTTTGTGTATGGACATACGGAGGAAGGGGTTGAGGGGTTTGAAAAGTTCGAAGGGTTTGAGGGGGTTGAGGAGGTGAAGGTTTGCTATAATTATAAGGGGGGGTATGTGGGAGGAGACTGGACACATATTCGGCCCTTCCTGGCACCTGATGTGCAGCTCAATCTGGTGCGTCCGCGTCTGGTGGATGGTGTGTATTACCCCGAGCTTATCATTCTTGAACCTGATTACCTGGTGGATGTGACGTCGATTGCCAAATGTTTTGAGGAGTATTCGCATTCCCCCTATCTACACCTAATCAACAAACTGATGCCGACGGAGGACACCGTCCACATGATGCTTGGCAACTTGGCCAGCCAGTTGCTCGACGAGGAAGTGCATCATGGCAAGGAGGAGATTCCCTACAAAGAGAGCTATGCTACGTTCATGCGCGCCAATGCGTTCAAGGCCTTGACCACCGATTTGGGCAACATCGAGAAAGACGGGGAAATGCAGCGCGACAATATTCGTCGTGCCCTGCGTGAAGGATTGCAGCAGCGCGTGGGACGCTATCGGCGTGAGGAGGTGATGCTCGAACCATCGTTCTTCAGCGAGATGCTGGGTGTGCAGGGACGTATGGACCTGCTTCAGCTCGACTACAAGGTGCTCGTGGAGCAGAAGTCGGGGAAGGGAAAGTATATGTGGGGAGCTCGACCCGATGACCCGCCGCGTCAGCAGACCCAGCACTATGTACAGCTGCTGCTTTACCTGGCCATCCTCAACTACAACTTCGATACGCCCAACCGTGAGGTGCAGGCGATGCTGCTCTATTCGAAGTATGCCAATGGTCTGATTGGCGTGACACCGGCACCCCAACTGCTCTTCGAAGCCATCAGTCTGCGCAACCAGATTGCCGGCCTTGAGGCACGGTATTGCAGGGGAGGAATGAAGGTGCTCGACAAGCTGACGACCGGGTATTTCCGACAGCTGAATACCACTGACAATTTCTGGGACAACTATGTTGCGCCCAAGCTGGACAACATCCTCAATCCTATTCACCAGGCTACGGATACGGAGCGTGCGTACTTCTATCGCTTCCTGACCTTCCTGGCCCGTGAGCACACGCTTTCGAAGGTGGGCAACAAGACCAAGGAGAGTTCGGGCTTTGCGGCCAAGTGGCACGATACGCTGGAGGAGAAGTACCAGGCAGGCAACATCTACGACCAGCTCACCCTGCTGAGCCCCGATGCTAGCCATGAGGGAAGCGTCGAGCGATTGACGTTCGCATTTGCCAAGGACAGGGCCAGCGACATGTCGAATTTCCGTGTCGGCGATATCGTCATCACCTATCCTTATCGGCATGAGGAGGAACCCGATGCACGTGGCACAA
The DNA here is from genome assembly GCA_017618715.1 of Bacteroidales bacterium. GTDB lineage: Bacteria > Bacteroidota > Bacteroidia > Bacteroidales > UBA3663 > Liminaster. Next base: position 6,413 of record JAFZTS010000024.1, read on the forward strand.
TGGTCTTTCGCGCCAATATCATCGACATCGCAGCAGAGAGCATCACCCTCGAACTGCGTGCGCCACAGAGCGACAAACACGTCTTCGTGCGGTATCCGGCCACCGAATATCATTGGGCCATCGAGCATGACTTCATGGAGTCTTCCTACCGTTCGCAATACAGCGGCATGCATGCCTTCCTAACGGCTTCCAAAGAGCGTCGCGACCTCCTGATGATGCAACGCGAACCACGTCGGGACGAGAGCCTGCGCCTGAAGGGTGATTATGGCCGATTCAACGAACTGGCGCTTCGGGTGAAGCAGGCTCGGGACTTCTTCCTCATCATCGGGCCTCCCGGCACGGGAAAGACCTCGTATGGCTTGCTCTATACGCTGAAGGAACAGTTGTTGGAGGAGGGGAGCAATGTGCTTATCCTGTCGTTCACCAACCGTGCAGTGGATGAGATATGCAGCAAGCTGGTGGAGGAGGGCATTGACTTCATGCGTGTGGGTGGACGTCATAGCTGTTCGCCGGAATATCGACCATATCTGCTCGAAAACCGGCTGAAGGAATGCGCCGACCTTGCGGAGATGCGCGCCTTGGTGGAACGAACAAGGGTGCTTGTGAGCACCACAGCCTCGCTTTCGGGAAATACGCAACTCTTCCGACTGAAGACCTTCGACCTGGCCATCATCGACGAGGCTTCGCAGATTTTGGAGCCTCACCTCATGCCGCTGCTTGCCGCCAAGACCTCCGACGGCGCGTCGGCCATCGGAAAGTTCGTGATGATTGGCGACCACAAGCAGTTGCCCGCTGTGGTGCAGCAGCATCCCACCTTCTCGCGTGTCGATGACCCCTTGCTTCTCGCCATCGGCCTGGAGGACTGCCGACTCTCGCTCTTCGAACGCCTCCTGAAGCGCTATCGCGACGACAAACGCTTCGTCTATATGTTGACGCACCAGGGCAGGATGCATCAGGAGATTGCCGACTTCCCGAACCGCGCCTTCTATGGGGGACGTCTTCACGTCGTGCCTTTGGAGCATCAGATCGAGGACTTGCCCAAACATTGCAATTCGAAGCACGGCATCGACAAGCTGCTGCTGACGCGTCGTGTCTGCTTTGTGCCAACTTCGACCCCTGAACCTATCATTTCGGAGAAGGTGAACCCCGTGGAGGCACGCATGTTGGCGGCTACCGTCGAACGTATCTATCTGCTTCATCAGCAAGACTTCGACACGACACGGACCGTGGGCATCATCGTGCCTTATCGGAACCAGATTTCTGCCGTGCGCAATGCCATCGATGCCTACGGACATACCGAACTTCACGACATCACCATCGACACCGTGGAGCGTTTCCAGGGCAGCCAGCGCGACTATATCCTCTACGGATTCACGGTGCAACGCACCTATCAGCTCAATTTCCTTTCGAACAACACCTTTGAGGAAGATGGCCAGCTGATTGACCGCAAGCTCAACGTGGCGATGACACGTGCAAGGAAGCATCTGCTGATGTTCGGCAATCCGCAGGTGATCTGCGAGGACCCCGTCTTCGACAAACTGGTCAGCTATGCCAAAAGCCACGGATGGTGGATTGACGTGGATGAGGAGCGGTATGTGGAAGGAGAGTTCTGAGGAATATTATTGATTTTGCGTCGAAATTAACTGCGAATTTGGGAAACATGGTGCCAAAATGGGAGTTTTAACGCAAAACATTTGGTAGAGAAGGAAAAATCGATTATCTTTGCCCCGATAATCAAACACTCCGCAGACGGCAGGAAGCCTGCGGGGCCATGAAAAATGGTAGAACAGAAGGAACAGATAGCACAGCCCAAGGAAAAGAAGTCGAAGGCGGGACATGTGGTGCGAGGCATCATAATCGGTCTGCTGCTTTTTCTGATAGGTATGCCCCTCTTGCTCTACATCCCGCCAGTGCAGGATGTAGTGTGTGGTGCTGTGGTGTCGTACCTTAACAAGGCGAGCGATGACCTGGAATACAGGGTGGGGAAGGTGCGCATCGGTTTCCCGCTCAGGTTGAAGGTGAAGGATGTGGACGTATTGAAACGCAAGGACGGCTCGACGCTGATTCACGTGGGTGAACTTTCGACGGGCCTCGACGATATCCCCATCAACCAACCATTCTTTGTGCTCGACAAGGTGCATGTCGAAGATGTCGTGGTCGGCATGGACTCGCTCACCGAATCTTTCGGCATGACGGGTACGCTGAAGAGCCTCGATGCCCGACGCCTGGAACTGGACCTTGCCAACCATCAGGTCAGGCTGAAGGAGGGCGTGGTGGAGAGTCCCGACGTGCGACTGTATCTCGGCCCATCGTCCCCCGACAGCATCGAAGAGGAGAGCACTCCGTGGTTCGTGACAGTGGATAAGGTGGCCATCCACAATGGACGTGTGGGCCTCGACATGAGCGACGAGAGCCTGGCAAATGCCTTGAAGAGTGTCAGCACCTCGCCTTATCTTGACTACAATCATCTGCTCGTTGCCGACCTCGACCTTGAGGCCGAGAACATCACCTATACACCCGACGTCATTCATGCCGATGTGAAGTACGCCAGGGCACGCGAAGAGAATTGCGGCCTGGAACTGACGCAGTTGGCGGCAAACTTCAACATGGAGGATGATGTCATCGCCCTCCATGAGGTCGATTTGGGCTTGGGGGAGAACGATTATCTGCGCGGAGATGCAGAGCTCCATCTGGGCATGCTGGATTCCGTGCGGACGGGATATGTCGATGCTGACCTTGTGGCACAGATCGATTCGGCGAACCTATGCCGTCTGGCTGCTCCCTATTTGCCCAATCTGCAGAAGCACTGGGTGGACGAAAGGGCCAATGTTGTCGTGAAGGGACGTGTGACACCCGATTCGCTGGATGTGCGCCAGTTGACGCTGCAGATACCTCGCCACATCGACCTTTCGGCCGACGTCGTGGGAACATCCGTTTTCGATAATCAGAAACGCCAAGCTTCGACCAACGTCAAGGGATCGCTGAAGGATGCCGACTTCCTCGTTTCGGCCTTTGTCGATGAGCCCGGGAATCGTTCATATCGTATTCCCAAAGCGCTCGACGTTGACCTCAGAGGGTCGCAGCGCGGACAGCGCTTCACGGCTCGTGCCGATGTGAAGCAGCATGGACAGGATATCGTGAGGGCCGAAGGCAACTATGACCTGGCCACCGAGGCATATCACATCGATGCCAAGACATGGGGACTGAACGTCAGCGAGTTCGTGCCCGGTGTCATCGCCGACCATCTCACAGCAACCGCTTTGGCCGATGGCCGACACTTCGACTTCCCAGGCAAGCGCACACGCCTTGATGCGAAGGTGCTGATCGATACCCTCATGTTCGTAGATAATACCGGTCGGCGCAACACCTTCACTGGACTTTCGGCCGACGCTTCGATGGTGGATGGCAATTATGCGGCCGACATCCATTCGACACACCACATCGTGGCACTCGATTCCCATCTGGAAGGCTTCTTCCAGAAGGATACCCTTTCGACCAAGGGATATGTCAAACTGCCCCATCTTGATTTGGCCAACCTGCCTTTCGGCTTGGCTCGTCCCGACCTGGGTAAGATTGGACTCAACAGCACCCTCGAAGGGTATTACGACTGGGGGGATAATGCGCATCTGGAGCTTAAGATAGATTCATTGGCCTATGCCAATACCACTCGGTCGGATCACTTCAAGGACATCGTCGTCGGCCTTGAGTCGAGTCCGGGCATGATGGACATCTCCCTCTCGGGAGGTGATGCCAACGTGATGATCTGTACCGATCGAAGCATACGCGACCTTCCTGCCATCGTCGATACGATGATGGTCGAGGTGAATCGTCAGTTGGCGAACTACGAGTTCGACTTCAATGCACTCGTCTCCAAGGTGCCGCAGCTTTCGGTCGATTTGCATATTGCGAACGAGAATCCCTTCTACGAGCCCATCGTGTATCATACGGGTTACGAGTTTGCCAGCATCGACATCATGGCCCTCAATGCCTATCGTTTCTCGCTCGATGGCACGATCGTGAACCTTGTGGATCAGACGGGCAGTGTCGATTTCGACACCATTGCCATCGCCGTCCAGCCCAGCAAACACGATTCGTACGAATATGCTGTGCATGCCATGCACATCGACCCCAAGGCTTCGAAGACCTACGACATCCATCTGGACGGAAAGTTCATGCCCGACAGCATCACTGCAGGCATTACGTATATCAACGGTCACTACCTGACGCTTTATGATGTAGAAGCCTCTTTGGCCATTGCCGACGACAGCGCGACCTTGCATCTTGAAAAGGATCCTATCATCTACGAGCAACCCTTTACGGTCAACCGTGACAATTACCTCAGCGTGATGCACTACAAGAACATCGAAGTGCGCAAGCCCGACACCCGGGCACGCATCATCCTCGATGGTCCTCGTGGTCTCAACGTTCGACTCTATACACGCAAGGACACCCGGAGCGAAGCCGGCAACCAGATGTTGCTGTTGGTGCGCAACCTCGACCTTGCATACGCTACCCAATTGATGCAATGGGAGGGAGGCGAGGCCGGTGGCAATTTCGGGCTTACGGCAGTCGTCAACCTCTATCCCGACAGCCTGGGTGCTCGTCTGCGTTCGGGCATCAAGACATTCCATCTGGGTGACTACCGAGCCGATACGCTCTCGTTCGATGGCAATTTTGCGATGGCAAAGAATCGCCGCGATGCCAACGGTGTGCTCACGGTCGATAGCATCGTCAAGCTGAACATCGATGCACGACTGGCCGACAGCGTCAATGTCAAGGCTAGGATTGACGAGTTCCCTCTGCCTCTTGTCAATACCTTCCTGCCCAGCAACATCAACCTTTGGGGCACTACCACAGGGCGACTTACCATGCTCGGCAAGGACTTTGACAAGGCAAGGGTCGATGCACATCTGTCGATGCATGAGGCGGGTGTCGTCTATGATGACCTGGATGCGCAACTCAGGTTCTGCGAAGATACCATCCGGCTTATCGACAATCGCCTTTCGCTCAACGATTTCAAGATCTATGGCGCCAATGAGAATCCCCTCAACGTACGTGGCACGGTCGATCTCAGTGATCAGGTGAGCAACCCGGGCATCAGCCTCAATCTGACGGGCGACAGGGTAAGACTCATCGACAACAGCAAGCTGAGGTTGAGCGACCAGTATATCACCGGACGTCTGCCCATCACCCCGAATATCCGTGTGCGTGGCACGCTCAACCGACTCGATGTCAGCGGAACATTGCGTGTGCATTCGGGCACGAACCTCAGTTACTACATGTCGGACGACCCATTGCTGGAGAACAGCAGGATTGACGACATCGTCGAGTTTGTCAATTTCCGCCAACAGGATAGAGAGATGGCCATGTCGGGCATGCGGCGTCGCCAGCCTTTGCAGGATCAGGCCGACGAGGGCATGAAGGTGCGTCTCGGCATCGAGATTGACAAGGATGTCAAGGTGACGGCGTATCTGGACGCAGAAAACAACAAGGTCGATATTGTGGGAGGTGGAAGCCTCAACCTGCAGACCGACAACCAGGGTGAATTCATCATGAACGGCACCTACGACATCATCAGCGGAAAGGTGAATTACAAGCTGCCAATCCTGCCGATGGTCAAGACCTTCGACATCAACAGTTCGAGCCTTGTCAACTGGACAGGCGACGAACCGAGCGATCCTGACATCAACATCATCGCTTCTGAGGAAGTGAAAGCCACGGTCAATACTGACAACAAGACGAGCCTCGTCAACTTCATCGTCACGATAGCCATCACCGGCTCGCTGGAGGACCTCCATATCACCTTTGATTGCAGCGCAGCCAACAACAGCGCCATCAATTCGGGTATCGCATCGCTCGATGATGACGAGCGTTCGAAGATTGCCCTTATCCTGCTGATTTCGCAAACCTATACCGGCCCGGGCAGCAGCAGTTCGGCAGGTCTCGGTGTCGCCAATGCCGCCCTTTCGTCGATGATCAACCGCCAACTGGAGTCGCTTATCGGCAACATGAAGGGCACGACCATCGATATCGGCGTCGATACGTACAATACGGAGTCGGGCAGCGCTCGCACCGACTATTCGGTCAAGGTGACCAAGACGCTCTTCAATGAGCGTGTGCGTGCCACCATCGGCGGACAGGTGAGCAGTGGCGGAGATGCCAACCGTGGCAATGGCGCACAACTTGGCGACATGTCGGTCGAATACCTGATCAAGAAGGACGGATCGCATTACATCAAGGTCTTCCGTCGCACCAATTACGAGTCGGTGCTCGAAGGCGAGGTGGTGGAGGCCGGTGCCAGCTACATCCAGGAGAGCTCCGGCTATCGCTTCAAGCAACTCCTGCTTCCTACCAAACGCAAGCGTCGTGCACGCATCGAGGAGCATATCCGTCAGCTCCAGCTGCTGGAAGAGGAGGAGCAACTATATCCCCACGAATCCGAGCCTGAAATAATGAATAGCACGGATAATCCGGTAGTTCCGAATAATCAGGAAACTCCAGAGAACGAAGAACTCCCAGCCATCACAAACGAAAACAATGAAACAGAACAAACGCCTGAATAGTCTCTTGTGGTCATTGTTGCCTCGTCGTTGCAATGGCCTGACCACCTTGACGGCATTCGCCCTTTTGGCTTGTTGGCTTACAGCATGTAGTATCACCAGTCAACTACCCAAGGGGGAAGTGCTCTATACGGGTGTGTCAAAGATTCATCACAACAAGGTCGATACCGTTGATGATATCGTCAAGGAGGCTTTGGCAACCAAGCTCGAAGTGGCGCCCAACAGCTCGTTCCTCGGCTCGGCTTATCATATCTCCCCATTCCCCGTGGGTCTATGGATCTACAATGGTTTCCATCCGAAAGAGGAAAAGGGTTTCCGCTATTGGTTCTGGAAGCACTTCAAGAGTGACCCCACGCTTGTCAGCCAGGTCAATCCCGAACTGCGTGCCCATGCAGCCGAGGCAGCTCTCAAGGACGAAGGCTATTTCAACGCTTCGGTCGAATTTGACACCGTCTATGCCAAGAAGGATTCGCTCAAGGCCAAGATTGCCTATACGGTCAACTATTCGCATAAGTCGCGACTGGGAACCATCACCTATATGCGCAGTCCTTTCCCTCGTATCGACAGCATCGTGAACCACACGCTCGACAAGAGCCTGTTGCGAAGTGGTGATCGATTCTCTTATACGAACCTGGATGCTGAACGTACGCGCATTGCCGACGTGTTGAAGGATTCGGGATACTATTTCTTTGAGCCTAAGTTCGTCAAATACATGGCCGACAGCACGCTGCAAGGCAACACGGTCAACCTGCGTGTGCTGGTTGGTCCTGGCGCTGATCGAAAGGCATTGGCACCCTGTACCATCGATTCGGTCCACTTCAAGCTCTCCATGGGTCCAAGTCTGAAGTCTCGCCATTTCGACACCCTGCGGTTCGTGACAGTGGGATGGAATGGCCCGAAGCAACAGATGAAGACACGGCATCTGCGGCGTTCGTTGGGTTTCCGTCGTCATGCGCTCCTTACTCCCAATCGTATAGATCTGTCCAAGGAACTGATTTCGCGACTGAACACCTTCAAGTATTACCCGATAGAGACCGAGATCATGCATCTGGCAGGCGACTCGCTCACCCGAACCTTCAGCCGTGTGCCCCTTGAAGAAGGTCAGGTCCTGCGTCTGGGGGAAGATACTACCAGCGTACGCCTCGTCATCAATGCCACCTACGATTATCCTTGGACAGGAACCACCGAAATCGGTGCAGTGTATAAGGACAACAACCAGGCGGGACCTGGTGCCACCTTCAAGGCCATGCGTCGCAATCTGTTCGGAGGAGGCGAGAAACTGGTCTTCCAGCTTGATGGTACCTATGAGTGGCGTACAGGCAAGCATGCGAGCAGCGGCCATCGACTCAACAGTTATGACCTGGGTGGCAAGGTGTCGCTCTCGGTGCCTCGTCTGCAGATCCCACACTATTTCCGACCCATCCGTGAGAAGCCGGTATCTTCGACTTATAGTGTCTCGATCGACTGGATGCGTCGTGCCGGTTGGCTCGATATGGTCAGGGCGAGTGGCTCGGTGGAGTATGGCTTTGGACTCGACAAGTACAACACCATGACGTTCACTCCCCTCAAGCTGACCTACGTCTCGGCCTTCAACAAGACGGACGCCTTCGAGGAAATGATCAACCGATACCAAAGTCTGGAACATGCGTTCGAGGACCAGTTCATTCCACAGATGCAGGTGAGCTGGACGTTCGACAACGCCGCTTCGACATCGTCGCGACCCCATCGTGAATATGCCAGAGTGACCTTGGCCGAAGCCGGAGGCATCACTGACGTGCTGATGGGACAGATGGGTTCGCATCGCGTACAAGGCGAACGACAGTTGTTTTTCCTGAAGTTTTCGCAGTTCCTCAAAGCGACAGCCGAATTCCGCTACACGCATACCATCGATGGCGACATCAAGGTTGCCGGACGCGTGCAAGGTGGCATAGGCTATGCTTACGGCAATTCCACCGATTTGCCTTACAGTGAACAGTTCTACATCGGAGGCCCCAACTCGCTGCGTGGTTTCTCGGTGCGTGGCATCGGCCCGGGCAGCACCACGTGGATATCGAAGTATGGCGATGATGAGTATTCCTACCTGCAACGTGTGGGTGACATCAAGCTCGAAGGCAATGTCGAGTTACGCTTCCCGATAGCGGGTGCATTCCATGGAGCCTTGTTTGCCGATGCGGGCAATGTTTGGAGATTGCGTTCGTCGGCACTCACCCAGTCAGAGTATGACTATTTTCGCCAGAATATGGACGAAGAAGCATTCAAGGCCTTCACGGATCTCATGGATGCCTATAGTGATGGAGAGCAGATTGGACGTGACCTGGCGAAGCAGCTTGCCCTGGATGTCGGTTTAGGTTTCCGACTGAATCTCGATATGTTCATCATCCGATTGGACATTGGTGTGCCTCTGCATGATCCTAATGATGTGGACAATAGTTACTTCAACTGTCGTCATGCTTTGCTCAAGAACCTTGGCTGGAATTTGGCCGTAGGTTACCCCTTCTAAACATACCCCAGACCACGGACCCCCTCTAATCCCCCTGCTTAGGGGGAAGAACCAAGCCCCGACAAGCAGTCCTCCCCCTATGCAGGGGGACCGAGGGGGTCTCCCTCGAATCCTTCTAACCCTTATATATCCTATGTTACAGAAATTTGTTCGTATCTACTCCATTGTAGTTTCGGTCCTCATCCTTCTCGCATTGTTGGGTGCTGGATATTGTTTCTTTGGTATCGGTTCGAAAACTGGCGCGATAGGCTGTGTCTTCATGGCATTCCTATTTGCGATCATGCTCTTCGTCACTCGTGCCTTTGTGAAGCAGAACACCAAAAAGCACAAACGCTCGCGCTTCAAATAGACTTAGTCCATATTCTCCATCGTCGTATGAAAAGGTTGCTATTCCTCTTCACGCTCATCTTGTGTATGAACGCCATCCCATCGAGCGCCTACACACTGTTCAGCGGTGGTCGTTCGACGTATAGTATCGTGGTTGCTGCCGACGCATCGACCACGGAGCGTTATGCGGCCAAGGAGCTGCAGACCTGGCTTCAGCAGGTCGGAGGTGTAAGGCTCGCAGTGACGGATGAACGTAAGGGTGTGCGCGGCAAACGAATCCTCGTGGGGTTCGGCAATGAAGTGAAGAAGCTTGTCCAGACAGCACGCCCTAAGGCTGATGACCAGGGCTTTGTGTATGGCAACGTGGGAGGCGACATCTATATCTTTGGTGGCAAGGAGATCGGTACCCTTTATGGTGTCTATACCTTCCTCGAAAATGAGATGGGATGCCGCTGGTACACGAAAGACTTCTCCATCGCTCCGCGAAAGAAGCAATATGAGTTCACCAAGCTCTATGACAAGGAGGAGCCGGCGTTCCAATCGCGCGATTTGTATTATTTCGATGCATTCGATGCAGATTGGACTTTGCGCAACAAGACCTGTGGTCGCAGGAACTCCAAGAAGACGGAGTTCGGCAAGATACAGGTACCCAGCGAGGCCTTCTGGTCGGTACATACCTTCAATAAGCTTTGCAAGCCGGAACTCTACTTCAAGTCGCATCCCGAATACTTCAGCCTGCGTAACGGCAAGCGCACGACCGACCAGCTCTGCCTGTCGAATAGGAACGTGTTGCAGATATGCATCAAGAGCATCAAGGAGGTGATGACCAATTATCCTTACTTCCTGATCTATTCGGTGACACAGAACGACAATCAGAACCCATGCCAGTGCAAAGAGTGCAAGAAGCTCGTGAAGAAATATGGCGGGGAGTCGGGCGCGATGATTTGGTTCGTCAATCAGGTGGCAGCCGCCGTTGAGAAGGATTTCCCCGACAAGTACATCGGCACTTTTGCATACAAATATACGCGCTCGGCGCCTCAGGGCATCAAACCACGCCAGAACGTGGTGATACGTCTTTGCAGCATCGATTGTTGCTTCACACACAGCATTAGGGACTGTCGGCAGAATGTCGCTTTCCTCGATGATATGAAGGCATGGAGCAGCATTTCGCCGCATCTTTACATCTGGGACTATGTCACCACCTTCCAGCAATATCTTCTGCCATTCCCCAATATTGGTGTACTGCAAAGGAATTTACAGACTTTCCGCGACAATCATGCCATCGGGGTGATGGAGGAGGGGTCGTACGACGTGCCGGGCGGAGACTTTGCAGAACTGAAGGCATATCTGCTTGCCAAGCTGATGTGGAATCCAGATGTCGATGCCGACGCCATCATTGATGAGTTCATCAACGCCTACTATGGCAAGGCAGCACCTCAGATGAAGGAGTATCTTGCCCTGGTGAATGGTCTGGTTTCGAAGGATACGCATCTGAAGTGCATGACGACCATCTATCATGGCCGAGCCACCTACACCGATGTCTTCATCAACAAGGCACTTGCAATCCTCACCAAGGCCGAGAAAGCCGCAGAATCGAGCACCATCATGAATCGTGTTCAACTACAGAAAATAGTGCCGGCCTACATGCAGTGCCGTGTCATGACGAAGGAGGCTGTCAAGGCCGGCAACTACAAGCTTATTCAAACCGTTGCCTCGAAAAACAAGATCGATCGTTTCGCAGAAGGTGGTTCGCTCAAGGATCCTAAGGCTTTCTATGAAATGATGGACAAGGTCAAAAGATGATGGCGCGATTTATCCAGATATTTCCACAATCATTTTATTAATATAAATATTTAGTCATCCATGAACAAGTTTTTTTCATTATTGATTTCACTTGCTATGTTGTGTGTTTCAGCACAGCAGGGTGTGGCACAGAATGAATCTAATGTCAATCGTCCGAAGGTAGGACTTACACTCTCAGGAGGCGGTGCCAAAGGTGTGATTCATATCGGTGTGCTGAAGGTTATAGAGCGTGCCGGTATCCCCGTGGATATCGTGACGGGTACGTCGATGGGTGGCCTCATTGGCGGCCTCTACAGCATGGGCTACACGCCGATGCAGATCGATTCGATTGTCAGAGCACAAGATTGGATGTTCCTGCTTTCCGACCAGGAATATTCCGATCGTCAGACACTTGATGACCGTGAGATGCACAACACCTATTTCTTCAGTCGTGGAGTATCGTACAACTCGAAGGAAAAAGCCGCTAAAGCAGGTATGATTCGAGGAAAGAATCTGGCGACGCTCTTCTATCGTCTGACCAATGGGTATCGAGACAGTATCGACTTCAACACGTTGCCACGTCCCTTTGCATGCGCGGCTACTGATGTCATCTCCGATACGGAATATGATTTCCATAGCGGGCGTCTCGCCGAGGCTTTGCGTTCCACGATGGCTATACCGGCAGCTTTTGCTCCTGTGCGCAAAGGCAATATGATATTGGCCGATGGAGGCATGAAAAACAATTATCCTGCCGACCTGGCGAAGGAGATGGGTGCCGATTATATCATCGGTGTGCGTTTTCTCGGCGATGAACGCGATCCAGACAAGGTGACAACCACCTTGGATATGGTGGGCCTGTACATAGGCATGAGCACAGGCAACAAGATAGAAGAGAATATGGCCATGACCGACCTGATGCTGATGGCCGATCCGCGTCCCTACGGTACCATTAGCTTTACGGCCGAGGCTGTTGATACGCTGATACGCCGTGGTGAGGAAGTGGCTATGGCCCATTGGGACGAGTTGATGGAGCTAAAGAGCAAACTGGGTCTTCCCCCTGACTATCAGGTACAGCCCGTGGCTCATCAGGAGGTGGAGTCGATGGATGCTGCCACACCCGTGAAGGAGTTCCGCTTTGAGGGAATAAGCAAGTACGACGAACGCTTTATACGTAGGAAATTCAATCTGAAGAAAGCCAACAGCATCGATATCAACACAGCTGAGCTGATTGCCAGTTCGCTTCGTGGCGATTTCCTATACGATGACATTGATTACCAGCTCGACTATGAGGGACAGCAGGCGGCATTGTTCACCGCCGGGACTCGTCAGTCAGCACGTTTTCATGTGGGCGGGCGTTTCGATAACGAAGAGATGGCCGCAATCAATCTTCGAATGGATGTGCCCATGCGCTCCAAGGTGCCTTTTACCATGTCCTTCTCCATGCGTCTGGGCCGTCGTGTCAAGGCCAAGGCCGAGTTGATACACCAGTCGTTCAGTTCCACCAAAGGACGACTCTCTTACGAATATGGTTACAATGACATCAGCCTTTATTATAGAGGTGACAAGATGGGTAATGGTACCTATAATTATCATGCCATAGATTATTCGGCTCTGGAGTTCCATTTCCACAAATTCGACTTCAGGGTGGGCGCCAAGTGGGAGTATTATCATGTCGGCGATATGCTTGCCAACGTCAATTATGATGAGGTCAAAAACCTGAACTCATTCGAAAACGAACGGAATTACAGTTATTATGCAAGAACTCGTTTCGACTCCGAAAATGACTGGTATTTCCCGACACGAGGAACATACTTCAGGGCTGGTTTTGCTTACTACACCGACAATCTGGTCACTTATAACGACCACGTAGGCTTCTCGGCCGTAGATGGTGTGTTACGCACCACCATCCCGATGGGAAGTCGTCTTGCCGTCCAGCCCAGTGTCTATGGCCGTATTCTCTTTGGCACAGATATCCATCGCGTACAAGGCAATGTGATCGGAGGTAATTACTTTGGACGTTATTTGCCGCAGCAGATGCCATATCCGGGTATCGGACATGCCGATGTGGCTGAGAATGCCTTTGTTGCTGCACAACTCATGGCTCAGCTTCAAGTCATAGACAGGGGATATATTTTGGCTAAAATCACGGCATCCCAGCAGGATGATCACCTGAGCGATATCTTCATGTCGCATACGATGTGGGGCGGAATGATAGGAGGCGCTTATCAGACCTTGTTAGGACCAATAAGCGCCGAATTGGGTTGGAGTAATCGTACGAAAGAGTTCCAGTTATATCTCAGTCTTGGTCACACGTTCTGATAATGTGATAGACTTTCAGTAGGTCAAAACTTGTCTTTGTAATACTTCCAGCCATATTCCTTACGCATCTGCTCAAAGATCTTGATGGTCGAGATGTGGGAGAAGAGGTCGATGCAGGAACGTATCATCTTGATGTCGAAACGTGAGAAGATGTCGAAGATGGAATGATCGTTCTGAAGGATGGCCTCGCACATCTTGAGCAGACGTTTGCGCAGCATCGGATGATTGATGTAGATGAGTGCCTCGGTCTCGTCGCGCAGGCTGTAATAGAATGTCGGCAGGTCGCGGTCGGTCTTCATTTGCGGGAAGAAGTAGTTGACCCAACGGGTTCGTTTGCTGCCTGAACGTATCTCGGTCATGGCACGATGGAACGACGTGTGATCGACGTTCGGGTCGTTGCCTCCCTGCTGGATGGCCAGGAAGCGATGCAGATTGTGACGGTCGGGCCAACGGGTCAAGACGATGCCGGCAAGCATGTCGTTATCGCCTTTCCCGTACTCGACGAGGAACTTGTCGATGACCTGCTGTGCCTCGATGCAGCCCAGCATGGCAAACTCGATGAGGCTGGCGCGCAACGTACGTACGGTGAGCGGATCCAGTTCGCCGTTGGTTTTGAGCAAAGCCTCGCATCTTGGCACGTAGAAGCCTTGCATGTAGTCTTCATCCAAACTCAAGGCCATCAGACCATAATTGGTAAGCACAGGTGTGCCCTCGGCAAGACCTTCGGTGCTCTCATGCACTGGCAAGGTCTTCGGGTTCTTCTTGTAGGCATCAAGCAATGCGACGTCGTGAGGCGTCGTCTCGAGATTCTTGTCAAGATACGTTTTGTTGATTTCCCGGATTGACTTCATGTCTTCTATGTGTTAAGTGGTGTGTCTGTGACTGACTGAACTTTTTTAGAATCGGACACCGGTCTCTATCGAAACCTCCATCCAATTATCGTCGAATGTGCGATCGTGAACATATCCTACACGTGGCTGGAACCAGAGGTTCTTGTGAATCTGGATGTTGGGACTGATGGAATAGATTGAACGGGTGCTTCCCCAGCTGGCATCATCCTGATACGCATCATATTTGAACCATATCTTGAGCCAATCGTTTAAGGGCATGCCGAATGTGGCGTACCAACCTTGAGCCTTTCCTGCGCCCATCCATTCACCAGTGATGGGGTTGTAGTCGCTGATCTTGTGGCCGGTGGAGTGGGCGTATTCGGCACGTGCGGTCCATTCGTTGACATCGTAGAATGCAGAAATCATATAACGATTGCGATTGACGGTGATGCCGTTGGCCTTGTGGTCGCCTGTCCAGCCATAGAGAGCAAGATAGAAGCCCTTGATTGGTTGCACTTGGAAGGTGCCCGAGATATCCTTCTTGCCGTTTGCATCACTGGTATTGATGGTTTGGCCGTTAGAAAGCATGAGTTGGTAGTGGATGAGGCGATGCTGATCCTTGCCCACTGGGAAAAGGTCACCTTGGACCTGGATGCCCTGGTCACGGCCACCGCCATTGTCGGTGCCGATATAGTCTGACTGAGCCGCAAGTTTCTGGGTGATCAGCGCATAGGCTCCATCACGATATTCGAAGGGATTGTAGGGATTCTCGAAACCGAAGACACGAATGAACTGTCCGATCTTCACGCTGAATTCCGGGTATTTTTTCCATTCCAACCAATAGTCCTTCATGTGGAATGCAGCATTGGCGAGCTGAACTTGCACGAGGTAGTTGAAGTGCTTGAATACAGAACCGCTCACGTAGAGACGGACATTCTTTTGTTTGAAGCCATCGCCGTTATGAGCTCCTTCCTGACTGCTGTAGTAATATCCCGACATGTAATATCCGCCGACTTTGGGAGCCGTGGCAAAATCGGTTACTGTGCGTCCATATTTGAACTTCATCTCGTTGTCGGCACTACGCATGCCGCGTTCGATGGCCTGGTTGAGTGGCGTGCTGAGGAATCCCGACTCGTAGGTCTCTTCGGTGGGGAATTCGGGCTTGGAGGAAATGGCCTCGTTGGCATTTTCTGGGTTTGATTCTGCATAGCTTGCAAAAGCAAACAGAGAGGCTAATGCGATGGTTAATGCTCTTTTCATATATGTGTAGTTTTAGGGTTTGTTCAATAGTCTTTTGTTTTAAGGGTTGAACTTTTTTTCTTAGAAATGCTTTGCAAATATATGTATTTTTTTGGTATTCTCAAAGTTTTGACCGTGAAAAATCACTAAAAGTCGATAAATTTCTTGGGTATTCGCTAAAAATGCATTATCTTTGCGCCGTATTTCAACTATTTCGATGACATTATGATAACGACCAGCGATATCGACCTGATGCGCAAGGCGATGATATTGGCCCAGAAGGGTGAGGGTTCGGTGAACCCCAATCCACTTGTGGGAGCGCTTATTGTGCGTGATGGGAAGGTGATTGCCGAGGGTTATCATGCACGTTTTGGTGACTTGCATGCCGAACGAAATGCCTTCAAGGATGCCGACCGGCGTGGAGCAGACTGCAAGGGGGCAACGATGTATGTGACCTTGGAGCCTTGTTGTCACCACGGTCATCAGCCGCCCTGCACCGATGCCATCATCGAACGTCAGATTGCTCGCGTAGTTGTCGGGCTCCGAGACCCCAATCCGCTCGTTGCGGGCAAGGGTATCGAGAAGCTTGTCAATGCAGGAATTGAGGTGGAAATAGCCGATAGTCTTGAGAAGGAATTGCGTTATCAGAATCGTGTGTTCTTGAAATATATAACCACTGGACTTCCTTGGGTGGCGATGAAATATGCCATGACACTCGACGGCAAGATTTGTACCCGCCGAGGTGACAGTAAGTGGGTATCGTGTGAGGAGTCAAGGCTGCGTGTACATTATTTGCGTCGTGAACTGACAGGCATCCTCTGTGGCATTGGTACAGTGCTTGCCGACAATCCCACTCTTACGACCCGCATCCCAAAATATCCTGCTGCTCGTAATCCTATCCGCATCGTGGCAGATCGTCAGGCACGTTTGCCCCTTGAGAGCCATCTGGTGCGTACGGCCAAGGAGATTCCTACCATTGTGGTTTATGCTCATGGTGCCGACCTTCGCAAACTTGCTCAGCTCAATGCTGCGGGTGTCAAAACATGGTGCTGCAATTCGCCCCAGGACCTCCTTGCACGAGCAGGAAAGGAAAAGATTGATGGCATCCTGCTTGAGGGTGGAGGCACACTCAACGAAGCTTTCTTGCGGGAAGGTCTCGTGGATGAGGTTTATGCCTTCATTGCTCCAAAACTCATTGGGGGTATTGATGCTAAGACACCCGTCGAAGGTCTCGGTCTTGCGAAGATGTCCCAAGCGATGAAACTTCACGATGTACAGGTCGAAAGAATCGGCGAGGACCTGCTCGTGAGAGGATTGGTGAAGAAGGGCTCGGAATGATCGGAATTGTCGGATTGCTCAGAGTATTCAGAGTACTCAGAGTGATCGGAGTGATTGGAGAATTCCGAGAAATCAGAATATTTTGAAATGTTTACAGGAATAATCGAAGAAGTGGGTCATGTGAAGGCCCTGCACAGAGGTGCGAAGAGCTTCACCCTTGAGGTTGAGGCGAACCTTGTTGTGCAGGATTCGAAGGTGGGTGACAGCATCGCCACCAATGGCGTTTGTCTCACAGTGACCAGCCTTGGAGATCATGACTTCTCTGCCGACGTGATGCCTGAGACGGTTGAACGCACTGCCTTGGGCCGTTTGAAGCCCGGAAGCCCTGTGAATTTGGAACGAGCCTTGTCATTGCAGTCCCGACTGGGTGGCCATATCGTTTCGGGGCATATCGATGGCACGGGTCGCATTGCGGCTCTTCGTCAGGATGATACAGCTCTTTGGCTCACGGTGGAGTGCGACCGCCAATTGCTCAGATATATCATCGAAAAGGGAAGCATCACTGTCGAGGGCGTTTCCTTAACGGTAGCTCGCGTGGATGAACGCAGTTTCTCGGTATCGCTCATCCCTCACACCCAACTCGTTACCACGCTCCATAGCCTTCGTATCGGCGACCTTGTGAACCTCGAGAATGACATCATCGCAAAATATGTCGAGAAGCTTTTGGGCAAAACCCCTGACAATACCCTCCTGGCAAAACTTAGGGATAATGGCTTTCTCTAGGCTATCTAGATGCTCTAGATTTTCTAGAGATTCTAGAAGTTCTAGATAATCCAGGCCCTTAAGAAAAGCAAAAAGAAAACAGAATGAATCGATTCAACACTATAGAAGAGGCCATCGCTGCCATCAAGGCAGGCAAGTGTATCTTGGCCCTTGATGACCCCGATCGTGAAAATGAGGGTGACCTCATCTGTGCAGCGGAGTTTGCGACCACAGAGAACGTCAACTTCATGGCATCCGAGGCCAAGGGCCTTATCTGTATGCCCATGAGCCGCGAGATCTGCGAGAAGCTGGCCTTGCCCCAGATGTGTGCCAACAACGGCGACAATCATCTCACCGCCTTCACCATCAGCATCGACCACCGTTCCACCACCACAGGTATTTCAGCCGTGGAGCGTGGCATCACGGCTCGTGCTACTGTGAGCGATGATGCCAAGCCTGTCGATTTTCGTCGCCCGGGTCACATGTTCCCTTTACAGGCTCGTGATGGTGGCGTGTTAGTTCGTACAGGTCACACCGAGGCTACAGTCGATCTGTGTCGTCTTGCCGGGCTCAAGGAATGTGGGCTCTGTTGCGAAATCATGCGCGAGGATGGAACCATGATGCGTACCACCGAGCTTCTGGAGTTTGCCAAGAAGCACGACCTTGTCGCCATCACTATCGCCGACCTCGTTAAATATCGCCGTCGCACCGAGAAACTCGTCGATAAGATTACCGAGGCAGAACTACCCACACGTTTTGGTACGTTCAAAGCCTGCGGATATGTCAATCGTGTGACTGGCGAGCATCATGTGGCGCTCGTCAAGGGAGACGTTACGACCGACGAGCCTGTGCTCTGTCGCGTCCATTCGGAGTGTCTCACCGGCGATGCGTTTGGCAGCTTGCGTTGCGATTGTGGCGAACAATTGGCCGAAGCTTTGCGCCGCATAGAACAGCGAGGACGTGGCGTCCTGCTATACTTGCGTCAGGAGGGACGTGGCATCGGGTTGATCAATAAACTCAAGGCCTATCGTCTTCAGGATCAGGGTATGGACACCGTGGAGGCCAACTTGGCACTGGGTTTTGCTGCTGACTTGCGGGAATATGGAACGGGTGCTTCCATCCTTGCCGACCTTGGCATCCATGAGCTCATACTCATGACCAACAATCCGGCCAAGATAGAGGGTCTCGACGGCTTCGGTCTAAAGATTGTCAGTCGTGAGCCCATCGAGATGACCTGTAACGAGAAGGACGAGTTCTATATGTACACCAAGTACGCCAAGATGGGACACTTGTTGCACGTCAAGGATTTGCGAAAGAAATTTAAGGACATCAAACAATAACGTAAGATTATGAAAAGAATTGAAGGTAACTTTTCGGCTGCCGGCCAGAAGATAGGCATCGTGGCATCGCGTTTCAATGACTTTATCGTCAATCGTCTTATCGGGGGAGCCGAAGACTGTTTTGTGCGTCATGGAGGCAACAGTGACGACCTCACGTTGACCTACGTCCCTGGAGCATTTGAGATTCCACTGGTGGCTTTGAAGATGGCCGAATCGGGCAAGTATGACGCAGTAGTCTGCCTGGGCGCAGTGATACGTGGAGCAACGCCCCATTTCGATATGGTGGCTAACGAGAGCGCCAAGGGTATTGCAGCAGCGAGCCTCAAGAGCGGTGTGCCTGTCACCAACGGGATACTGACCACCGATAGCATTGAGCAAGCCATCGAACGTGCCGGTACCAAGGCAGGCAACAAGGGTGCCGATGCCATGCTCTCGGCCATCGAGATGATCAACGTTGTCAAAGGTCTATAATAATACTGATTGGACATTAATCAAACGAGAAGGATGGAAGAAAGAAGTCACATTGGAGCCTCCAGCGTCCAGTTTGTCAACGACCTTATCAAGGATGTGTGCCTCAATGGCAAGTCGCTGTCGAAGTTTCGCAGCGAGGTGAACAAGTTTTTCCCTGGGAATGACGATGTCTTTGGCCAAATCGAGGAGTTTGTCGATGCTGTGAAATCGGTGAAAAGTGGAGAAAAGGAGGTCGATGCCTCCTTCCTCGAATTGCGTACCTTGGCTCAGCATATCTACTTGACGAGCGACACGGTGAATGCAGTGGTTGAGCCACTCCGTTCGATGGTGAAGAAGCCTGAGCCCGTCGTCATCAAGCAGGGTACAACAAGTATAACGACCCAAAAGGCGCCGGCTCCTGCGCCAGTCAAGAAGGGAAACAGCAAAAAGACCCTATATATTGTCCTTTTCATTATCATCGTATTGGTATTGTTGATTCTTTACTTCAATTCGAAATAAGGAGGAGCCACGAAGATTTATAAATTGAAGCATCATGGAAGGATTCTATGAGATGATCATGAGCCCCCATATCAATCTGGTGGGAGCTATCTACAAGATGCTGCTCAGCCTTGTGCTGGGTGGCATGATTGGTTTGGAGCGTCATCACAAGGGGCAATTCGCCGGCATGCGAACTTTCTCGCTGATTTGCATGGGCGCCACGATGGCAATGCTTGTGTCGATCTATATCCCTCAGGAGTACTTGGGTCTCAAGAATGGCGACCCTGGACGCATCGCTGCCCAAGTCGTTTCGGGTGTTGGCTTTTTGGGTGCAGGTGCCATCATCCAGATGAAGGGTTCAGTGAAGGGCCTTACTACTGCAGCCGGTATCTGGATGACCGCCTCCATCGGCTTGGCAATTGGAGCAGGGATGTATATCATTTCGACGGTGGCAACACTGCTTATCATCTTCGTCCTCTCGTATGCCGACCGCTATGTGACGCGGTTTATCCGTGCAGGCGAAAGCAAGATTATCCGTGTGAAGATCTCAGGCATCGTTAATGATATAAGCACCTTCCGCAACATGCTTCAAAGCTACAGCATCCACATTTCTGATGAGTTTCTCCGCTTCAATTATACCGAGGGGCAAACTATCATCAATTTTGTGGTCGTCTCTTACGGCAAGCCTAACTATGTTGCGTTGTTCAACGAGATTCACCAACTGGACAATGTAGCTTCGGTGACTCTATCCAACGAATTGAACAATTAAGTGGGCTCATATCCTTTCATTTTGTAATGATGGAATACCGAAAGGCCCTTGTTAAGGTGTAATTATTGACTTTTTGCCATTTTTTGCCCGATTTATTTGGTCAATTCAAGGAATTGCATTTAATTTGCAACAAGAAACTAAAGTACTATGCATTTCCCAGCTTGCTTTGTAGAGCTTCCGTGCCATGAGGTTGCCGCTCGCGCACCCTTCTACCTTGCTGCCGAGGAGTGGATAGCCAGCCATTTGCCTGCCGACAATTACCTCTTCACGTGGCAACTTGGTCGTACCGTGGTGATGGGCCGTAACCAGGTGGCCCATCAGGAAGTGAACCTTGATTTCTGTCGTGAGAATCACATCGATGTCATTCGCCGAAAAAGCGGGGGTGGTGCAATCTTCGCCGACGAGGGCAACATCATGATTAGCTTTGTTACCAGCCAAGGCAAGGTGGAGCCCATCTTTATGGAATATGCCACCACTGTCTCACGAAGCCTGAACGAATTGGGTGCACATACAGAGGTTCATGGTCGCAACGATGTAATCCTCATGGGTAAGGGAAAGGTTTGCGGCAATGCTTTCTATCGTTTGGCCGACCGTAACATCGTGCATGGAACGATGCTTTACGACACCGATCCGCAGTTGATGCAAGGAGCGTTGCATTCCAATCCGCAGAAACTGCAGGCCAAGGGCGTCAGCAGCATTCGCGCTCGTGTGGGAGTGTTGAAAGGTAATCTGAACGTGCCGATGGGTCTCAGTGAAGCCGAAGAGGTGGCGTGGTTGAGAAACCAGTTGCGCATGAAACTTACCGACCGTTCCATCCAGCTTCCTCACTCAGCTATCTCAGAAATAAAGCAAATTGAACTTGGGTATTATGCCGAAGAGTTCCTTTTGGGCAGTTCAGCACGCGACGAAGAGGTTCGAATGGCACGCATTGAAGGCTGCGGGACGCTTGAGATACATTTCGAACTGAAGGGTAGTCTGATACGAAAAGTGCGACTCACGGGCGACTTCTTCGAGACGTCTGATGCGCAAAAGGCTTTTACGGAAGCCTTTGTGGGTATTCCTTTCACCAAAGAGAGTCTCAAAGAGGCCATGGATCGGAATCATCCCGAACGATCTATACGCAATCTCAATCAGGAACAGCTGTTCAGCATGATTTGAATGAACCACAACTTTACAAATTATATCTATGGAAGATAAGAAAACATGTCTTTATGACCGTCACGTGAGCTTGGGTGCCAAGATGGTTCCATTCGGTGGCTTTGTGATGCCACTCCAGTATTCTGACATTGCCGACGAGCACATCGCAGTCCGCACCGCTTGTGGCGTGTTCGACGTGAGCCACATGGGCGAGGTGCTTGTCACTGGACCTGAGGCCGAACGCTTCGTGCAGCATATTTTCACCAACGATGTGGCTGGTGCCCCTGTTGGCAAGATTTTCTATGGCATGATGCTCCACGAGAATGGCGGCACTGTCGATGACCTTTTGGTTTATAAGGAGGCCGATAACCGCTTCTTCCTCGTCATCAATGCAGCTAATATCGATAAGGATTACGCTTGGATTGTCGAGCAAGCCAAGGCTTTCGATGTCGTTACCGAGAACCAGAGCGATTACTATGGACAGCTTGCCGTACAGGGCCCGCAATCGGAACGTGTAGTCGAGGAGGTGCTGGGTCTGCCTTGCGCCGAGCTCGTTTTCTACACCTTCAAGAAGTTGGATGTCGGCGGAGAGACCATCATCGTCAGCCGCACTGGTTACACAGGCGAGGATGGCTTTGAGATTTACGGTTCACACGCCTTCACTGTGGCTCAATGGGACAAGCTCATCGAGAGCGGTCGTGTGAAGCCTTGCGGTCTGGGTTGCCGCGACACCTTGCGCTTTGAGGTGGGCCTTCCTCTTTATGGTGACGAACTGACCGACGAGCTTAGCCCTATCGAGGCAGGCTTGGGCATGTTCGTGAAACTCGATAAGGAGGAGTTTGTCGGCAAGGAGGCTTGTGCAAAGCAAAAGGCCGAAGGAGTCACCCGCAAGGTGGTTGGCATTGAACTTGAAGGACGTGCCATCCCACGTCATGGCTACGATGTGGTAGTGGGTGACGAAGTGGTCGGCACTGTCACCACTGGTTACAATTCCATCTCGACAGGCAAGAGTGTCTGCATGGCCCTTGTTAAGATCGATTATGCAAAGCTGGGCACCCCCGTGCAGGTACGCATCCACCGCAAGCTTCAGCCAGGAGTGGTGGTCAAGAAGAAATTCTACGAGAAATCATATAAGAAATAATAATCAAAACCTCAAGAAAAATGGCAAAAGTTATTGAAGGCCTCTTTTATGCAGAGAGCCACGAGTACGTAAGAGTGGAAGGCGAGTATGGCTACGTCGGCATCACCGATTATGCACAGTCCCAGTTGGGCAATGTGGTATATGTTGATATGCCGGAGGTTGACGACGAAGTGACTGCAGGCGAGGAGTTCGGTGCTGTGGAGTCGGTCAAGGCTGCCAGTGACCTTTTCTCACCCGTTTCTGGAACCGTTGTCGAAATCAACGAAGCTCTCGAAGAGCAGCCTGAGCTGATCAACGCCGATGCTTTCGAGAACTGGATTATCAAAGTGAAGCTTTCAGATCCTTCTGAACTTGACAACCTCCTCGATGCCAAGGCTTACGAGGCAATTTGCGAGTAAATATGTTTAAATATTTCCCCCATACGACCGATGACATTCAGCAGATGCTGGGTGTCATTGGTGTTCAGAGCCTCGATGACCTCTATGCCGAGATCCCTGAGGAACTGAAACTGAAACGTGACCTCGACATTCCTTCCGAGAAGTCGGAGGTCGAGGTGCGCAAGATCATTGGAGACCTGACTGCCCAGAACAAGCCGCTCCTCTGCTTTGCTGGAGGTGGCGTCTATGACCATTATACACCGAGTGTGGTTCCGTTCCTTGCCAGTCGCAGTGAGTTCTCGACCAGCTATACTCCCTATCAGGCCGAAATTTCGCAGGGTACCCTCCAGTACATCTTCGAGTATCAGACCATGATGGCCGACCTCACAGGTATGGATCTGTCGAATGCCTCGATGTACGATGGCACTACTGCTACAGCTGAGGCAATAATGATGTGTGTGGCTCAGGCCAAGAAGCGTAATAAGGTGCTCATCTCCGCGACATCCAATCCGCAGGTGCTGCGCGTTGTCGAGACCTACGCCCACTATCATGAAGTAGAACTTGTGAAAGTGCCGGCTAAGAACGGCATTATGGACAAGGACATCGCTCGCGAACTCATCGAGAAGAATGACGTGGCAGGTCTTATCGTCAGCCAGCCCAACTATTACGGCATCATCGAGGACTTCACAGGCCTTGCTGACCTCTGCCATGCTCATAAGGCGCTCTTTGCCATCAATACGATGGCCAGCGCGTTGGGCGTGCTCCGTTCGCCGGGCGAATGGGGAGCCGACATTGCATGTGGCGATGCACAGAGTCTCGGTATCCCGATGAACTACGGTGGTCCCTACATCGGCTATCTTTGCACCAAGAACGAGCTGGTGCGCAAGATGCCCGGTCGCCTTGTTGGAGCTACCACCGATGCCGACGGACGTCGTGCTTTCGTGCTCACCATGCAGGCCCGCGAGCAGCACATCCGTCGCGAGAAGGCTACGAGCAATATCTGCACGGCTCAAGGTTTCATGTGCCTCTTTGTTGCCTCTTATCTCAGCCTGATGGGCGAGAAGGGACTGCGTGAGGTCAATGAGCAGAGCTATGCCGGTGCTCATTATCTGCATAATGCGCTGCTCAAGACCGGTAAATTCGAGGATGCTTTTGGCCCACAAACCTTCCTCAACGAGTTTACCGTGCGTGTCAAGTGTGATGCCAAGACGTTGCGCAAGACTTTGGCCGAACGTGGTTTCCTCTTCGGTGTTGAAACCGAGGGTATGCCCGACTGCCTCACCATCGCCGTCACCGAAATGCGTTCGAAACAGGAAATCGATTCACTCATCTCTAATCTGTAAGGGCTATGAACAACGTATATTATGGAAAACTCGTATTCGAGTTGTCAAAGCCAGGACGTGTAGGATATTCTCTTCCCAAGTCCGAGATCAGTGGATACAGTCTTAACGAGCTGCCCGAAGCACTGCAACGTCAGGGCAAGACCATCCTTCCAGAGTGTGACGAACTCACCGTAGTGCGTCATTACACCAACATGTCGAACAACAATTTCGGCGTTGATACGGGCTTCTATCCCTTGGGGTCTTGTACGATGAAATACAATCCGAAGATCAACGAGGAGCTTTGTGCCCTCCCTGCCTTCAATCGTCATCCTTCCACACCCGTAGAGTTTGTGCAGGGTAGCCTGAAGGTGTATGATGAGGTACAAAAGACACTGTCTGAGATCTCTGGCCTTTCACGTTTCACCCTCAATCCTTATGCCGGTGCACATGGAGAACTTACTGGCCTGATGGTAATCAAGTCCTATCACCAGCAGCGCGGTGACAACGCCCGCACCAAGATCATCGTGCCCAATTCGGCACATGGAACCAACCCGGCTTCTGCTGCAGTTGCTGGTTTCAAGGTGGTGGAAGTGAAGAGTCTCGCCGATGGTACTGTCGATGTGGAGGATCTCAAGCCGCTGCTTGGACCCGATGTAGCCGGCATGATGATGACCAATCCGAATACCCTCGGCATCTTCGAGAGGAATATTCCTGAGATTGCTCGCCTCGTGCACGATTGTGGCGGCCTGATGTACTACGATGGTGCCAACCTTAACCCGATGCTCGGCGTTTGCCGTCCAGGAGATATGGGCTTCGACGTGATGCACATCAACCTGCACAAGACCTTCTCCACACCTCATGGTGGTGGTGGTCCTGGAAGTGGCCCCGTGGGTGTACGCAAGGGTTTGGAGCATCTGTTGCCTAACCCGCAGGTTGAGAAGTTGGCCGATGGCTCTTATACGCTGCAATGTGGAAAGAATTCTCTCGGAAGTATTTCAACATTTCTCAGCAACTTCACCGTCATCATTCGTGCATACGCTTACCTGCTCTCACTCGGCAAGGAGAATGTCCCGATGGCTGGCAAACTGTCCGTACTCAACGCCAACTACATCAAGGAGTGTCTCCGTAGCCATTACGAGCTACCCATTGAGGGGCTTTGCAAGCATGAGTTCGTTTTCGACGGTCTGCGTCCAGAATTCGGTGGCGACCATCACGATGACAGCCATGTCACCACGCTTGACGTGGCAAAGCGTCTCCTCGATTACGGCTTCCATGCGCCCACCATCTATTTCCCGTTGCTCTTCCATGAGGCACTGATGATCGAGCCCACCGAGACTGAGAGCAAGGACACGCTTGATGACTTCATCGCCGTGATGAAACGTATCGCTGAAGAGGCACGCGACGATCGCGAGATGGTCAAGACCGCTCCTCACCACACGCCCATCCGTCGTCTCGACGATGTGAAGGCTGTCAGGGAGCCCAAGTTTACTTTCAAGAATCTCTAACACCCTTTTCCCTTTATCACGAATTTGCGAATTAGCGATTTTGGGGGTGTAAGCTAACCGATTATTCATTAATTCTCAAATTCGTGATTAAATAGCTTATGGATCTAATCATTATCGGAGCTGGCCCAGGTGGCTACGAGATGGCTGTCCGTGCCGCTAAGGCAGGATTGAAGACCGTGGTCATCGAGAAGGCCGCGTTGGGCGGCACTTGCCTCAATGCAGGCTGTATTCCCACGAAGTGTCTGTGTCATTCGGCCGAAGTGCACGATGAAGTTGTTGCAGCAGGTTATGCCGATGCTTCTGTTGATATTGCAGCCCTTGTGGCACGTAAGGATAGTGTGGTTGAGAAACTGCGTGCAGGTGTCGCCATGCTGATGAAGACGCCTGGCATTACGTTCGTCGAGGGCGAGGCTCGCTTTGTCGATGCACATACGGTAGCTGTGCTAAAGGCCGATGGGGCAGAGGAACAATTCACGGCTCCCAATGTCATCATCGCCACAGGAAGCGTGACAAAGTTCCTTCCCATTCCTGGTGCTCATGCCCAGGGTGTAATCACTTCGACCGAGGCTCTCAATCTCACAAGCCTGCCCCGTCGTCTCTGCATCATCGGAGGCGGCGTCATCGGCATGGAGTTCGCCAGCATCTACCGCAGTTTCGGCGTGGAAGTAGAAGTGGTAGAGTTTATGAAGGAGATTCTTCCTGCTTTCGATCGTGACATCGCTAAGCGCTTGCGTACTTCACTCAAGAAGCGTGGCATCGGTTTCCATGTGGGAGCAGCCGCCAAGGCCATCTATGAAGGAACTCCTATGCGCGTCGAATATGAGGAGAAGGGTAAGCTTCAGTCGCTCGAATGTGACCTCGTACTGATGGCTGTAGGTCGTGGTGCCAATGTCGAGGCCATCAATCTCGATGACATTGGCATAGAGTATTCGCGTCGCGGTATTACCGTCGATGCGGATATGCAGACCAACGTCCCAGGCGTTTATGCCATCGGAGATGTCAATGGTCTGTGTCAGCTCGCCCATGCCGCCACTTTCCAAGGTTATTGTGCACTTCAGCATATTCTTCATCCCGATGAAGCCAATCCTTATCACGATGCGTTGAAAGTGATTCCCGCAGCGGTGTTCACTACGCCCGAAGTGGCGATGGTGGGTCAGACCGAAGAGCAGCTCACCGAGGCAGGCATAGAATACCGTGCTCTCAAGGCATTCTACCGTGCCAACGGCAAGGCACTCTCAATGGATGCCGACGACGGTTTGGCTAAGCTTCTTGTCAGCCCTGAGGGTACTATTCTTGGTGCCCATATACTTGGTGCCCATGCCAGTGACATGATTCATGAAGTTACCGTTCTTATGCGTCGTGGCGGCTCTATCCACGACATTGCCCAAACTGTCCATGCTCATCCTTCGCTCAGCGAGATACTTCTTGCTGCTGCCGAGGCATGAGGCAGTTAATTAATTACACATATAATTATAAATGTGAGCTCACGTGGTTTTGACTACGTGGGCTCTTTCAATTTCCATCGAAAAGAGGATATGGTGAATCATATTGATAGTATATTCGCTGGTTCTCCTGACATTTTGTTTGCAATGCTTTCGGAAAAGTGCGCTATCGATTTTTCAATTTGTTATTATATTATAAATTATGTAGTGTTTTTATAGGTTTTTCAAGAAAAATCGAGAAAAATAGTGTTTTTTTCGAAAAATTCTTTCAAAAAAGTTTGTCGTATCATTTTATTGCATATCTTTGTGGCGTTTTTTTACACAACAATTACTACTACCTCAAAACTGATTCATTATGAGAAAAGGTTTATTATTCGCTCTTCTGATGGCATCAAGTATGCTGTCATTTGGTCAGAGTGACATCAGTAACAAGTTGTCAATCTCGACACAGATGTTCATTGATGAGCGCGATGGCGCGCTCGAGTTGAAACGTAATGTTGACGCTGAGAAGCGTCTCGGCTTGGAGTTCGTGGGCAAGAGGCTCAAGGCAAACAAGAACGACGACCGCATCTATGCAGCTCCTGACACCATCGATGGTCGTGCTTACATCTCTGCCTTTATCCGCTTGGACAACAATGCAGATGTCAAGACGCTCACCAACAAGGGCGTTCGTATCCAGAGCAGTTTCGACAATGGACTTTATACAGCCCTTATCCCAGTGAACAGTATTGAGGAGGTGGCACGCCTCAGCAACGTGAAGCGTATAAACGTGTCGATGCTGATGCGTCCGTTCACCAACAATGCACGTTCGGCTTCCAATGTCGATGATGTGCTCACCAAGTCGGCCGATGCTGTAGCTCTCGGTCTCAGCCAGAAGTATGATGGTACGGGTGTCGTTCTCGGTGTGATCGACACGGGTATCGACTTCCAGCATATTGCCTTCAAGGATGCAAGTGGCAATTCGCGTATCAAGCGCGCCTATGTATATAATGGTTCAAGTGCCAAGGAATATACATCTATCACCAGTAGTAGTCCCACCACCGACGACAAGAGTGAAGACCACGGCACGCACACCAGTTCAACTGCCGGTGGTTCGAGTGTCATCATCAGCGGCTCAAACGTTACCGTCACAAACGACCATGCCAACGCTACCTACGGCGGTATGGCTCCGGGTGCCGACCTTTACCTCGCTGGTGTCAATGGCCTTTCGAGCACCTATATGGCCAACGCTTTCCAAAAGATATGTGACTATGCCGATGCTCAGGGCAAGCCTGTGGTGATTAGCAACAGTTGGGGTTCGCAGTATGGTCCTCACGATGGTACAGGCGACTTTGCCGACATTACAGCACAATACTTTGGTTCGAACCATCCCAACCACGTCTGCCTCTTCGCAGCCTCTAACGATGGCGGCAAGTCGAAGGACGGAGAGGGTGGTGGCTATCACGTCAGTGGCACTGCATCGAGCAGTAGTCCCCTTGGCTCCATCCTGCGTGCTGCTTCTTACAGTAATACCGATGCTGGATACTATTACTATGGCATCATTGCTAACGCTTGGTCTCGCTCAAGATTGAGCAGTGGTAGCCTTGCTTGCAAGATTTTCGTCCTTGATTCCAGCACAGGTGCTGTCAAGACTTCAGTTACCGTTACTCCAAGCACCAGTGGCGCCTCGGTGAGCGGTCTGTCGAGCTATTTCAGCGGCACGCTCTATGCCTACAAGGACTATGTCAGCTCCAACAAGAGCCAGATCATGCTCTACACCTCGGGTCTCACCTCCAGAAGCTATACCACCACCACCAAGAACGGCAGCACCTACTACAAGAGCAAATATACTTTGGCTGTGCAGTTCTATCCCACTAGCGGCAGCTGTACCATCGATGCCTGGGGAGGCAGCTACGGCTACTTCACCAATCATCTCTCGACCAGCGGCTACACTTGGACCAATGGTTCGGATGACATGTGTGTAAGTGACGAAGCCACCGATCCCAATGTCATCTCCATCGGAGCATACGTGACTGCCAATACGTGGAAAGCCTACAATGGCTCATCCTACAGCATGAGCGACGTCTATACTGTCGGCGACATCGCCTATTTCTCCAGTTATGCAACCGCTAACCAGAGCCCCACTGGTATCCAGTACCCATGGATTACGGCTCCTGGTGCCCGTCTGGCAGCCGGTGTGAACCATTACCATACCGCCAGCGTCGATGACTACAGCTACTATGGAAGCAACTACAACAGCGACCTTGTGGTCAACAATTCGTCTTCACCTTACGCTATGATGGAGGGTACCTCAATGGCTACTCCTGTGGCTGCTGGTATCGTTGCCCTTTGGCTCCAGGCAGCCAAGGAGTCCGGACAGTCGCTCACCAACAGTGACATCAAGAACATCATGAAGCAGACGGCCATCAAGGACAGTTATACGACCACTGGTGCCAATGCCTCGCATTTCGGTAACGGCAAGATCAATGCTCTTGCAGGCCTCCAGCAGATTCTGGGTTCTACTCCTGGAACTGTAGTAACTACACCAGTTATTACTGCCAGTGCTTCGTCTCTTGCCTTCTCGGGCACTGTAGGCCAGACCTACACCAAGACATTCACCGTAAGCGGTGCCGATCTTGAAGGAGCTATCACAGCCACCATCAGCGGTTCTAATTGCTACACTGTTTCGCCAAGCTCCATCAGCAAGGCAAGTGCTACATCGGGTGCTACGGTTACCGTTACATATGCTCCTACGGCAGCCGGCAATACTTCGGCCACCCTTACGCTGTCTAGTAGCAATGCACAGAGTGTCACCATCAGCCTGAGTGGCTCTGCTGCAGCTGCTGCCGTGCCTGTCATCACAGCCAGTGCTTCCAGCCTCTCGTTCAGCGCCAATGCGGGTGAGACACAAACCAAGTCGGTTACCATCAGTGGTTCGGATCTCACGGGTGCCATCACTGTAGCCGTCAGCGGTTCGGCATTCTCGGTCAATACTACCAGCATCTCTAATACTCAGGCAGCAGCAGGTAAGGCCGTCAATGTGACATTTACCGCACCAGCTACTGCAGGCTCATATTCGGGCACACTCACTCTCACCAGTGCATCGGCAGCAGCTGTCACCATCGCCCTCGCAGGCACATCGGTTGCACAGCAGCAGCCCGATCCCGAACCCACCACGACCAAGGAGGTCTATAAGCTTGTAAGCAGCGTTTCTTCAGGCAAACAGTATGTGATTGTCAACAAGAATACTGTAGGTTCGGCCAATGCCATTACCACCAATTCCAGCCACACTGTTGCCAACAGCTCAGTCAACATTGTGAGCGGCAATGATGGAAGCGGCAATACCATCAAGTATATTGAGGAGCCTAGCTCGTATGCAGTTTGGACCTGCGGTACCAGCAGTTCGAGCAAGACGTTCAAGAATGGTAGTTATTACCTCTATCACAAGAACAACAAGCTTTCGATGAATACTTCGACCACCAATGCCAAGTGGACAGTTGGGTCGAATGCAGCATCGCTCTACTATTCCAGTGGTGGCTACAAGTATCTTGCTTACAGCAGCGGCTGGACCATCACATCAAGTTCAACATCGGTTTACTTCTTCGAGAAGACCACTATCACCGTGCCTGGTGAAGGCGGTGGCGATGATCCCGTCGTTCCAGATCCTGCACTCAGTGTTTCGAA
The DNA here is from genome assembly GCA_017618715.1 of Bacteroidales bacterium. GTDB lineage: Bacteria > Bacteroidota > Bacteroidia > Bacteroidales > UBA3663 > Liminaster. The sequence goes on from JAFZTS010000024.1 coordinate 37,654, forward strand.
GTCTTCGCTCAGCTTCAGCACCGAGGAGGGCACACCCGTCAGCCAGACCTTTACCCTCACGGGCGCTAACCTCACACAGAACGTCAGTGTTAGCCTAACTGGCGGCAACGGTGCATTTGCTGTAAGTCCTTCGACCGTATCGGCCAGCGCAGCACAGGCAGGTGCTACCATCACCGTTACTTTCAGTCCTGCAGCTGCCGGCAACTACAACGGCAGCATTACCTTCACCAGCGGAAGTGCTTCGGCTAGTGTTACCCTGTCTGGCAGTGCTACAGCAATTCCAGAACCCGAGCCAGAACCAGCAGGCGGCACAGCTTCAGATTCTTATCTTAACCTCCATAAGTACAGCACCATCAGCGATGCAGGCTATAGTGGTGTGAATGCACTCTACGCCTACACTGAGAAGTCCGATGGTTCGGCATGGGTCACCGTTCCTGCTTATGGCGCCTACAGTTCGAGCAGCTACCAAGGCTGGATTTCTTACAGCAGCAACAGCACGGTACGCACCACCTGGAGCAGCTACGATGTCTTCAAGGGTTATTCGAATTGGTTCTCGAAGAGTTCGCAGTCGCGCGCCATCACCTCAAGCTCAAGTGGCACGGCTACCCAGAACTACTTCGTAAGCAACCTTACAGCTGTCAAGGTCTATGGCTACAATCCAAGCTCGTGGTTCGGCAGCTCCAACACTTCTACTACCATCAACGTCTATGAATGTACGGTTTCTTCCAACGGCTCGGTATCGGCATCGTCTTCAGTTGTAGCTACTGGTTCGTACAGCACAACGGGTAACAGTTTCGTCATCACAATTGATAACCTTGATGCCAGCAAGGTTTATAAGGTAGAAGTAAGCGTCAAGAAGTCGTACTTCTATGAGATCGCCTTCCAAACCACACAGTCGGCAATTGATGGCAACAGCAATTTCAACGATTGGGGCACCCTTGGCATTGGCACCATCAATGCTGACGAGGACGAGACCCGCATCTACACCATCCATGGTCAGTATGTTGGCAACGATATCCAGTCGCTCGAAAAGGGTATGTATATCATCAATGGCAAGAAGGTGATGATCAAGTAACGCGTCTGTAATCTCATAAATATTGAGGGCGTGCCACAAACTGTTGGCACGCCCTCATTATTTTGTGGGCCTATTGAGGCTTACGTCCGATTTCGTGGTTAGTACGTGAGGACAGAGGAGCCGTCACGACGAACGATGTCGAAGTTGAAACCTGGGTTGGCGTTTTTGAGGATGAAAGTGTGAGAATCGCTTGGTTTTAGTTCGGGGAGGGCGATAGTATTGAAGTCGCCTTTGTCATCGGTGTAGGCGATGCTATAGCCTCGCAGGATGTAGGTGGGGATGTCATTTTTCACCTGTATGGTTATCTCAGCATCGTGATTGTTGGTATCGATATCGTACAGATTGGCGAGGGTACCTTTGTTTTCGGCTTGCCCAGCGGGCTTAACCTTGGTAACTTCGACAGGAGACATGATTTGACGTAGGATGTCGAACGATGCTTTGGGTTGGAGGCGTTTGTCACATACTCCATGCCGACGGATGCGGTCGCGACCATAGCCCTCTTCACCCATCTGTGTACGATAGTCTTGCAAACAAAAATAAATGTATCCGGTGACGTAGGGATGGCTTCTCCATTCCGAGATGTGGAAAATCATTTCATCTACACGTCGTGCGTCGCCACCAGAGAAGACGGGTTCGCACAGACCATGTTCGGTGATGAGTAGCGGGCGACCATTGAGCACAGGCTCCACCTGGTCAAAAAAGCCTGCTGTCTGGTCACGGTGCTTGGCATGCCATGTCCCGATGTATTCGTTCCACGTAGGGAGGTCAAGGCAGAGCGAAGGGTCATCAGCAAGTTCGCGCCATAGGTGGTTGCAGACGGCATCGATGATACGTGTGGAGTCGAGTTGGCGGGCATGTTCGGCCATCATGAGGAGGTCTTTCTGGTTGCCGCTCACCTCGTTACTCATACCCCAGGCAAAGATGCAGGGATGGTTGTAGTGCGCCTCGATGAGTTCGGTGAGCTGACGACGTGCGGTCTCCTGAAGCGAAGGGGTAAGCTTGCCGTTGGGACCTTGCCACCACGAGATCTCCTCCTGCGTCAACATGCCGAGACTGTCCATCAGGTGCAGGCGATAGTCATCCTGAGCCCAGTGGAAGCGAGAGATGGTGCAGTTGAGCTCCTTCATCATGCTGATTGACTTGGCCATATACTCTTTCGATTCTGCCATGCCGAAGTCTGGATTCGATCCGGCCATATCTTCGATGCCTGGGAGGCGAACGGCTTCGCCATTGAGAACGAAATGGTTACCCTCGATGCCGAAGGTGCGGAAGCCGAAGCATTCGCGCTTCAGGTCGGAGAGTGTTCGGCCATCGTAGATGCGAGCCTCGTATGTGTAGAGGTTAGGGTCATCGAAATGCCAGAGCTTGACCTTTCCGCAATCGACGTTACACGAGAATATGCCCTCGTTGTTGGGGCGGAGGGTATGCTGCCCTTCATAAACAAGACGGCCTGAAGCGTTCTCGAAGATACGAAGAGCTATGATGGCACGCTTGACGTTCTGCTCAAAGAGACGAATGTCGATGCGGGCAAGCGCAGTGCTGTCGGCAAGATTAATGTCAGGGGTGATGTGGACGTAGCGCAAACTGTAACGTCCCGATGTGTGGAGCGAGACACTGCGGTAGATGCCGCCGTCGTTCGACCAGTCGAACTTGCGACGCCATGGGAGGTTTTCGTCGGTATAGCTGTTATCACACATCACTTCGAGGACATTCTCTCGGTCGAAGCTGACGTAAGGGGTGATGTCCATGCTAAAGGGAGTGTAGCCGGCATTAAGATGCTGACCGACCTGCTTGCCGTTGACAAAGATGGTTGCATCATGATAGACACCATTGAAGTGCAGGCGAAGCTGACGCCCCTTCATGTTGGGCGTAAGTGGAAGGATTCGGCTATACCATGCTTCGCCGGCATAGTCTTCGAGTCCAGACATGACGTTGTAGGTGTGGGGCACGGTGACAGTGGTCTTGGGCGTCTTGACAGGCAGCCAGAACTGCCACTGGCCGTCGAGACTGATGGACTGCTGAGCGAATGTCAGCACTGGAAGAAGGGATAGGAGGGATAATAGTTTTTTCATGAAGTAGGGTATTTGAAATCGGCAGTCAAGCTTGGCTGCCTCAGTATATTATGAAGCCAATTCCTTCTCGAGCTGCTCGAGGCTCTTGCCCTTGGTTTCGGGACAACGACGGAAGAGGAAAATGAAGGTACAGATGCAGATGGCCGCATATACCCAGAACGAGCCGTAGGTGCCGAGTGTAGCGTTCATCGGGGGGAAGAAGAAGGTGAGGGTGCAGCATCCTACCCATAGAGCAAAGGTACAGGTTGCCATGGCAATTCCACGCACACGGTGCGGGAAGATCTCGGCCAGCAGCGTCCAAGTGACGGGACCGAGGGTCATTGCGTAGCACGAGATGGCAGCGACGACGAGGGCCACCATCAATACACCCGTCATGCCCATGAAGTAACATGTGCCGAGGATGGCGTATATGATGCCGAGGCCGCCGGCACCGATGAGCATCAGCGTACGGCGTCCCCATTTCTCGATGGTGTAGAGGGCGACAAAGGTAAAGAGTACGTTGGCGATACCAGTAATTACGATGTTAATGAACATGCCATCGACGTTAAAGCCAGCGCCAACGAATATTTCCTGCGCGTAGTTGAATATCACGTTAGTGCCGCACCATTGCTGGAAGACGGCAATGATAAGCCCGAGAAGCAGAACGTTAGCATAACGTGGGGTGAAAAGTTCGGCAAGGCCAGCCTCCATCGAGGGGTTGCTTCCTTCGGTGCGCGCGAGCGGAGCTCGGAGCGAAGGGTTTGAGGGGTTCGTGCGTAGGGCTTTGAGCTGCAGATAGACGGGACTCTCCGGGATGAAGAAGCTCATGAGGAGAAATAGGGCGGCAGGCAAGGTTTCGGCCCAAAACATCCAACGCCATCCCCATTCGAGGTTCCATGCCTGACTCACGGCATCGGTGGTATCGCGTGCCAATAGCATGTTGACAATTTGTGCACTGAGGATGCCGAGTACGATAGTCATCTGATTGAGGCTCACCATTCGGCCACGTATATTTGCTGGGCTGACTTCCGCGATATACATTGGAGAGAGGGCCGAAGCCACGCCAATACCAATACCGCCTATGAAACGTGCGATGTTGAACATGGTAAAGTTATTGAAATAGCCTGTTGCGAGAGCACTCACTGTGAACAGCACAGCCGCAGTGGTGAGCCGAGGCTTTCGTCCATAGCGGTCGGCCATAGCTCCAGCCACCATGGCTCCCACAAGGCAACCTACCAGTGCTGTAGTCATGGCAACACCTTGCATGAAGGGACTCTCACTGATGCCAAAGAAGAGTTCATAAAATGGTTTCGCACCGCCGATCACGACCCAGTCATAACCGAAGAGCAGACCGCCCATGGCACTGACGCTACAGATGAAAAGAAGATAGGCTTTAGAGTTTTGCATTGTTTTATATTTTGGGGGCAATTAAGAGCATTTAAGACTTTTCTGGGTGCAAAGATAGATGTTTTTTTGCAATATGGATATGGAAAAGCGCTAAAAAATTGATGGATATTTCTATTTTTTGCCCATTTTGTCCAAAAAATATCCTGCAAAAGAGGAAATATATTTATTTTTGTACACAAATACGTAGGGCGAAAGGCCCGAGAATGAATGCACAATAAACCATGAAACAATATTACTTTGTGCCTTGGCTTGTGAGCCTGCTGCTGATGTTAGCAGTAGGGTTGTTCTATGGCTTGCTCTATCCGTACCACCTGCATTATTATGAACAGATGCAGATGTTCCAGTTTTCAAGCCAATATTTTTGGGAGACAGTCCTTTTGCCTGGCGGATTATCCGATTATCTGGGACGTTTCCTGACTCAGTTCTTTCACATCACATGGGCGGGAGCACTGGTGATGGCCGTACTTTATGGAATGGTGTATCTTTCCAGCTGGATAGCTTTGCATGACGGGCTGACAGGACAGAACCGACTTTTCTGGTCTTTCCTCCTGCTTCTTTCCATCCGTTTCCTTTGGATCAACGGGTGTGACGAAAATGCAATGCCAGCTCTTTGGATAGCTTTTATAGCAAGTCTCATGATGGTCTTTACCTTGAAAAAGATTTGCAATAATACATTACGCCGCCTCGTCTCACTGGTGGCATTGGTAGTACTATATGCAGCTGTGGGGCCACTTTCGTTTGTGATGATTGCGCTGATGGCCCTTCATGAATTACGACAGAATGATGGGCTGCGATGGGCCTGGGCCATCGGCTTTGTCATTGCGGCTCTCGTGTTGCCGCAGGTGGCACATCAGTTGTTCAACTGGCCGTTAGAGAACCTCTACAAGGGTATTCATTACTTCCGCTTCACGCAGATTCAGTTGCCATATATATGGGTGGCAGCGTGTATCATCGTCGTGATAGACCTTTTGGCACACATAGCCGAGTGCTACTTGAACGGAAAGGAGGTAGTGAACGGCTATGTGTTGGGTTTCGGCACCTTGGCCTTGATGGCCTTGCTCATCGTGCAGGGTGTCAGACGGCATTACCATCCCAACAACGAAGTGATGATGATGTACGACGACATGGTGCTCAATGAACGTTGGGATGACATTCTGGCTGCTGCTTCTCGACGCACGCCGAAACATCCCGCATGCGTGCAGTGCATCAACCTTGCCATGGCAATGAAGGGCAGGATGGGCGACCTGCTGTTTCACTGCCCACAGACCGATTCAGGAGCCTTGCTTCCAGAGTTCAGTATCAACTTCTCAAGACCATTGACGGCTGGACAGATTTATTTGAACATTGGTTGGACCAATACTGCACAGCGTTTCGTCTATGAAGCTCAGGAATCGATACCCGATTACGAGAAGAGTGCACGTTGTTATAAGCTCTTGGCCCAGACACACCTGGCCCGAGGAGAGCGTGAATTGGCGAAAAAGTATCTTCGAAAGCTTCAGAAAACCCTCTTCTACGACGATTGGGCCAACGAGGCGATGGCTTTGGCCAATAACCCCGACCCGAAGGCTCTGTCGCAACATCCATTTTACGGGCAACTGATGCGCGGTGCAGTGAAGGACGATTATTTCTTCAGTCCCGACATGATGGCAATGCTTGGCAACTATTGCACCACGACGCCTCACAACCATGTAGCAACCCAGTACCTGCTGGCTCTTGCCCTTGTTGAGCGTGACTTGGAAACCTTCGTGGCCTGCTTCAATCTTGATCAGTATCTGAATGGCAGCGAACGTATTCCTGAGTATTACCAGCAGGCTTTAGCCTTGGAATGGACCCGTAAACACCAGACTCTCGATGGAATACCCTATAAGTTGGACGAGAGAGTGTTGGCGAACATGGAGCAATTTGTCGATGATTACAATAATCAGATGCCACCCCAGCAACTGGAACGAAAATATTTTATGACTTACTGGTATTATTATATGAGTGGTGAAAAGAAGGAAAAGGAATGAAGACTATACATTATTTATATTATTATAGCGTGGCAGCCTTGCTGCTTAGCGGGTGCGGCTTTGAACAAGTGAGTAACCCCACGATGGTCTATGATATGCCCGTTATTTATCCTGACTATCGGGGTGTGACCATTCCTGTTAATATTGCTCCACTAAATTTCACTATGCAGAGCGACAGTGTTCTGCTCATTGATGCCGTTTTTACAGGCACGACTTCTGGCGAACTGCATGCGCAGGGGGGTGAAAGTACGAATATTGATCCCACGAAATGGAGAAAACTGCTTGCAGCTAATCAGGGGGGGAGCCTTTTCGTGCAGGTCGCTGCCAAGTTTCCCGATGGCTGGCGCAGCTACACGCCTTTCGGCATCGAGGTGAGCTTTGACAGCATCGACTATGGAATCACTTATCGTCTCATCGAGCCAGGTTACGAGGCATATACCAAGATGGGCATTTACGAGACAAGTCTCTCGGACAGCCACGAAAGGGCTTTGATTGAGAACACGCAGTTCCGAGGCTGTGTTAACTGTCATAGCTACAAGCAAGGTGATCCCCGCTATTTGAGCCTCCATATTCGTGGCGACCATGGCGCTACACTGATTTCTCATCCAGGCGAAGGAGGGACCATGAAGGCCTTCAATACCAAGACAGAGGAAACATTGGGATTCTGCGTCTATCCTTATTGGCATCCTTCGGGCCGTTACATTGCCTATAGCACCAATAATACGCGTCAGGGATTTCACGTGGGTGGAAAGAAAATCATCGAAGTGATGGATCTTGCCAGCGACATGCAGGTTTACGATATAGATAGAAACAAACTGTTGGTCTGCGAAGCCCTCAAGGGCGATTCGGCTTTCGAAACTTTTCCTGCCTTCTCGGCTGATGGCAAGACACTTTTCTTCAGTGTAGCCCGCCCAAAAAACTATCCCACAGAAATGAAAGAGATGTATTACAGCCTTTGCAGCATCGCCTTCGATGCGGAAACGGGGACCTATGGCACACAGATTGACACATTGGTCAACGGAGACGCTTTGTGCAAGAGTGCCGTGTATGCTCGTCCTTCGTATGATGGCCGTTTTCTTTGCTATACAGTGGCTGACTATGGTTATTTCCACATTTGGCATCCCGAGTCGGATCTCTATCTGCTGGATTTGAAGACAGGCGAGAGTCGCCCAATGACGGAGGCGAACAGTCCCGATGCCGAGAGCGTTCATAGCTGGAGTTCCAACAGCCGATGGCTGGTTTTCGGTTCACGCCGTGATGACGGACTATATACTCGTCCCTACTTCTGCCACATTGCAGAGGATGGCAAGGTGGGCAAGGCTTTCATGCTTCCCCAACGAAATCCGCGCCAGTTCTATGAGGGTCGCTTCATGTCGTACAATATCCCCGAATTCGTCACGGCCCCTGTCCCCCTCGACAACAAGCTTGCCGAGCGGCAGATTGTAAGCGATGAACGCGTCCCTATGGGTGTCGAAAGGAACAGATAGCACCATTTTAATAATATCTTTTACCTCGAAAAATGATATGTCAAAATGGCATGCAATCCATTGTACCCCTTCCGTTCGGATGGATTCTTGTGCAAATTGAATGGATTATGTCGTTTTTGTTTCTTTTATTACCGAGTATTTCGTACATTTGCAAAGTATTTTGTCTTATATCATGATACTTCTGGTACAAGATGTTTCTTGGAAACAAAAATAATATCACACAATTAACACATTATTAATATTAACTATTTCACATGAAACCGAACAAATTGTTTCTTGTCGCCGGGCTCCTCGCAGCTTCGGTGATCGGGTTTTCATCATGTGGTGACGATGACGATTGGGGTCAGGTCGATGGATTAGCACCGACCATGAACCTTACTTCGACACACATCAAGACGGCTACCGGCCGTACGTTCACCATCTCCGGAAACCTAACGGACAACGACGGTATTGCAACGGTCAGGCTCTATTGTCCGGAACTCTACCTCAACAAGACCATCGATATCATCGATATCTATGGTGAACCCCTCAAGTCTTATGACCTGAATTATTCGTTCCCGATTTCGGCAAGTGAGACGGGCGACAACTTCAATGTTGTTGTCACTGTGACCGACGTTGTCAACCAGACACAGACCGGCACGGTACTGATCACGATGGACGGCGACTTCGAGAACCCCGCATTCTCGACGGCTCCCGGCAGCGAGGTGACTCTCATCATGAAGGCTCGCACCACCTACAGCCTCAACATCTCGGTGACCGACGACCAGGCCCTCGACTACATGACCGTTCAGATTCCGGGCATCGACCCCTACAACGAGCCCGTGACCATCAATTGCGGTGGTGGCAAGAAGTATGATTACACCGACAAGGTGACCTTCCCCAATGTCGAGACCAGCTACAAGCTCTTCCTCACCGTAGTCGATAAGGAAGGAAAGAAGACCTCCAGCGAAAGCACCATCAGCGTCACCAGCGAGGTGCCCGACTATCCGAACCTCTGGCTCTCGGATGTCGAGACGGCTGCCGAGCTCAACTCCGACATCTTCGGTGTGCCTCAGTATGTCGATCATGCCATCGACGTGGCTGGCGATTCCATCCCCTACACCTATGTCGCACGTTACTACAACCAGAAGGCAGGCACCAAGGTATGGTTCCTCGGACAGAAGACCGACTTCAGCCCCATCTGCTACGGTTGCGATGCTACCGACAACACCCTCCTTTCCGACGACGAGGAGACGATGCAGCCCATCACCCTCAACGAGGCAGGTGTTTACTATCGCATCACCATCAACATCAAGACCTACACCATGACCACCGAGACCTATCCGATCAGCGAGGCACTCTCGGCAGCTCGTGTTGACCTTTACAACACCGCAGCATTCGACGTCTGGGGCGATGGTGGCAGCTGGCTCTACAACTTCTCGTTCGGTTACCTCAACAGCGGTCCTTCGGGCGTCATCAGCTTCACGCAGGATGCTACCAACCCGAACCTCTTCTACCTTGAGGAGCCTCTTCAGTTCGATGCCGACAACAACCTCCAATCGAACGATGGCGGTTACAACACCAACTTCATCATCCACAACTTCCACCCGGGTGGCTGGTGGGATGTGGTATGCTGGAAACCCAACAGCTCTACCGATCCCGAGTTCTGGCCCTGGTGGGGCAACAACTCACAGCTCAATACGGAGGGTTGGGAGGATTGGCCCGGCTATTACACCGTCCGTACTCAGGGCGATAAGTGGTGCAAGGTACCCGTTCCGTCCAACAAGTTCGGTCAGTATCGCCTCTGGTTCGATTCCCACCTCGAGCGTGCTAAACTCGTGCCAGCCAAATAAATAATCTTGAAATAGTATAACAACATGAAAAAATATTTGTTTACGCTCTGTCTGGCACTATTCGGCTTTGTCGCCTTTGCCCAGCAGCGAACAATCAGTGGTACTGTCATCGACAATCTCGGTGAGCCACTACCCGGCGTCAATGTCGTGGTGAAAGGTACCACCAATGGTGTGACCACCGACTTCGATGGCAATTACACGATCCAGGTGTCGTCACACGACATCCTCGTCTTCTCGTTCATCGGTTATGAACCTCAGGAGCAGAACGTCGGCAACAAGACGCTCCTCAATGTGCGCCTCGAAGAAGATCAGCAGATTCTCGACGACGTGGTTGTCGTAGGTTACGGTGTAGTTAAGAAGAGTGACCTTACCTCGTCCATTTCGACCATCAAGGGCGACGAGATCATCAAGAGCACCACAGGCAACGCCATGAACGCCCTCCAGGGCAAGGTCAACGGTGTGCAGGTGGCCAGCGCTGGTTCGCCAGGCGCTGCTCCGAAGATCCTCGTTCGTGGTGTCACCACCGTCAATGGTTCCGACCCCCTCTACGTCGTCGATGGTATGCCTATTTCGGGCAACATCAACTTCCTCAACAACAACGATATCGAATCGATGGAAGTCCTGAAGGACGCTTCAGCATCGGCCATCTACGGTACCCGTGGTTCGAACGGTGTTATCCTCATCACCACCAAGAAGGGCAAGGCTGGTATGCCGAAGTTCAATTTCAGCGCTTCTGCAGGTTTCCAGACCATCAGCAACCCCGATATGGCAGGTGCAGCTGAATATGAGAAAGTCTATACCACACGCTATACCAACGACAAGCGTGAGGGTGGCTTCATCCCCAGTTCCTACGATACCGATTGGTGGAACGAGGTGGTCAACAAGACGGCGCTCGTCCAGAACTATCAGCTCAGCTTCAGCGGCGGTACTGACAAGTTCCTCTACAATGTCAGCTCAGGCTATTTCCGCCAGCATTCGCAGTATGATTATGGCTACTACGACAAGTTCAACATCCGTATCAACACTGAATATACATTCAACAAGTACGTGAAGGCAGGCCTCGATATCGCTCCTCGTGTTGAGTCGTGGGACAGCACCCCCAACCAGATGTCTTCGGCCATGTCGATGGATCCATCTACCCCCATCTTCAAGGACCAGAGCCTCTGGGGCGACAACGTCTATAGCAACTACGAGCGTTCGCACAATAACGAGACTTGGAACCCAGTGGCTTCCATCGCCCGTGCTGACGGTCATGGCCGCAACTACGGTGTCATCGTCAACCCATATCTACAAATCAATCCAGTCAAGCAACTCACCCTGCGCACCCAGTACAGTGCCTATGCACGCTTCCAGCGCAGCGACGACTTCACGCCGCAATATACCATCGACTCGGCTCACGAGTTCAATGAGTTCAGCGACGTCAGCCGCACCATCAACGAGTACTTCGACTACAACTGGACCAACACAGCCACCTACATCGACACCTTTGCCGACAAGCACAACGTCACCTTGATGGCAGGCTTCACCATGGAGCGTTACAGCAATGTCTATGTCACAGGTTCGCGCGAGAATACGCCTAACGACGCCCGTGCCCTTCGTCAGGTCAGCGCCGGTCAGCAGAACCAGCAGTCGAGCGGCAACGCCGGCTACAACACCCTCGTGTCGTGGCTTGGTCGTCTGATGTACAACTACGACAACCGCTACTACCTCACCGCAACCATCCGTACTGACGGTTCGAGCCGCTTCCCCGCTGGCAGCAAGTATGCCACCTTCCCCTCGGCCAGTGCAGCATGGAACTTCAGCCATGAGCCGTTCCTCGACGGCCTCGACTGGCTCTCCAACGGCAAGCTTCGTTTCGGCTGGGGCCGCGTAGGTAACCAGGAGATCAGCAACAGCGCCACCATGACCTTGCTCGGTGCCGCCGACTATGTGCTCAATGGCGAGCGCGTCCTCGGTTCCACCGTCTCGTCGGTAGGTAACACCGACCTGAAGTGGGAGACCGTCGAGGACTTCAATGTCGGCCTCGACCTCGCTTTCTTCAACAGCCGTCTCGAAGTCATTGCCGACGTCTTCCAGAAGAAGTCGCACGACATGCTCTATCAGCGCGAGAACCTCCTCATCCTCGGCTATCCCGCCTGGAACTCCGCCATCTGGATGAACATCGGCTCGATGAAGGCCACCGGTTGGGAACTCTCGTTCAACTGGAAGGACCAGAAGGGCGACTGGAACTATAACCTCGGCGTCAACCTCTCCAGCGTGCGCAACAAGGCCGTCAAGTTCACAGGTGAAGGCAGCCCTGTTTATACAGGCTCTGTCTCTGGCGTCAACGGTTCCATTATCCGCAACGAGGAGGGTGGTCTCATCAGCCGTTTCTATGGCTACGAGACCGACGGCATCTTCCAGAACTGGGAGGAGGTTTATGCCCACACCAACGAATACGGCACACGCATCCAGCCTACTGCCCAGCCTGGCGATATCCGCTTCGTCGATCGTAATGGCGACGGCAATCTCAACGAGGACGACCGCACCTTCATCGGCAATCCATATCCCGACCTCATGGTAGGTATCAACCTGTCGGGTGGCTGGAAGAACTGGGACCTCGCACTCAACTTCTACGGCACGTTTGGCAACGATATCTTCAACTCCAACAAGCAGTTCTACAGCGGCCTCAATGGCTCGAACGTCTTTGCCGGAACATTCGACAAGGTATGGAATGGCGAGGGTACCTCCAACGACATTCCTCGTCTTTCGGTCAGCGACAACAACCAGAACTATGCTCGTGTCAGCGACTTCTATGTCGAGGACGGTTCCTACATGCGCTGCAAGCAGATCCAGCTCGGCTACACCCTTCCCAAGAGGGGCTTCTTCAAGGAGCATGTGCTGCGCTTATACCTGACAGCTCAGAATCCGTTCACCATCACCAGCTACAGCGGCATGGACCCCGAGCGTCCAGCCTACGACGGCAGTGTCATCGAGACGGGTATCGACAAGATCGCTTATCCTTCTCCTCGCACCTTCCTCTTCGGTCTTGACTTCAACTTCTAACAGATTATTGCCGAACTATTATGAAAAAGACATTTCTATATCTCGCTGCCCTCGCTACTGCTGCCTCAGCTACCATCGCTTGCGATGACTTTCTTGAGGAGACAGTCAACGGTCAGCAGACCCTCGATTCATATTTCGTAACCGAGGACGAGGCCACTTCCTACCTCAACGGTTGCTACAATGCACTGACCTTCTACGGCTGGTGGCAGATCCAGAACTTCTGGATCATGACCGACATGTGCTCTGATGACATGTGGATGGGCAACCTCTCACAGAGTCAGGGCGACTACTATTCCCTCGCCCATTATCAGGGCGTAGGTCAGTCCAACGGCCCGCTCAACAACTACTGGATGCACCGCTATAAGGGAATCCTTTCGTGCAACGTCGCCATCAACCGCATCCCCAACGCGCACTTCCAGGACACCCAGAAACAGGAGCGCTTCATCGCCGAAGCCAAGTTCCTGCGCGGATACTTCTATTTCGACCTGGTGCGCAACTTCGGCGGTGTGCCCATAGTCAACGACTTCATGATGCCCGAAGACGTCGAGGGTATCACCCGTTCTTCAGCTTCCGAGGTGTGGGCTCTTGTCGAACAGGACTTCCGCGATGCTGCTGCCGTTCTTCCTGAGCGCAGCCAGTATCCTTCGTCCGACCTCGGCCGTGCCACCAAGGGCGCTGCCTTGGGTTACCTCGGCAAGTCGCTTGTCTATCAGGAGAAGTGGCAGGAAGCCGCTACCATCCTCAAGCAGGTCATCGACTCCAAGCAGTATGAGCTGATGGAGGACTTCGGTGACGTCTGGAACGTCGATACCAACAACAACAAGGAGTCGCTCTTTGAGATACAGACCACCTTCAACGAGACCTATGCCCTTGGCAACGCCCTCTCGGTGGTCAGCGCCAACCGTACTGAGGTCAACGATGGCTGGGCCTGGGGTCTGCCTACCAGCGACCTCGAGCAGGCCTTCATCGACGAGGGTGACTACGAGCGTCTCAGGTGGACCATCATCAAGACCGGTGCAACCGAGATTGCAGGCGAGGACGACTTCGCCGAACTCGTCGCCGACCAGTATGCAGCACAGTCCAACCAGCACTCCGACATGATTGAGGGCACCTACTACATCTCGCCCGACGTTCACAAGTCGGCACGTGTGAGCCGCAAGCTCTACATTCCCTACAAGAAGCGTCCGTCGAAGTGGAGTCAGGACTTCATCCCGCTCGATATCCGTCTGCTTCGCTATGCCGACATCCTCCTGCTCTATGCTGAGGCTTGCAACGAACTGGGTAACGACTCCGAGGCTCAGTGGGCACTCAACCAGGTGCGCAACCGTGTCGGTCGTGACAATGTCACCTCGACGGGCAACACCCTCAAGCAAGCTATCCGTACCGAACGTCGCCTCGAGCTCGCCCTCGAGTACAACCGCCTCTACGACATCCGTCGTTGGGAGTCCATCAAGAACCCTGGTCATAAGGTTATCGCCGAGATCTTGGGTCCCAATGGCTCGTTCGTCAAGCGCAATACCAACGTGCTGACAGCCGACCCATACGAGTATGCTGCCACCAAGGAGCCAAGCGACAAGGGTAGCACCTTCGACGAGAGCCGCGACCTCCTCTTCCCAATCCCGCTTTACGAGATTGAGCACTCCAACGGTTCCATCACCCAGAACCCCGGTTGGAACTAATCTTTGGTAATATGTTCAGGCCGTGTCTCCCATGGCCTGAACATTTTTTTATCTTTCTACTATCATGAAGCATCTCATTCATACCATTTCTCTGCTGTTGGCGGTCTTCTGCGCTGCGTTGCTCGGCACCTCATGTGGCGGTGACGACGATCCCGTTGCCGACGAGACGCTGTCGGTCAGCCCCGCTTCGGCGACGATAGGGCAGGATGGAGGCACCTTGGCGCTCACCGTCCTCTCCTCGCGTGTGCCCACGGTGACCAGTTCTGCATCGTGGATCACCACAAGCAATCGCGCCGTCATCGATGGTGGCTATACAGTCAACATGTCGGTGGCTGCCAATCCCGATGCTCAGGACCGTAGCGCCACGCTCACCGTCACCGCTGGCAGTCTGTCCCGCACCGTACAGGTGACTCAGTCGGCAGCCGACGTGCTCAAGGTCGAGCCTTCGACCATCACTATCGACGACCAGGAGCAGACCTTCGACCTCACCGTCACCACCAATGGCGTGCCGCAGGTCAGCATCGATGCAGGCTGGATCACCCAGACCGCATCGACGGCAACAGATAAACGCTCCTTCCATGTTGATGCCAACACGGGCGCAGCCCGCAGCGGCACCATCACCTATACCCTCGGCAGCCTCAAGGCGACGGTCACCGTCAACCAAGGGCAGGCAGTCCTCACCGGCACCATCGATCCGTCGCTCACCTATCAGACCATCGAGGGCTTCGCAGCGTCCGACTGCTGGGCTCCGGCCGTCATCGGTAAGTATTGGACCGGTTCACGCGACGGCATTGCTGAACTGCTCTTCTCGCGCGAAGTCGAAGGCAATCAGCCCAAGGGCATCGGCCTGTCGATGTGGCGCAGCAACCTCGGTGGCGGTTCTGCCGAACAAGGTCTCGACAGCAACATCGGCGTCGAGAACGGTGCCAATGGCTACAACTACTATCGTCGTGGCGAGAGCTACCTCAACGACGACCTGTCCTACGACTGGTCACGTTGCGAAGGACAGCGTTTCTTCCTCGACAAGGCGAAGGACTATGGCGTCGAGAGCATCGTCCTCTTCAGCAACTCGCCCAACGTGCAGTTCACGCGCAACGGCAAGGCATACAGCAACAGCGGACATTCGTCCAACCTCAAGCCCGACTGCTACGACGACTTTGCAGCCTATATGGCAAAGGTAGCAGCGCAGTACATCGGCTGGGGCTATCCTGTCACCCACATCTCGCCCGTCAACGAGCCGCAGTACACCTGGGACGGTCACGACCAGGAGGGTTCGGGCTGGAGCAATGCCGAGATCGCCAAGCTCACCAAGGAGCTCGATGGCGCCCTCGATAGCGAAGGCCTCTCCGGTGTCAAGATCCTGCTCGGTGAGGCAGGCGACTGGGAATATGCCTACAAGACCAAGAACCCCAACGATTGTTCGAACTGCATCTATGCATTCTTCAACGCTGCGAGCGAGACATACGTGGGCAACCTCAGCCACATCGCACCCGTCTATGGTGCACATAGCTATTGGACCGACGGCACATGGAACGGCATGCGCAGCGTGCGTCAGTCGGCACGCGACAAGGCCGTCGAGAACGGCATCGGACTCTGGCAGACCGAATGGAGCATGCTGGGCGACGGCTACAGCGAGTTCCCGGGCTACGAGAACAGCAACGAGATGGACATCGCCCTCGTGATGGACAAGGTGATCTACAACGACCTCACCGTTGCAGGTGTGTCGTCGTGGAGCTATTGGACTTCGATGGACGTGAGCCGTTGGAGCCAGCTCGACCGCTTCATGCTCATCGACTTCACGCCCGCAGGCGGCACCTATAGCGTTGATCTCTCGGGCGAAGGCACCTACAAGGCCGACGCCACGCTTTGGGTGCTCGGCAACTACAGTCTCTTTGTGCGTCCGGGCTTCAAGCGCATCGACGTCGATATTCCCAATGCCGACCGCACATTCTTCGGCACGGGCTTCATCGCACCCGACGGCAACCGCATCGTTGTGGTGATGAGCAACCTCAGTGCAGCCTCGATGGACGTACGCCTTCACCTGAAGGGCGTCGCTCCTAAGTCGCTGAGCTCCTACACCACTACGCTCAAGAAACACCTGCAGCAGCAGTCACTCGACTCCTCCCGTTCCGAGTTCTCCCTCGAACCCAGCAGCGTCACCACTTTCGTTTTTGACCTTTGATTTCTATCCCATCATTGTTATTTATAAATATATTGATAATTATGAAAAGACTCATCTTTTCGCTCATATCGCTGTTTGCAATATCCGCCACGGCGCAGGTAGGTTTCGGCAATGCCGAGAAGTTCAATCGGGACTGGCTCTTCCAGCTCGGTGACGATTCCACGGCCGTCGCGCCCAGTTTCGATGACTCGAACTGGCGTCACCTCGACCTACCGCACGATTGGTCGGTCGAAGGCCGCCTTTCGCCCACCCTCGCCAGCTGCACAGGCTATTATCCCGGTGGCATCGCATGGTACAGGAAGCATTTCGTCATCCCCGCCGACCACCCAGCTTTAGCATCTTCCGACAAGCAAGCCCTCCCCCTAAGCAGGGGGAACGAGGGGGTCCTCACCTACATCTACTTCGAAGGCATCTACAACCGTTCAACCGTCTATCTCAACGGCCATCTCCTCGGCTATCGTCCCTCAGGTTTCGCATCGTTCCTCTACGACATGACACCCTACCTGAAGGCGGGTGACAATGTTATTTCGGTGCGTGTCGATCACAGCCGTTATGCCGACTGCCGCTGGTACACCGGTTCGGGTATCTATCGCGATGTCTGGTATATCGAAGCACCACAGACTCACCTTGCTCAGTGGGGCACAGGATGGGTTTGCACCAGTTTGACCGATGCATCAGCTAAGGTCGATGTCGATGTGGCTATTGACAATACCAAGGGTGTCAGTGGTTTGAAATTGCACGTAGAGCTGCTCGATGCTGATGGTCGTGTGGTTGCCCAGAAGAAGGTGGGTGCCAAGGCAAATAACAAGATCAGTCTCAGTATCACCCGTCCGCATCGTTGGGATATTAAGGACCCTTATCTCTATTGCCTGCGCACCACGCTCCTCAAGGGCAAGGTGCCCATTGATGGCAATGAGATCAATGTTGGTCTGCATTCCCTTCAATTTGACCCGAACAAGGGTTTTGCACTCAATGGACGCTGGATGAAGGTGAAAGGTGTATGTCTGCACCACGATGCAGGTACACTCGGTGCAGCTGTGCCCGACGACGTGTGGCGTCGCCGCCTCGAAAACCTCAAACAGATTGGAGTCAACGCTATTCGTTGTGCCCACAATCCCCAGGCGCCTATTCTCTATGATCTTTGCGACGAGCTGGGTCTGCTGGTTATGGACGAAGCCTCCGACGAGTGGGAGTTCCCGAAACGTAAGTGGGTCGAGGGCTGGAATGTCGGCACACCGTCCTACGATGGCACATTCGATTTCTTCGAGGAATGGATTGACCGCGATGTGACTGACATGGTTCGACGCGACCGCAATCACCCCAGCATCTTCCTTTGGAGTATTGGCAACGAGGTCGATTATCCCAACGACCCCTATTCACATCCCATTCTCGACGGCAAGAACTCAGCAATCAATCAGCCCATGTTCGGTGGCTACGACCCGTCACGACCCAATGCCGAGCGTATCGGCAAGATTGCCAAGCGTCTTGCAGCTTGTGTGCGAAGTGTCGATACCAGTCGTCCCGTCACCGGTGCTTTGGCAGGAGTAGTGATGAGCAACGAGACCGAATATCCTGATGCTGTCGATGTGGTGGGCTACAACTACACTGAGAATCGCTACGACGAAGACCACGCCACCTATCCCCAACGTGTAATCTATGGCTCCGAGAACGGCACGGGCTATAGCGCTTGGAAAGCCGTGCGAGACAAGGATTTCATCTTCGGACAATTCATCTGGACGGGTACCGATTACCTCGGCGAGTCTGGACGCTGGCCCTCTCGTGGCCTGCATACGGGTTTGCTTGACTTCGGATCGTTCCCCAAGCCGCGTGGTTGGTTCCGTGCCGCCCTGTGGTGTGACAACCCCGTTTGTTATATCGGTACCGTCGAGAAACGCGAGCCACGCATTTGGGGTGATCATCGCCCTCCACGCGAATTCATCACCCAGGATGCACCCGACGTTTGGAACTACGACGAAGGTAAGATCATCCGCGTGTTCTGCTATACCAATTGTGCTCAGGCAAGACTTCTCCTCAACGGCAAGGAGGTGGGTGGCATGAAGCCTTTCGATGACACCGAGGGTATCATCTATTGGGATGTGCCCTATGCTCCAGGGGAACTGCGTGCCGAGGCTTGCAATGCAGAAGGCAGCGTGCAGGCATCCTACACAATTCAAAGCAGCGGCCGTCCCTATCAGATTCGTGCCACGGTCGATCGTGAAATCATCGGGGCCGACCGCCATGTTGCTCACATCACCGTCGAAGTGGTTGATGAGCAGGGTGTGGTAGTCAAGTTGGCTGATAACAACATTCGCTGTCAGGTTGAAGGTCCCGCCCGCCTGCTGGGTCTCGAAGGCTCCGACAATTCTGATATGGGTGATTATCGAGACAATCTTCAACGCGTCTATATGGGTCGATTGTTGGCCTACGTAGGCAGCATCGGCGAGACGGGGCACGTCACCGTTCGCTTCACTTCGCCCTTGCTCCAATCGGCCGAAGTCTCCTTCGACATTGAGTAATCTGAGTCCTCGGAGTACTCCGACTTCTCCGATCCCTCCGAAAATTCCGAGTACTCCGACTCCTTCGACATTTTTCTCAAAACCATCATGTCCAAAACCCTCTATTCTCTTCTCCTCCCTCTCTTCATCACCCTCCTCACCGCCTGTTCAGGCCCGACCGACAACGTCATCGACCTTTCAGGTGAGTGGCAAGTATCTCTCGACAGCCCTGAGGCAGCATCGCAGCCCATCCAGCTCCCCGGCACCACCGACATCGCTGGCATCGGCATTGCCGACACCCAGCAACCTCGGCTCGAGAAGCCGCAGGTGCTCCGTCTCACGCGTCGCCACAGCTTCGTGGGCGAGGCGTTCTACACACGTCAGTTTGATGTGCCAGAACGCGTGGCAGGTCGTCCGCTTGAACTCTTCCTCGAGCGTGTGCTCTGGAAAAGTACCGTCCTGATTGACAATCAGCCGGTCGAGGCACTCGACTTCACTGACGAGAGCCTGGTCACCCCTCACCGCTATGCCTTGCCAAAAGGTTTGACGGCAGGTACCCACACTATTCAAGTCGCCGTCGATAACCGCAAGCAATACGACATCTCGGTCGATGAACTCTGCCATTCCTATACCGATGCTACACAAGTGAAGTGGAACGGCATCCTTGGCCACATTGAGTTGCGTGCCTTGCCCGACCTAAGCATCGACCGAATGGAGGTTTATGCAGACCCCACGCTCAAGCATCTCGACGTTGTGGTCACCGTCACCAATCACACCTCGGAGGTCCTCGATGCCTTCATGGCGCTCATCACTTCGCCCAAAGGCCAAATAACCGAAATGTGGCCATCATCGCCTATCCAAGAGACGCTTGTGCCAGGTGCCACGACGTTCACGTTGAGCTGCAACTTGCCTGCCAAAGCACCCAAGTGGTCAGAGCAGCATCCCGATCTGCTCAATGTCACTGCAAGCATCGAGACCAAGGCGGGCGTTGAAGAGAAGAGTGTCGATATCGGACTTCGTCATTTGGGCACGAATGAAGGCAAGTTGTTGGTCAATGGCGAACCCGTCTTCCTCCGTGGCACGCTCGAATGCTGCATCTTCCCCCTCACAGGCTGTCCGCCCACCGACAAAGAAAGCTGGCAGGCTGTCTTCAGTGCTGCAAAGGACTGGGGGCTTAATCACCTTCGTTTTCATTCGTGGTGTCCACCTGATGCCGCCTTCCAGGTGGCTGACGAGATGGGCTTTTACCTCGGTGTCGAACTGCCCATATGGGCTACCAACCTTGGCAACGACAGTACAGTCTATGACTTCTTGCGTCACGAGTATGAGAGTGTGATTCGTAACTATGGCAACCACCCGTCATTCTGCCTGCTCAGCGTAGGCAACGAGCTGCAATACGACTTCAATTTCCTCAACGCTTTCGTAGCCGACATGAAGGTGCGCGACCCGCGTCATCTCTACACCACCACCTCGTTCACATTCGAAAACGGACATGGTGGACATCCCGAGCCCGAGGATCAGTACTTCGTAACCCAATGGACCGACAAAGGCTGGGTTCGCGGACAAGGTGTTTTCGATGCAGAGCCGCCCACGTTCAACCGCAACTACGACGCTGCGACCGAAGGAATCCAGGTGCCGCTCATCACCCATGAGATCGGGCAGTATTCCGTTTATCCCGACATCAAGGAAATCGAACGATACACCGGCACACTCGATCCGCTCAACTTCAAGGCTGTGCGTGCTGACCTCGAGCAAAAGGGACTGCTCGATCGTGCCGACGATTGGCTGCAGGCCTCAGGACATCTTGCAGCCCTGCTTTACAAGGAGGAGATCGAGCGTGCCATGAAGACACGCGGCATCTCCGGCTATCAGCTGTTGGGCTTGCAGGACTTCCCCGGACAAGGCACGGCCTTGGTGGGTCTTGTCAATGCGTTCTGGGAGTCGAAGCACGTGGTCGAGCCCGCGTGGTTCCGTCAGTTCTGTGCCCCCGTCGTACCGCTGGCGAATTTCGACAAGGCGGTCTATTGCAGTAGCGAGCCCTTCCTCGCCGATCTCCAGGTTGCCAACTATTCCGGGCAGGCCCTGGTGGGACGCGAGTTGCATTGGTCTCTCCTTGCCGCCGATGGCACGATGTTGCAGCATGGCACCAAGCCCCTCGTCGAGGTGCCCAATGGCGATGTGATGCGCATCGACAGCCTGCATCTCCCACTCTCCGAGTTCACCGAGGCATGTCAGCTCTCCCTACGACTCGCCGTGTCCGAGAGCGAATGGAGCAACGAATGGCCCCTTTGGGTTTATCCTCCCTTGCACGATGTATTAGAGAGCAATGCCGTCGTCACCGCCAACCTGCGTGAAGCCGAAGCCGTCTTGGCCAAGGGTGGCACCGTCATCCTTTCGCCCATCCTCGGTTCGCTCGACGGCCTCGAAGGCAAGTTCCTCCCCGTCTTCTGGAGTCCTGTACATTTCCCCAAGCAGGCAGGCACTATGGGTTTGCTGTGCAATCCCGCGCATCCAGCCCTCGCGCATTTCCCCACCGACAGCTATGGCAATTGGCAGTGGTGGCGGCTCGCCAAGCGCAGTACCGTGCTCGACATCGACTCGCTGCAAGATGCCGTGACGCCCATTGTCGAGAGCGTCGATAACTTCATGCATAATCGTCGTCTCTGCACCATCTTCGAAGCCAAAGTGGGAGAGGGGCGCCTCCTCTTCTCCGCAATCGACCTCCTGTCGAAAGGCGCTGACAGTCCTGAGATCCAGCAGATGCTCTACAGCCTCCGTCATTACGCAGCGTCCCCCTCCTTCGCTCCATCCCGCACCATATCGACCGACCAACTCCGTTCCCTCTTCAAGACCCGCATCGAAGTGAAACGCCAGGGCGCCACATCGATTTACGAATAGGGCGTCATACGAGGGGAATAAACCATCTTTTGTTGTAGAATAAAGATTTGGTGTACAGAATCTGTATAGTCCATTTGGAGTATAACGAATCTGTACACCAAATCTGTATGCCACGATTGAAGCATACAGAATCTGTTTATCAAATCTGTATGCCGCGATCGGAGCATACAGATTTCATCTGCCAAAACTGTATGCCACGATTGGAGCATACAGAATCTATCTACCAAAACTGTATGCCACGATTGGAGCATACAGAATCTATCTACCAAAACTGTATGCCTCGGTCGGAGCATACAGAATCTATCTACCAAAACTGTATGCCGCGATTGGAACATACAGAATCTGTATATCAAAACTGTATGCCGCGATTGGAGCATACAGAATCTGTTTATCAAAACTGTATGCTGATATATAAAAAGGTGTGTCGATTATCTCTCACAGACTATCGACACACTTCACACACATATTTTATGAATTAACTAACCTGTTTGGTATTTTTTATAAAAAATCCACTAATCAATTAGATTGTATAATTACCTTAACCTATCAATCAATGAACGGAACAGTCTTGAGTACGTCGCTGACTTTGCGAACCGATGCCTCGATATCGACGGTAGCATTAGCACGAATGTCGCGGCTCGATGCACCTACCATGATCTTGTAGGTGCCTGGGTCAACAACCCATGCGGATTGTGCTTCGTCGAACGATGCCAGGTCGTCGGCAGCAAACTTCAGGGTCACGGTCTCGGAGGCGCCGGGAGCCAATGAAGATGTCTTGGCAAATGCCTTGAGTTCCTGTACGGGCTTGTCGAGAGCGCCAGCGGGGGCTGAAACGTAAAGCTCAACAACTTCCTTGGCATCCATGTTGCCTGTATTCTTGACATCGACGGTCACAGTCACATCCTTGCCATCGACCTTTACCTGCGGATTGCTGTATTCGAAAGTGGCATAGGAGAGGCCATAGCCAAAAGGATAGCTGACCTTCATTTGCTCCTTGTCGAACCAACGATAACCCACATAGATGCCTTCGCGGTAGTTGGTATAGTCGTAAGTCTCGCGAGGTGCCTGCTTCTCTGCCTCAGTACCCATGAAAGTGCTCAGGTCGAGTTTGAACTGCTCGGCACGTGGGAAGTTCTTGCTCGAAGCGTGGTCAGCGAAGTTGATAGGCCATGTCATGGTGAGCTTGCCCGAAGGACTTACCTTGCCAGTGAGGACATCGGCCACAGAGTTGCCGCCTTCCTGTCCAGCCTGCCATGCAAGAAGCACGGCATCGGGGATGTTCTTCCAAGAGGCTGTTTCAATCACGCCACCGATATTGAGCACAACGATAGCCTTCTTGCCAGCAGCTTGGAAAGCACGCGATACGGTTTGGATGAGTTTCAGCTCCTCTTTCGAGAGGTTGAAGTTATCCACGGTGCGGTCGAGGAACTCGCCCGAGATGCGACCCAGGGTGATGATAGCCACATCGTTGGCACGAACGGCTGCGACGATTTGAGCAGGTGTTGGAATAATCTCAGCGGGAAGTGGTTGGGGCAGGAAGTTCATCAGCATATTCTTATTGGGATTGGCTGCATCGGCAGCTGCCTTGTCTGCCTCAACCTTTGCCTTATAGTCGGCATAGAGCTTCTCGATGTTGGCATCGGTGTTGATGCCGACATTCTTGAGGCCATCGACGAGCGATACGGTGTAAGCGCGATTGACGTTGCCCGAGCCTGTTCCACCTGCGATGAAGTCATAGGAGGTAACACCGAAGAGGGCGGCACTCTTGACCTTGTCGGATAGTGGCAGTGCCTGGCGACGGTTCTCGAGCAGCACCATGCCTTCGCTTGCACTCTGACGAGTTACGGCAGCGTGAGCCTCAAGATCGGGCTTGTTGCTGTACTTATAGCCCTTGAAGCGTGGTGTACGAACAATGTACTGAAGGATGCGCTTGACGTTGCGGTCGATGTCTTTCATATCGAGCTTGCCGGCATTGGCATCGTCAATGATCTGATGATACTGGCTGGGACGACCGGGCTGCAGCATGTCGTTGCCGGCATGCATCTGAGCTGCGGCATCCTTTCCACCATACCAGTCGGTCATGACCACGCCTTTGTAACCCCAGTCGCCGCGAAGGATGGTCTCGACGAGATCTTCGCTCTCAGAGGTGTAGGTGCCGTTGATCTTGTTGTAAGAGGTCATGATGGTCCAGGGGTCGGACTCATTAACGGTGATTTCGAAGGGCTTCAGGTAGATCTCGCGGATGGCACGTGTCGGGATGACGGCATTATTGCCTGTGCGGTTGGTCTCCTGGTTGTTGAATGCGAAGTGCTTCACCGAAGTTCCGACACCGTTGGCCTGTACTCCACGGACGTAGGCTGCGGCAGTCTTGCCGGCTACAAGGGGGTCTTCGGAGTAGTACTCGAAATTACGGCCGTTGAGCGGGTTGCGGTGAATGTTCTCGGCTGGAGCGAGCAGCACGTCGGCACCATATTCGAGCACCTCGTTACCCATGGCCTTACCTACCTCTTCGACGAGCTCCTGGTTCCAGGTGCTTGCCAGCAGTGTGCCGATGGGGAAGTGGGTGCAGTAGTAGGTCTGGTCATCACCCTCACGTGTGGGGTTGATGCGGAGACCTGCGGGACCATCGGCAAGTACGGTGGCAGGAATGCCGAGACGTGCGATGGAGTGGGTCGAGCCAGCAGCGCCGGGCACAAGTTCGGCTTGTGCGCCGATGGTGGCAGTGAGGCCTTCTTCGCCCGAGTCCATGCCAACACCCGTGATGAGTGCGGCCTTCTCTTCGAGCGTCATAGCTGCAACGATCTTGTCGATGTTGTTCTCGTTCAACTTGAGTTCCTTTTTCCCGCAGCTGGCCAGCATGAGCGTAGCGGCTACGGCGATTGTAAGTTTTTTCATAGGTAACAAGGAGTAAAAAAGGGTTTTTAAAGGGAGATAAAGGGAGGTAAAGGGGAGTAAAAGGGACATTACTTTTGCCTTGTCGAAAAGGGGATGCAAGAAACATTTGTCCCTTTTACAACTCTTAACGGCTCTTTCAAAGCCCTTCTTTGCCCTTATTTAAAGATCTTTTGGGTGAATTCGATGAAGTAGGTACGCCAGTTGCGCCAGATATGTCCACCCTCGGTCTCGCGATAGACTACGGGATAACCCTTCTCGTCCATGTACTTGAGGAATCCATCGTTAGCCTCCTTGAGGAAGTCGGTCTTGCCGATTGCCACATAGTAGAGGTAGGGGCGGTTCTTTGGAGCGAAGAGGTTGGCCATCTGCTGGTCGAAGTTCGCATAGACAGGGCTACCACCTGGTTCATCCTTGCTGCGACGACCATCGCCTGCACTTGCACCCGAGAAGAGTCCGATGTAGCCGTACTGTCCGGCATAATACTTGGAGATATGCTCGGAATGGAACGAACCCATCGAGAGTCCGGCAATGGCACGATGGCGCTTGTCGTTGAGAGTGCGGAAGTTCTTCTCGATATACTTGCGGACGTCGGGGAACGACAACTCGAAGGCTGCCTCCTTCATGCCTGGCTTGACGCCACCCATCACCATCTCGGGCTGACGGAATCCTCCGGCCTGCTCGCCAGGAGCAGATGTCTCGTAGGCATTGCCATTGGTCATCACGACGATCATCGGCTCGGCCTTGCCTGTGGCAATGAGGTTGTCGAGGATCTGAGTGACGCGGCCTTGGGTGTACCATGCCTCTTCGTCACCGCCACTGCCATGGAGGAGGTAAAAGACGGGATACTTCTTGCTCGATGTCTCGTAACCAGCGGGAGTATAGACGGTGAGACGACGCTTCATGCCGAGTGTGGGGCTGTCGTACCAGCACTTGCGTACAGTGCCATGAGGTACGTCGTTGACCGAGAACAAATCGCCCTGGTCACCTGCCTCGCTGGTTATGATGAAGTAGTTGGTGAGCGTCTTGACGTCGCGGTTGACATAGACGTTCTGCAGGTCGAGCTGCTTCTGTCCATCGACTACGAAGTTATAGCAATAGTAGTTGGCTTCGAGGGGTTCGGGAGTGGTATATTCCCAAACACCATCCTTGCCCTCCTTGAGGTCGGCAGGAACACTGACAGCCCATTTACCCTGTGGGGTGTCGATGAGCCGTTCGGGCAGGAAGTCGCCGCTCACCTTGACGCTGACTGCCTTGGGGGCATAGAGACGGAAGGAGACGGTATTGTCGGGGTGAATCTCGGGCGATACGATGTTGCTGCCACCGAAGAGAGCCTGCTGTGCGGAGGCTCCCATCGTGGCGACGAGTATGGCCGAGAGGGTTAACAATAATTTCTTCATAATATCTTATTTGAAGAGGCGAGGACAGAAGTCGGCCAGATAGAAACGCCAGTTGCGCCAGATGTGACCACCTTCGGTTTCAACATATACGTATGGGTATCCGTTGGCATCCATCTTCTGACGCAGGTTCTGGTTGTCCTGATAGAGGAAATCGGTCTTGCCGATGGCGATGTAGTAGAGGGCGGGGCGGTTCTTCGGAGCGAACTGTGTAGCAAGCTTCTGGTCGAAATCCTTGTAGATGTCGGTGTCACCAGGGTTCTCGCGGCTGATGGCAGCCGAGAAGAGGCCTACGTAGTTGAACATCGTGGGATACTGCTTCGAGATGTGGCAGCTGTGGAAACCACCCATCGAGAGACCTGCAATGGCGCGGAACTGCTTCTGAGCCTTTGTGCGGTAGGTCTTGTCGATGAAACGTACGATCTCGGGGAAGCAGGTCTCGAAAGTTCCTTCCATGGTCTTTGGGAGCTGCATGTTGGGCGACTTCATGCCTTCGGGGCCTTCACCTGGAGCGGCATGCTGCGAGATGTTGCCATTGGTCATCACCACAATCATTGGCTCAGCCTTACCTTGAGCGATGAGGTTGTCGAGGATCTGCGAAGCGCGGCCCTGGGTGTACCATGCCTCCTCGTCACCACCGATGCCGTGGAGCAGGTAGAGGACGGGATACTTCTTGCCCGATGTCTCATAGCCAGCGGGAGTATAGACGGTCATACGACGGTCGATGCCCTCGTGGTCGGAATGATACCAGATCTTGCTGACGGTGCCGTGTGGCACGTCGCAAACCTTGAAGAGGTCGATGATGGGATCGCCATCAACGAGCAGGATGCTAGTGAGCGAAGAAACGTCGCGGTTGATATAGACGTTCGAGGGATCGACCATCGACTGTCCATCCACACGGAATGTATAGTTGTAGAACTCGGGAGCTACAGGACCGTCGGTGGTGTATTCCCAAATGCCGTCCTTGCCTTCCTTAAGCTCGGCATAGCCTGGGCCGTCGAATTCACCGAATGGGGTCTGAATCTTCTGGGTGGGGAGGAAATCACCGGTCACTTCGACCTTGATGGCCTTGGGAGCAAAGAGACGGAAGGTGACAGAGTGATCGGGGTTGATTTCGGGCGACTTGACAGAAGCACGACCCCAAAGGGCCTGCTGAGCCATAGCGCTGACGCCAAAGAGAAGGGCCGTGGCCAAAAGAATATATTTTTTCATATTGTATCTAATTTATTTGAAAATCTTTTGAGCATATTCGGTGAGATATTGACGCCAGTTGCGCCAGATGTGGCCGCCTTCCGACTCACGCCAAACGTATGGATAGTTATGCTCGTCCATGTAGGTCATGAGAGCCTGCACGCCGCCAAGCACAAAGTCGGTCTTGCCGCATGCGATGAAGTAGAGACGAGGCTGCTTGCCCTTGGCAAACTGCTTTGCAAAGTCGGCATCGAACTGGGTATAAACGGGGCTCTGTGCGGGACGGTTACCCATAGCTTGTACGCCACCCGTTGCACCAGAGAAGAGGCCTACGTAGCCGAACTTCTGGTTGTAGTAGCGCGAGATGGCCTGCGAGTGGAATCCACCCATCGAGAGGCCAGCGATGGCACGCGAGTTCTTGTCGGTCTTGCAGCGGAAGTTCTTCTCGATGAAGTTCATCACCTCGGGGAAGTGGAGCTCGAAGGCTGCTTCGGGCACACCTTCGCGGCTTACGTTGAGGGCACCAGGCTGTGCGAAGCCAGCGGTGGACTCGCCGGGAGCTGCGGTATCCCAAGCGTTGCCGTTGGTCATCACAAGGATCATTGGCTCAGCCTTACCATCGGCGATGAGGTTGTCGAGGATCTGGGTGGCACGGCCTTGGGTGTACCAAGCCTCCTCGTCACCACCTGCACCGTGCAGGAGGTAGAAGACTGGATATTTCTTGCCGGAAGTCTCATAGCCAGCAGGGGTATAGACGGTGAGACGACGGTCGGTGCCCAGTGTCTTGCTGTGGTACCACATCTTGCGA
Source organism: Bacteroidales bacterium (assembly GCA_017618715.1). GTDB lineage: Bacteria > Bacteroidota > Bacteroidia > Bacteroidales > UBA3663 > Liminaster. Next base: position 66,102 of record JAFZTS010000024.1, read on the forward strand.
ACGGTGCCGTGGGGTACGTCGTTGACGTTATAATAGTAACCCTCGTCGCCCTTCACCTGCGAAACTATAAGTTGGTTGGTTACAGTAGCGACGTCGCGATTGATATATACGTTAGCGGGATCGATGGTGCGGATACCATCCTCGGTGAAAGTGTAGGTGTAGTATCCGGCTGGAACAGGATTGGGGGTGGTATATTCCCACACGCCATCCTTTCCCTCCTTCATGTCAACGGGAGGATTGATGGCCCATACGCCGCCATTCTGGGTGGGGATGAGCTGTTCGGGCAGGAACTCACCCGACAACTGCACCGTCTTGGCCTTGGGGGCGCGGTAGCGGAAAGTGATCGTAAAGTCGGGATTAATCTCTGGCGAGACGATTTGCGTGCCGCCCCAGAGCGCCTGCTGTGCCTCGGCACCCATTGCAGTGAGGAACAAGGCCGAGAGAATAAGCAAAGTCTTCTTCATGTCGTGTTATATATTGCCGGTTTCCGGATTAATAATATTTTGCTGCGGCCGCAAGGGGTCCCCCCGCCGAAGCGGGGGGTTCCTTTAGCCGGAATGATATCGGGAAGGGATTAATCCCAACCTGGGTTCTGCTGGATGTTGTCGTTCATCTGAATCTCCTTGAACGGGATTGGGAGGAACTCGTGCTTACCCTTCTTGTAGCCGTACTTCGATGGGTCGTTGTTCGACTTGGTGTCCCAAATCACGCCGTCCTTGGTGGTCGATGGGATCTTCTCACCCTGCTTGGCGAGGAGGTCAGCAGCGATGCCCCAGCGCTGGATGTCCTGATAGCGAACACCTTCGCCGCAAAGCTCGCAGCGCTTCTCAATCTGGATGTCGGCCAATGTGCAGGAAGCGAGGTCGGGCTCGCCGGCACGACGACGTACGCAGTTCAAGTACTCGGTAGCCTTGGCATTGTTGGACGTAACGTAAGCCTCTGCGCCAAGCAGATAAACCTCGGCAAGACGCATCCAACGATAGTTGTTGGTGTAGGCCATTGGGCCATAGCCACCCCAGTTCTGGGTGTCGTAGCCTGCACGCCACTTCCACATGAAGAGATCCTCAACGCCGTAGAAGATGCCTGAGATCTTAAGGCCAAGTTCCTGCTCAATCTGAGCAGAGGTCTTCATGGTCTGGCAGAGACGCTTGCCGTCCTTGCCTTCGAGTTTCACGAAGTCCTCATAGAGGGTACCTGTCGGGTTGTAGAAGCCATAGTCCTGACCGGACTGGTAGCTCAACTGGATGTGATCGACATCAGCCCAGAATGGATCGGCGATAAAGCCCGAGAAGTCAAAGTAAGAGGCACGCCAACGGAGCATGCAACCTGTGAGGTTGAAGATGAAGTTGCTGGCGTCGTTGCCCTGCTGGCTCTCGAAGAGGCTCTCGCAGTTGTTCTTTGCACGGTTCTGGATGACGTTCTCATAACGCTCGGTATCTGGACGGCCAGGGCCGCCGTAGAGAGCATAGTTGGGGTTGCTGAGCACCTGGTCGAACTGAGCGCCTGCCGATGCAGCATCGCCGTTCCACAGATAAGCCTTGCCAAGGAGAGCCTGGGCAAAAGCCTTGCTCACACGCCATTGGTCGGCGTCGCCATCGATGCTCTTCTTCTCATAGAGCTTACCAGAGCTGATAGCCTCGCTAAGGTCCTTCTGTACATATGAGTAGATTTCACTCCTTGGAACATTGGGCTGAGCATACTCGGAGGGAGCAAGCAGATGGTCGAAATAGGGAACGTCGCCCCACATCGAAGCAAGTTCGAAGTAGAAGAGTCCACGGAAGACCTTGGCCTCGGCACGGGCACGGTCGCCTGTAGATGACTTGCCTTCGGGCACACGGTCAAGGATGATGTTGCAGCGGTTGATGCCGGTGTAGTAGCCCGAGAACCAAGACTGGATGGCACCGAGGTCAGCCGAGAAGCGGTACTCGTTGAGCGATTCATAACCACCATTGTCACCACGCTGGCCGCCACCGCACCAGAAGTCGCCGTCGAGCAGCGCCTTGAGGGAGAATGAGCTCAGACCCATCGACAAAGCCTGCTGATAGCATTCTACGATACCAGCCTCGATCTGCTCGTCGGTATCATAATAGGTCTCGTAGTTCTGTACACCATGCTGATCGATCTCAAGGTTGTCGGTGCAGGCAGTGGTGCCACCCATCACCAGACAAGCCAATAGCATTGATTTATAATTCAGTTTCATTGTATTCTGTTGTTTATATATTACCTAAATTATTAGAATGTAATGCTTGCACCGAAGACAAGCTTCTTGGAAGTTGGGAACACACCCTTGTCGAGGCCCATTGAGCTTCCTGTGCCGGTTGTTTCGGGGTCGAAGCCGGGATAGCTGGTGAAGCAGAACCAGTCTTCGAGCGAACCATAGATACGCATATTGCTGATGAAGACCTTGCTGAGCCAAGCCTTAGGCAGGCTGTAACCAACCTGGATCTGCTTGATCTTGAAGTAAGAGCCATCGTAAACTACAGCGTCAGACATCAGGTACTTGTCGTAGTCGGTAGCACCTGCGCGCGGCTTTGTACCGTTGCGGTTGCTCTCGGTCCAGCGGTTGTTGGTGAACTCTGTCAGACGGTTGGTCGGGTAGTCAGCACGGTTGATGAGGCAGTAGATATCGTTGCCCATTGCGCCTGAACCGAATATGATGAAGTCGATGCCCTTCCAGGCGGCATTCAGGGTGATGCCGTAGTTGACGGTTGCCATACCCTTACCGATCTCGGTCTTGTCCTCAGGACCGATCTGGCCGTCCTCGTTCACGTCATAGAACTCGGGGTTACCGGTCTCGCTGTTGATGCCCTTGAACTTATATCCATAGAAATACCATGCGGGATGTCCTACCTCGAAGCGGGTCACAGCTCCGTTCACGTGGAAGGTGGCGCCATCGATACCGTTGCTGAGCGATGGGTGGATGTAGGTAACCTCGTTCTTGAGGGTCGAGAGATTAGCACGAACGCCCCAATGGAAGTCCTTGCCGATCTGATCCTGCCAGCCGAGCTCGAACTCGAAGCCTTCGTTCTTGATGTCACCGGCGTTGATTGGCGAAGCCGTAAGGCCGATGATGTAGGAAGGAGCTGCACCGGTCACGATGAGGTCCTTGGTGCTCTTGCGGAACCAGTCGAAGGTGAACGACAGACGGTTCTTGAGGAAGCGTGCGTCGAGACCGACGTTGGTCTGCTCAGAGGTTTCCCACTTCAGCTCGGGGTTGCCAGCCGATGAAGGAGCATAGGTAGTGATATAGCCGAAGTCGGCATCACCGGGGTGGGAAGCGTAGTTGCCCGACGAAGCGATGGTCTGGGCATACATGTAGTTGCCGAGTGATGCAATCGAACCGTTCTGGCCCCAAGAAGCACGAATCTTCAAGAAGTCGAGCCATGCGCGGGTACCTTCCATGAACTTCTCCTGCGAGAGGGTGTAACCGAGGGATACGCCATTGAAGTAGCCCCAGCGGTTGTCGATAGGAAGGATAGAGCTGTCGGCTGCGTCAGCACGGAAGTTATACTGAACGAGGTACTTGCCCTGGTAGTCATAGGAAGCACGGCCGAAGTAAGCAAGCTTGCGGATGTAGTTTGCCTCGCCGCCCGAGATGCTCTTGGTAGCGGTTGGAGTAGCATATGCAAGATACCAGAAGTTGGGATCGTCCTGCAATACGCCGTAGTCACCGTCGCTGCCGTTGGTGCCGCCCGATACGCCGAAGGTGCGGTTTTCGCTGTAAGAGCTACCAACCATGAGGCCGAGGTTGTGAACCTTGTTGAAGGTCTGGTTCCAGTTGGCGAAGTTTTCCCACTGATAATATACAGTGTTGCTGTTGCTGTCGCTGAGGTTAACGAAGTTCTGGTTGGACTTCTCGCTGCCGTAGTAGTCGCGTGTCACGCCGTAGGCTTCGCTGTTGCTCATCTGATAGCTAAGACGAGAGGTGATTACAACGTGTGGGATGGCTGTGAAGTTGAACAAGGTCGTACCGTTGATGTTGAACATGCGGTTCTTGGTGAACGAGCTTGCACGCGAGATGAGCGGGTTGCAGCCTTCGAGGGTGATGTAAGGCGAAATGCCGTAGAATGTGCCGTCGCCGGGGCCATAGAGACGTGGACCAGTGCCTGCCTGCCAAGCTTCGTATGCATTGCGCATTGGGGTTGGCATGTCGTTCAAGGTGTAGTAAGCCTTGGTCAATGGGTCGAACTGGAGAGCGGTCAAGAAGGTTGAGCCGTACTCGGAACCTTCACCTACGGACTGGATCTTCATGTGTGAAATCTGGTTGTTGGTGTTGAGCTCGAGCCATGGCTTGATCTTCCAAGTGGCATTGATCATGCCGGTGAGACGACGGAAGGTGTCGCTGTCGCCCTTCACGGTACCGTTGTTGTTGAGGTAAGAGGTCGAAACATAGATCGAACCCTTGTCGGAACCTGCAGAGAAGGTTAGGTTGTGGCGTTGCATCATGCTCTTCTCGAAGAGCTCGTCAATCCAGTTGGTGCTGGTCTTGCCGTCCCAGTACTGGTCAACGAGGCTCTGTGAGAGTACGCTACTCTCCTTCACGTAGTAGTTGATAAACTCCTGCGAGTCCATCAGTTCGGGCGTTCTGGCAATGCTCTGGCGAGTAATCTGCATGTCGTACTTGATCTGGCCGTTGCCCTTACCTTTCTTGGTGGTGATAAGGATCACACCGTTACCTGCCGATGCACCGTAGATGGCTGCCGAGGCGCCGTCCTTCAGCACTTCCATAGACTCAATGTCGTTGGGGTCGATGCCGCGGATGCTCTTTGCAATACGTCCGTCGATGACGTAGAGAGGATCGGACGAACCGTTGGAACCAATACCACGGATGCGGACGGTGGGCTGTCCACCAGGGCTTGAAGAACCGGAGAGCTGAACGCCTGCGGTCTTGCCCTGTAGGGCCTGTGAAGCGTCGGTGATGGTACGGGCTTCCATGTCCTCACTCTTCACCGAGCTGACGGCACCGGTGAGTGAGCTCTTCTTCTGTACGCCGTAACCGATGACCACGGTCTCTTCGAGAAGCTTGTTGTCCTCCACGAGGGTAATCTTCATGCCGGTAGCGGCCTTCACGGTCTGGGTGGTGTAGCCCACGAAGCTGAACTGAAGGTTGGCGCCAGCCTTCACGGCAAGGTCGAAGTTGCCGTCCAGGTCGGTCACAGTACCGTTCGTGGTTCCAAGTTCGACGACGGCGACACCAATCATCGGTTCGCCCAACTCGTCAATTACAGTGCCACTTGCGCGGTTCTGGGCCTGTGCGAGGACAGGGAAAAGCGCGGTGAGGCAAAGCATGGTAAGGACGGTGCGCAAGGCATGTCCTACTTTACAAAACTGAATTGTTTGCATGTGCTTTTGTTTTTGTTAGTTAATAATGTGTAGGGAATAATTGATTATCTCTTGTTGTTTGTTTTGTTGTCAAGAGGTTTTGCAGCGCCTTACTTCTTGGCAAGCATAGGGCTGCGTGTGATCTTCTGCTTGGGAGCCATCACGTTGTGAACCTTCTCGGTGCGAGCCTTGGCCACACGTTGGGTTGCAGTGGCACGAACATCAGCCGAAGAGGCGGCAGCCATGAACTGGTACTGACCTTTGTCGAGTACCCAAGCCGAAGCCTTCTCGTCGAACGAAGCCATGTCCATTGTGTTCCAGGTAAGCACGAGCGTCTGGCTCTCGCCTGGTTTCAGCACGCGTGTCTTGCCGAAAGCCTTGAGCTCCTTGCTGGGCTTGTCGATGCGGCCCTTGGGAGCCTTTACGTATGCCTGAACAACTTCACGTCCAGCTACTTTGCCGGTGTTGGTCACCTTCACTTCCATCTGGCACTTGTCGCCGTCGATGGCCGACGAAACGATCTCGTAGCCGAAGGTGGTGTAGGAGAGTCCGAAGCCGAAGGGGAAGGAAACGGGCTTCTGGTAGGTGTCGAAGTAACGATAACCTACGTAGATGTCCTCGGCATAAACGGTGTAATCGACATCCTTCACCTCGACGGGTTCTGCCTGACGCTGTGCACGCTCGGCAGCATCCTTGGCACTGCCTCCGCTGTAAGCCCTGCGGAAGGCCGACATGTCGAATACGTAGTCAGCGGGGAAGTTCTGATCGGCAGGAGCATCGCCGAAGGCGACTTGCCAGGTCATTGGGAGACGGCCAGAAGGATTCACCTTGCCTGTGAGCACGTCCATTACGCTGTTACCGCATTCCTGTCCAGGCTCGAAAGCACAGAGGATGGCATCAACCTTGTCGGAGATGGGAGCGGTCTCGATGGGTCCGCAGACGTTGAGCACCAGGATGACGGGCTTGCCTGCCTGATGATATGCTTCGGCCACGGTGTTGATGAGATTCTTCTCGGCGTCGGTGAGGAAGAAGTGCTCGCGCTTGCGGTCGGCACCCTCGCCACTGGTACGGCCCAGAGTGATGATGGCAACGTCGTTCTTCTTCACGTTCTCGGCCAATACGTCAGCCTCAGGTACCCATTCTCCAGCGCGGAGTGGAGCAGTGATGCTGAATGGTGGACGTCCGTCGGGATAGTTCTTCTTATCCTCGTCGGCGATGTGCTTCTTGTAGAAACGTGCGAGGCTCATTTCTGGCTTCATGCCGGCCTTACGGGCAGCTTCCACGAGGCTCACGCAGTAGGGACCTACATTGGTGCCACCAAAGCCCATGGCAGCAGGAACCATATCATACGAAGTGCAGCCGTAAAGGGCCAAGTTGCTAACGCCGTTGAGAGGAAGCACGTTGTTTGCTCCACCCTTCATGGGGTCGTTCTTGAGCAGAACCATCGACTCGGCACCCAGCTGGCGTACCACCTTGGCATGTCCCTTGAGGTCAGTCTCGTTAGGATAAACGTATCCGTTGGGAGTATGGCACTTGAGCACGAACTCCAAAGTGCGGCGTACCGAAAGGTCGATCAGCTCCATGGGGAGAGTGCCATCTTTGGCAGCGTTGAGTAATGCCTCACGCTGACGTGGCTGACCGGGTTGCAGCATGTCGTTGCCTGCCTTGATGCTGGCCACGGCATCCTTGCCTGCGTTCCAGTCGCTCATCACCAGGCCGTTCCAGCCCCACTCGTCACGCAGGATGGTCTCGGTAAGCTCGCGGTTCTCGCAAGTGTAGAGACCTTGTGCACGATTGTAGGAGGTCATGATGCTCCAGGGATTCGACTCCTTGACGGCAATCTCAAAGTTCTTTAAATAAAGTTCGCGTATCGCGCGCTGCGAGAGGCGCGAGTCGTTGTTGTTACGGTTGGTTTCCTGGTTGTTGATAGCAAAGTGCTTCAAGCAGGTGCCCGAACCTTGATCCTGAATGCCACGGATGAATCCAGCAGCAATCTTGCCAGCCAGTACGGGATCCTCTGAGTAGTACTCGTTGTTGCGTCCGCACAGCGCCGAGCGCATTAGGTTCACGCCTGGTGCCAGCAGTACATCCAGTCCGAAGTCGCGCACTTCGGCACCGATTACTTCGCCCAACTGATAGGCAGCATCGATGTCAAACGAAGCAGCTACGTTGGTCTCCGAAGGTAATTCGGTGCAGATATAGGTCTGGCTGTCCCAATCGCGTGTGCGGGTCATGTGCAGACGGTGAGGGCCATCGGCCAAATAGGCCGATTCGATGCCGAGGCGAGGGATGTCGCGGGTACGTCCAGCAGTGCCGGGGAACTTCACTTCCTCGCCCATAGCCATACCGCAACCGATGAGCAGGTCAATCTTCTCTTCGACAGTCATGGCAGCAATGACCTCCGAAACGTTGTCGGCGGTCAGCTTGGGTTGTGCAGTAAGCGTAAGGGCTGAGAGGGCCATGGCGGCCAGCATCTGAGTTCTTGCGATGTGTTTCATTTTTTGTGTGGGTTTTATGCTGTATTGCGCTTTAAGAAATTTCGCGGTGCAAAGGTAGGGGTTTTTTATAATAAAAAGGTTTCCGATTTGTTTGGAAATATTGAGAAATAGTCTAAATCCTTTAGATTTTGTGCAAATTACCCCTATTTTTTTGGATTTATTATTAAATTTGTCTAAATTTGCACCCGTAACTAACCACTTTTTACCTTTGAAACGTTTTATTCTTCCATCCCTACTTATTGTACTTCTGGCGGCCTGTGAGGCACCGTCGGAAGAACCTGTTGAGGAGCGCACGCCAAGTGTGTTGGTCTCGACCGAACTCTCGAACCAACGCATCAGCGCCATCGAACAGGACGTGCATGGATATATATGGATTGCCACCTACCGCGGCTTGAACCGTTTGGATGGCAATCAGGTGCATCAGTACTTCTGCAATGACCAGCCAGACGGCTTGCCCGACGACCAGGTGCGTAACCTGCATTGCGACGCAGTGGGCCGCCTCTGGGTGGTGACCAAGAACGGCGTGGCCATCTACAACGAGATGGACGCTTTTACCCAAGTTACCATACCAGACCGAACGCTCCTTCCACAGAGCATCGCCGAAAACAGTCGTGGCGAGATCTTTCTGCTTCTGACGGGCCAAGTGTTGCGCTACAATGCTGCTGACAATGCCTTTGAACCTCTTCTGCAGAATATCCCCTTCTCGAACTATTCGGACAACCAGATGTTCTTCGACTCGGAGGACAACCTTTGGGTGGTCACCCAGCAGGGAGCCTACTGCTACAGTACGGTGACCGGACGTCGTGTGCTGACCATCGACCATCTGGATCATCCTATCGAGAAGGCAATCATCATCGAATCGAACCTTTGGCTTGCCATGCGTGATGAGGACTTTAAAATATATAATATAGGAGAGCGGCGTTGGGAGGAATCCGACCCTGTCCTGACGCGTGACGACCGATTAAGGCAGTCCGATGTGCTTTCGCTCTATTATATCCCGCAGGCCAACGTACTGCTGATCGGCACCTCGATGGGCATGTTCGATTATCGTATGAAAAAACACGAACTGTTGCATCAGTCCGACCTAGGTTTCCCTTTTGAAGCGCCCCGTTTCAATGTCGATCATTTCATGTTCGACCGAGGCAAGAACCTCTGGTATTGCAGCAGCACAAAGGGCTATGATGTGCATAGCAACTACGAGCGCTCGTTTAATGCCGACAACTACCTGCGTGCATTGTTCGATGACGTGCCGGTGGCATCGGTTACCGTGGAGGGCGAACAACGTCTTTGGATAGCCGCGCAACGCACTGGCCTGTGGTCGTACGACCTCAAGACGCATCAAATACACCAATATGCATCACCAAAATTGTCGCAACTGTTCGACAACGTGTCGGAGATCTATTATTGCACATTCGACAGCGAGGGTAATCTTTGGTTGTGCTGTCTGCCTGGGACGGTGTTCTGCTTCCGACCCGAGGGCAATGATTTGAGGTTGGTTGACCAGTATGTCATTGAGATGCCTATTGTACTTGCCGAGACCGCCGACCATACCATTTGTGTGGGAACCTACAGCAACAGTTATTTCACCAAGCATGCCGAAGACAATCACTTCGAGGAGCATTACATCTTGTCGAACAGTTTTTCGTACATGGCCAATTTGCTGCAATTGAAAGACGGCCGCTTGGCTGCGCTGGTCAAAGGTCAGGCGTTGCGCATGTTCTCGCTCGGACGAACGGAACTTGATCCGCCTCTCATTGCCGATACTGTCGTGGCACGATGCCTCGAGCGCAGTGTCTTCCTGCCCAGTGCCTTGCGCCAGGACAGCGAGGGCAACCTCTGGATAGGCACGGTGAGCAATGGCCTGATGTGCTATGAATCTGGTAGCGGCACCCTCGAATCGATACCAGGGGCACCCTGTCAGGATATTGCCAGCATCGAGGAGGACCAGCAAGGCAACCTGTGGGTGAGCACGCTGCATGGCTTGGGATGCCTCGACACCAAGACACGCAAGTTCTCGAATTATTTCAAGAGCGATGGATTGAACGGCAACGAGTTCTACGACCGCTGTTCGTGCAAGCTGCCCGATGGACGTTTAGTCTTCGGAGGGGAACATGGCCTTACCATCTTCAACCCCGACCGCATCGGCAGCAAGAGCGAGGCGCAGGTCCATTTCGAAGATCTGCGCGTCAATAACAGGTTGGTAAGACCGTCGGCTCACGGACCTATCAAACAGCATCTCTGTATGTCGGATGTCGTGCGACTCAAGTATAACCAGAACAATTTCAGCATCTCGTATTCAGCCCTCGATTTCGGCGATGGCCTGCATTTCAAGGCTTGAAGGGTACAACGACCAATGGGTTGATGCCTTGCAGACGAACGAGGCATACTTCTCGAACATTCCTGCCGGCAAATATGTTTTCAGTGTGCGTGTGTTGAGCAGTGGCCAGCAGAACGTCCTTTCCGAACGCTCGAAAACCATCATCATCTCACCCGCCACGTGGCTTACCTGGTGGGCAAAGTTGTTGTATGTGTTGGTTGCCTCTATACTGATTTGGTATCTGTTTGCCTCGTATCAGCGCTATCGTATGGAGCGATGGAACCGACTTCAGACCAAGCGTGACCATGAACGTGAGAAGCGCATCAACGCCATGAACATGAGCTTCTTTGCCAACGTGTCGCACGAGTTCCGAACGCCGCTCACCCTCATCCTGGCACCCATACGCCAACTTGTAGCCGACAAGAGCCAGTCGGCCGAGACGCACGACATGCTCCTCATCATGCAGCGCAGCGTGGAACGCATGTTGCGACTGGTGAACCAGATGATGGACTTCCACAAACTCGAGGACGATGCCCTGCAGCTCGAGGTGCAGCGTCTCGACATCGTTCAGGTCATCCGCAATGTGATCGACACCTTTACCCTGCAGGCACGCGAGAAGAAGATCACACTGAAGGCCCTCGGCCTCGAAGAGCCCTTCACGATGTGGGTTGATGCCGACAAGGTCGAAAAGATTATCTACAATATTGTGGGCAATGCGCTCAAATATAACCGGACGGGCGGGCATATTACCCTCGACTTCGATGTCATCTCGATCAAGGAAGCCATCAAGCAGAATCCCAAGGCCAAAGAGCTGAAGGCCGAACGGTTGGTCAAGATAAGTGTCACCGACGATGGTCCCGGCATCCCCGAGAAGGAGCTTGACAAGCTCTTCGAGCGATATTTCCAGCTGTCACACTCGGGCACATTCAATTGGGGCACAGGCATCGGACTCTATCATTGTCGTCGTCTGGTGCAGTTGCACAAGGGAATGATTACTGCAGCCAATCGCACGGGCGAGATCACAGGTTCGGTGTTCACGGTGCTGCTGCCTGTCGATGACGAATGCTATGCCGACGTGAAGCACATCGACCAGCCGCAGTCGCAAAACGAGCTCTATCCCCTTGCCATGGCACCCGACGAGCTGCAGGCCGAAATCATCGCCGAGCAGGAGGCTTCGGATGACGACGAGCGTCCCTCAATCCTGGTGGTCGATGACGATGTCGAGATTGTGCAGTACCTCAAGACGTTGCTTGGTCAGAGCTACCATGTACGTGCACGCTACGATGTCGATAACGCCCTCGAAGCCATCGCCAAGCAGGAACCCGACATGATACTCAGCGATGTGATGATGCCCGGCAAGGATGGTTACGAGCTATGCCGTGAGGTCAAGAACAGCATGCAGCTTTGCCACATTCCCGTGGTGCTCGTGACTGCCAAGACCACTACCAGTGATCAGATTGTGGGTCTCGACTGCGGTGCCGACGGCTATGTCAGCAAACCTTTCGACCCCACCTATCTGCTCACACTTATTTCCAACATCTTCAAGAATCGCGAAAATGTTCGCCACTTGCTCACGGCCAACACACAGACATCTAACCTTGCCGAGAACGTCCTCTCGCCACAGGACAAGGCCTTCATGGACGAGTTCTACGCCATTATGGAGAAGGAACTTTCGAACCCCGACCTCGACATCAACCACATCACCGAGATCATGCACGTCTCGCGCTCGAAGTTCTACTACAAGGTGAAGGGACTCACCGGCGAAAAGCCCGGAAACTTCTTCCGTCTCTTCAAGCTCAATCGTGCTGCCGAGCTCCTTCGCGAAGGCAAATACAACATCTCCGAGATTGCCGACATCACGGGCTTCAGCTCCTTGTCTTATTTCTCCGCAAGCTTCAAGAAACAGTTTGGCGTGGCTCCCAGTGAATTTACTTGATAAAGGTTATCTAAAATGTCATGCAATACTATGAAATAGGGCACTCTGCAAAAGCAGAATGCCCTATTCATTTTATAGACCGATGTTAGGTTTGTTTCGTTCTATGGCTGTTTTCTGATCTCAAAGACCCTGGTAACGTCAAAGTAGATTTCGTCTGAACTGTAATATTGGCTTTTCTCGTTGACATCAAATTTGTCACAAAGATGAGCCTTCCCTTGCAAATACTGGGTTCCTGTTCTGATCTCCAAATAGATGCTATTGAAGATGTATTCATCCGAGACCATGGTTACCGCAAAGGGATAGTCTTCACTCCCGTCACCTGTTGTGGCAATGGTATTAAAGATGCGGAACATCATATTGACGTGATACTTGCGATCTTCGTCGGTGAATGGGCTGGTCTTGGTCGAATCCTGCAGGCATTTATACATGATGTCCGCCATCAACTTGTTCCCTTCGAGCGAGAGAGGGTTCTCTGTCAGTGCTTCCTTGGTCAAATTGATAGCTTCATCATAATTGTTCAGTTTGAAGGCATCGTTTGCACTCATCAGAAGTTGTTTCACCCTGTTGTTGTTCGAAAGGTAGGTGTATCCGTAGAAGGCCAGCTGGCGTTCGGGGTAGGTGAGTGTCTTGTCGAGAGAAGTGGCTGTCAACCTCGTGACAAGGTTTCGAACACTGTCGGGATTGTTTTTGACGACCTTTGCCATTTCTTTCCAATCTATAGGATAGATGGTTCTTTGTTCTTCCATGGCAAAAGCGAACAGTGTGCAAAGGGCGAGAGCAATGGTCGTTAGGATCTTTTTCATATCATTGATTGTTTTAGAAAGGTTAGTGGATTATTCTTCTTAATTTTTTGTGTATGGGATACTAAGCAGGAAGGTGACGTGGCAACCGAGAAGGGGACGGTCGGCGAGTTCGAGCATTCCACCCTGCTGGAGCATCATGCGGCGACTGAGCGAAAGGCCGATGCCACTGCCGCTTCGCTTGGTGGTGAAGAAAGGCACGAAGAGCGACTTGCGGTTTTCGGCAGGGATAGGAGTGCCGTCATTTCCCATAAAGAGGCTGAGCAATCGGGTTCGGTCGTGCGATAATCCTTCAGTGTTTTCAAGAGTGGCTTCGATGACAATCTTTTGTGCATTGGCTTCCATGGCGTTCTTCGTCAGGTTCATCAAAACCTGTCGAAGCATCCCTGCATCGGCCCAAACCTGCATCTTGGAGGGCACATTCATTTCCCAAGTCACTTGGGGATAGGTGTGGCCAATCTCGTCGAGCATGGCATTCAAATCAACTTGTCCCAATACGGGGTGCTCCAATTCGGACATCTTGCGGTAGTTGGAAACAAATTCGCTCAGGTGACGTGAGGTGTCGTAGATGGCCTTGATGCCGTCCTCCATGTCCGACCCGTTTATGTCGGGATGTTTCAACAGCGATTGGCTGATGCTGGTGATGGGCGCGGTGGCGTTCATAATCTCGTGTGTCAGGACGCGCGTCAGTTGTTCCCACGATTCCACCTCGTTCTGATTGACCTGCTGACGTATGGTGTTTCCCAGCTCGTTGAGCGTCTCCTGCATGGCACGTTCGCCACTCGGCAGCCCCTTGGTGGGCAGTCGGAACGAGAAGTCGCGGTTCCTGATGGCTTCGCTGATCAGCCATGCCCTCTGTCGCAACACGCGCTGATGCCGCAGCCACAGCAGAACAGCCGCAGCTACGACGATGAGGGCTATGATCAGAAAAAGAAGCATAGACTATTATCTGGAAAAAGGATCTCTAGATCCTCTAGAATATCTAGAAAATCTAGAATATCTAGAAAAAAGTCGCCACTAAACCTCCAGCTTTTTCATCTTGTTATAAAGGGTTTGGCGGGTGATGCCGAGTTGTTCGGCAGCGAGCTTCACATTGCCGTGGCAGCGGTCGATGGCACGTTGGATGTGTTCGGCCTCCACCTCGTCGAGCGTGGCCAGATCGTTTTGCGCATCGAGTACGTCCTTGAGTTTGCGCACCAGCTCGTCGTTGTCCCACGGCTTGGTGATGAAGTCGGAAGCCCCGCTCTTCAGTCCGCGCACGGCGAGGCTGACGTCGGCGTATGCGGTGATGAGCACGATGGGCAGTTCAGGATGATGCTTGCGAATGGCGCGAAGCCAGAACAGACCATCCTGTCCGTTGTTCACGCCGAGCGAGAAGTTCATGTCGAGCAGCACCAGGCTGACTTCTTCCTGGCTGAGCTTTTTGAGCACATTGTCAGGTGCCGTCATGGTCAGTACGCGCTGAAAGGTGCCCGACAGGCAGTAACGCAGCGCTGTCAGGATTGCCTCGTTGTCGTCGATGACCAGGATTGTTCCGTATTTTTCTTTCTGCATAAATCTTTCGTTTATTTGCGTGGCAAAGATAGTGATTTTTTTGGAGTTTTCACTTATTACCCACTCTTTTTTTCACGATGTCGGTCAAAAAGTGTCCATTTTTTAGACACTATGCTGTATAAATTTTAGACAAACCGCTTATCGCATGTTCAAAAACCTTGGCCACTCACACGTATTATCCTATCTTTGCATCAGAAAATTCAAACAATCGAAGATATGAAAAGTCCAATCATCCTCTTTCTGATACTGCTGACGTTCACAGGCCTCAAGGCACAGCAGGCGACACTGACGGCGACTGACTGCATGCGCTATGCCGTGGAGCATAACCACGACATTCGCATCGGCCAATTGACGCAGGACACACGTCGTGCCGAGCGTACGTCCGCCGCAGGTGCCTTCCTTCCACAGGTGAGCGCAAGCATTGGCGCACAGTATAATTTCGGACGAGCCATCGACCCCGAAACCAACACCTACACCAACGTGAGCACGTTCTATAATGGATATTCGGTGCAGGCTTCCCTGCCCGTGTTCGATGGTTTCCAGCGCATCAACCAGCTGCGTGCCGCCAAGGCCAGTCTGCTGATGGGGCGAAACCAGTTGCGTGCTCAGCAGGACGAGCTGGCCCTGCAGGTGTTCGAAGCCTATTGCAATGTGCTCTATTACGAAGGCACGGTGCGTATGGCCGAAGAGAAGCGTGAGCAAAGCCTGCTCACCCTGCGCCAGACGCAAGTCATGGCCGAAGTAGGGCAGAAGAGCGAGGCCGATGTGGCACAGATGGAAGCCCAGCTCGCCGCCGACGACTATGAGATCACTCGTCAGCAAAACGAGCTCTCCACAGCCCTTCTCTCCCTCAAGCAGCTCATGAACTTCCCCGAGACTGACACCCTCCTGCTCGCTCCGAGTACTCTGATTACTCCGAGTACTCCGACCACTCCTCAAACCCCTCAAACCTCTCAAACCTCTCGAACCTTTCAGAACCCTTCAGAACTCCTCACTCTCGAGAACCCCGCCATCGCAGCAGCTGCCCAAAACGTCGTGGTTGCTCGTCGCAACTTGAGCATAGCGCGTGGTGAGCTCAGCCCGTCCATCTCGATCAGCGGGGGCATGAGCACCTCGTTCAACAAGATGCTGCACAACGAGTCCGTGGGTTTCCGCGATCAGTTGAGCAACAACAAGGGCGAATATGTCTATGCCTCGGTAAGCATTCCGATATTCAATCGGCTGCAAACCTTGTCCAGCATACGCCGGCAGCGCAACAACCTGCGCATCGCCGAAGAGGAACTGGCACAGAAGCGCGACGAACTAGTCAAGCTCCAGTTGCAGGCCGAGAACGACTGCGAAGGCTATCGCAAGCAAACCCTGCAGATGCAGCACAAGGTCGAGGCCGACAGCATCGCTGCCCGACTGACCACGCGAAAATACGAAGAGGGCTTGTCATCGGCCATCGACGTACAGACTTCTACGGCAACCCTCCTGGAGAGCCGTTCCCGACTGCTCCAGTGCCAGTTGATGCTGGCCCTGAAACAGAAGCTTGCAAATTATTACAAAGGTTTACCACTATTATAAAGGATACGTATTATGGATAGACAGATAGAGAAAAAGCGCGGGCTGCAATGGAAACACGCCCCCTATATCGCAGGCGGTGGCCTGTTGCTGGCATTGATCGGATGGATGGTCTTCGGTGACCACAGCTCGACGTTGCGTGTCGAATCTGATGTACTGACCGTCAGCCAGGTGACACACGAGGAGTTCAAGGACTATGTGCGCCTCAATGGTACGGTGGTGCCCATCCAGGTGGTGCAGATTTCGCCCGAAGAAGGCGGCATCGTCATGGAGAAGGTGGCCGAAGAGGGCTCGCGAGTCAAGAAGGGTGACGTCATCGTGCGTCTGTCGAACTCGAACCTCGACCTGCAGATCCTCAATGCCGAAGCCGAGCTGGCCGAAAAGCAGAATCTGCTGCGCAACACGCAGGTGGCGATGCAGCAGGACAAGCTGAACAACGAGACCGAGGCTGCCTCGTTGGGCATGGATGTGGAGCGAAAGCGTCGTGCCTACGAGCAGAACCAGCGCCTCTATAACGAGAAGCTCATCAGCCGCGAGACTTACCTGCAGGCCAAGGAGGACTACGAGTTGTCGAAAAAGAAGCAGGAGCTGATCAGCGAACGCCTGAAGAAGGACGAACAGTATCGCAGCCTGCAGATGGACCAGATGGAGGACAACCTTGCCAACATGCGGCGCAACGTCCTGCTGGTGCGTGAACGCAAGCAGAAGCTCGAGGTACGTTCAGCCATCGACGGCGAACTGGGCTTACTCGACGTGGAGCTTGGTCAGAACATCATGGCAGGGCAGAAGATTGGGCAGATCAACGACCTTTCCGACTTCAAGATCCAGGCCGAAATCGACGAACATTACATCGACCGTGTGCGCCAGGGCCTTCATGCCACCTTCACCCGTGGCGACAAGACCTATGAACTTGCTGTGCGCAAGGTCTATCCCGAGGTGCGTCAAGGACGTTTCCGCACCGACCTCGTCTTCCGTGGCGAGCGTCCCGACAACATCCGCAGCGGTCAGACCTATTACCTCAACCTGGAGTTGGGTCAGTCCGAACAGGCCATCCTCATCCCGCGTGGTGCGTTCTTCCAGACCACGGGCGGACAGTGGATCTTCGTCCTCGACAAGGACGGCTCGCGTGCCTATCGTCGCGACATTCGCATCGGTCGCCAGAACCCGCAGTACTACGAGGTGCTCGAAGGTCTTGAACCGGGCGAGCAAGTCATCACCAGCGGCTACGAGGCGTTCAAGGATTACGAGACGTTGAAGATAAAATAAAAGATATGAAAAGTTACCTGAAATTCCTGTCAAGGAACAAGCTATATACATTCATCAACGTGCTGGGACTGGCCATCTCGCTCATGTTTGTCATCCTCATGGGCGACTACTCCTGGCGCCAGTACAGCATCGACAGGTGGCACAAGAATGCCGACCGAATCTACTTGATGGGCGATCAGGAATTGTTCTTCACCTGGCCCCAGGCAGCCGGTGAGATCCGGGATATGTGCCCCGAGGTGGAGCAGTCCTGCTGCGTGATAAGCCAAAGAGGAAAGATCAAGTATGGCCAGCGGGAAATAAGAGATGGAGATAACGAAAACGGCATCATCATGCTCGCCGACTCGACGTTCTTCAACTTCTTCGATTTCGAGATGGTGAAGGGCAATCGCCAGACGGCGCTCGACGCGCCCGACAAGTGCGTCATCACCGAGCGGTTGGCGCAGAGGCTCTTCGGCGAAAGGAATCCTATCGGTGAGACGTTGGAAATTGTGGGCGAACACCATGTGTCCATCAACAACGAAGACCCGATGGACAGCACATTGGTCTATACCATCAGTGCAGTCGTCGAGGATCTGGACCGTACCGTCCTGCCCAACGAGACGCAGATCATCGCCAGCATGAAACGTTTCCCCCAGGTGATGGGCTATGAGCTCAAGAACCATATCTTCGCCTACGGAGGATCCGGTGCTTGTAAGGCATTCTTCATGCTGCGGCCCGGAACTACGTTCGATGATAAGGCGAAGATGGTCGAAGATCATTTGACCAATCACTATTTTTGGACCGCGAATCACCAGGTCACCATGACACCGCTCAAGGATGTCTTTTTTGCTCCGCAGAACAATGGCTCGGGCATGCAAAAGGGCGACAAGACGAGGCTTCGCATCCTGTTGGCTGCCGTCCTCGCTATCCTCTTCTTTGCCTTGAGCAACTATGTCAACCTGACGGTCGCCAACACGGGATTCCGCGCCAAGGAGATGGCCACTCGCCGACTTTTCGGCAGCAGCCAGTATCAGATTTCGCTGAAACTGATCGCCGAATCGACGTTGATGGTTGCCGTTTCGTTCGCCATCGGGCTGGCGTTGGCATTCTGTTTCCGTGAAGATGTAGCCTCGTTGTTCAGGGGAAGGATTGAGCTGGCGAAAGATATCAATCCGAGCACTGTCGGCATCTGCCTGGGCTTCATCTTGCTGACGGGCATCATTTCGGGCATCCTGCCCTCGTGGCATATTTCCCGCTTTCAGCCCATCGACATCGTGAAGGGGAATTTTCGCTTCCATTCGAAGATGGTGCTCGGAAAGGTGTTCATCATCCTGCAGAACACCATTACCATCGTCATGCTCACTTCGGCCCTTGTCATCTGGCTCCAGCTGCACCATTTGATTCACGCGCCCCTCGGCTTCAACTACGAGAACCTCAGTTTCGTCAGTCCGCCCCTAGAAAAGCAACAGGCAGTCAGAAGCCAATTGGAGAATATGCCTTTTGTCGAAAAGGTCGGCCTGTTCCAGGGCACCGATTTCATTGGTTATTCTTCCTCCTCACGCACCATCAACTTCGATGAGAAGTCAGTCAACATGTACATGACAAGTATGGATAAGACGGCCTTTGAGCTCTATGGATTGGAGATTCTGCGGGACTATGGCCCCACCAGCGACGGCTATTACATCAACGAGGAGGCCATGCGCCGGATGGGTTTGACCGAGGATGATCGAGAGATGCCTTGGGGCAACGGGACAACGGTGCCGATAGCAGGTATCATCAAGGATTTCCATCGTGTCAATATTCTGGAAAACCTGGTGCCTTTCGCCATCCAGGTGACCGATGACTTGAACTATTTCACCTTCCTAATAAAGACGAATGGAGAGAAGAAGGCCAAAGCAAAATTCATCGATATGCTGAGGGATTTGGGTTGTGCCGAGGCCACACTACCTTGGATTGTCAATAGTTCGGAGGATGTCATTGCCGAAACCTTCGACACCCATCGTCACACGCTTCGTATCATCACGCTCTTCACCTTCATGGCTATAGTCATCTCCGTGCTGGGTTTTGTCGGCATGTCGCTCTTCTTCATCCGTCAGCGCAAGAAGGAGATGGGCATCCGCAAGATCATGGGCAGCACATCGCGCGAGGTTCTGTGGCTGATGCTCCGCACATTCTGTGCCCCACTGCTCCTGTCGTTCGTCATCGCCGTGCCCATTGCGTGGTACATCATGCATGAGTGGCTCATGGATTTCAGTTATCGCATCGACCTCAGCCCGTGGATCTTCGTCACCACCTGTCTTCTGTCGCTCTTTATCGCCATCTTCTCGGTGGGCATGCAGATCCTTAAGGCCGTCCGTACCAATCCTGTCGAAAGCATCAAGACCGAATGACAAAAACAAGAAATATATGAGTAACTTTATACCGAAAGGGCAGGGAGCCCTCATCAAGATTCTATCGCTGGCCATCGGCCTGACTGTCGGGCTCGTGTTGATCGCCAAGGTACAGCTCGAACGCAACTTCGACCGCTGCGTCGAGGGCAAGGAGCATGTCTATGAAATCAACGAGACCTACCAGCGACAAGGCCAGGAGGTAGCCGAGCATGGAGCCACGTCGGGCGGTATTGTCCCGAAATTGAACCAATACGTCCCCGAGATCATCGTGGGCACACGCTATACCGGCCAGTTCTATCATGAGAAGCTCATGTTGGAGGATGGCCAGCGCTACGGCTTCGAAAACTCCATCTTTGCCGATTCCTGCTTCTTCGACATCTTTAGCACGAGGATACTGGTGGGCGAGGCGAAGCAGCTTATGACCAAGCCTGGACATTGCCTTATCAGTCGTTCGCTCAGCGAAAAGCTGGGTGGCGATGTCGTCGGCAAGACTTTCACCTACATGGCAGCCCCAGGCAAACCCATGACCATCAGTGGCATCTTCGAGAACTTCGACGAGAACTCCTCATTCAACCAGCTCGACATCGTGATGTCGATGCCCTCCATCGGCACGTTTACTTGGGACGGCACGAACAATATGTTCGGCAACGATCGTTATCATTCGTTCGTGCGTCTCACCCCCAATGCCGACCTGCAGAAGATACAGGACGAGGTAAAGGTGATGGTCAAGGAGGTCTATCCATGGGATGAGTTGCGCGAGGCAGGATATGTCGATCTGGGCTTCAAGCTTTATCCGCTCAGCGAGAAGCGCATGAGCAATACCACGGTGCGCACCACGTGCATCATCCTCTTCATCGTAGCCCTCGTCATGCTGTTCACAGCTGTGATGAACTACATCCTTGTGGTCATCAGTTCGCTGGTAGGCAAGGCCCGACTGGTGGCGCTCCGTAAGGTGCTGGGTGCTCCCAAGCTCGAGTTCTACGTCAAGACATTGGGCGAAGCCTTCGGGCACCTGCTTCTGGCCCTGCTCATCATGGCCCTGTTGCTTTGGGCAGGGAAGGACTGGATACGCGACCTGATGGGCATCAGCGTCACCACGCTCTTCTCGACGCAGACCTATCTCGTCCTCGCCGTGGTCTGCCTCATCGTCCTCATCTGCTGCGGCCTCTTGCCCGGCTACATCTATTCGCGCATCCCGCTCGTCTATGCCTATCGTCTCTTCAGCGAAAGCAAACGTGTGTGGAAGCTCTCGTTGCTCGCTTTCCAGATTTGCCTGAGCACCATGCTCCTCTGCATCCTCAGCACCATCTATCGCCAGTACGACTATATGATGAATAAGGACCTGGGTTACGAATACGAGAATGTGGCCTATATCCAAATCGCCCATCCTTCCGACTCCACCGCCGTCCTGGCACGCGAGATTGAGAAGCTGCCCTGTGTCGAAAGCACCTCGACGGCCTATTCGCTCTTCATCCAGTGGCAGAGCGGCAACAACATCATGCTGCCCGACGATACGCGCGAGTTGTTCAACTATGCTTGCATGTACTTTGTCCAGCCGGGTATTGTCGAAACCATGGGTCTGACGATAGTGCAGGGTAGGGGCTTCTCTCCGCTCGAACAGAAGAGGTTCATTCCTGAAGTCATCGTTAACGAGAAGTTCGCCCGGATGCTCAAGGAATTTACCGGATGGGACGACGTCATTGGGCGTTCGGTGCTCACTACCGAAATCGGCCCGGAATATCCGCTCACCATTGTCGGAATCGTGAAGGACTTCACACTCGGTACCCTCGTGAGCATCGACGAGCGTCCCACCATGTTCATGAACGGCTCCCTCTTTGCCAACTACGTCCTACTGAAGTTCAACGACCTCACGCCCGACAACATCACCTCGGTGCAGCAGCTCTGCGACCGACTCTATCCCGATGCCGAGTTCCAGGTGAAGCCTTACGCTGGCGAACTTGCCGACAGCTATCAGCAGACGCAGCACACACGCGACCTCATCCTCATCGGCTGTCTGGCCGCCCTTCTCATCACGCTCATCGGCCTCATCGGCTACATCCGCGACGAAGTGCAACGCCGCACGCGCGAACTGGCCATCCGCAAGGTGATGGGTGCCAGCATCGGCGAACTGCAGGCCCTCTTCCTGCGCAGCATCGCCATCATCGCCCTGCCCTCCATCATCGTCGGCATCATCCTGGGCTGGTATTTCAGCCAGCTGCTGATGGATCAGTTTGCCGATAAGGTGGCGCTCCACGGGTGGATCTTCGTCATCGACGCCCTCGTCGTCATCCTCATCATCGCCGTCGTCGTCGTCTTCCAGACGCGCCGCATTTGTAAGCGCAATCCCGTCGAAAACATCAAAACCGAATGATATGAAGAGTTATTTGAAGTTCCTGAGTAGGAACAAGCTGTTCACCCTTATCAACATCGTGGGCCTCTGCCTGTCGATGGCATTCCTCCTGCTCCTCGGAGACCTCATCTATCGACAGACGTCGGTCGAGAACTACCAGACACGCGGCGAGCGGACGTTCGTCATGGGCAACGAGCGCTTCATGATGTCGCACTTCCGCATCGGCCAGCGTCTGCAGGATCGTTTCCCGGAGATCGAGGATTGGTGTTCCATCTCGGGCTATGACATGAATTTCACCATCAATGGGCAGGAAGTGGTCACCAAGATGCTCGTCACCCCATCCAACTTCTTCGAGTTCTTCGACTACCGTCTGCTCACTGGCGACAAGAGTCAGGTGCTCAGTGCCCCCAATCAGATTGTCGTGAGCAAGGCGTTCGCGCAGCGCTATTGGCCCGAGGGCGACGCTGTGGGTAGGGAAGTGGTGTTGGGCGATGACGACCTCCCAGATGGACACATCACCTTCACCGTCAGCGGCGTGATGGAAGACTTCGACCGTTCGGTGATTCCCGCAGGTCATGAGTGCGTGGTCAATATCGAGAATCTGCGCAGCCTCCACTCCTCTGCTTACACCGAGGATTTGACGAATGCAGGCAGCTGTGTGCTGTTCCTGATGGAACGTGAGGGCAGCGATCTGCGCAGCAAGACTGCCGAGATGCGCGACTACCTGAAGACCTTCTTCTGGCTCTATCAGATTGAGGCAGTCAAGGAACTGACGCTTACCCCGTTCTCTTCCCTCTACTACGACGACAGGAACTGCTCGATGATGTCGGGCGACCTCAATCATGGCAGTCGCAGCATGACGCAACTCTATGTAATCATTGCCCTGCTCGTATTGGTGTTTGCCATCTTCAACTACGTCAACCTGAGCGTGTCGCTCACCACCGACCGTTCGAAGGAGATGGCCACACGCCGGTTGTTGGGCTTGTCGCGTCTGCAGGTCTTTCTCAAACTCATTGGCGAAAGCATCCTCTTCACTGCCATTGCCTTCGTCATCGCCTATTTCATCGCCCTTGCCCTGCAAGGCAAGGCAATTGAGATGGCCAATTGTCCTTTGGACCTCAGGAAGGACACCAGCTTCGTCACCATCCTTATCTTCCTGTTGGCTATCGGCCTCACAGGTCTGCTGGCAGGTTTTGTCCCCGCATCGGTGCTCAGCGGCTACCAGCCCATCGACATTGTGCGCGGCACGTTCCGTCGCCGTGTGCGTCAGCGTTGGAGCCATGTGCTCATGGTTCTGCAATCGGTCTTCGCGATCCTCATGCTCACCATCACTCTCCTGCTGGGCAGTGGCATTCGTCAGCGCATGACGCAACCTTTGGGCTATGATATCGAAGGCGTACTCGAGACCTGGGGCGTCATAAGCTTCGATCAGACTCAGCGACAGACCATGCGCGACCGTCTGCTGAAGTTCCCCGAGGTTGAGTCCGTGGGCTATGGTTTCGGCACACCTATCGAGTATTTGGAGAACCAGACAACAACATCGACCGACGGCGACGTGGTCAGCCTGCGTCTGCTGATGGGCGACAGCTGCTTCTTCAACATCCTCAACATCCATCCCGAGAAGATCTACAGTGACGACAAGAATTCTGTTGGAGTCAACCATCAGACGTTGCGCCAATTCGGGAAAAAGGATACCGATACCGAGTTCGCCGTCGCTGGCAATGAGAATAGTACTCGCGTCAAGGCACTCTATCCCGATATTGTCTATCTGACGGTGATGAACGAGGAGCAGTTCCCCACACCTTTCCTCTTCTTCAAGACCGACGAATACCGCGACGATGACGATAACTATGTTCGCAATAACTATGGCAAGCCACGTCAGCTTCTCGTCAAGTATCATGGCGAACGCAAGAGGGTAGAGGCCGAGGTGAAACGCCTGCTTGCCGAGTTGTCGGGAAGCGAGGCAGCCGAAGTCCATGCGCTCACCGACCTGCACAAGAAGTGGTATGCCGACTACGAGCGCTTCCTGCGCGTGCTCACCATCTTCACCATTGTGGCCATGCTCATTGCCGTGCTCGGACTGATGGCCATGAACAGCTACTTCGTCAGCCAGCGTCGGCGTGAGATTGCCGTGCGTCGCGTCTTTGGTGCCGAAGTCAGCAGCATCACCCTCCGTTTGCTTCGCACCGTAGCCATCCAGTCGCTCATCGCAGCTATCATCGCTGTTCCCCTTTCCTTCTGGTTGGCACCGAAGGTAGGCAGTATCTCCGGCCTGAACACCCCGATGGAGATCATGCCCTTGATCATCGCCCTTCTCATCGTCCTCTCGGTGGGAATCCTTACTGCCGCCCTCCAGGGTTGGCGTGCCGCTACCGAGAATCCCGTCAATAGCATCAAGACTGAGTGACACAAGACATGCGGAAATGCGTCTGACTTTACGGCGTGTTTCCGCATTTTGTTAGAGCTTGCTCGACATTAATCGCTATTGTGGCTGTTCGGCAATTGAATGGCTTGCTCTTGAGGCGAGGGTTTGAGAGGTTTGAGGGGTTCCTAACCTTTCTCAATCGGAGATTCCTTACTTGCGAAACCGACTATCCTATATAAATTGTAGGAAGCACTATCTCGCGCGAGATAGTGCTTCCTCTATTTGCGCAAGCATTATCTCGCGCGACATGATGCTTCCGCGATTTGAAGTAGCACTATGACGCCCAACATAGTGGTTCCGCGATTAGACAGAGCACTATCACGCGCGACATAGTGCTATCTGCGATAGGACAGAGCACTATCACGCGCGACATAGTGCTATCTGCGATTGGACAGAGCACTATCCCGCGCGACATAGTGCTATCTGCGATTGGACAGAGCATTATCCCGCGCGAGATAGTGCTTCCCACGATGGAGGTAGCACTATATCGCGCGAGATGATGCTTGCTACGATTTTTCATCTACATCTATTGTTTTGACCCCTTTTTTGACTTTGCGTAATCGGTTGTTGTTATAATAAACACAGGATGACAGTGAAGAGAATGGGCAAAACCACACAGATGATTACTGAGCTTACAACATAATTCCAGCCAATTCGTTTGAACCATTGCAAAAAGTCCCGAGATTTCTCGAACCAATAATCACAGTCCTTTATGAAATGACGATCAAAGCACAAGATGCCGGTCCAGAAACTAAGGACGGCGAGGGAGAAAGCAAACTTATCGGTCTTAAAGTCAATGATGATTTCCCAGAACAACGGTACGAGGCAGTAATATACGATGATGTTCACGGCATTGTAGGTGGTTTTGAACTTTGCAGCTATTGCATCAAGCGTATTGGCTACCAACATGAAGAGTTTTCCATATAGGGGATAATTAAGGATATTTAGGGATATTTGAGGATATAATGGGACATCACCTATGCCTGTTGGGATTTGGGACACAAGAAACGTTCTGTTCAAAATAATATGATAATTATCGAAAAGGTAAATTGCTCATTGGTTTGCGGAAATCGACGATTGGAGTTGTCAACTCATACATATAATAATATATAATGTGAGAAAATGTCGGAAATCGTTGGAGGTCTAAAAATATTTCACTATTTTTGCACAGTCCATGAAACTGAAACGATTTTCTACCATATTATTACTGGCTGTGACCATTGTCCTACCGACATTGGCAGCAACCCTTAACGTGTCTTCCGGTGTCCCCTCCTATCGCATCGTCAAGGAACTGGATGAACTCCCTTTCAAGGAGGTTACTGACCTCGTCTATGACAGCGACGACCTGCTATGGATGGCCACACGCAACGGTCTCTATTGCTACGACAATTACCGCATCCGTCCCTATCGGCGAGATGGTCGTCATCCCGACATGCTCACCGACAACGAGGTGAAGCGCGTGACCGAGGACCGTCAACAGCGTATCTGGATAGCAACCGCGCAAGGTCTTGACCGACTCGACAAGAAGACCGGTAGAATCGAACATCTCGTGCCTGCAAAATATAACATCCATTCCATCACGGAGCTCATGGTAACACGGGATGGCACGGTCTGGATCGCTTCCGACGACGGATTCTTCTATTATCTTCCCACCGACGATGTGCCCCATCCTGTGCGCATCCTCGATGAACGAGGCGAGCAGATTGCCTTCGGCCAGTGCATGATGGAGGACCATCGTGGATTCATCTGGCTGGGCACATGGAGCAACGGACTCTACAGATACAGTCCCCAGGACGGCACATCGGTACACTATCCGCAGATGAACGACAGGAACTCCGCCCATGTATTGCTCGAAGACGACCACAAGCGCATCTGGGTGGCTGGATGGGCCAGCGGCATCCATGTGCTTGACAATGCATGGGAGATGGACCGCCTTTCGTGGCAAACATTTACGACGCCCGACCTCATCGGCAACATCACCTACAGCATGACATTCGATGCCGAGAGGCAGCAGATCATGATAGGTTCCTCGCGTGGCATGACCATTGCTGACACCGAACACCTCGGCACCTTCTACAAGCTTGCAGACTCACAGGACGGACATCCCTTCCCGGGTGTGGAGATTACCGGCATCGAGAAAAGCGACGACGGGCTAACCTGGGTCAGCATGATCGGCCAAGGTGTGATGGCCATCGAGCCCGACCAGGCCCATTTCGGACACTCGACACTTGAGAACTCCCGCAAGTACTTCAAGACCTCATCCATCAGAAGCATCTACGCCGACCGCCATCAGCGCCTTTGGCTGGGTATAGGCACGCAAGGTCTCGCCGTACAGGACCTCAAGACGGGAGCTTCGTACAACTGGAACGAGATTCCAGCCTTGAGCAGGACTCACCAGTCGATGTCAACGGTCTATGCCATCACCGAGACCTATGACGGGCATATCTGGGTGGCCAATTTCAATTCCGAAATCATGGAGATCGTCCCGCCGAAAGAGGGCGACGACATCCGACGGCTTACAGCCACCATCTATTACTCGGCTAACACGCCTTTTGCACCCTCCGACCGCATCTTCACCCTCTTCGAGGACCGCAATGACAATCTCTGGATAGGAGGAACGGGAGGTGCCGTGATGCGTCGGCCCAATGGGTCCGTTCTGCGGCTCGACACCCTGCAGATGGACCCGAAGCATCGGATGAGGGACCTCGAAGTGCAGCGTATGGCTCAGAGCTCCGACGGCAGTCTGCTGCTTGCCGCCCTTCATGCCGGTGTCTATCGCATGAGATTCCGCGAAGGGAGATGGCAAGTGGAATGTTTCAATGCAGAGAATGAGGGCATCGGCGACAACGAGATCCAGAGCCTTTGCCTCGACAAGCAGGACCGTCTGTGGGCAGGTTCGAAGAACGGTGACCTCTATGTGCTCTATCCGGGCAGCAAGCGTTTCCGTTCGGTGAAGGAGGACTGGCATTTGCCCGGCGCATCCATCAACTTCATCATCGAAGACCGCAGCACCATGCCCAGCCGAGAAGGGCAGCACAGCCTTTGGGTTGGAACCAACGAGGGACTGCTCCAAATCATTACAAGCCTCGACCTGAAGACCACGCGCATCATCCACTATAATGAAGAGGACGGCCTTCTCGACAACTACCTCGTCCGCAGCGCTGCCACCACCGACTACAATGGCCACATCTACTTCGGCACACACAAGGGCTACAACTTCTTCAATGCAGAGCAACTTGCGCAGGACAAGGAGAAGAACCATCGGGTAAAGATCAGTCAACTGCTTGTCGAGGACACCCCGTGGCAGGAGTTGCCTGATGAGGAAAGGAACAAAGTTTCCGCCCTCGATCCGCGTTACTCCAGCGAGCTGACCTTCACGCATGAGCAGAGCGAGTTCACCCTGGAGTTTTCGCAGACGGGTTTCACCCACAAGAAGGAGATACAGTTCGCCTACATGCTCGAAGGCTATGACGAAGGATGGCGCTATGCCTCGGGGTCGTTACCCCAAGCCAGCTACAGCAATCTGCCTGCCGGCGAATACACCTTCCTGCTCTGCAGCGCCCACCATACCTATTCGAGCGGCAGCACCAATCCCACCAACGATGAAGATGTGCTCAAGGTGGCCATTGCAATCCTTCCCTCATGGTGGGAGACAACCACTGCAAAGGTCATCTATGCCCTCCTCGGTATCCTTGCTGTGCTTCTCCTGCAGAAAGGCTTCAGAATGCTGAAGACACGTTACAAACACTTGCTCATCCGTGCACGCGAACGTGCCGCTATCCGAAAAGGCGAAATCATCCTGAAGCCAAGCAAACCCGATGTCACCGATGCCGACAAGGACTTCATCCGTCGCGCCATCGACTGCATCAACAATCATTTGAGCGATCCCGACTACGACCAACAGCAGTTCCTCGATGACATGGGTGTGTCAAAAGCCACCTGCTTCCGCAAACTGAAGGCCATGACAGGCCAAAGCTACACCAACTTCGTTCGCGACATCAAGATGAAGGCAGCACTCAAACTCCAGCAGGAGAACCCCAACATCCGCATCTCCGACCTGGCATATGCCGTGGGTTTCAGCGACCCGAAATACTTCTCGGCCTGCTTCAAGAAATACTATGGCAAACTGCCTTCGGATGTCATTGAAGACAAAAAAGACAAGAACCCAGATAATAAGGACAATCCATAACGCAAAATATTTCAACTCCAAAAATAGTTCAATTTTCACATATTTTTAGTTCTTGAACCATTTTTCTACCTAATTGCAACAATTATTTCCTAATAAAATTAACAATAGGCTACCTTTGCACCAACAAACTGCGGGTAGCCTATTGTGTTTTCTATACAATAACTATCGCGCGACATACACTACACATATTAATTAACACTTAAACATTGTACTAATGGAACAAATTAGTCGAAAACTTACTGAAGGCTGGAAGATGCTACTTGGCATCCTGCTCTTCTGCTTCGTCCTGGCCGTGTCGCCAGCGTATGCACAGAACACCACTGTCAAGGGTGTAGTAAGAGATGCAATGGGTCCGACAGCGGGTGCTACCGTTGTTCAAAAAGGGACCAACAACGGAACCATCACTGACCTTGATGGTAATTTTGAGATCAGCGTGCCCTCGAATGCTGTCCTCGTCATCAGTTTCGTTGGCTTGGATACGCAGGAGATTCCTGTGGCAGGCAAGAAGTTTATCGAAGTAACCCTGGAAGGCAACGAAGAGCTCGAAGAGGTCGTTGTCGTTGGTTACGGTACCCAGAAGAAGTCCGACATCACCGGTTCGGTAGCATCGGTTGACAAGGCACGCCTTTCGAAGCTTCCTGTTACCAACGTGCTGCAGGCTGTTCAGGGCGCGACTGCCGGTGTGACCATCTCCCAGGGCAGTTCAATCCCTGGCGATGCTCCTTCTGCACTGGTGCGTGGACGCAACTCCATCAATGCCGGTACGGGTCCTTACATTGTTGTCGATGGTGTGCCCATCTCGAAGAGCGGCGGTTCGCTGAACGACATCAACCCCGGTGACATCGAATCGATGGAAATCCTGAAGGATGCCTCCGCAACTGCCATCTACGGTACCAATGGTGCCAATGGTGTCATCCTGATTACCACAAAGCACGGCAAGGAAGGCAAGCCCTCGATCAGCTACAACGGATATGTCGGCATTGAGGATTTTGCCCATAAAATGGACTTCTGCAATGGCGCACAGATTACGCAGCGCTACAAGGATTATGTAGCTCAAAATGCAGGTGAGACCATGTACAACGACTATGTGAAGAACCAGGCCGAAGCCGCTGCACAGGCAGCAGGGCAGGAGACCGACTGGCTCTACGACATGGTTTCACGCACAGGTATCATCCAGGATCATAACGTGACCATCAACGGTGGTGCCGAGAAGGTGAAGTACTTCATCTCGGGCGACTATCTGAGCCAGAAGGGCGTGTTGAAAGGCTTCAACTACAAGCGCTATTCTCTTCGTCTGAACATTGATGCTGACGTTACCGACTACCTGAAGATTGGAACGAACACCTACATCGTAAGCCACAACCGCGACGGCGGCCGTGTGAACTTCCTGATGGCTGAGGCCATGTCGCCCTACGGCCAGGTATATAATGAGGACGGTACCTACTGCATCTACCCGATGGCTTCGGAGAACCTCTTCTTCAACCCCATGCGCGATGTGAACCAGGATCATGAGCGCCGCCAGTGGAACATCAACCTGAATGGTTACGCTGACGTTGATTTCGGTCATATCTGGACACCGCTGAAGGGCCTGCACTATAAGTTCAACTTCGGTTACTCCTACGTGCCCAAGCGCGAGAATTACTATAATGGAGCTGAGCAAAACAACCTTAGCGGATATGGCTATATCTTCAATGCCGAGACCCAGAACTTTACGGCTGAGAACATCTTGAGCTGGGCACGCGACTTCGGCAAGCACCACGTCGATCTGACCGCCCTCTATGCTGCTTCGCGCAAGAAGTATCACGACAACACTGCAGCTGCCAGCATATTCATCAATGACGAGCAGCTATGGCATAACCTCGCCGGTGGTGTCACTCAGGTTGCCAAGTCTTATACCGACCTCTATACAACCTGTTCGCAGATGGGCCGTATCAACTATTCTTACGACAGCCGCTACCTGTTCACCGCTACCGTTCGTCGTGACGGTTCATCGGTGTTCGGTGATGACAACAAGTACGGCGTATTCCCATCGGTAGCTATCGGCTGGAATATTGCCAATGAAGCGTTCATGGAGAGCACGAGCGATTGGCTGAGCACCTTGAAACTCCGCCTCTCCTACGGTAAGGCCGGTAACGAGGCCATCGGTGTTTACGAGACCCTTGCCAAGATGACGAATGCAGCCCTTGCCCTTGACGGAGCTTCAGCCACCGCCCTCTATCCAAGCAGCCGCATGGGTAACTCCGGACTGAGCTGGGAGACCACCAAGTCGTTCAACGTCGGTGTGGATTTCGGCCTGCTGAACAACCGTATCAACGGCAACATCGACTTCTACACATCCAAGACCACCGACCTGCTCCTGCAGCGCAACCTGCCGAAGATCTCCGGTTTCTCGAATGTATATATGAACATGGGTGAGACCGCCAACAAGGGTCTCGAAGTCACCATCAACTCGAAGAACATCTCGACGAAGGACTTCACTTGGAACACCTCGCTCGTATGGTCGTGGAACAAGAATGAGATCAAGGACCTCTATGGTGACGGCAAGGATGACCTCGGCAACCGCTGGTTCATCGGACATCCCATCAGCGTCATCTACGACTATGAGATGGAAGGCATCTGGCAGAAGGATGAGATTGAGCGTGGTGACCACCTGAAGCAGGATCCACAGGCACAACCCGGTGACGTCAAGTTGCGTGACATCGATGGTGACGGAAAGATCACTCCCGAAGGCGACAAGACCATCCAGGGACAGACCACTCCAAAATGGATTGCCGGTTTGACCAATACCTTCACCTACAAGGGACTCTCTCTGAGCATCTTCATCCAGACCGTACAGGGCTTGAAGCGCAACAATTCGCTGCTGGCCATGGCCAGCGATGAGATGGGCCGCCGCAACAGCACCCTTGAGGTGGGCTATTGGTCGGAGAGCAATCCTTCGAACGAATTCCGCTCATTGAGCAAGACCTCCAACCGCTGGGGCTACGGATTCCCACGTGATGCAAGCTTCACCCGTATCAAGGACATCACGCTGAGCTATCAGGTTCCTGCCAGGATCACCAAAGCCATGCACATCAACGCACTGACCGTCTATGCCAGCGGACGCAACCTCTTCACCTTCACCGACTGGATCGGATGGGACCCCGAGTCTGACATCACCCAGCGCGGTTGGGGCGGTTACGAGAACAACTACCCAATGACGAAGAGCATGGTGTTCGGCCTGAACGTTACTTTCTGATGAATAATTGAGTAATTGAAGATTTGAATAATAGTAATACACGAAAGTTATGAAAATCAAGAATATCATATACAGTGCTTCAGTTGCCGCCGTGTTGGCCATCGGCCTTTCCGCTTGCAGCGATAGTTATCTTGATGAAAACATGTTTTCACAATACGGTACGGATGTTACCGACGTGAACGCCAAGTTAATCGGCTTGCACTATAAGTACGCTGCCCTCTGGGGCATGTCCAGCCGTCAGGGATTCACCGGCATCTGGCAGGACGGCACCGATGTGGGCGCTCCTGGCGATACCGAGGGTGTCGAGGTCCCCTTCTTCCAGTATGGCTCATTGAACTCCGAGAACGGAGGTGTCAGCTTCCTCTGGGAGAACCTCTACAGCATCATCAACAGTGCCAACATCATCATCAACACCGAGGGCGTGGATCCGGCAGCCAAAGGTGAGGCAGAATTCTTCCGCGCCTACAGCTACAACCTGCTCGTCACCCTTTGGGGAAATGTACCGCTTATTACCGAGAGCAAGGCCGAGCCGCGTACCGACTTCACCCGCAATGCAGTCTCCGAGGTTGATGCAGTCATTGCTGCCGACCTGAACGATGCCATGGCCAACCTGCCCGAAGTGGGCAAAACCGCTACGGAGAGCCGTATCAACAAGGATTGTGCCCGCATTCTGGCTGGCGAGGCCTTCAACCGTATGGGCAAGTACAGCGAGGCTGAGGCAGCTGTCAGCGCCGTCATCAGCAGCGGCAACTACCAGCTCATCCAGGAACGTTACGGCAAATTCCTCGACGAAGCCGGTGACTATTACAGCGACATGTACCGCTGGGGCAACCAGCGTCGTTCGCAGGGCAACACCGAGGGTATCTGGGTATTCCAGATGGAGTACAACCGCAACGTGACCGGTGGCACCATCGACAACCCGCAGCAACGCCGTAACTGGGTAGCAGCATTCCATAAGATCAACGGTATGGTTAACGCCGACTCCATCGGCGGTCGTGGCAACGGTCGTCTGCGCTTAAGCAACTATGTGAAATATGCCATCTACAAGGAAGGTGATATCCGCAACTCGAACAACAACATCCGTCGCTCCTTGTTCTACAACAAGCCCGGCTTCAGCGCCGACATTTATGTGAAGGACGGTTTCCGCGTGGATGAAGGAACAGCCGGTGCTGAGAAGATCACCGTACATACTGGTGACCGCGCTTATTGGACGGTAAAAGACACCCTGAACGTGATGTACCCACACACCACCAAGTGGGGCGGCTACGATCCGACCGACGATTTCGGCTATGCCATTGTCAAGGACTGGCCCATCATGCGTCTTGCTGATGCCTATCTGCTCCGTGCCGAAGCTCGAATCATGCAGAACAACATGACCGGTGC
Source organism: Bacteroidales bacterium (assembly GCA_017618715.1). GTDB lineage: Bacteria > Bacteroidota > Bacteroidia > Bacteroidales > UBA3663 > Liminaster. The sequence goes on from JAFZTS010000024.1 coordinate 99,309, forward strand.
AGCTCAGGACATCAACGTACTCCGTGACCGCGCATTCAAGAAGTATCGCGAGGAAACAGGCAATGCCACTGCCGGAGCTGTCACAGCTTCCGAAATGAGCCTGGATTTCCTGCTCGACGAACGCATCCGTGAGCTCGTTGGCGAGGAGAACCGTCGCTACACCCTCTGCCGCACTGGCAAGCTGGCCGAGCGCGTGCAGATGATGATGACGAAATACGCCGAGGGTACCGAGAGCAAAGCTATCACTGGTTTCGATGCCAGCAAGCACTGTCTGCTCCCCATTCCTCTGTCGGAGATACAGTTGAATAAAGATGCCGATCTTCAGCAGAATCCCGGATATTAATTGGCTAAAGACTGACATCATGTAGTTTAGTTAATATATGTGTGTAATCGGGAGAGGTGTCTTACGAGGCTATGCCCTCCGTTGGCACCTCTCCTTTTTTATAAACCCTTTATCTATGAAAAAGCACAACGTTCTATCTGCTGCCATCTTATTGCTTTTGGTACTGATGGCTGCACCCTTATCAGCCAAGAAGAAGGTTGTGAGGACCCCTTCTGACCGTGAGGTTTGGACCACCTTGCTCTATCGCATGGCCCAACCCGTGCTTGAACCGATGGCTGAAGGACGCCTGCAACAGGTGATGACCTACGAGAACGGCAATCTTGAAGTGTCGCCCACCTGGGACGGACGCAACAAGAAAGTGACCTATATGGAGGCTTTCGGTCGCCTGATGGCCGGCCTTGCCCCGTGGCTCTCGCTGCCCGACGACGACACGGCAGAAGGACTTCAGCGTCGTCAGCTACGCGAGTGGGCGTTGAAAGCCTACGCCAACGCCGTTGATCCTGCCAGTCCCGATTACCTCGGCTGGGGATCCGGTGGACAGACCTTGGTCGATGCCGCCTACGTCGTTGAGAGCTTCCATCGCGGCTGGGATGCCCTTTGGGAACCGTTGAGCACCGAGACCAAGCTGCGCTATGTGCGCGAGATGCAGAAGCTCCATCGCTACGATCCGCCCTATCAGAACTGGTTTCTCTTCTGCGGTATGGAAGAATGCTTCCTCATGAAGGCCGAAGCTTCGCTCAAGAAGGCTGGTGTCGATCTGCAGAAGGAGGGATTCGAGGGTCCACTTTACGATGCCTTCCGTATCAAGACCGCCGTCAACAAGGCCGAGGAATGGTATATCGGCGACGGCTGGTATGCCGATGGTCCATCGTTTGCTTTCGACTACTACAACTCGTACGTCATCCATCCGATGTACGCCGAATGTGTCGAGATGGTTTGCGACGTGCAGCCCAACAACAGCTACCTCATTCACAGTGTGGATCCCGTGACCTACAAGACGCAAGGCCCAACCTACCGTCTCGGTGTGATTCGTGAGCGTATGCAGAAATTCAGCTGCATCCTCGAGCGTCTGATTTCACCCGAAGGCACCTATCCCGTCTTCGGTCGCAGCATTCCCTATCGCCTTGCTGTCTTCCAGCCCTTGGCCATGATGGCTTGGCAGAAACGTTTGCCCGACCAGCTATCGAATGGTCAGGTACGTGCAGCCATCACTGCTGTCATGAAACGCATGTATGCAGCCGACCTTTACGAGCTCGGTCTTTCGGATACCCCTGCTACCACTCCCACCAACTTCAACAAGGGTGGATTCCTGTCCATCGGCTTCGTGGGCTCACACCCCAATGTAGCTGATATCTATACCAACAATGGTTCACTCTACATGACCTCGCTTGCATTCCTGCCCCTCGGTCTGCCTGCCGACGACCCGTTCTGGACCGATCCCGCCCAACCTTGGACCTCCAAGAAAGCCTGGGAGGCCGAGGACTTCCCGAAGGACCACAAGTGGCACATCAACAAGCAGATCCTCTATTGGGAGTGATTCTCTCCGAGAACTCTGAATACTCCGATTACTCAGAGAACTCCTACCACACACAAAAAAACAAAACCCCAATGAAAAAATACCTACTAATCATCGCCGCCTCCCTGTCACTGGCGGCATGCACCAAGCAGGCACCCAAGTACGACCTGCCTGCACCCGATGCCGTCATCAGCATCATCAAGCAGGTCAACACTCAATGGCAAGGGAGTCATCCGCTCATTGCGGCCTCCGATGCCACCTACACTGCCAACCCCGACAACGAATGGACCTTCAAGCCCTATTCCAACAATAGTCCGTTCTGGGACAATGCCGCCTATCACACGGGAAACATGGAGGTGTGCAAACTTTCAGACGAACTGAAGGAACAGTTCATCGGCTACAGCCAGACATGGGCCGAAGCTGCTCAGTGGAAGGGTGCTACCAACAGCAATCCTACCGAATGGATCTACAATTACGGCGAGACACCCCGTCACGTCCTTTTCGGCGACTGGCAGATCTGTTTCCAGACCTACTGCGACCTCTACAACTTCGAGGCCGACGAACAGAAGATTGCACGTGCACGCGAAGTCATGGAGTACGAGATGTCAACCTCGGCCAACGACTACTGGTGGTGGGCTGATGGCCTTTACATGGTGATGCCCGTCATGACCAAGCTCTATAACATCACAGGTAATGAGCTATATCTCAGCAAGCTCGCCGAATACTGGACCTTTGCCAAGAACCTGATGTACGACGGACAAGAGAGCATCCCCGACACTTTGGGCCAACCCATGGCCAACGTGCCGCAGCACCTCTTTTACCGTGATGGCAAGTACCTCTATCCGAAGCACGCCAGCCTCAACGGTGTGAAGGATTTCTGGGCACGCGGCTGCGGATGGGTAGTGGCCGGTTTGGCTAAAGTCCTTGCCGACACTCCCGACACTTGGAAGGACAAGGCAGAGTTCCGTCAGACTTACATCGAGATGTGCGAAGCCGTGAAGAACTGCCAGCAGCCCGAGGGCTACTGGACCCGTTCGCTTCTCGACCCTGAACATGCACCTGGTCCTGAAACCAGCGGTACTGCATTCTTCACTTACGGTCTGCTCTGGGGCGTCAACAACGGTCTGCTTGACCGCGAGACCTACATGCCCACCATCGTGAAGGCATGGAACTATCTCACCACCGTCGCCTTGCAGGAGGACGGCAGCGTAGGTTATGTCCAGCCTATCGGCGAGCGTGCTATCCCAGGCCAGACGGTTGACCAGAAGTCCGTCTCCAACTTCGGCACAGGCGCCTTCCTCTTGGCTTGCAGTGAGATGTATAGATTGGTGAAATAACCAAAAAAAACTATGAAAAAAAGACTTCTGTCGCTGCTCACCATTGCCTCGATGCTGTTGGTGGCGTGTCAGCCAAAGGTGGAACTGCCACGTTTCATCGATGCAGGCATTGGCTATAGCAACAATTCCATCAATGCCACCGTGTTCCGCAACAGCTCGGTGTCCACTATCGGCCAGACACAATACGTCGCCTACTACGATTCAGCAGGATGGCTCACCCTGGGCAAACGCCAGCTTAGTGATACGTCATTCACCTTGCAAAAGACCCAATATCAGGGCAATGTCCAGGACGCACACAACGTCATCAGCATCATGCCTGATGGCGACGGCTATCTGCACGTCTCGTTCGACCACCACGGCCATCCACTCCATTACGCCCGCAGCGTAGAGGCCGGGTCATTGACCTTGGGCGACATGGAGCCGATGATCAGTCCTTCGATGGACGAATTGATTCCAGATGAACTCGATGTGACCTATCCAGAGTTCTATCGTCTGGCTTCTGGCAATGTGTTGTTCGCCTATCGCAGTGGTGCGTCAGGTCGCGGTAACCTTGTCATGAATCTTTACGATGTCAAGACGCGCGAATGGAGTCGTCTGCAGGATGTACTCATCGATGGAGAACAGCTCCGCAATGCCTACTGGCAGCTTTTTGTCGATGCCCGTGGCACCATCCACGTCAGCTGGGTATGGCGCGAGACATGGCTCGTCGAGACCAATCACGACCTGTGCTATGCCTGCTCCACCGACGAAGGCAAGACGTGGCAACGCAGCGACGGCACACCCTACCAGCTGCCTATCACGGCGGACAATGCCGAATATGCTTGTCACATTCCGCAGAACAGCGAGCTCATCAACCAAACCTCGATGAGTACCGATGCCGAGGGCCATCCCTACATCGCCACCTATTGGCGCAATCAGGAGGACTCCATCCCTCAGTATCGCATTGTTTGGAACGATGGCACGGCATGGCAGCAACAGCAGGTGAGCCAGCGACAGACGCCTTTCAGTCTCTCTGGAGGCGGCACGAAGATGATTCCCATTGCCCGTCCGCGTGTTGCTATCGATGGACACGAAGCTTGGTATATTGTGCGTGACGTGGAGCGTGACAGCCGAGTTTCGCTCTATCACACCGCTGATCTTCGTTCCGGCCAATGGGAACTCTCCGACCTAACCGATTATACGGTTGATGCCTGGGAGCCTTCGTTTGACACAGAGCTGTGGAAAGCGCAGCGTCATCTGCACCTCTATGTGCAATGCGTGCATCAAGGCGATGGCGAAACCTCGGTCGCTGCGGAGCCCACGCCGGTACGGATATTGGAGATACGATGAAGCTCCAGAAAATCATGTTGGATGGTGGATTCTCCTGTCCCAATCGTGATGGACACGTTGGGACAGGAGGATGCACTTTTTGTCGTACTGATGCGTTCAATCCTTCCTATTGTCGCAGCAGCAACACTATCCGTGAGCAGGTTGAGGCTGGTAAACGCTTCTTTGCCGGCAAATATCCCGACATGAAGTATCTGGCCTACTTCCAGGCCTATTCGGGCACCTACGCCCCTTTGGACATATTGCGTCAGCGATACGAGGAAGCGCTCTCTGTCGAGGATGTGGTCGGTCTGGTCATTGGCACACGTCCCGATTGCGTCGGCGACGATGTGCTGCACTTTCTTTCCGACCTTAAAAAGAAAGGTTTCCTTATCTCGCTCGAATTAGGCATTGAATCCTTTTACGACAGTACGCTAAAACGTGTCAATCGTGCCCACACCGTGCAAGACAGCCTTTCAGCCATCCATCGATGCGCCGATGCAGGTATCGATACCACTATCCACCTCATGATTGGCCTTCCTGGAGAAACAAGGGAAGACATCCTCGCCGAAACCGATATCATCAACCGCTTGCCTATCCATGCCATCAAGTTGCACCAACTCCAGATACTCAAAGGAACAGCTATGGCAAAAGAATTCACCCGGAATCCTGAAGATTTTTATGCTATGAGTATCGACGATTATGTCGAGCTTGTGGCCACCTTCATCTCTCGCCTTCGTAAGGACATCCGTATCGAACGTTTTGCAGCAGCTGCGCCTGCCAATCTCATCATCGCTCCACATTGGGGCCTCAAACCTGGCGAAGTACAGCGAAAAATAGAAGAAAAACTACAATAGGATGTACGGCATCATTGACTGCGACAACTGTTACGTCTCATGTGAGCGAGTCTTTCGGATTGACCTGAAGGAGAAGCCCGTCGTTGTGTTATCGAACAACGATGGTTGTGTCGTTGCGCGTAGTAATGAGGCGAAGAAGTTGGGCATCAAGGCTGGTGTGCCCTATTATCAGTTGGCTGAGAAGTTCCCTGACCAGAAGATTGCCGTTTTCTCCAGCAATTATGAGCTTTATGGCGAACTGACATACCGTGTGGTCAGCATCATCAGGCAGGAAGCGCCTGCTTATTTCCGTTACAGCATTGACGAGTGCTTCGTCTATTTCAACGATGTGGAACAGATTGACCTGAAGCAATGGGGCGAGAATCTGCACAAACGCATCAGGCAAAGCGTAGGAATGCCCGTCAGCATCGGTCTGGCTCCCACCAAGACACTTGCCAAGATGGCATCACACTTTGCCAAGCATCATTCTGGTTACCGTCATTGCTGTCTTATCGATACTGACGAGAAGCGCATCAAGGCCCTCAAGCTTTATTCTATCAAAGACGTGTGGGGCATCGGACGACGCTATGCATCAAGACTCAAGTCATTGGGCGTTGAGACCGCTTACGACTTTGCTTCGCACAAATTGTCGTGGGTAAAGGCGACATTCCGCAACATCGTTATCGAACGCACATGGCGCGAATTGAATGGCGAAGACTGTGTGCCCAATGAGGAGTTGGCACGCAAGAAGAGCATCTGCACGAGTCGCTCGTTCAACGGTATGATTACCGACCTCGAAGGGCTTCGTACCCATGTGTCGAACTATGCCGCGCGTTGTGCCGAGAAACTGCGTCAGGAGGGGTCGGTGGCAACTATCGTGAGTGTCTTCCTTAACACCAATCCTTTTCGCGAAGACCTGCCTCAGTACACCAATTTCCTCGAGAAACGCCTCTCCATGCCCACCAATAGCACCGTCGATATTGTCAAGGCCGCCTACGAAGTGCTTCAGCAACTCTATCGCGAAGGCTATCACTACAAAAAGGCAGGAGTTATCGTCATGGGAATCGGGCCGAAGAGCCCTATCCAGTTGGATCTCTTTGATTACAACGCCGAGCAGTTCCAGACGATGAAGCGCCTCGATGCCGTTATCGACCGCACCAACAAGGTCAATGGTACAGAGACAATCGTCTTAGGTTCTCAACAATACACGCGCCGTGACGGCAAGGGTAAGGCCGATGTCTTTGCCAACGCCATCAAGCATGACTATCGCAGCAAGAATCCGACCACACGCTGGACCGACATCATTGTGTTGAAATAGGAAAAGAAGAATGCGTCAAGAAACAATTATCTTGACGCATTCTTATGTATATATTTACTGAATCAACTTTTGGATTTACCAGATGTTGACACGATCTTCGGGAGCGACATAGAGCTTGTCACCCTCCTTGATATTGAAGGCCTTATACCATTCTTCGCACTGGGCAACACCACCATTTACGCGGAGGAAGTTTGCCGAGTGAACATCGACGAGAGCGAGGCGGCGGAGAATCTCCTCGGTGCTGACGCCAGCCCAAACGTTGGCATAGGAGAGGAAGAAGCGCTGCTCGGGAGTGAAGCCATTCTCGTTACCCATGTAGGTCTTCGAGCCCTGCTGCTTGGCGAGCTGGAGGGCCTGGAAGGCGATGTTGAGACCACCGTGGTCGGCAAGGTTCTCGCCGAGGCACTGGTGACCATTGCTGTGAAGTTCGCCCGGGATGACCCAAAGCGAGTCGAAATAGACGGCCATCTGCTCGGCAGGTACCTTGAAGGCCTCGACGTCGGCATCCGACCACCACTGGCGCAAATTGCCTTCCTTGTCGTACTGGCGACCCTGATCATCAAAGCCGTGAGTCATCTCGTGGCCAATAACTACGCCGATTGCACCGTAGTTGACGGCGTCATCAAAGTCCTTCGAGAAGAACGGAGGCTGGAGAATGCCTGCGGGGAAGCAGATCTCGTTGGTCGTGGGGTTGTAGTAGGCATTGACGGTCTGTGGAGTCATGTACCACTCGTCCTTATCGACGGGCTTGTTGTAGTGTTTCTCCTTGTCGAGGTTCCAGTAGAACTTGCTGATGGCATAAACGTTATCGGCGAGGGTCTTCTCGGGGTCAACGGTGAGGCCTGAGATGTCCTCCCACTTGTCGGGATAACCGATCTTGATGTAGAAGGTGCTGAGTTTTTCGAGGGCGGCCTGCTTGGTCTCCTCGCTCATCCAGCTCTGTGCCTTGATGCGCTCGCCGAGGATGGTCTGCAGGTTGTGAACGAGGTCGAGCATCATCTGCTTCGACTCGGCGGGGAAGTACTTCTCGACATACATCTGTCCGACAGCTTCACCCATGAGACCATCGACACGGTTCACTGCGCGACGCCAACGTGGCTGCTGCTCCTTGGCACCGGTGAGTTTCTGGTTATAGCGGAAGTTCTCATCGACGAACTCATCGCTGGTGAGTCCGCAGAGAGCACTGATGGTCTGCCACTCATAGATGGACTTGAGATCCTCGAGTGGGGCTTTCATCAGGATCTCGCAAGCCTTGGCAACGGGAACTGGCTGGCCGAGGTCGATCTCGGTGGTCTGATCATAGCCGTAGTTCTTGAAATAGGTATCCCAGTCGAACTTGCAAAGCTTGCTGGCTTCATCCACTGTCATCTTGTGGTAGTTGCCTTCGGGGTCGCGGAGTTCTTCCATCGAGAAGCTAACCTTAGCAATCTGGGTCTCATACTTCATGAGGTTCTCCATCTTGGCCTTTGCTACTTCTTCGGTTGCGCCGGTGAGCTTATAGATGTTAACCACGTGCTCCTTGAAGGCCTCACGTACCTTTACGATAGCAGGGTCGTCGGAGAGATAGTAGTCGCGGTTGCCGAGGCTGAGACCACCCTGGCCTACACCAACGATATTGATCTTGGCGTTCTTCTGGTCAGCACCAATGCCGATGCCGAAGAGAAGGTCATCATGCTCGGTAGCCATCATCTTGAGGAGTTCTTCGCGGGTCTGAATGGCGTTCACCTTGTCAACATAGGGCTTTATAGCAGCGAAGCCCTCATTGTTGAGGCGCACGGAGTCCATTGAGAGGTTGTAGAGATCACCAATCTTCTGGGCGATGGTGCCTTTCTCGTTCTCCTGTGCGGCAATGCCCTGAATGAGTTCTGCAAGTTGCTTGGTGTTGTCGTCACCGAGCTTGGTGAATGAACCCCAGCGTGGGAACATGGCAGGTTGTGGGTTGTTGTCGATCCAGTGGCCAGTGGCATACTGGAAGAAGTCATCGCCTGGGCGGGCGGTGGTGTCCATGTTGCTGTATTCAAGGCCTGTGGTCTTGACAGCAGTCTTTTGACAGCCGACGAGGGCTGCTGCGCAGATAGCGCTCATAAGGATAATTTTTTTCATTTTGGGTTTATAATTTTGATCAAAGTGATCGGAATAATCGGAGTGATTGGAGTATTCGGAATACTCAGAATACTCCGAATGCTCGGAAGGGGCGTTTATATGCCTTTGGCCTTGGCCTCATCCCAAAGGGCGTCCATTTCGGCGAGGGTCATGTCGTTGAGGAGGCGACCCTGCTTCTTGGCCTCAGTCTCGACGTAGGTGAAGCGGCGGAGGAACTTCTGGTTTGTCTTTTCGAGCGCGTTGTCGGGCTTGATCTTGTAGAGACGGGCAGCATTGATGAGACTGAAGAGCAGGTCACCGAACTCTCGTTCGGCACGTTCGTGATCCATATTTCCGACTTCGGCTTCGAATTCGCTGATTTCCTCCTTGACCTTCTGCCAGACGTCTTCGCGCTGTTGCCAGTCAAAGCCGGCGTTGCGAGCCTTGTCCTGCATGCGGTATGCCTTGATGAGGGAGGGCAATCCTGCAGGAATACCCGAGAGGATGGTCTTGTTGCCGCCTTTCTCCTTTTGCTTGACGACTTCCCAAAGTTTCGAGACATCGTCGGCATTGTTGACGTCCTCACCACCACGCACACCTACCTGCGAGATGAGCGAACCATCGGGATTGAAGACGTGGGGATGACGGAAGACGAGTTTGTCGCACATCGCATTACAGATGTCTGCAAAGTCGAACTGTCCTTTTTCTTCGCCGAACATGGCATAGAAGAAGATCTGTTCGAGAACGTCGCCGCACTCCTTCTTGATTTCATTTGGGTCACCCTTGATGAGGGCTTCGCCGAGTTCATAAACCTCTTCGATAGAGTTTTGGCGGATGGATTCGTTGGTCTGCTTGGCGTCCCACGGACAATCCTTGCGAAGCGTCTGCATTACACCGAGGGCGCGAGCGAAGGCTGCAAGTTTCTGGTCGAGGTTGGGGACGGGGTGATGTTGTTCCATTTATTCTAATATTTGGCGCGCAAATATATTAAATTCCCAAATTGATATATCTAACTATTTGATATAAAAGTATTTAGGCGGTCGATTCAGTTTTGACAAAAACAAAAAATTGTCAGTTTTTTGTCATAACCTTGCATTTTTGTCGGCTTGGCTACCTTTTGCCAGTCCTTCATCGTCCTATCTAATCGGGCGCAAAGATAAGCATTATTTCAACAAATACAAAATTTTTTCCACTTTTTCCACTTTGACACGTTCAAATATCAAAATAAAGTGCCTATCTTGCAGGATATGGGGACAAAATAAAGGTGCTGCCCATCATCTCGACGAGCAGCACCTACGCAAAACTACTATATGACTTAAAATTTTCTTCTTCGTATCAATGGGGAACAAGTCAGCCGGAGGTCGGCATCTGCCAGGGATCGGCTCACTCGTTCCGTGGTCGCGGCAAAACCTATCAAAGCAACGATTTTGTGTGTCTGATAAGTTGCCCGAATTGTTGCCCGTGTTCGGGTCGCCAGTTGTCAGTCATTTGTTGCCCTAAATGATGGTTTCTAATAGTACCAACGGGCAAGGCTTGACAATGAGTTCTAATAACGTGTTTCCGATATTATCCGAAGGGGGTCAAAGGTCGGTTTTGACTTCCCCAACGGCTTGCAGGATTGGGGCGGTATGTCTGCCCGTCCTCGTCCCTGCTGTACCCGTCGCGTCGTCCCCGGCGGATTCGGTTCTCGTCCCAACGGGGTCGGCTTGGGTCTTGGGTATCTGGTCGAATAAGTACCAAAGAAAATAAAGATAAATTAAAAAATCATTGGTACGGTGTAATAAGTAACTTTGCACCGGCAAATTTTCGTAAAGTAAAACCGTCAGTTTTTCGTAAAGTAAAACCGACA
>JAFZTS010000025.1 GCA_017618715.1 Bacteroidales bacterium
TCTATCATCAAAAAAGGCGGTAATTCGATTGAACTCGAACGACAATGTGGCTGTGGCGCTCCATGACCTCCAAGTTGGCCAGCGAGTAACACTGCCGGATGGTTCTGTGCTGACACTTCGCGACGACATCGCCTTCGGGCATAAAGTGGCCGTACAAGCCATAGCACAAGGCGAAAAGGTGCTGAAGTACGGCCTTCCCATCGGTAGTGCCACGAGCGATATCGAGGCGGGAGAGCATGTGCATGTGCATAACCTCAAGTCGGATTATGTTTGGAGCCTATAGTGACTATAGTAACTATAGATACTATAGGAACTATAATAGAAAAAAAATAACATGAAAGGCTATCTCAGAAAAGATGGAAGGAAAGGCATACGCAACGTGATCGTTGTGACCTACCTCGTGGAGTGTGCCCATCATGTGGCTGAAGAGATTGTCCGAGAGACCGATTCAAGCCATCTGCCCGTCCATCTGATTGGTTTCGGAGGCTGTGCACCCAATGCCTACGCCCAGTGGGTGATGGAAAGGCTCTGCACGCATCCCAATGTGGGTGGCGTGGTGATTGTTTCGCTGGGCTGTGAGAACTTCCTGCGCGACCAGTTGCTGCAAGTGGTGAAAGAGAGCGGTCGCGAGGGAGCGATGATTGTCATTCAGGAAGAGGGTGGCACAAGTGCCTCGATACGCAAGGGTGTGGAGGCCGCGAGAGCCATGATTCCAGTTGTGCAAGCCGTCCCGAAGGTGGAACTGCATTGGCAGGACCTTTGCATCGGCACGGTGTGCGGCGGTTCGGATGCCTGCAGCGGCATCACGGCCAATCCTGCCGTAGGACTTGCCTTTGACCAGCTTGTCGATGCGGGAGCCACCTGCATCTTCGAAGAGCCCGGTGAGCTGATCGGCTGTGAGGCCATGCTTCGTCAACGCGGTATCACACCTAAGGTTGGACAACAGCTCTACGACTGCATCCACAAGGCTGACATCTATTACAAGAAGATGGGACACGACAGTTTTTCGCAAGGCAATGCCGAAGGCGGATTGACCACCATCGAGGAAAAGTCGCTGGGCTCGTATGCAAAGAGCGGCAACCGACCGATTCAAGGGCTTATTCGTCCGGGAGAAATCCCCGTAACCAACGGACTTTACATGATGGATGTGGTGCCTGATGGTGAGGCACGCTGGGGCTTCCCCAACGTGAGCGACACGGCTGAGATAGTCGAGATGGCAGCCTCTGGTTGCCACCTGGTGCTCTACACCACAGGACGTGGCTCGGTAGCCGGCTCCGCCATCGCTTCTGTCATCAAGGTCTGTTCCAATCCTCTCACCTACCAGCGCATGAGCGAGGACATGGACGTGAATGCCGGCCGTATCATAACCGAAGGCGCTTCGCTCGAAGAGATTTCAGACCAGTTGCTTCATCTCATCAGTCAGGTTGCCGATGGACAAATGACCAAATCAGAGGCCCTGGGTCACCGCGAGTTCTTCCTTGGATATAAGGAGTTTTGTAAATAGAAAGCAAGCCGCCGAGAAAAAACTCAGCGGCTTGCTATTTAATGATTCTATATCCAGTGAATTAGAACCAGCGGGTGTAGGCGAAGTCCATGCGGTGTGGCAGGTTCTCGTTCTTCGGGAAGAGACGGAAACCGATCTTGTAGGCACCGGAGTACTTGACCGGGAAGTCGATGTTGAAGGTAACGAGAGTTCCCTCACGCTTTACAACCTCCATCTCATAGCTCTTGGTATTGCGTGCTGCGCCATCACCTGTGTCGGCGATAACCAGGTCGAGACCCAGGTCGTTGGCAATGGCCTTACCATCGACCACGACAGTAGCCTTGTAGGTCTTGCCAATCGAGAGTCCCTGAGCAAAATCCTCCTGTGGAAGCTCAACCTCCTTCACCTCGATGGTGTCCCAATTCTCAGCTACGGTCTCCTTCCAAGCAGCAATCTCCTTGGCGAGCTTATAGCCGTTGGCAGCAAGCTTGCGGGCACGTGCGCCCTCCTTGGTGTAGAAGCGATCGTAGTAGTCGTCGAGCTGGCGACGCATGGTGAAGTGAGGTGTGATCTTGCACAGACAGTCCTTGATGGCCTTTACCCAGTCGGGTGAATAACCCTTGCGGTTCTTGGCGAAATAGAGAGGCACGATCTCGGTCTCGAGCATGGTGTAGATAGTCTCGGCATCGAGCTGATCCTGGAGCGACTGGTTCTGGAACGTGCGCTTGTCGGTGAGTGCCCAACCTGCGCCCTCCTTGTAACCCTCGTACCACCAACCGTCGAGGACGGAGAGGTTCAAAGTACCGTTCATGATGGCCTTCTCACCCGATGTGCCGGAAGCCTCCAGTGGACGGGTAGGCGTATTCATCCAGATGTCGCAACCCGAAACGAGGCGCTTGGCAACGTCCATGTCGTAGTTCTCGACAAAGACAACCTTGCCAACGAACTGAGGCATACGAGAGATCTCAACGATGCGGCGAATGAGACCCTGGCCACCGCCATCGGCTGGGTGAGCCTTACCGGCGAAGATGAACTGCACAGGGCGCTCAGGATTGTTGACAATCTTGGCCAGACGGTCGAGGTCGGTGAAGAGCAGGTGTGCACGCTTGTAGGTAGCGAAACGACGGGCGAAGCCGATGGTGAGAGCCTCGGGATTGAGGGCACCGATGGCCTGAATAATCTTGGCAGGGTTCTCCTGCTTCTTGCGAAGGTTGTTGCGAACCTCCTCCTTGATGAAGTTGAAGAGCTTGGTCTTAAGACCCTTGCGGATCTTCCAGATCTCCTCGTCGTCAGACTCGTAGATCTTCTTCCACATCTCTTCCTGCGTCTGAGTCTCATAGTAGTCGGGACCGAAGAGCTTCTCATAGAACTCCTTCCACTCGCTGGCTGCCCATGAGGGGAGGTGTACACCGTTGGTCACATAGCCTACATGGAGCTCCTCAGGAGCATAGCCCTTCCAAACTGGAGCAAACATCTGACGGCTTACCTTACCGTGGAGCCAAGATACACCGTTGGCCTCCTGGCAGGTATTGAGAGCGAATACCGACATCGAGAACTTGCCCTCGCCGGGAGTCTCGCGACCCAGGTTCATGAAGTCGGCCCAATCGATGCCGAGCTTGGTCTGGAACTGCGACATATACTTGTAGAAGAGACCCTCGTCGAACGAGTCATGTCCAGCAGGCACGGGAGTGTGGCAGGTATAGAGCTGTGAGCTGCGTACCACCTCAAGAGCCTCGTTGAACTTCAGACCCTCGTTCTGGATAAGGTCGGCCATGCGCTGGGCACCGATGAGGGCAGCGTGACCCTCGTTGCAGTGATAGACATCCTTCTTGATGCCAAGCTTGTTGAGCAACATCATGCCACCAATGCCGAGCAGATACTCCTGCTTGATGCGGTTCTCCCAGTCGCCACCATAGAGCTGGTGGGTGATGCTGCGATCCCACTCGGAGTTGCGGTCGAGGTCGGTGTCGAGCAAATAGAGCTTCACGCGGCCCACATTGACCTGCCATACATTGGCATAAACGATGATGTTATCGTGGAAGGGCACTTCGAGGACGAGCTGCGAGCCATCTTCGTCCTTCACGGGCTCGATGGGGAGCTGGTTGAAGTTCTGGGGCTCGTAGTTAGCCTCCTGGCTACCATCGGCAGAGAGCGTCTGGGTAAAGTAGCCGAAACGATAGAGGAAACCTACGGCACAGAAGTCGATATTGGAGTCGGAGGCCTCCTTTACATAGTCGCCTGCGAGAATGCCAAGACCACCGGAATAAATCTTGAGGCAAGCTGTCAAACCGTACTCCATGCAGAAATATGCCACTGATGGACGCTTGGCGTTGACTGGCTGAGACATATAGTCATTGAAATGGGCAACAACAGCGTCAACCTTCTTCATGAGCTTCTTGTCGGCAACGATCTCGTTGAGACGGTCGAGCGACATGGTTTCGAGCATAGCGAGAGGGTTGTGACCTGTCGAGCGCCACAACTCCAGATCAAGCTCACGCCAAAGCTTGTGAGCTTCGGAATTCCACGACCACCAGAGGTTGCGGGCTACGGTATGGATACCTTCGAGTTCGACGGGAAGGTTTGACTTGACGGTAATATCGCGCCAGACTGGGGCGTTGGTATGACTTACCTGTACTTTCATAATAAGTTAAGGGTTAAAATGATAATGTTTGATTATTGATTTCCTATTAAATTCTTTTACGGAGCGACGTTTCCCTCAAGGCCTTGTCGTAGGCCTGGTTGTAGTACTTGATGAAATTGTGCCAACCTGCGCGTGCTGCCACGCGGCGTGCTTCCTGACGGATGACCTTGACCTCGGTGTGAGGCACTTCGGAAAAACGGAGCACGAGATTGGCAATGTTGGCTACCACCTGATCATAATTGGAATCGCTGCGTGATACGACAGCTACTGCATCGAGGATGTCATCGTCCTTGCCGATGCCCTTGCACCACATACCGAAGCCCGACAGGCTGGTGGTGATGGTGG
Organism: Bacteroidales bacterium; assembly: GCA_017618715.1. Classification (GTDB taxonomy): domain Bacteria; phylum Bacteroidota; class Bacteroidia; order Bacteroidales; family UBA3663; genus Liminaster. The sequence continues at coordinate 4,470 of JAFZTS010000025.1, forward strand.
GTACACCGAAGGCACACGACTCCATAGGAGTGTATCCCCAAGGCTCGTAGTAGCTTGGATAGATCGTCAGGTCGAGGCCGGCCAACAGCAGATAGTAGTTGCGGTTGAGCAATCCATCGTCGCCATTGAGATAGGACGGGATGTAGATAACCTTGACCTTGTCATTCTTTTGATTCTGGAATCCCAGCTGATGAATGCGGCTGAGAATAGCGTCATTATAATAATTATAGATCGCGTGCGTGAAGACGGGGTCGCTGAGTCCTGTGATGAAGTCGGAACCGCTCTGATAACGTTCGAGAACGTCAGCACGCACTTCGTTGACCCAACCCGGCACCATGATGAATGCGATGATTTCGCGCTCGGGATTGTTGTCACGCAGACGCGCCATCGTATCGAGGAAGACATCGAGGCCCTTGTTCTTGAACTCGCAACGGCCTGCCGTACCCACGTAGATGGCATCTTCGGCGGGAACATGTCCCGTAAGGCACTCAACCAGACGGCTGAAAGCCTGGCGGCTCATCTTGCGTTCGCGGCTGAATGCCGTTCCCTTGGGCACAAAGTCACCTTCGAAACCATTGGGAGTAACCATTGGTGTACGCTCGAGGAGTTGTGTGCATTCGGCTGCCGTGATGTCGCTTACCGTGGTGAAGCAATCAGCCTCTTGGGCCGCATGTTTCTCCACAGAATGCTTGGAAGTCATGTTGAGCTCATCGGCCATCTGGTCACCGAAATATCCTGACAGATAGTCGTAGAGCGGCTTGTTGTTGCCACATATGCTACGACCCACGCAGGTGGCATGAGTGGTGAACACGGTTGCGATGGCAGGAACCTGGTGCTTGAGATAAAGCACACCCATGCCCGTGGTCCACTCGTTGAAATGAGCCACGGCGTTGCTGCGCAAAGGACAGAGATGCTTGAAAAGACTTTCGATCACACGCGCTGATGCATGAGCAAACGTGCAACCCTCGTCATAGTCACCATAGCCAACCATAGAATTGACGCCATACCACTCCCACATCTGGCCATAAAAGGCATTCTTGGCTGCATATAACGGTCGGAAATCGACAAGGATGACCTGCGGGTCTCCCGGCACCTTCCAACGACCAACACGAACCTTAAGATTTTCTGCTTTTGCCTTATGAGCCCATTCTTCAAGCTCAGGACTAGCAGTTGAAGGATCAAAGAACGGAGACTCCTGTTGTTCCCACAAATCAGGTCCAATAAAGAATAGATTGTCGCCAAGCTGTTTCTTCAGGGTGGCTGCCTTGGTGGAAAGTACAGCGTAAATACCGCCCACCTTGTTGCAGACTTCCCAACTAACTTCAAACAAATAGTCGGGTTTGATTGAATTCTTCATTATAATACCTAAAAAACACTAAATTTCGGGCGCAAAGGTAAGGAAAACTTTTTAAATAACGTGCTTTTTGAACTAAATAAATCTTAAAAGAGTGTCAAATGAACATTTTTTAATAATCGGGCGTTGCATTTTTACATATTTTTACTGAAATTGACGTTTTCGCATGACGATTTTACAATTGATAAAAGAAATAAATGCGAGAGGCCATTGATAAACCAATAAAAAAAAGGAGATTGAACTCACCGAATGGTGAAGTCCAATCCCTTTTGCCAGGTCTTTGTGACCAATGGGTAATGTTACCGATTACTCAGCGGCATTATCCTTGAGGTGCTGAACGTAGATGGCATGTTCCATCCTCTTGCGACGAACCTGAGATGGCTCATTGAACTGCTGACGACGACGAAGCTCCTTGATGACACCGGTCTTCTCGTACTTGCGCTTGAACTTTTTCAGGCACTTCTCGATGTTCTCACCTTCCTTAACTGGTACAATAATCATATCAGTACGGGTTGTTAAATGACCCGAATCGCCCGGCTCCCTTTTTTACATCTCCATTTCTAATAGCCTTGGGCTCATCGGTCGCTTACCACTTTGATAAGCGGGTGCGAAGATAGAGAAATTCTGCAAGTTACACAAATATTTTGAAGAAAAAATGCAAAAACAGTTCGGATTTTTTTGTTTTTTCGAAAAAGTGTTGTATTTTTGCACCATCTAAATGTCAAATGAATATGAAAGCATCGCTGTCAAGAGTAAAAAAACTTCGCGATCTCATGCAGAAGCAGGGCATCGATCTGTACGTGATGGAAAACAACGATCCACACGAGAGTGAATACCTCCCCGACCATTGGAAGGAGATCGAGTGGCTCAGTGGCTTCCGTGGTGAGGTAGCCACCGTCATCATCACCCAAGAGGAAGCCTTGTTGTGGACCGACAGCCGCTTCTTCATCTCCGGAGAGCAGCAGCTCACTGGCTCTCCCTTCAAACTGATGAAGATGAAGGTCGCCGGCGTGCCCACGGTGGCCGAATGGCTCGACGAATACAAGGCGCAACACGACACCAACTGCACAGGTGGCGACAAACGCATTCTCTTCAACAACGACGTGGAAATTGATGTCAACCTCATCAGCCGTATCTGGAAGGATCGCCCGGCCCTGCCGATGAACAAGATTGAGATATATCCTGAAGAGCTGAGTGGGGAGAAGACTTCCGATCGCATTCATCGCGTGATCGAAGCCGTTGAGGAACAGGGCGGCAAGGGTCTATGGCTTTCAGCTCTCGACGAGATTGCCTGGGTTCTCAACCTGCGCGGCACCGACATCGCTTGCACTCCCATCTTCATCAGCTATCTCTATCTGAGCCGCAAGAATTCGACCCTCTACGTGCATGAAGTGAAGCTCACTGACGAGGTGCGTCAATACCTCATGAATCTTGGCATCGAGATTCGACCCTACGACGAAGCGACCGAGAGCCCCTATCGCACTTTAGTCAGCCCCAACCCCATCCCACTCATGAAGGGCATCAAGAACGATGTCGAAATCGAAGGCTACAAATCCGCATTGCTGAAGGACGGCATCGCCTTGACCCGCTTCTATCATTGGCTGGAGAATCGCCTGAAGGCAGGCGAGGAATTCTGCATCATGGATGACGGCACCTTCGGCATAGGCGGAGAAATCACTGAGATGAACCTCGTGCAGAAGCTGATCGATTTCCGTCGCGAACAACCCCTATACCGCGAAGAATCATTCCCTGCCATCGTTGCTTGGAACGAACATGCCGCTATGCCGCACTATGAGCCTTCGAAGGATCACGATACGCCCATCAGCGGCGATGGTCTGCTCCTCATCGACACGGGCGGACAATATCTGGACGGCACTACCGACATCACCCGAACCATCGGCATCGGCAAGGTGAGCCGTGCCATGAAGCGCGACTACACACTGGTGCTGAAGGGACACATTCGTTTGGCTCGCGCCGTATTTCCACGCGGCACACGCGGCGATCAACTTGACGCATTGGCGCGTATCGACCTTTGGCGCGATGGCAAGACCTATCGCCACGGCACGTCGCACGGCGTAGGACACTACTTGGGCGTGCATGAAGGACCGGAGTCGGTTCGCATGGAGCATAATCCACAAGTACTTTGCGACGGCATGATCTTCTCGAACGAACCTGCCATCTATCTCGGCGGGAAATACGGCATACGTCATGAGAACCTGGTGCTAGTACGTCCTTTCGACGTAGCCTCGGATGCTCCCGATGCCACACCCTGCGACCCAACGGAACAAGGTGAGTTCCAGTGCCTCGACACGTTGACGCTCTGCTACATCGACACCTCGTGCGTCGTCAAGAACATGCTCGACAAAGACGAATTGGCCTGGCTTAACCAATACAACAAACGTGTCTATGACACCCTTGCACCCCACCTCGCCGAAGATGACCGAGCCTGGCTCGAAGAGAAATGCAAAGCCCTTTAACAATGACACTCCTTTATGAATCTATTCAGACCCACGCTCTTATCTCTCCTCATCGCGCAAGTAGCGATAACTAACGCCGAACAGCGATTCAAGTATTACGACCACATCACATTCTACGATGTCTATGCCGGCACCGTGAATGACAGTGTGGCCCCTGTACCCGAAGGTATCTATCGCCTCAACAATGCTCGTTTCACCACCCTGCTCCCCTCCGCAGACCTCGACAGGATGGGCGATTCGCTACGGCTGGAAGTTAGCATCAGTGCTCTATGCGACAACTACGACCGCATCGGTTCGGTGGATCTCGTGCTGATGCCCAATGACTCGCTGATTTACAACGATTGCATACACACCAAGCCCAATGGCAGTACCTATTCAGGACGCCTTGGCGACACCGACCCAAGCATCCAACGCATCGAAGTCGGACGTTTCATCACACCCTTCATGGACATGAACAAAGGAGTGGACGTGCCCTACTCTTGGGATATTTCCTTCCTTTCTCCCCTTTTGCACGACAAACAGTTGCGTGACTCGATGAATCTTTGGCTGGAATTCCATCTCGAAGGTGTCCCGTACGCCGCCAATACCCAAATTGCAGGTTGCTCGGGCCGTAAAGACGTCTTTGCAGGCACCCTTGAAATCGTGTCGAACGACAAACGGGATGATGTTTTGCTCCAGCACCAACTAACCCTGCCTTTGGCATACGAGCGCTATCTAAATTCCTATAGCAAAGGACATAGCGACGAGGAGGGCACCACTGTAGCTCATTATCAAGTACATCTCGACGAGCCTATGAATGACGCAATGTTCCTGATGATCAACTCCAACCATGGAGCCAACTCGGGTGGCGAAGAATATAACCGTCGATTGCATTACGTCTGGGTCAACGAATGGATGGCGATGGTCTATCGCCCAGGACGCACCTCCTGCGAACCGTTCCGAATGTACAATACACAGGCCAATGGAATCTACGGATCATCGACGATGACCGACGAAACTTGGCAATCGTTCAGCAACTGGTGCCCAGGCGACGTAATCGACAACCACATCATCCATCTCGGAGCCATTCCCGCAGGCGACTATGACTTCCGACTGATGGTACCTGACGCTGTATTCAACGACAATCAGGGCTATTTCCCCTTCTCGCTGACGTTCTTCGGCGTAAAGGAAGGGGACATCGATGGGCTTCAAACCATTCTGGACGAACGGACGCCTTCGACCAAAGTCAGCTGGGACGGCGATCATCTGCTGATAGACAACCACGGAGGCAAGATCGTGGAATGGACATTACTGAATGCCGCTGGCCAGCGAATTTCAGTACAGCCAGGTTCGGTGAATGAAATCAAGATGTCAAATCATCCGACGTCGGTCTATATCCTCCTGCTTCTGATGGAGGATGGCAGCACCGAAGTCCACAAATTCTTCAAGAACTGATGGTATCCTATATATATTTATTAATGTGTCATTCCAAAAATCGGATGAAACGTCTCGTTCTTCTTGGTCTGATGGCCACATCATTTTTCTACGCCTCGGCGCAACTTACCCTAGGCTATTGCAATGAAGATAATCCCACAGGAAGCCTTAGCAACAGCAATACCAACGCTACCATCTCGTGCGCTATGGGACTCACCCCCAACTTGCAGGCCGATTATACATTTTGCAATATCAGTTATTTGCGCATCTACTTCACCGCTCCCGAAAACCTCACTTCGCTCAATGTTTGGGTGCGCAAGGACCTGAATGAAGCCGAAAACCTCACAAGCATAGACGTAGAGCCATCCTCCCTGACAGAGGGATGGAACGATATCGCCCTTCCCAGTCAGATTGAACTCTTAGGAAACGAAACTTATTACTGCGGTTACAGTTATACACAAAGCACCAAGACGCGTATTCCACTCAGTGGGACGAAAGGGACAGCCGAATCGTTCTACGTATCGACAGGAAGCAGTTGGCGCGACATGAGCGGGCAATATGCACCCGTCTGTATCCGTGTGGGACTAAGCAGCAACTACCAGTGTGCCATGGAATTGACCGACCTGCGTCTGGAACATCGTTGGTTCAGTAGCGATTGCTATGATGACACGGTCACCATCCTCGGCACCATCCGAAATCTTGGCAACGAACCCCTGCATCACTTTACGGTTTCAGCGCAAGAATACGAGAAGAACAACTACAAGGCTATGTTTGAATGTGACAGCACCTCGTTCGGTTATTCGGTTCCATTTGAATTCCGCTTCCCACGTGACAATTACATCTTTTTGATCAGTCCCGACATACCCGTCCACGTCGCCATCAGCATGCCCAACGGGCAAGAGAATCAATGCGACCACAAAACCAGCGACACCCTCTATTACGAACGAGGCGTAAGCAATCCCGACCCTTTGGGAGCTCCCACCAATCTGCTGATCGAGGAATTCACCAGCGAGGCCAACGGCTATGCTCCCGCAGGACAAACCCATCTGAGGAACGGCATAGAAAAGACGCTCCAACACTTCACCTATTACGTCCCCGACGTGATATTGATCAGCCGGCACGAGGGTTATGGTCCAGCCGACGCTTGGCGTATCGATGGTTCGGATTACAAGCCGGACTTCTTCGGCCAGGAAGAACTGACTTTTGCTCCCGCCGCGATGGTTTGTCGAAACGGTCTGCCTTTCAGCACGACACTTGATGAAGACAGCATTGCCCAAATGATCGTCGAACAATTTAATGTCCAATATGGAAATATCCAGTTCAAGAATGTCTCTTTCAACGCGGACACGCACACCATATCCGCCACCATCAAGACCTATCTCTACGGTGTCTCCGTTTACAGGAATCCAACCCTCGTGGTCTGCATCAAACAGGACAAGGCAACTTCGATCGACCAAAAGAACTATTATCCAACACTTTATGACAGCGATTGGCAACGTGATGTAATCCGAAGTTTCGTCTCCTTGCCCAACGATGGGCGTCTGCTTGGCGACTTGGATCTCAATGCCGTTGCTACTGGGCAAGTCAGGATATCCGACTACGTCGCCCAAGAATTTGTAATCAACCAAGCCATTCCTTCTGACATCATTACCGGGGAAGGTCTTTCACTGGTAGCTTACATTTACGATAAGGACTACACAAACAAAATTATCACGGTTTTTCAGGCAAAATTATGAAATACTTGATAATCGCAAATAACAAATCGCCCCATTATGAGGCGATTTTTACTTTTTTTATCAGAAATTCGTGCAAACGTTTGCACAATATCCATAAAAGCCCTATCTTTGCATCGTGTTTTTCATGGTATTAGATTTAAGGTAATGTGAATTCGAGCCGTCGTGATGACGGTTCGAATTTTTTTTGGCATATCACTCGTTCCTCATTTCACGAATCATATCCACCGCTCTATCCATTATTGCATATAGTTCTTCGACCGTTTCGGCACGAAGCATAGCGATGCGTGTGTCTCTGAAATTGGGTATTCCCTTGAAGATGGGAGTTGCGGCCAGATGGCGACGAATGTGCAGGATACCACGATACTCGTCGATACGTGCCACACTCTCCTCCACCTGATGCTTGAGAGCCATCACGCATTCATCAAGCGGGATGGGCGGCAGTTCCTCGCCCGTCTCAAGCAGATGCTTGATTTCGCGGAAGATCCACGGTCGTCCAAACGTAGCACGTCCCACCAGAATGCCATCCACACCCGTCTCCTCGAAACGCTGCAGGGCAATCTGCGCCGATGTGACATCACCATTCCCAATAATCGGGATGTGGATACGGGGATTCTGTTTCACCTCACGGATCAGCGTCCAATCAGCCTCCCCGTTATACATCTGCGAACGTGTGCGTCCATGAATGGCCAATGCCTGTATGCCGCAGTCCTGCAACTGCTCTGCCAGCGTGGTGATGATCTTGTGCTCGCAATCCCATCCGAGACGTGTCTTCACGGTCACGGGCAAATGAACGGCATCGACCACAGCCCGCGTGATTTCGAGCAACAGCGGGATATCACGAAGCATGCCCGCACCAGCACCTTTGCCTGCTACACGCTTTACGGGACAACCGAAATTGATGTCGATAATATCAGGATGGGCCTGTTCCACGATCTGGGCAGCCTCGACCATCGACGGAACGTCACGTCCATAAATCTGGATCACTACAGGACGCTCTTCGTCGAGCACCGTAAGCTTCCGCATTGTCTTGTCGATGCTGCGGATAAGCGCATCGGCCGACACGAATTCAGAATAGACCATGTCTGCACCGAAATGGCGGCACTGGAGTCGAAAACCCACATCGGTGACATCCTCCATGGGTGCAAGCATCACGGCCCTATCAGGCAATACTACATTACCTATCTTCATATATATTTATATTGTTAAGAAATTGCTATTTTGATAGTGCAAAGATAACTATTTTTGCGCAATATTGCACATTTTGAGGTCAAGAAATTGGTTTTTTTTCAATAAATAATTATATTTGCAGCGATATAAAAAGAATTACGCCTTAAAAAAGGCTGTAAAGTGCCAACAAAACAACCAATAAATCAATATTACTAACAACAACACCAAATTCCTATGTGGTTAACATCTTCGTCAATCGGTCGTAAGGTGGTAATGAGTGTCACCGGTGCTTGCCTTGTGCTCTTTCTCACCTTCCACATGCTGATGAACCTTGTTTATGTGTATGATGTCATCGTAGGCACACCTGCGGGCGAACATTACTTCGACAAGGTCTGTGAATTCCTGGGCACCAACTGGTACGCGCTCCTTGGCACTGCCGGCTTGGCTCTGCTCATAGTCATCCATTTTATCTACGCCTTCATCCTAACCCTTCAGAACTGGAAGGCTCGTGGCAATGACCGTTATGCCATTTCCGGCAAGCAGCCTGTCCATTGGGCTGCCAAGAACATGCTCGTGCTTGGTATCATCGTTATCTGCGGCATTCTGATTCACCTCTACAACTTCTGGAGTAACATGATGTTGGCTGAACTGGCCGGTTCAGAAGGCACATTCGCTGCCACTGCAGGCTTTGATTGGATCACCTACACCCTTTCTGACCCAATCCTCTTCGTGCTCTACATCATCTGGTTTGCAGCACTCTGGTTCCACCTCACCCACGGCATCTGGTCGTCTATGCAGACCCTTGGCTGGAATGGTAAGATCTGGCTCGATCGCTGGATTTGCATCAGCTACATCTGGGCTACTGTCATCTTCTGCGGCTTCTTCCTCGTTCTTGTGACCGCCGTCATTAAGCAAGGTGGCTTCCACAGCATCTGCTGCTAATTAATCTTAACATCGTAAATCCATAAACATCAATTCAGACTATGGCTATTGAACACATCATGGATCCCGCGCTCAGCCGCATCCCCGAAGGAAAGCTCGCTGACAAGTGGACGAACTATAAGGCACACCAGAAGCTGGTGAACCCAGCCAACAAGCGTAAACTCGACATCATCGTCGTAGGTTCAGGCCTCGCCGGTGGTGCTGCAGCTGCTACTCTGGGCGAAATGGGCTTCAAGGTAAAGTGCTTCTGCATCCAGGACTCTCCTCGTCGTGCACACTCTATCGCTGCACAGGGCGGTATCAATGCTGCCAAGAACTATCAGAATGACGGTGACTCGGTATATCGTCTCTTCTACGACACCATCAAGGGCGGTGACTACCGCGCTCGTGAGGCCAACGTTTATCGTCTGGCTGAAGTTTCCAACAACATCATCGACCAGTGCGTTGCCCAGGGCGTACCTTTCGCTCGTGAATATGGCGGCACTCTCGCCAACCGTTCATTCGGTGGTGCACAGGTATCGCGTACCTTCTATGCCAAGGGACAAACCGGCCAGCAGCTTCTGCTCGGCGCCTACTCTTCGCTCAACCGTCAGATTGAGAAGGGCACTGTCACCATGTATCCTCGCCGTGAGATGCTCGACGTTGTCCTCATCAAGGACAAGGAAGGTGTTGAACGCGCACGTGGCATCATCTGCCGCAACCTCGTTACCGGTGAACTGGAGCGTTATTCCGCTCACGCAGTTGTCGTAGCAACTGGCGGTTATGGCAATGCCTACTTCCTCTCCACCAACGCTATGTCGTGCAACGGTGGCGCAGCCATCCAGATCTATCACAAGGGTGCTATGTTTGCCAACCCATGCTACGCACAGATTCACCCCACCTGTATCCCTGTACACGGCGACATCCAGTCGAAACTTACCCTGATGTCCGAATCTCTCCGTAACGATGGTCGTATCTGGGTACCCAAGAAACTCGAAGATGCCAAGCGCCTGCAGCGCGGCGAAATTCGTGGCCACCAGATTCCCGAAGAGGATCGCGACTACTATCTGGAGCGCCGCTATCCCGCTTTCGGTAACCTCGTTCCTCGCGACGTAGCATCACGTGCTGCCAAGGAGCGTTGCGACAAGGGCTTCGGCGTCAACAGCACCGGCCTCGCAGTATTCCTCGACTTCTCGGATGCCATCAAGCGTCTGGGCAAGGATGTGGTTGCAGACAAGTACGGCAACCTCTTCCAGATGTATCAGAAGATTACTGACGACAACCCATACGAGACCCCAATGATGATCTATCCCGCTATCCACTACACGATGGGCGGCATCTGGGTTGACTATGAGTTGATGACCTCTGTCAAGGGTCTGTTCTGCGCTGGTGAGGCTAACTTCTCTGATCACGGTGCCAACCGTCTTGGTGCTTCTGCCCTTATGCAGGGTCTCGCCGATGGTTACTTCGTGCTGCCTTACACACTGCAGAACTATCTGGCCGACCAGATTCAGGTTCCACGCTTCTCGACCGATCTCCCCGAATTCCAGGAGGCAGAAGATGCCATCAAGGCAAAGATCCAGAAGATTATGGCAGTTCAGGGCACACGCACCGTCGATTCCATCCACAAGGAACTGGGTCACATCATGTGGGACAACGTCGGCATGGGTCGTACCAAGGCTGGTCTCGAAGAGGGTCTCAAGAAGCTCGGCGAGCTCCGCAAGACCTTCTGGAAGGAGGTATATGTACCTGGTGAAGCCAGCACCCTCAACACCGAGCTCGACAAGGCCATTCGTCTGCTCGACTTCATCGAGATTGGCGAGCTGATGGCACGCGATGCCCTCCATCGTGAGGAGTCGTGCGGTGGCCACTTCCGTGAGGAACACCAGACCGAGGAAGGCGAAGCCAAGCGCGACGACAAGAACTTCATGTACGTAGGTTGCTGGAAGTACATGGGCGAAGGCAAGGAGCCCGAACTCTACAAGGAGATGCTTGACTACCAGGAAATCAAGGTACAGACACGTAACTACAAGTCATAATTCACCCTTTTAATAATTTAGACAACTATGGGAAAAGAAAATTTTCTGAACGTAAAAGTCAAAGTTTGGCGTCAGCGCGGCCCAAAGGAAAAGGGCGAATTCAAGACCTATGACGTTGAGCACGTTTCGACCGAAATGTCATTCTTTGAGATGATGGACACGCTCAACGAGCAGCTCATCAACAAGCACGAGGAACCCATTGTCTTCGACCACGACTGTCGTGAAGGCATCTGCGGCACCTGCTCGCTTTACATCAACGGTCGTCCTCACGGCATCGACGATGCCATCACCACTTGCCAGCTCCACATGCGCAAGTTCAAGAATGGTGAAACCATCACCGTTGAGCCATGGCGCTCGGCAGGATTCCCCGTAATCCGCGACCTGATGGTTGACCGCTCCGCTTTCGATAAGATCCAGCAGGCTGGTGGCTACACCTCGATCAACTGCGGTGCTGCCCAGGATGCCAATGCGATCCTCATCTCGAAGGTGGATGCTGACGAAGCTATGGACTCCGCATCCTGCATCGGCTGTGGCGCTTGCGTGGCTGCTTGCAAGAACGGCTCTGCTATGCTCTTCGTCAGCGCCAAGGTAAGCCAGTTCGCCCTCCTTCCACAAGGCAAGGTAGAGGCAGCTCGCCGCGCCAAGGCTATGGTGGCTCGTATGGACGAACTCGGATTCGGCAACTGCACCAACACTCGTGCCTGCGAGATGGAATGCCCCAAGAGCGTGAAGATTTCCAACATCGCACGTCTCAACCGTGAGTTCATCAAGGCTAAGTTAGCTGATTGATCCGATACACATTTCTCCTTCATTGGAGAAGAAAACTTGATAATGCGGCCTCCGAATGCTCTTCGGAGGCCGTTTTACAATCCATCTTTCACCATAACAAGAGTTTTTACATCGAAAATTTGGAATATAGCAAGAAAAGCAGTATCTTTGCGGCCAGAATATAAACAAATTATAATAATTATATAAACCCTCAATCAAAATGAAATATTTTGGTAACCTCTTTTGGGGCGCACTGTTGCTGATGCTCGGCATCATCGCCCTCCTTTGGGCCACCGATGTGCTCAACAGTCTTTCATTCCTCAAGACTTGGTGGCCTATGTTCATCATCATCCCTTGTGCAATCCGTTTGATGTTCGCTCCCGACAAGCTGATGTCATTGCTTGGCATAGGCATTGGCGTGGTGCTACAGCTCTATCGCCTGGGCTACATCGAGGACTTCAAGACCACCGCAGCCATCACTGGTGCAGTAGCTCTCATCATGATTGCTCTTCAGATCCTTACCCGTGGAGGTCGTATGCCAAGAGGCGGACACCGCTGATAAAAAACGAAGAACGGCTGGCTTCACAGCCTGCCGTCCTCAAACACACATGAATAGCTAAAATATTTTATAAACACACACTATCTTATAACCAAACTTTATATCTTAATCACACAAATAAGAACATATTCAGATCCGGAAGTTTAAATCTCTCGGGTCTTTTTTCTTTTGACGCTGCAAAGATAGATACTTTTTTTGAATGTGCAAAGACAAAATGTTTCAAATTTGGACATTTTTCATCAAAATGTGAAAAAAACAACATTTATTGGGCTAATTTGTTACAATTACCATAGTCAATAATTATGTTTTTAACCAATATTTGTACGATTTTCCACCTATTTTATCAATTATCTTGTCTTTTTTCACTTGTAACTTTGGTCAACTCGAAAAAGAATATTATCTTTGTACCCTAAAAAACGGAATATCGCAACATGATATATCTACTCGATTCGACAATAGGCTTCCCCGATCCGAAGGATGGTGAACCTGATGGATTGTTTGCAGTAGGCGGCGACCTGAGCATCGAGCGTCTCCTGCTGGCCTACAGCTGGGGCATCTTTCCTTGGTACGCCTTCCGCGCCGAAGATACCTGCAAAGAACTCATCGATCCCGACACGGGCAAACCCTATATCCAATGGTGGTGCCCGATGCAACGCTTCGTCATATTTCCCGACGAGATACACATCTCCCACTCCATGCGTCAGGAACTAAACAAAATCAAGCGAGGTGAACTGCGTGTCTCCATCAATACAGCATTCGAACAAGTCATCGACCTGTGCGGCACATTGCGTGAGGAGGGTGTAGGTGCCTGGCTGGGGCCCGACATGAAGGAGGCCTACACTCGTTTGTTTCACGAAGGTTTAGCCACAAGTGTGGAAGTATGGAAGGATGAAAAACTCGTAGGAGGACTTTACGGAGTCACCTTGGGCAGCGGCTTTTTTGGCGAAAGTATGTTCTCGCTCATTCCCAATGCTTCGAAGGTTGCGCTCATCATCTTGGCCCATGCCATGAAACAATATGGCAAGACCCTGATCGACTGCCAGTTCGAGACACCTCACCTCAAGACCATGGGTGGTCGATATATCGACTATGACGAATACCTGAAACTCATTCGTCAAAACAAGCCATCAGACCTGTGATTTCCAAACATCCAAGAACATGAAACCCCTGCCTCCTCACGAACAGACTCTCCTTGACTTGGCGCATCAGGTGCTGGCCGAAAGTCATCAGCTGATGCTACCCCATCACCTGAACAGCATCGGTCCCCGTCTTGAGACCTTCGACGAAATGCTAATCCATGACGTCAATGCCACGGGCATTAATCGAGGCCGATTCAGGACCAACATCTTTCTTTTGACGCGCAAGGGACAGCGTCCCAGCCTCACTCGCCAACAGACCCACGAAGATACTGTGATCATCGACCTTTCGGATCAGCCCGAAGACCTCATGACGATGCGCCGCTTCCTGCTCACCACCGAACAGAACCGCACCTGGCACCATGCCCCCTGGATTGTCATCAATATGCTAAAGAAAAAATATCCCCGCAATGAATGAAGAGATAGCCCAACATCTGCAGAATCACGACGTGCGTCCCACCGCCGTGCGCATCATGATATGGCGAACGCTCAAGGATTTCGACTATGCCTTTTCGATGGCCGACCTCGAAGGACTGTTACCCACTGTCGATCGAAGCACCATCTTCCGTGCCCTCACTCTTTTCGTCGAGCACGATTTGCTTCATACACTCGACGATGGTTCGGGCGAGAAGAAATACTGCATCTGCCTCGAACATGTCCATTGTGACGACGATGGTAAGGAACACGAATGTCAGCACGTCTGTCTCGATGGCTCTTGCGCACATCATCATCACAATCTATGCCAACACGTTCATCTCACATGTTCGGTCTGCGGAAAAACCTATTGCCTCAAGAACGAAAGAATCCCCGAGGTACATGTACCTGAGGGATTCCAAGTGGAGTCTATCCAATATATCATTCATGGTGTGTGCCCCAAGTGTGCACATTACCATCCCAAATCATAATACTATCTTCTTAGACTCCTTTCCACATTTAATAATATATTGTCCGTGTGGCAACGGAATGCGGTTCTCACCACTGTGCGAAGCTGCGACGGCGATGCGTTGGCCCAAAAGGTTATATACCAGGGCCGGGGCATCGCCGATGACATTGAGATAGAGGACTTCGCCAATGACCTTCATCTCAAAAGAAGGGAGCAATTCGTCATCTTCAACCTCCTTCAAGTCTTCATAGCCGCCATCCACAATATTGAAATTCTTCCAGACATCAGCTTCCTTATAGGCTTCTACCTGATCGGTAGGAACAAGAAGCGTGCAAGCGGAGACATCAACCCCTTCAAAGACATCTTCCGTGATGGCGATAGGCCAGCCCTCCAACTGTATCTTCGTAAGATTCGTACAATAGGCGAAGGAATATTCACCGATTTGATTGACTGATCCGGGAATCAAAACCTCTTGCAGCGAACTGCAATAATAAAATGCATGTTGTGCAATACTTTTCACCCCACGCGGCATTTCAACCTTGGAAAGGCTCGTGCAGAACGCGAAGGCACAGGCACTGACACGTCGGGTGGCTTCGGGCAAGCTGACCTCTTGTAAAGACCCGTCACGATAAAACGCCCAATCGCCCAAAGTGGTCAATGATGCCGGAAGGTTGATACTTTCGAGATGAGGACAATCCGAGAATGCACCAAACCCTATGCGTGTCACACCTTCTGGCAAGTTCACCGAAGTTAAGCCTTCGCAATAGACGCAAGCAAATGGCGTGACTCCCGTCACCCGATATTTTGAGCCATTGGCTTCTATCTCGGCAGGCACATCGACCTCACCGCGATAGGCATCCACATTCAAGGAGTCGTAAGAAAGGTAGGTCAGTTCGGCAGTTTGCCGTTTTTCGTCGATGTGGTAATGACGACCTCCGACTTCAGTCTGAACTTCAGCAAAACACATCGCAGCAGGCATCAATGCGATACCTGCCACGATGATTGCTATTTTACCTTTCAAGCCTTTCAAACCTTTCGAACCCTTTGAACCCTTTGAACCTTTTGAACTTTCGAACCTTACCGCGTCTTCTCCACCCACTTGCGAGCGTTGACAAAAATCTCGATCCAAGGAGTTACCTCATCCTGCTTGTGGTCATGTGGATAGTAACCACACTGCCATGGGAACATGGCACGCTCAGGATGCGGCATCATGGCAAGGTGACGACCATCGGCCGAGCAGATACCGGCCAGTCCTTCCGGCGAACCGTTCGGATTGGCAGGATAGGCATTGTAGCCGAACTTGGCAACCACATTGTAGTCGTCCACCGTCTTGCCCACAGGCAGGCCGAACTTGCCTTCACCATGGGCGGTCCAAATGCCGATACGGGCACCGCCCAGCGAACCCATCATCACGCTGTTGTTCTTCGGGATGCGCACGTTGATAAAGTTCGACTCGAACTTGTGGCTGTCGTTATGAAGCATGTGGACGCGATTGGGATTCTGAGCAGCTGCCACGAGGTCAGGATTCTTGGCATCAAGGTTAGAACCTACGAGACCAAGCTCTACCATCAGCTGGCAACCATTGCAGATACCGAGGCTCAACGTGTCGGGACGTGCATAGAAATCCTGCAGTGCCTTACGCGCCTTCTCGTTGTAGAGGAAGCCGGCTGCCCAGCCCTTGGCCGAACCCAGCACGTCGGAATTCGAGAAGCCGCCGCAGAAAACGATGAGGTTCACGTCGGTCAGATCCTCACGACCCGTAATGAGGTCGGTGAGATGGACATCCTTCACGTCAAAACCTGCCAGATACATCGAGTAGGCCATTTCGCGCTCCGAGTTGACACCCTTCTCACGCAGGATAGCAGCCTTGACGCCCGTCTTGTTACGACGGTCGGCGCTGATGCCGTATTGTGCCAGTCGTCCCGTGAAGCCCTTGGGCCAAAGATAATAGAGCGGCTGGTGCTTGTAGTTTTCAAAGCGTTCGTCAGCTTTTTTCACACCGCTTTGCTTGCGATCCAGCAGATGCGATGACTCGTACCATACGTCACGCAACGCATCGATGTCGAAAGTCTCCACATGGTCTCCCTTGCGAACGCAGATGGTGCGCTCGTCGCATGGATAGCCTATCTTGGCGACAGCCACACCTGCCTTCTCCATCAGTTTCTCGAAAGCCTTGCCGTCCTTCACCTGTACCACAACGCCAGGATTCTCGGCAAAGAGCATCTTCACCAAATCATCCTCGGCAAGACCTGTGAGATTGATACGCATGCCACCTTCGGTGTTTGCAAACGTCATCTCAAGCAAAGTGGTGATCAAACCACCTGCGCTGATATCATGTCCTGCGAGGATGAGATTCTCATTGATGGCCTTCTGAATGGCATCAAAGGCATCGGCGAAGTATTCTGAGTTCTCGACCGTCGGAACGCTGTCACCCACACGATTGAGGGTTTGTGCCAAGGCCGAACCGCCGAGACGATGTTCGCAGAATGAGAAATCAACGTAGTAGAGCGACGTGGAACGATCAAGTCGAACGACAGGGCTTACCACTTTGCGTACGTCGGTGACTTCGCCGCCACCGCTGATGATTACGCAGCCGGGGCTGATGACCTTCTCACTTGTTCCGTCGGGCTTGTTGTATTGCTGAGTCATCGACAGCGAGTCCTTGCCCGTTGGAATATTCACACCGAGTTCGATAGCGAAGTCCGAACATGCCTGCACAGCAGCATACAGTCGGGCATCCTCACCGGCATTGCGACAGGGCCACATCCAGTTGGCCGAAAGCGAAACGCCCGAGATGCCCCCTTCAATAGGTGCAAAGACGATGTTGGTGAGCGCCTCGGCCACAGCCATCACCGAGCCTGCAGGAGCATTCACGAGTGCAACAGCCGGAGCATGACCAATCGAAGTGGCGATACCTGCCTTGCCACGATAGTCGAGGGCGACCACGCCGCAGTCGGAGAGTGGCAACTGCAAGACACCCTGGCACTGCTGACGAGCTACCTTGCCCGTCACCGAACGATCCACCTTGTTGGTCAACCAGTCCTTGCAAGCCACCGACTCCAAACGAAGCACGTCCTTGATGTACTCCTGAATCTTTGAAACCTCCGTCTCAACGGGCGCATAGTGATGCTCCACGGTCGTATCACGCATGATGGTCTTCGGTGCATGACCGAACATGTCGGCAAGGGCCAGGTCAATAGGCTTGATGCCATCGGCCTGTACGAAAGTGAAACGCATATCGTTGGTTGCCTCGCCAATTACGTAGAACGGTGAACGCTCGCGCTCGGCTATCTTGCGACAGAAGTCAATAGACTCGCTCTTGACGAGGAAGCCCATGCGCTCCTGCGATTCGTTGCCGGCAATCTCCTTGGCACTCAACGTGGGGTCGCCCACGGGAAGCTTGTCCATCCAGATTACGCCGCCCGTGGCGTCGATGAGTTCCGACAGGCAATTGATGTGTCCACCGGCTCCATGATCATGAATTGATACGATGGGGTTGTAGTCGCTCTCTCCCAAGGCACGCACCACGTTGTAAGCACGTTTCTGCATTTCGGGGTTGGCACGCTGCACAGCGTTGAGCTCGATGCCCGACGCATACTTGCCCGTGTTGACCGACGAGACGGCACCACCGCCCATACCGATGCGATAGTTATCGCCACCGATGAGGATGACCTTCTCGCCAGCTTCCGGCGTGCCTTTCAGCGCATCGCGCATCTTGCCATAACCCACGCCACCAGCCAGCATGATGACCTTATCATAGCCATATTCCTGCTGCTCGCCGGGATTGGGGTCCTGGTGTTCGAAGGTGAGCAACGAACCGCAGATCAGCGGTTGTCCGAACTTGTTGCCAAAGTCAGAAGCGCCGTTCGAAGCCTTGATGAGCACTTGTTCGGGCGTCTGATATAGCCAGGGACGTGCCTCCAAACCGTTCTCCCACGTCTTCTTTTCATCGTTGCGGGGATAAGAGGTGATATAGACTGCCGTGCCGGCAATGGGCATCGAAGCCTTGCCACCACCCATACGGTCGCGTATCTCGCCACCCGTGCCGGTGGCAGCGCCATTGAATGGCTCCACAGTGGTCGGGAAGTTGTGGGTCTCGGCCTTGAGCGAGATGACGCTCTCGAACTCCTTTACCTCATATTCCGAAGCCGTGGTAGGATCGGCAGGTGCAAACTGCTCGATGACGGGGCCCCTGTTGAAGGCCACATTGTCCTTGTAGGCGCTCACCAGCTTGCCTGGTTGCGCTCTCGAGGTCTTCTTGATCAAATTGAAAAGGCTCGACTCCTTCTCTTCGCCATCAATGATGAACGTGCCGCCGAAAATCTTATGACGACAGTGCTCCGAATTGACCTGGCTGAAACCGAACACCTCCGAGTCGGTCAACGGACGACCCACACGCTTGGCGACATCGTTGAGATAATCTATCTCTTCGGCGCTGAGTGCCAGACCTTCCTTCTTGTTGTATTCCTCGAGATTTTCGATATATACGATGGGATCGGGTTGCTTGTTGATGGTGAAGATGCCTTGATCCAGACCATCATAAAGGCGACGCAGCATAGGATCATATTCCGAATCCGGACCCTTCACTGGATAATATTCCTCAATGCGGGCGATACCCTTGAGTCCCATATTCTGCGTAATCTCTACGGCATTGGTACTCCATGGAGTAATCATTTCACGACGTGGACCATTGAACCATCCCGCGAGTTGCTGCTCAGGGAGAAGGACGGCATCACTGAAAAGCCAACATAAACGCTGCGATTCATCGGCGCTAAGCTGATGATCGACATCGACAGCCAGAATGGTGGCCGAGGGTTGTTTGAAAAAGAAAACCATATATAAATAACAATTAAGAATGAACAATTAACAAGGGGTCTGCCCTCAAAAAAACGCAAAAAATGGGGGAAATTGCCTTTTGCGGTGCAAAAATACAAAAAAAAAATGATATAAATGCGGAAGATTCAAAAAAAGTCTCTATCTTTGCACAAAAATAAGCCTAAACGCCCCTATTTTGATGTTCGAGACAATCATATTCACTGTATTGTGGGGCCTCGTTATCGGTGTCCTGGTGTCGGCCCCTATGGGACCGACAGGAATTCTCGTCATCCAACGCACACTCAACAAGGGACGCCTGCCCGGCCTGCTTACGGGACTGGGAGCATCGCTCTCCGACTTCTTCTACGCGCTCATCACCATCTTCTTCCTCGGACTTGTGGTCGATTGGCTCGACCAATATGAATCAACCCTTCAGTTTGTGGGCTCTATGGCCATCGCGCTTTATGCCTACTACCTTTGGACCTCCAATCCCGCTTCGTCCCTGCAGAACAAGGACACCTCGACCGATGGCATGTCACAACGCATGAAGACTTCAGGTATCCTCAAGAATTTTTTCTCCGGCTTTGGCATCACGGTGAGCAATCCGTTCATCATTTTTTTCTTTATTGCACTTTTCGCACGCACTAACTTCCTCTTTGCCGCATCCTCCAAGAACTGGTGGCTTTATCTCGTCGGCTTCGTCAGCCTCATAACCGGTGCAATTGGCTGGTGGTTTCTCATCACATGGGTGGTCAACAAGGTTCGCAACAACTTCGGTGTGCGCACACTCCGCCACATCAACCACGGCATCGCCATCATCATGTTGGGTATAGCCCTTTTCGGCTTCGGCAACGGCATTTATTATCTTTTTCAATGAAACCCATCCTTTTACTCCTCTCTGCCCTCATTTTCTCCAGTGAGGCACAGACCCGTTTCCTGTTGGACGGTCAGCAGGTCACCACTTCGGCCCATCGTCTTTATGTCAACGACCAGATGAAGACGCGCCCCGCGCGCTTCACTTTCCGCACCGTCAACGAAGCACTCCTCTTTGCACAAGCCAACAATGACAAGGACACCCTGTGGACCGACATCTGCATCGAGCCGTCGGTCTATTGGATTGATGACCCCGATGACCCTGCCATCCGCGTGTCATCTGTACCTCGCGAAGCTCCTTTCGGTCTTAAGATTAAGGTGGACAGGCTGCGACTCATTGGCCTCAGCGATGATCCCGAGAATGTCGTCATTGCCTCCAATCGCGGGCAGACACAAGGCTCCAACGGCAACTTCACTATGCTGCACTTCACCGGTAGCGACATCGAAGCCCACAACATCACCTTTGGCAACTATTGCAACGTCGATCTTGTCTATAAGCGCAATCCGAGCCTCAGCCGCCCGAAGCGCAATCCCGCCATCGTTCAGGCACAACTGGTCATTTGCAAAGGTGACCGATACACCATCCGCAACTGCCGTTTCATCTCACGTCTTAACCTTTGCCCCTTCGTGGGCGCTGACCATGTCGATTTCGACAACTGTTACTTCGAATGTACCGACGATGCACTCTGCGGCACCGGCACCTATCGGCACTGCCGTTTCACCTTCTACGGCAGCAAGCCTTTCTATGCCACATCACCACAAGGAGCTACGTTTATCGACTGCGATATCCACTCGAAGGTGCGAGGCACACAATATCTCACCAAGGCCTCTTCGCCCGTCACCATGCGGGACTGTCGCTGGACAAGCGACGACCCCAACCTCAAGTTGGCGTGGACACCAAAGCCCAATCCGAAGCATATCTGTGTGATGACAGGTTGTACACTCAATAGTCAACCATACAACGTGCCTACGACGCCCGACGTGCCCATGCCGTTGGCTCCAGTCAATTTCCCCATCGCCAATCAGCCCGAGATCATTCCCGGAGCATGGACGCTCGATTCCTACAAACCATCCGACACAGAGCAATACAACTGGCATAATACCTTCGTTGATGCCAACCGAAGCGGCAAGGAACACTCTGCCTGGTGCTTTGGAGAAGGCGTCGATGGTGCAGAAGGTTGTTTCGGTCTTGTACCCAATATCCGTGGTGCACGCATGATGTACACAGGGCGCGAGGGCGAAGAATATAAAGGACAGACATTGAGCCTCAGCCTCGATCCATGCAAGGAGATCGGCCAGGGCTTCGGCAGCGCCACAGGACAATATCTTGACATCTGCATCAAGTTCGATACCCGGACGCTCACCGGCTATGGTCTTCGCTTCATTCGCACACCCAATCACCACAATGCTGTCGAAATCTGGCTTGTGGAATATCAGAACGGACAGGTTTCCCCCATCACCGAGTCGCAAACTTGTTACCTCTTCCGTCGAGGATGCAAGTTGACTATCACCGCTTCAGCAGATACTCTGACCGCTCTCATTTCGAACGACCAATACCAACCCGACGAACCATCGATGGCCTTGCCCATCCAGCTCTCTGCGCCTATTGCTCACCCGAACACTTTCGGAGGCATTCACATCCAGCACACTGGCTCACTGGGGCCTTCTGCCACAGTCATCAGCGATATCCATTCGAGCTATCTGGAAAAATAAGCGAGCCCTCTCCACATACCAACAGCAACAAAATGAAATCGCTCTCCTGAAAAATCGACTTTCAGGAGAGCGAAACAAATAGCTTATAAATTGCCTATATCTTTACCATTGCATCTATTGCCTCTATAACATCTATCGCATCTATAGTATCGGCAGCAGATACTCCCAGATGATGTCCATATATGGCTGATAGAGCGAGGAAGAGGTAGTGAGTACAAGTACTGCATCCCGATCGGGGAATACCATGATATACTGACCGGCAAAGCCATCGGCACGGAAGGCATTATGACGGCAGATCCACATTTGGTAACCATAGCCTTGCACCCATTCGTTATTATCCTTGTTCAGTCCAACCTTCTCCAAGTCCTCGAAGCGTGTTCCCGAAGGAGCCGAAGGAACCTGATAGCTTGACATCTCCTTCAGCCACTCGGCTGGAACGATCTGCTTACCATTCCATTTGCCCTGCTGCAGGAACAGCTGGCCCATCTTGGCCATGTCCTCGGTCTTCAAGAACAATCCCCATCCGCCGCAGCTGATTCCCTGGGGCGACTCATCCCATTGTGGACGAGCGATATGCAAAGGCTGGAACAAACGGGTATCAAGATAATCAAGCACCTTCTCACCCGTCACTTTCTGCACGATGGCAGACAGCATATAGGTTCCAAAGGAATTATACAGATAGTATTCGCCTGGCTTATGCTCTACGGGCCATGACAGGAATCCCTCCACCCAGTCGATGGAGTCCCTTCGCAAGCTGCCGGGCTCTGTATCGTGTCCGCAGGTCATAGTCAGCAGGTCGCGCACGGTCATAGCCTTCAGATTGTCGCTCTGCTCGGCAGGAAGCTTGTCAGGGAAGAACTTCACCACGGGGTCATTGAGGTTCAGTTTCCCCTCGTTGATGGCAAGTCCCACGGCTGTAGCCGTGAACGTCTTGCTCACCGAATGCATAGCATGGGGAGTCTGGGCAGTCTGTCCGTTGAACCATTTTTCAAATACCACTTCACCATGCTTCAATATCATGATACTGTGAAGGGTAATCGAGTCGGGACGCACGGGACGCGTCACGGTAGCATCGACAAAAGCATCGACAGCAGCCACTACCTCAGGCGAAGCCTCGGTACGTGGCAGATCAACGATCACTTTTTCTTGTTTGCAACTTGACAGCAACAGAGCTGCCATCGCAATTAATAAACCTGTCTTTTTCATAAGTTTGAAAGGATTAATTGATTATAGAATGATTTTCCCGTGCAAAGATAATGATAAATTTCGAATAACAGACCAACAACCCGTGAAAACATGAAAAAAATCGCATTTTTCGTCATTTATATGTAAAAAAAGGGAAAAATGAAACACATCCTCGTCTTCGACGTTACCAGAATAGGCTTGGTCAAATAGCGGAATACAGATTTGACATACAAACTCGATATGCTCTGTTCCAATCAAATGGGTCCAATTTACGTTGATGAATTGGACCGATGCGATTATAGGAAGGTCTTTGATTGGGCGAACTTCCCAACTTATCGCAAGTTAGGAAGTTCTGTGTCCAATAAATATTATTAATGATAAAAACAATGCTAAAAATTCTCCTGCGAACCGACTGGAATGCGGTTCATCATGGTCTTTCTGCCAGTTTTTCCTTTCGCCTCATCGAAAGATAGTAATCTACCTCTTGCATCGAATGGAATATCACGACTACAGAGACACCCAACAGCAAAAGGACGAAGATCAATGCGATGAAGTGAACGTTCTGCTGAATCAATTCGATGACATTCGACTGGATGCTGAACGACAACAATGCAGCGGGCTGTGAGAACGTCATAACGAAGGCAATCAATAGGCCACCGAGCACCATGCCGACAATGAGGGCTATAAGGATATATCGGCGGTAACGTTTCTGCTGTTCAGCTTGTTGGAGCCTGACATATTCCACAGCGTCGAGACGGCGCTGCAACGTCTGCATAAACGCGTCGCTATCGTTCAGCGTAGGTTTATAATTGGAAAACAATTCCTCGAAATATTTATCCTCATTCATCTCTGCATAATATTTTTAAGATGTTCACGTCCTCGCGAAAGCTGCTGACGCACGGCAGCCTCGGAGCCATGCACAATGTCTGCTATTTCGCGTACTGGATATCCCTTAAGATAGAACAACAGGATAGACGTTCGCTCCTTGGGCGGCAGATTGCTTAGTGCAGCGTAAAGATCCTGATATTCGAACTGGGCATCGGTGGCGTTTTCGGCCATTAGAGTACCAGCTTCTTCAATGCACGCATGGGTGCGCAGACTTCGCTGATGGTCGATGAAGGTATTGTAGGCTATTCGGTATAGCCATGCCCCGAACTTCTCATTGTCACAGATCTTGTCACGCGCCATATATGCCTTGATCAAGGCCTCCTGCGCAATGTCATCGGCATCGTCCCGATGGCCGACACAGAGGGCAAGCAGGAACCGTCGCAACGATTCCTGTTCGCCAGTGACAAGTGCTATGAATTGCTCGCGGGTCACCTCTTATTCATGTTATTGGTTTCGGCCTCCATTTCCTTGGCGAGCGTCTTCTTACCTACATGGTAATTGACGAAGAAGGCGATGCCGATGGCCAGTAAGATGGCTCCCGTGATCCACATGAAATTAATCTCGTCACTATGCCATCCTCCTGCATAGCATACAAAGACAGAGCCTATCAGCAGTCCCAGACCGATGAAACCCGTGATGCAGCCCCAGAGGAGACGCGAGAGCAGTTTCTCCTTGAGCAGTTTCTGCTTGGGGTTCATCTTCTGCAGGAACTCCGCGATGTCAACATCAGGATTCTTCTCGATGGCTGCCAGAATGATTTCGGTACGCTTATTTGCCTGGTGCATTTCATTACGATAATATAGCCAGAAAAACAATATAGGAAAGCTGAATGTTATAAGAGGGACAAGAATAGGGACAAGAATATCTTCCATACTATTTTACTTTTATTAGTTAAACATATTTCTAAGTTAGTCCAATTGACCAGCAATCGGGAAAACTGTCGTCTGAAAGTCTGAAGTGACGTCTCCGTCAGATTGTCAAACCGACCGTTTCGCCTATATAACGTAAAATTGGGACAAAAAGTGACATGCGACTTCAATTTTTTTATTTTTTCTTCTACAAAACGGCATTTTTTGGACTATTCTTCCTCCTTTCCCATATTTTTTTGTATATTTGCACCACTTTTCAACAAAAATATTTAATTTGACAAAGATGAAGAAACAAGTTTTTACGGTAGAAGGCATGAAGTGCGTCCATTGTGAGGCGAAGGTCGAAGCGGCTCTCAAGGCCCTCGAAGGCGTGAAAGAGGTGAAAGCCGACCACGATGCAGACAATGTGACCATCGAGTATGACGAGGCGTCGGTGCAGCCCGAACAGATGAAGGAGGCTGTCGATGACCTCGGACGTTTTGAGATGGTCTTGAATTAAACGTTATTTCGTGATAATAACAAAGGAAATGAAGAAGACGATTCCTGTCATCGGATTGGCTTGTTCGGCTTGTTCGGCACGCGTCGAAAAACATCTCTCGGGGCTAAAAGGCGTCGAGAGTTGTTCGGTGTCGCTGGCAGGTCGAACTGCACTTGTGGAGTTTGACCCTGCGATAATCTCCCTCGAAACGATGAAGCGTGAGGTCAACGACATCGGCTATGACCTCGTCATCGAAGAAGGCCGCAACGTAGCCGAAATCGAGAAGCGGGAATTTGCTGCCCTTCGTCGGAAAACAATCCTGTCGTGGGTGTTTACCGTGCTTGTGATGTGCATCTCGATGCGTTGGATAGACCTCGGCTCCTCGCTGGCGGCCAATGTGACGGCCCTTGTCCTCGCGTTGGCCGACATGTTCATCTGCGGGCGACAATTCTACATCAATGCCTGGAAGCAGCTCCGACATGGCGCGGCCAGTATGGACACGCTCATAGCCCTTTCGACGGGAATCGCTTTCCTTTTCAGCGCCTTCAACACCTTCTGGGGAGATGCTGTATGGGGTAGCCGGGGCATCGAATGGCACACCTATTTTGACGCTTCGGTGATGATCATCACCTTTGTGCTCACGGGACGCTTGCTCGAAGAGAAGGCGAAGGACGGCACGGCAAGTTCTATCCGCCAACTCATGGGTATGGCACCCAAGACTGCCCATATCGTAGAGAAGAAAGCCAAGCGTGATGCCAACGGCAACATCGTCGAACCTGCCGTGGTGAGCGAAGTACCCATCTCGACCATCGAGAAGGGCGATCTGCTTGAAGTGCGTCCAGGCGAGAAGGTTCCTGTGGATGGCGAGGTGGTCGAAGCCGAAAGCTTCATGACCGCCGATGCAGCCTATGTCGATGAAAGCATGATTACAGGAGAGCCCACTCCTGCCGAAAAGAAAAAAGGTTCACGCGTGCTGGCCGGCACCATCCCGAGTCAGGGCAAGTTCACGATGCGTGCCCGACAGATTGGCGAAGAGACTGCCTTGTCCCACATCATCCGCATGGTGCAGGAAGCACAAGGCTCTAAAGCTCCCGTGCAACGCATCGTCGATAAGGCGGCGCTCGTCTTCGTACCCGTTGTTGTAGGCATCGCGCTGCTCACCTTTGTGATTTGGTGGATTGTGGGCGGAAATGCCGCTTTGCCCCAAGCCATCCTTTCAGCTATCGCGGTGCTCGTTATCGCCTGTCCATGTGCCATGGGACTGGCCACACCTACAGCCCTTATGGTAGGCATCGGCAAAGCAGCTGAAAAGCAGATTCTCGTAAAGGATGCCGCAGCTCTCGAGAACCTGCGCAAAGTGAATGTACTTGTCACCGACAAGACCGGCACACTCACCCTCCCCAACCAAAATGTGGATTTCACCAAGGCCGACGACCTCGACCTCGAAGTGCGTGAGACTTTGAAGCCTCATGCACGCGAAGCAATGGAGGAACTACAGCAAAATGGTGTGGAAATCTATATGATGAGTGGCGATAAGGACGAGGCTGCCCACTATTGGTCCGACAAGGCAAGTATCCGTCATTATCGAAGTCGTGTTTTACCCCAGGACAAGGAGAATCTCGTCAGGCAGTTGCAAGCCGAAGGCAAGAAGGTCGCCATGGTGGGCGACGGCATCAACGATACGCAAGCATTGGCGCTCGCTGATGTGAGCATTGCCATAGGCAAAGGCACCGACGTGGCGATGGACGTCGCACAAGTCACGCTGATGGGCGACGACCTACGCGCCCTCCCCGAAGCCATTCGGTTGAGCCGTCGCACGGTGTCGATGATTCACCAGAACCTCTTCTGGGCCTTCATCTACAACATCGTCTGCATCCCGTTGGCAGCAGGTCTGCCCCACGCCTTCGGCATCCCGTTCCAAATCACTCCTACCCTCGCCAGCGCACTGATGGCCCTCTCCAGCCTTAGCGTCGTCTTGAATAGTTTGCGATTGAAACTATCGCAATAACGGGAGCCAAACGGACATCTCGCCCTTGCCTCGGTTGCCCCAAGCGTAATAAGGAATGAGGCGGATAGGGAGTTCACGTCCTGCACGACCTATCTCACGATAGAGCTGGCCCGTCCATGAAGCTTCGTCGGCAAGTTGGGCCATGCCTTCGAGCGCCATCACGGGATGGCCGTCAATTTCAATCATAACAGGTTCCAGCTGGATGTCAGCGGGGATGAGCACATCATCGATGCGGACACCTTGCGGCAAGTCGGCGCTCTCCAGACAATAGACAATAGGGCCGCGCTTGATGGCCACCTGATTGCGAACCTCTTCGACCAAAGGATTGGCCTCCATCAGACGCACAGGCATTGTCATGTCCCATTCGACGACGTCGCCCTTCTTCCAAATACGTGTCACTTCGGCGTAGGTGCTCGACTTATGAAGAATCTGCGAAGGCAGTCCGTTGATGTCGATGGTGGCACGCTGGCACCAGTCGGGAATACGGAAACGCAAGGTCCAGGCCTTTCCCCGAGCCTTTTGGGGAAGTTCGTCGATGGTGACGGTCACTTTGCCGTCCCAGGGATAGTCGGTAGTCTCGGTGAGACGCACTTCGCCGATGCCCGGGATATTGGCTGTAGTCTTTGCCTCGCCATAGAATTGCAATGTCAGCGAAGGAGCCTGCGAGGGCGTGCTTACCGAGAAGGCATAGTTCTGCGCTTCGGAGACGGTACGCAGCGTGTTGGGAGGACAGCAGAAACAAGAGATATACTCCTGACGTTCCTTGGGCCAGCGCAAGGTGTAGGGCAGGTCGGCCGATATACGAAGCGGATTGGTGTAGAAATATCGACGTCCGTCGAGTGAGATGCCCGAGAGGATGGAGTTGAGCATACAAAGCTCGGCCACATCGGCATATTTGGCTTCGCCCGTGATCTCCATCATGCGCCAGTTGAAAAGCATGTTGCCAATCTGTGCACAGGTCTCGTTGTGGGCCGTGGAATTGGGCAGCTGATAGGGACGACCGAACGACTGATGCACCTTCTGGATGGAGTCGGGTGTATAGTTGGTGCCGTCGGGCGAAGTGCCGTCATAGAGGGCACCGCAGCCGCCGGTGATATACATCTTGCGATAGGTCAGATCCTGCCAGATGCTGGTGAGATTGCGCATGTACTGCTCGTTGCCCGTCTCAGCGATGATGTCGGCCACACCCGCATAGAGATAGGTGGAGCGCACGGCATGTCCCATGGCTTCGTACTGCTCTTCGAAGGGCTCGCGGTCCTGGTTGTCGTCGGTGCCGTTCTTCACAAGGCTGCGAATCTGGATAAGTTGCTGAACGAGTTCAAGGTAACGCGGATTGCCCGTCGCGCGCCACATCTCGACCACACCCATATAATGACTGGGGCAGATGGCACAGCGAGCCAGTTCGGCCGATGCGGTCTCGTAGAAATGGACAAGGAAGTCGGTGGCCTTGACGGCGCAGTTGAAGAGCGTAGTCTTGCCCGTGGCCCGCTTGTGTACGATAGCAGCCATCATGAGATGACCGAGGTTGTAGGTCTCGAAGTTAAGACGATTGGCGAAAGCACCCTTCTCGTCCTCGCCGCCCACAGCAGTTCCGATTACGGTCTGCTGCTTTTTGACGGCATGGCTATCTATGCCACGATTCATCTCGTCGATGATGACAGGCGTGTGAATATAGCCGTCTTCGCGCTGTGCACGGACGACACGGTCGATGAAGTAGTCCATCAGCTTGTCAAGCTCGGGATCACGCGTCACGGCAAACACGGCTGCCACGCCTTCGAGCCACTTGTACATGTCGCCATCGTGGAAGGGAGGTCCCCAATGCTCGTGGTCATCGGCAGGGACCTCGTCACCTGCTGCAATTTCGAAATTGCGGAAACCATGCGAGATGGCGGGATTGTTCCAGGTTTGCCACATCGAAAGCAGTGAGGTACTGCTGAAGACCCCGAAGCGGTCGCCCCAGAAGCCGCCTGTCCAACGCGTGGCGCCAAGCGGGAGGTTCGACATCAAGGCATGGGTGCTATGGCTGGTATCGGTCAGGCCAGGAGCCTGCGTTGCTGGTGCCTTCTGCTCCGCAACGGAGAATGAAACCCCAGCGAAGAACAATACAAGGAATAGGGAAAGCTTTACGTGTGTCATGAGGTGGTGTTTTTATCCCCGAAAGGAGTTGGGAAGATTCGTGAATTGTCATTTATGGTGCAAAGAAAAGCATTTTTCCCGTCTTTTCCAAACTTTTCGGCAGAAAAACACACAAATTTTTGTCTGTTGGAGAAAAAAGGCGTATCTTCGCACCGAAATAAGGGATAATTGTGGCTAAATCAAAGAGCAAGGCACAAGGCAAGAAGGCAAACAAAGGTTTGAGCCTTCTGGGCAGCATTTTCAAATGGGCGTTCCGGTCTGTTATGGCA
The DNA here is from genome assembly GCA_017618715.1 of Bacteroidales bacterium. Lineage (GTDB taxonomy): Bacteria > Bacteroidota > Bacteroidia > Bacteroidales > UBA3663 > Liminaster. The sequence continues at coordinate 34,157 of JAFZTS010000025.1, forward strand.
ATGCTGACGGTTTGTCTGTGCCTGATACTCATTGCCTCGGCCTACAGCGACCTTATCAGACCCACATTTTGGGTGATTCCCTCGTTCCTCGGCATCGCTTTTGGCGCTATACTCCTCGTCGGTATCATCTGGTTCGTAGTGCTGCTGATTACTCGACGTTGGCACAGCCTCCTACTGCTTTGCGCAACGTTCGCCATCGTTGCCGTACCAGCCTGGCGCTATTGTCCCCTGCACTTCAAAGGCGGTCCGGAACCATTGACCCTGACTGATAATGGTGAAGAAATCAAGGTGGACAGTGTGCGGGTGTTTTCGTTCAACACCAATATTATGGGACAGTCTCATCTGTCGCGTGTCAAGGAGCACATCCCCGTAATTGATGTTGTTCGAAAATCAAAAGCCGACATCGTCTGTATGCAGGAATACAGTTTCTCGCTGGGCAAGAACGGACACACCGAGCAGGAATTGCGCGAAGAGCTGGCGGATCTCTATCCTTATTACGACTTCACGCCACTGGACCGCAGCAAACGCCTTGGCATAGCCACCTATTCGAAATATCCGATACGGAAGGCCACCCGCGTAGATAAGCGCAAGACAGGCTATTTCTCGGCCATGTACTACCAGATCGACGTCAAAGGGCATACACTGGGACTTGTCAACATGCATCTTCATATCACAATGATTGACCCAAAGGATCGCCTGTTGTACGAAGAGATGATCGAGCGGTTTGAGGTCGATTCGCTGCAGCGCATTCGCTCGGGCATGATGCGTTCGCTTGCCCAATCATACAGGCTGCGTTCGGCCGAAGTGACGATGCTCAGGCAGTTCCTTCTGAACCATCATCCCGAAGGCATGCCGCTGCTCCTCTGCGGTGACATGAACGACACGCCCGTCAGCTACTGCCATCGCGCCCTGCGTCAGATGGGGCTCACCGACACCTGGCAGGAATGCGGTTTTGGTCCAGGCATCACCTTCCGTGCCCATCACTTCTGGTTCCGCATCGACCACATGTTGCATGACGAGCACCTGCGTCCGCTTTGCATGAAGGTGCGCCGCGACGTGACACTGTCGGACCACTACCCCATAGAAGCTACCTTCCAGATACTTCCTCAATGATTTTCAACCCCTACGACATACATTTTGTGGAGGAGGCTGGTTCTACGACCTCCACGTTGCCTTGGGCGCTGTTGCAGCTTCAAGACAATGTGGTGCTTGTGGTGCTTGTCCTGTTGTTCCTCTCCATCGACATACTTGCCTGCCGTGACAAGAGCGTGATGCGCCACCAGTTGTCATGGATCACCGATACGCGCAATGCACGAACATTCGAGTCGGTTATGGTTATCTATCCCTGGCTCAAGCCCCTGTTGCTCGTTCAGATGTTCCTCTTCTTCGGACTGACGCTTTTTTGCCTCACCGACAACGCCCCAGCCGAACACTTGTTCCATGCTACGCCAAAGACATTAGGTCATTTGGGCCTCTGCGTGGCTCTGCTTGTTGGATGGTATGCACTGCAGTGTGTGTTGTTCAATTGGTTCTGCTACCTTTTTGGCATGAAGGAAAAACGTACCATCATGAACCGCAGCTATCAGGCGGCATTCATCGTACTGGCTCCTCTCACCATGCTTTTGTTCATCGGGTTGATTGCAGGATGGATCTCGTCGCCAATAGCCCTCGTTTTGCTTTTCGCGGTCTTCATTTTCTCGCAATTTTCTTATATTTTTAGTGGAATTAAGATTTTTTACGATGGTTTTGGTTCGTTGTGTCTGATTATTGCATATCTTTGCACGCTCGAAATTGCACCCTTGCTGGTCATTTGGGCCAAATTTTCCTCACTGCAAGTATAATGGACATCAAGAATATCCTGGTTTCACAACCCTATCCGTCTTCGGACAAGTCACCGTATTTCGACATACAGCGCAAGTTCGGTGTATCGCTTACCTTCAAGCCATTCATCCGTATTCAATCGCTGAGCCCGAAGGAATTCCGAGCCCAGAAGATCAGCATTCCCAATTTCACCGCCATCGTCTTCACTTCGAAGACGGCGATTGATCATTTCTTCAAACTCGCTGAGGAGCTTCGCGCCAAACCCAACGAGGACATGCAGTACTTCTGCCAGACCGAAACCGTGGCCCTTTACCTGCAGAAGTTCATCGTCTTCCGCAAGCGCAAGGTGCACCATGCCAAGTCGGGCAAGATTGAGGATCTGGCCCTGGTGATGAAGAAACACAATACCGAGAAGTTCCTGATGCCCGTTGCCGAAGTTCACAAGGATGATATTCCCGCGTTTACTAAGGCCAAACTCAAGGTCACCCCTGCCGTGATGTACCGCACCATCAGCGCGGAAATCACCTCCGAGGAGATCTCATCTTACGACATGCTGGTGTTCTTCACGCCTTCTGGCATCCAGTCTCTTTTCGAGAACATGCCCGACTATCAGCAGGGCGAACAGCGTATCGGCCTCTTTGGACCACTGACGGCCAAAGCTGCCGAAGACCACGGCCTCCGCATCGATGCCAAGGGTCCGACACCCGAGCTTCCATCGATGGCCAGCGTCCTGCAGAAGTATCTCAGCGACCAGAAATAAGGGTCGATTCTGATCCCCATGAAACAATTTACACTACCCAAGAGCGAACGACTGTACCTTAGAGAATCCATTGGTGAACTATTTGCCAATGGACGTACGTTTGTGGTCTTCCCCTACCGTGTGGTGTATCTGCTCAAAAAGGCTGATGCCGAGAACCTGCCCGATGCCGAGAAGCAGGGACGCTGTGCAATCATGGCCGTGGCTCCCAAAAAGCGCTTTAAGCATGCTGTGGACCGCAATCACGTGAAACGGCTTACGCGCGAGGCCTACCGTGTGCAAAAGCTACCGCTTCATGAGACCCTGGAAAAGACAGGGCATTCGCTCGAAGTGGCTTTCCTCTATGTCGATAACAAGTTCATCACTTTCGATCAGACCTACAAACTGATGGGCAAAGCCATTGGCAAGCTGCAACGTGTCATCCAAACCGAAGCAAAGAAAAACGAGACATCATGAAATTCATCCTTATCTCGCTCATCCGCTTCTATCAGCGATTCATATCTCCACTCACGCCGCCAGCCTGCCGGTTCACACCGACATGCTCGCAATATACGCTTGAAGCCATCCAGAAATATGGAGCCCTCAAGGGCACTTGGCTCGGCATCAAACGCATCTGTCGTTGCCATCCGTGGGGAGGTTCGGGGTATGACCCTGTGCCTTAAAAACTATCCTTGACATCATCCAGATTAATTTCCGTCAGCATTTTCTTTGTTAGATTAGGCACCGATGCCAAGCGATTAGCCTGAGCCTGTATTATCTTTTCGAACACATTTCTCACATAGCGGGCATTTCCAAAATCCTTGGGTTTGTTACCCACAACCTTATCCAGTCTCTCTTTGATGTAAGTTTTCACCTTATCAGAAAGAACGAAATCATATTTCGCCGCATTCGCAAAAATAATCTCTGCGAGTTCGGTCGATGAATAGTCGGGGAAGAAGATAAACCTGCTGAAACGGCTTCGTATCCCAGGATTGGCATTGATAAATGCCTGCATCTCGTTGGTATATCCAGCCAAAATGACAATGAGCCTATCCCGGTCGTCTTCCATGCGCTTCAGCAACGTGGCAATCGCCTCCTGTCCGTAATCCGGACCTTTGACATAGAGCGAATAGGCCTCGTCGATAAAGAGTATTCCATCAAGAGCCTCATCAATGATTTTATTGGTCTTCACAGCCGTCTGCCCTAAATATTCGGCCACCAGACCCGAGCGGTCGGTCTCAACCAAGTGCCCTTTTTTGAGAATCCCCTTTTCACGATAAATGCCAGCCAGTATCCTTGCTACAGTGGTCTTGCCTGTGCCCGGATTCCCCGTAAATACACAATGGTATGTCACTACAGGCAAGGTGAGCCCCATCTCCTTACGCTTCTGACGCACGGTGATGAAGTTGGACAGAGCCCGAACCTCTTCCTTTACAGTCTGGAGCCCGACGAGTTTGTTAAGCTCTTCTTCCGGGTTGAGCGATGCTGTGTCTCGTTCGGTTCTCTCTGGCTTTGGTTCGTTGATCACAAGCATTTTCTCAAGCCATTCTGTTTCTTTTGGGGTAACGATGCCATCAATCTTGACAATTTGTGAAACAAGACGATAGAGCGTGATACGATATTGTTCCAAGTCATCATGGTTCCCGCCACAAGTCTTCAACAGGGAAGTAAACGCAAAATCGTCATGTCTCTCGTTGGAGAACGGCACATTGCTAACCATGAATTTTAGAAATGCCATTCTTACACGTTCAAGGTCGGCAACCGCGTCACCCGAGATAGCCCGACAGAAAGCTCCATAATCGCCCGAGACTGTATCTTCGCTCATCATCGACGAAACAAGGATCAAACACTGGTTCTCCTTCGAGGAAATATCCAACCCGAACAGTTGCTCCATTTCTTCATAGCAACGGTGCAAATCCCGAAAGAACAATTCTTTCAGCACATAGCAGAAATGATCACAATCGGGCAGTACATCGCCTCCATCGGCAGTCGTTTTATTGCAGGCTGCTTCGAACACCTGCTGGTCTTTTCCGACACGCTCGAACAAGGCCAGGAGCGTAATGCAGTTTTCCTTGATCTCATCAAACTGCACTTCCGTGATCCACGAGTCAGAAAATATTATCGGACTCTTTGTCTTGGAAGAGTCGTCATCAAAATCCCCGAACACATAGAAAAAGACCATGAATAAAATGAAGAGCATACCTACAACGACAATGGCGTATCCCAGAATCCTGAAATAATCATACCCGGTCATGAATAGTCCAAACGCCACAAAGGGTGCCAGAAACAGGGCAACACAGCCCAACGAGTGTTCACCCACAGGCTTTTGTTTAGAAATCCTCACGCGACGCCAAATCAAGACAACTATCGTGAAGAGCAGAAAAATCCAAAGAAACTCTTTCATTTCATCCTTTGCAAAAACGGGCAATAAGACGCAGATACATTAACTTCAATTATTCAGGTTCTTCATCGACAAGGAGAGTCGGCCACGCCGCAGATCGACATCCTTCACGCGCACCTTGACATGCTGATGGAGCGAGACAACAGTATTGGGATCCTTCACATACTTGTCGGCCAACTCCGAGACATGAACCAGTCCCTGGGTGTGTACGCCGATATCAACGAAAGCACCGAAATTGGTGATATTGGTCACAATACCCGGAAGAACCATGCCAATCTGGACATCCTCGAGCGTCTTCACCTCGTTGGAGAAAGAGAACTCCTCCAACTGCTGGCGCGGGTCGCGTCCCGGCTTGTCGAGTTCCTTCATGATATCTTCGAGGGTAGGCAAACCAACGCCTGAACCATCGCCTAAGGCTGTGACATATCGCTTGAGGTCGATCTTTTCGCGCAAAGCCTTGCCTTCCGGACCAATGAGATCCTTCACATGACATCCCAGGTCGGCCGCCATCTTCTCGACAATGGCATAGCGCTCGGGATGAACGGCAGAATTGTCGAGCGGATTGTCACCACCCGAGATACGGAGAAAGCCCGCCGACTGCTCAAAGGCTTTCGGACCCATACGAGGCACATCCATCAAATCCTTGCGATTATTGAATGCTCCGTTCTTGGCTCGATAATCCACAATGTTCTGCGCCAATAGAGGGCCGAGACCGGAAATATAGGTCAAAAGGTGCTTGGATGCCGTGTTGACATTCACCCCGACCTTGTTCACACAGCTCTCGACGGTCTGGTCGAGGCTCTTCTTAAGTTCCTTCTGATCGACATCCTTCTGATATTGTCCCACGCCGATGGAGTTGGGGTCAATCTTGACGAGTTCGGCCAGCGGATCCATCAAGCGTCGCCCGATGGAGACAGCACCACGTACGGTGACATCTTCGTCAGGGAACTCGTCGCGAGCCACCTTGCTGGCCGAATAGATCGAAGCACCATCTTCGCTGACCACGAAGACTTGAGCGCCCTGCAGGTCCAATCCCTTGACAAACTCCTCCGTCTCGCGCGAAGCCGTGCCATTACCAATCGAAATGGCCTCTATCTTATACTGTCGAACCAAGTCCTCCACCTTGTTCATCGCATCGATGAACTGGCTCTTCGGAGGATGAGGATAGATGACATCGTGATGAAGCAGGTTGCCTTCGCGGTCGAGGATAACGAGTTTGCAGCCGGTGCGGAAACCGGGATCGAGCGCAAGCACACGCTTCTGACCCAATGGGGCAGACATCAGGAGTTGTTCGAGATTGCGCACGAAGATATGGATGGCCTCCTGATCGGCCTTCTCCTTGGCGCTCTGCATGAACTCTGTCTCAATGCTGGGGCCAAGCAGTCGTTTGAAGGAATCGGTGATGGCATCGGCGACAAGTGGTGAGGCTACCGAACGACTGCTTTTCACAAACTGGCGACAGAGACGATCGATGCAGAGACCCTCATTGCCTGTGATTGAAAGACGCAGCACGCCTTCAGATTCGCCACGCCGCATGGCCAGCAGTCGATGGCTGGCACAACGCTTCAAGGGTTCGTTCCAATCGAAATAGTCGCGGAACTTCTGTGCGGCCGTTTCTTCGGCCTCACTCAACTCCTTCGTACTCTTGACTCGTTTTGATGTGATGACAGCATCGAATTGGAAGTTGCGACGCACGGTGTTGCGTGCCTGTTCGTCTTCGGCCACCATCTCGGCAATGATATCCTGGGCACCCTTCAGTGCTTCCTCGTTATTGTTCACCCCCTTCTCGGGATTAACGTACTGCGAGAGCTCATATTCGATATCTGAAGATGTTGCAGGACGCTGCTTCAAGTCTCCTGCCTGCGACAGAAGATACAGAGCCAAAGGTTCAAGACCTTTCTCACGTGCCACCATGGCTCGGGTCCTACGCTTCGGCTTATAGGGCAGATAGATGTCCTCAAGTTCGGTGGCATTCCAACAGTTGTCGATGCGCTGATGGAGGGCATCGGTCAGTTTGCCCTGCTCTTCGATGGTAGAGAGAATGGTTACCTTGCGCTTCTGCAATTCGCCCAGTTTCTCGTACTGGTCATAAATGGAAGCTATCTGCACCTCGTCGAGTGAGCCGGTGGCTTCCTTGCGATAACGGCTGATGAACGGTATGGTACAACCCGACTCCAACAGGTCGAGGGTAGCCTTGACCTGCGGCTCGGGAATGCTGAGCGCCCTGGAGATTAATGATGGAAAAATATCTAACATATTCTTAAAGAGAATTATTGTATTGATGCTTATTTGCTATGCACCATAGTTGCTCGGCAGAATGCCGTAATATTTCTTGAACACCTTACTGAAATATTTAGGATCGATGAAACCACACTTCATCGCCACTTCGCGCACCTTAAAGCCTTCTTTCAACAAAGCCTCGGCATAATTGAGTCGAAGGTTGAGGATGAGATTGGCGGGCGTGACACCGAATTCGCGATGAACCAACGTATAGAGATTGGTACGACTGACCTTCAGTTGGGTCGCCATCAGATCGACGTTGAGATTCTCGTCTGAAAGATGAGCAAGCACATAATCGTAGATGGCAGAACCTATCTCCTCGCTCGGCAGTTCATAGATAGGGGACGTTGCATCATCCATTTCATTTTTCTCTTTCTCAGCAGCCTTGGACTTTATTCTTCTGACCCTTATTCGACTGCGCCGCACTATCTTGGGCTTGTCAGAAGCATTGGGCTCGGGGTTCTCTGCAACTGGATTATTATCCACTGCTGATACAGGTGCATCCTGCTCGGAAGCAGCATCCGTAGTCTGCGACGAATTCAGCTCCTTGGCTTCTTCCTTCCCAAATATACGGGTCAATCGGTCGGCTACAGATTGGAAAATATTCTGCTTTTTATCTTTGGACTCTTTCATGCAAATCGTAGGTCGTTGATTCTCATCAACAATAAAACTTTAGTATTTTGGGGACAAAAATAGTAATAAAATGAATAAGTTGAACAATTTTACCCCCTTTTTTTCATTTTATATTTAAAAATGTGTCTAAATATTTGCAATTTCGATTTTTCTTTTCTAATTTTGCCCCAAGTATTGGCACATTTCTTTATCGGACACCCCCAATAGACGCAATCACATTTTTAACACTATATTACTAACCACAATTAATTATCTATGCTTATGAAGAAGATTATTACTTCAGTATTAGCCCTCTTTGTGGCAGCCTCCGTCTCTGCAGCAGTTGACGGCACCGCCACATGGACCGTCGGTGACGAAAATGCCGCCGTCCTCACAGCTGAGATTGAGGATGCCGTGCTTGAGACCGGCGTCAAGGTCGGCACCGACCTTACCGTTTCGACCTACGATGCCACCAACAACGGCGGTGGCACCCTTGCCACCTATCAGCCAGCCACAAGCAATGCAGGCTGTGTTGAGACCGACATGATCGAATATACCGTCAAGATGAAGAAAGGCATGACCATCGCTGTGGCCAATGTTGTGTTCGATGCCGTAAAGCAGGGAACTGACAATGCCTTCTTCTCATGGTCGTATGTTTGTGACGATGTGGAAAGTGAGATTGTGGCCTATTCCGACCCCAAGACACAGATTCTGCGCAACAACAACGCCAACAGCGACGTTGCTCCCTTGACGCACGACGAGGCCATCAACTGCGCTGCCTGTCGCACCTTCAAGCTGCGTTTCTATATCTCAGACGTGGCCAACAACAAGAAGATGTCAATCGGTAACATCCGCATCAACGGCACCGTTGACGGCGAAGCAGAGGGACGTGCATTCACCGACTTCAAGGTTGACTTCCGCACTGATCCCTACACCGTCCTTGCTCCCGAGACAGGTCTGCCTGAGGGCGTCACCATCACCGGTACGTTCCACGACACCCAGCACGGCTACTCCAACACCCTTGTCACCGTGCCTGTTGACGGCCCGGTACGTTTCACCGTCGGCGGTTGCGGCTATAGCAACCAAGCCACTGTAGCTGATGCCGAAGGCAATGTACTTGCTACGCTCGACACACGCGCTGCAGGTTGCGACACCAACACCAGCTTCGACCACTTCGTGACATGGACCTACAACAGCGAGGAGCCCGCTACCCTTACCCTCAACTTGGGCAACTACTGTCCATTCCTTTATGCCGAA
>JAFZTS010000026.1 GCA_017618715.1 Bacteroidales bacterium
CTCCGTCGTTCGCGTGCTGGTGCTCAGAACATCGTTCCTAACTCTACTGGCGCTGCCAAGGCTATCGGCCTCGTTATCCCAGAGCTCAACGGCAAGCTCATCGGCTCCGCTCAGCGCGTTCCAACTCCAACCGGCTCGACCACCATTCTCGTGGCTGTCGTTAAGGGTGACTACGTTTCTGTAGAGGGCATCAATGCTGCCATGAAGGCTGCTGCCAACGAGAGCTTCGGCTACTGCGAGGATCAGATCGTTTCTTCCGACATCATCGGCATGAAGTTCGGTTCACTCTTCGACGCTACCCAGACCATGGTTAGCAAGATTGACGACAACACCTTCCAGGTACAGGTTGTTTCTTGGTACGACAACGAGAACTCTTACACCTCTCAGATGGTTCGCACCATCAAGTACCTCGCTGAGCTTAAATAATCTCGGCTTAGTCAACAACTAATCTATAAAAAAGGCCGCCATTCCGTAAGGAGTGGCGGTCTTTTTTTACTTAGGATACTGCATCGTCACGCAATGCAACGAGCCATGTTGGCGAATGAGTACGCGGCAATCGATGCCGACAATCTCGCGGTCGGGGAAGGCTTCGTGGAGCACCTCGGCGGCTCGTCGGTCGTTCTCGGGCTGGTTGTAGGTGGGATAGAGCACGGCACCATTGATGATGAGAAAGTTGGCATAGGTAGCAGGCAAACGTTGATCACCTTCTTCGACCACTGCATCGGGGAAATCCGATTCGAGAATAGGAGCGGGAAGGGGTAGTGCTAACAGACGGAATGGTTTGCCTTCGACTGTACAAAATTCCTTGAGCTGCTGCTCCATCTTATTGAGTGCCTCATAATGGATATCGTCGGGATTGTCGCATTTCACATAGACGATGGTGTCATTGGGACAGAAACGGGCCAAGGTATCGATGTGGGAGTCGGTATCGTCGCCCAAGAGGAACCCGTAGTCGAGCCAAAGGACACGTTGAACACCGAAGTCGTCGTGGAACCAACGCTTGAACGATGACTTGCCCTCAAAGATGTTGCGGTTGACGGAGAGCAGGCACTCTGTCGTGGTGAGGATGGTGCCCTTGCCGTCGCTTTCAATCGAGCCGCCCTCCAGAATCTTGTCGCGGTTGTCCTGATAGGCTGCATCCCAGATGTCGAGGATGTCATTGTCGGCGAAGATGTCGTCATCGTAGATGGTTCGGTTGATCTGGTTGTCAAGATTGGCGGCAAACTTCATGCCCCATCCGTTGAAGGTGAAGTCGTGCAGGATGATGTTGCCGCCACCTTCGATATATTGGTCGGTGGCGCCACCGATGCTGTCGGGTTCGCGTGTACAGATGAAACCATGGTCGCGAGCCCAGGTGTCGTTGGTCGGACAATCCTCAATCACCACCTGACTCATATCTACACCACCCTTGCGGAGTTGCGCTTCGACTTCTTCCGGTTCGGGCGTAACCACGAGCAATGGCTCACGCTTGGCAATTTCGCGAGCGATATTCAGAAAGCATTCTTCTGCAGCAGGCAGATATGGAGCCCAGTCGGTGTCGGCATGTGGCCATGTCAGTTGTATGAACCTTTGCGGTTCCCATTCAGCAGGAAGCATATTTGACTATTTAAGGGGAGTAAAAGGGTAGTAAAAGGGCTTTTAAGGGTAGTAAAAGGGACGTTACCTTCTCCAAATTAAAATGAAATGGTAGAAATACATCTCCTTTTTCATCCTTTAGATTCTCTTTTGAAAAAGTTGCGCAACTTGTCACGCAACGACTCACGTTGATGAACTAACTGCGGCAGTTCGGCGTTTTTAGGCAATTTCTTTCTCAGAGCCGAATAGACTTCACCATAATGTACGAGGGCATAATCGCCGAGCAATGTCTCCATCTTCTTCAGCGAGTCCTTGTCGCGTGTCTGCAGCATGATGAGCGTGCTGACGGGGCAGGGGCAGATGATGACCTCTTCGGCTTCGGCAGGCACGGATGGCGTATCTTCGTCGTCGGTAACTGTCACGAAGTAGGAGGTCTCGATATCTTGTGACACGACGAGCACATTACACTCGATGAACCAAGGTTCTTCGACTTTCTGGGACAGCAGTTCGCCATTCATCTTCCAGAATCGGACGTAGCAACCATGATTGGCAAGTTGTTCGACCTTCATCACATCAAAGTCTCCCCATGGTTGCATCTTGGCTATATCCAGCTCGAGGCTTTGCATGTGCTCCTTGATGCCCTGCACAGAATGTGTCATGGCCTCCCAATGGTTGAGAACGCGAAGAAGGGCCTCTTCGGAAGGACTGTCCTCGATTTTTGGTTGGTCATCTTCGTTGAGCAGTGCTCCCATTTCGTTAAGCACGTGCAGCATACGCCGTGTTTCAGCTTCCTCTTCGCTATTGTCGGAAGAAGAAGGAACTTCGGCCGACGGCTTGGGCTGATCAGCTTGTCCGATGTTTTCGTTGTAGAGACGCTCGATGAGTTCGTTTAATGCTGTCATCTATGTATAATTATTGGTGCAAAGATAACAAAAACTTCGACAAAATAAGCAATTCGTGAGTTTTTTTTCAATAAAAAAGCAGTTTTTTTATTCAAAACTTTACATTCTCATCGAAAAAGCGTAAATTTGCAGCATAAAATGAAAGAATGATGAAAAAAATAAAGGCTGCAGGTAGTTTTATTTTGCGTCATTGGTTTGGTATTCTTTGCCTGGCATTTATCCTCTTCATGTGTTTTGGAGGGGAGTACAGCGTGAAGAATATCATCTCGATGCGTTCGCAGGAGGCGGCTTTGCGCAAGGAGATTGAGGAGTATAAGGACTCGATCAACAATTTTGAGCGTCGCATCGACGAAGTAAGTGTCGATAGCGAGCAACTCGAGCGCTATGCCCGTGAGCGATTGCACATGCATCGTGTGAATGAGGACCTTTATATCATTGAAGAATGAAAATACTCGAACGCATAGCATATCTCCTGATACTTGCAGCAGTTGTTGTCTGGATGTTTTCGCGTACCATAGCTCCGTGGCTGATGGGAGTGGGCGCGCTCGGCGTTTTGGCTACCCATTTGGCACAGCGTTATGATGGGAAAAACCTGCGTCGTCGTCGTATTATCCGATTGCGCTGGCTGCTCGGCCTGTTTTATTGCGTTTCCGCCTATTTCATGTTCAAGGGTGGAATGGATTGGCTGCCATTCCTTTGCATTGCCGTGGTGATTGAGCTTTATACGCTTTTTGTCATTTCAAAGACCGAAACCGAAGATTGAATTATCTCTCATGCGAATTGCCGGTCTGTTCCTTATGTTGATTACTATGCCTGTGCTTTCCCAGACGCTCACCGAGGGTCTGGAACAGACGTATGAGTTGCAGATGTCGGCAAGTACGGACAAGACTCCTCTTTGGCTGAATGCCAATCGTTACGGACTAAGTTCTCTTAGTTCGACGAATGGTTATGTGCGAAGTCGGTTGGAGCGTCCCCTTGTTGTTGATACAGATAAGGAGTGGGGTATGGGTTATGGCATTGATCTGGCTATCCCGTTGCAATACACCAGCGATTTCGTCATTCAACAGTGTTATGCAGAAGTACGCTACAAACGCGGCATTCTTACGTTCGGACAGAAACAGCAGCCCATGCAACTGAAGGACATGGAACTCAGCAGCGGCTCTCAGACTTTTGGCATCAATGCCCGACCGATACCGGAAGTGCGTCTCTCGTTCCCCGCCTACTGGAATATCCCTGGTCTTGGAGGTTGGCTGGCCATCAAAGGTCATTTCTCCTACGGCTGGATGACCGATAGTCGTTTTCAGGAAGATTGGACACAAGGGAAACCGCATTATTCCAAGGACGTACGTTATCATAGCAAGTCGGGCTATATGCGCATCGGTCCTGCCGACGAGGATCATCCGCTCAGTCTGGAACTTGGATTGGAGATGGCATGTGAATTCGGAGGTGAGCTCCATTTGTCATCATCGAAAACTTTGGAGGTGGGCAAGGGTTTCAAGGACTATGTAGATGCCTTCTTTGCTACTGGTGACGATGAAGTAGATGAGATTTATACGAATGTGGGCGGTGACCACTTGGGCAGTTGGGTCGCTCGTCTCAACTATAGTGACGAAGACATGAGCTTTGCCGTTTATGCCGACCATTACTTTGAGGACCATTCGGCCATGTTCTTTCTCGATTACGATGGATATGGCTCAGGACAGGATTGGGACAACCGCAAGAAGAACCGTTACCTGCTCTATCCCCTCAAGGATATCATGCTGGGTGCTGAGTTGAAACTAAAGGATTCCCGTTGGATGGATGCCTTGGTTGTCGAATTCCTGAACACGCGTTATCAAAGTGGCCCTATCTATCACGACCACAATCCGGGCATGAACGACCATATCGGAGGCGGCGACAACTACTACAATCATCGCCTCTATCCAGGGTGGTCCCATTGGGGTCAGGTGATGGGAAATCCGCTCTATCGTTCGCCAATCTATAACGAGGATGAATCGCTTTCCATCAAGGACAATCGTTTTACGGCTTGGCACGTCGGCCTTGCGGGCAGTCCGATGACCGGTTTGCGCTATCGTTTGTTGGCTTCGTGGCAGGAAGGATTGGGCACGTATGGCGCTCCCTTCCTTGAGCCTCAACGCAACCTCAGCCTGCTTGCCGAGGCCACCTATCGATTCCCGGGAGACGGTTTTTGGGGACATTTCTGCCTGCGTGCAGGCGTCGGCTATGACCACGGCGAGCTTCTTGGTAACAATCTGGGCACGCAGTGGACTATTATATATAATATAAGGTAATAGAAATTATAGTCACTATAGTATTTATAGTCACTATAGTTACTATAGTAAATATAGTCACTATAGCGGCTAAATCGAATAAAAAACAAAAATGAAACGCATACTACTGGCTTTCCCTTTGCTTTCGCTGTTGTCGTTCAATTCCTGCGACCTTGAGATGTCGGATAACGGCAAGCTTGACGGCTACTGGCAGTTGGCCCGCATCGATACGATTGGTGGGGGCGGCTGCGACATGGTGTCGTCCCGCATCTTCTGGTCGGTGCAGCTCCATCTGCTGCAATTGTCAGACCATAGCGGCAGGAACAGCACCTATCTGTTGCGATTCAATCAAAGCGATACACACTTACGGGTATATGACCCCTATCTCTCGGCCCGTAACGAAGGTGATAAGCCATTGGATGATGCAGCAGTCCTTTATCCATACGGCATACAAAGTCTCGATGAGGAATTTGAAATACTCAGACTTGACAACAAGTGTCTTTCTCTCAGATCCTCCTTGCTTGAGTTATCGTTCAATAGATATTGAAGTGATGTAAAAAAGCCCCGAAGACGAATTCTTCGGGGCTTTTCTTATTAGAGATAATTATTTAGCGGATCAATCGTCCTCGGTATATCCAGTCTTGCGATAACCGGAAACTTTGGTGTAAATATTCTCACCATAGTCATCGTCATACTTGATATAGAAGATGATGGAGTCGGTCTGCATGCCAGAACCAGGGGCATGAGCTGCATCCTTCAAAATCTTACCACCAAGTATTACTACGCCGCAGCCATATACAACATCATTTTCAGTGTTGCTATGTGCTGCAAGTGTTGTGGTAACACCAGCTGCTGTCTCTACCTCGTTCGCACCTTGAACAATAGTTCCAGGAGCCTCGAAGGTCATATTGTTAAAATCAACGGCAACCTTGGTCTGAGTGGCCCAATAGCCATCCTCCACCCACATGTCTGTAGTATTGTTGTTAGCGGTATTGAAGGTGCGGAATTCAAAGACACCAGAGGAGCGTTCTTCCCACCACTCAGCATATTCGTCACTCTCAAGGTCGGCCAAATCAACCACACCGTCGCCATTGGCATCAGGGTTGTAATATCCATATGGATCACCGAAATAAGAGTTCAGGAACTCTGCAGAATAGTCAGATAAATAATATTGAGTGGTATAATAAGGATCATTAACCTCGACAGTGCAGCACCAAGTGCCAGCCATTTCCACCAGCTCGGTGTTGCCAACCTCGAAGTCACCTCCGAAGGCTCCCTCGCTGCACGAACTCATCGTAAGTGCTCCAGCGAGTACAAATGCAGAAAATATAATCTTTTTCATAATTGCTTTGTGGAATTAAGTTTTACTGACGTACCAGAACAGGGTTGATAAAGATTTGACCTGCGTAGCTAGTCTCGTAAGAGAGGGTTCCAGTGGCTTCATCCCATCTGCCATTCTGCAAATAGTCAAGGCTATCGCCCCAGCCATTAACGTGACTATACATCTCAGAGATGGTGTTGTCAGGGTTCAGACAGAAGTAGCCATACATGGCATAGCTGGCACCATATCCTCGAAGCTGTTCGTACCATCCTGCCAGAAAATCGGTGGTGTAGTAGATGCCAGGGCAGAGTTCGGTGATGGTCACAGAAGCTGATGTAGCATAGCCCTTTGCATTTGCCCATGTCATGAATGAGTAGCCATTGTAAATAGTTGCATCCATGTCAGTGTCGAAAGTGCCTGCACAGCTGCCAGTTACTTCTGGATTATAAACGAATACGGTACGAGTAGCTGAAGAAGAGAAGCCATCGACATTGTAAGCAAGGTATTCAATGTTGTAAAGCGTCACTTCATTGGTCGTGATTGAGTTGACCACTTGGCCACTGATGTCGTAGATGGTGGTGATGACCTTGTCGGAGATATCATCGCTGCCCTCCATGCAGATGACGCCAGGTTCTGCGTAGGAAGCACCCACTGGGACCGTATAGATTTCACCTCCGACCAAATCGAAAGTTGCATAGTGGGTGAGTCTCGTCAGGCCGGTTTCGGGATCTGTGGCGCAGGAGGCAAGCATAGCACCTGCGAAGATGCCTAATATGCTATATTTGAAATACTTTTTCATATCTTCAATGTTCAATTAGTTCTACATTGATTATTTAGCCCAGAAGACCTTGACAGTTGCACCCTTGGTAGCAGGAACATTGTTGTTGTAGCTGGTTGAGGTCGATGGATAAGGCAGACGCTGGCGGAGTGTCTTGTTTCCGACTTCGGCGTTAACGTTCTTGGGGGTGTAGAGTGTGCCGGCCTGATAGGTGGTAGGCATTGAGTTGAAGTTGGCCACATCATTGTTGATGATATCGTCAGCTTTCACGTCCGAAAATTCAGGATACCCGATACGACGGAGCTCGCACCAAGCCTCGAAGCCTGAGAGAGCAGTGCCAAGAGCCACCCATTTCTGGATGCCGATATTCTTCATCGGGTTGGCTGAATCGTAAGGATAGGTGCCGATAACGGCAGCGGTAGCATCAGGCACACCACAACGAGCGCAAGAAGCTGCGATAGCGGCGCGATAGTATTCCTCGGCCTGTGCGTGATTGACGGAGACAGTGGCATAGTACTCAGCAAGGAAGAAATTCAACTCATAGATGGTGAGCAGATCAACTGGCATGTCAAAACGGTAATTGGGCTGTGAAAAATCACTTGTATTGGCACCGCCGATTTCAGCAGAAAGATTGGTGCCCGATACGACGCCGATGAATCCGTTTGAGGTAGGAACAAAGCTGTAGGAAAGACGCTGGTCACCTGATGATGAAAGGGTAGTTCCTTGCAGAGCTACGTTGAGCGCCATATCATTGCTGATGGTCTTGCTTTCGGCAAAGAGTGGACTATAGGAACCGGCAGAGTTGCCCCAGCACTGATCGTAGGTAATATCCTCGGTGATGAAGTTGCCTTCGTTAACAAGTGCGGTCAGCTTGTCGTTGACGCTTACAGTGCCATGTTCGCGCATGTAGAGCTTAAGAAGCAGCGTATTGGCAAATTTGATCCAGTTGGCAGCTGTGCCAGGTTGGGCTGAGGTCTTGCCAAAAAGAAGATTTGCACAAACAGCATCGCTGGGTTGAGCAGCTGCCTTGGCGGCTTCGAGTTCAGAAATGATACTTGCATAAATAGCTTGGCCATCATCATAGACAGGCTGTGTAATGCTTGTATTGAGAGCCTCGGTGAAGGGAGCTTCGCCCCAAGCATCAACAATGAGCTGGAAGGCATAAGTGCGAAGCACGGTAGCCGCCAGATAAGTGCCTGGATCATCAGCAGACTGTGAACGTACAACTTCAAGCTGCTGAAGAGCGCGAGAATAAAGCTGCGTCCAGGCTCCACCGCAGTTGCTGGCAGTTACGAGGAAACGAGAATAATCAAGGTAGTTGGAACAACCTGCGTTTTGGCCATAGACTTGTGCATTATAACCACCCAACACGTTGAATTGAACACCAAGTGTGGCAGCTATGTTTACCTCAGGGGTAGGGAGAATATAGTCATTCTCGACGCTTGAAATGGCATTGGGGCTGTTATTGATGTCAAGATAGTCATCGCAAGCCGTAAGGGTCATCAGACCCATGCATGCCAGGGAAAATATAATCTTTTTCATATTGAATGCACTTCGTTAGAATTAGAACTTAACTGCGATGTTGAAACCATACTTGCGGCATGCTGGGTTGGAATAGAGTTCACCGAACGAGCCAGCGAGGTCGGTTCCGTATGAAGATGCATCTGGATCGATGTAACAGTTGCTGGCAGGAGTCCAGGTAAAGAGGTTGTTAGCCACGAACGATACTCGTACGTCATCAAGGTAAACTTTCTTGGTCCATGATTTTGGCAACGAGTAGGAAACTGCCAAAGTGCGAAGCTTAAGGTAAGTGCGGTCGATGAGAAGTTCTTCACCGCCTGCAATACCGCCAAGGTCATAGAGCGACTGGATACCATCACCATAGGTGTCGATAGCGGTATAGTTCTCGCTGACGATATTCTTGCCATTCTCGTCAGTAGTAACGTTAACAGAACCTGGGATGATATAGGCGCGACGCTGATTGTAGATGGTCTCAATGCCGTTACCGGTGAAGCGCATAAGGTTCTTGGTACGTGAGAACATGTAGCCGCCATAACGTACATCAAAGTTGGCAGTAACTGCGATGCCCTTGTATCGGAGACTGGTGCCAAAACCTCCCGTCCATTTGTTCTGGGTGGATTTGCCGGAAGCTACAACATCGCTGGTGAGTACTGGAAGACCATCGCTGGCATTGACAACTGGGCTGCCTTTGCCTGCGTATGAAGGATTAAGCTGAAGAGCGTCGTCAATAACGATGTACTTAAGGTTGCCATTGGCATCCACAAACTGAGGCTCGTAAGTGTAGAACTGGCCGAGTTCTTTGCCTACAACAGCCTTCATGCGAACAGCATTCTTTGAAGTAGAGAAACTATTGATGACGTATTCGCCACCCAGTTCCTCAGGAAGTTCCTCAACGTTGTTGTAGTTCTTGTTCCAGTTGAAGTTAACATCCCACTGCCAGTCCTTGGTGCGAACAGGTGTAAGGTTGACCATGAGTTCGACACCATGGTTGCGGATAGAACCAAAGTTGGTGACGATGAAGCTGTATCCCGATGCGGGGTCGGCATTGAGGGTCATGATCATGTCATCGGTTGTACGATCGTAGTACGAGAAGTCAACGTGGACGCGATTCTTGAGGAAATAGAGGTCTGCACCAAGTTCCCATTCTGTCGTCATCTCAGGCTTGAGGGTGTTGGAACCAAGAGTGGATGAGGTCTTGAATGCATTGGTGCCGTTTGTCATTGGGAAGTTGGTGGCTTCGGTATAAACGTTGTTAGCGAAGCCGCTTACGAAGGTGTTGCTGGTGTTGTATGGATCGGCATCGTTACCGGTTTTACCGTAAGCAGCACGAAGCTTGCCGTAAGAGATGTAATCCTTCATCTTGTCGGGAAGCAGTTCCGTGAAAATCCAGCTGGCAGTAATACCAGGATAGAAGAAGTGATTGCCGTCCATCGGGAGGGTAGATGACCAGTCGTTACGGCCGGTAACATCAAGGAAGAGCATATCCTTCCAACCCAGTGAGAAGTCACCAAGGACACCTACCAGACGGCGCTTGCTTTGAGCCTCGGAAGGAGTAAGTGAAGCTGCATTTGCAAGGTGCCACCAACCGCTTTCGATTGTGAGGTCTTTGGCAGAAGTGGACATCTGTGTGGCAAAGCGCTCGTTGATGTTCACACCAGCTGTAGCATTGAAATCGAAGTCTCCCCACTTGTGAGAATAATTGGCGAGGAAGTCGTGATTGATTTCATAACGACGCTGATAGAGTGCATAAACAGTACCATCCTGCTTGTTGTCGCCAGATGTGGATGGGTTGTCGGCTGTAATCTTTGCCATGCCTTCCTTCAGGTCATAGTCAGAATAGTCGAAACCAAAGCGATAAGTAAGAGTGAGGTCCTTGATAGGATTGATATCTGCCTGTACCTTACCGTAGATCTTCTTCTGGCTGAGCTGGCTGTAGTTGTTCTCCAAAGCCCAATATGGGTTGGTGATACCGTACTCGGTGTAATATGCGAGTGGGGTATTGAATGGATTGCTGAGGTCGGCAAGGTCGGCCACGCTGATGTTACGTGGCATCTCATACAGACCATCGATAACCGTGGTGCCCTGATCGGTCAAGACCGTCTTGGTAATGGAATTTGCAAAGTTGATGTTGCTCGAAACCTTCAACCAGTCAGTACAACGGTGGCTTCCGTTCATCGAAATGGTGTTTCTTGCGTATGAATCAGCATCGGTGGGCATGATGCCGTCATCGCCTACACGTGAATAAGAAAGATAGTAATCAGTCTTTTCACTGTTGCCAGAAACGCTGATGGAGGTGTTGTAGGCTACGCCAGCATCAAAGAAGCCTTTGACGTTATCTTCTACAGCCTGGAACTTCTGCAAGAGCTGTGCGTTGTCGTAGATGGCGCCATATACACGTTCTTTGCCATCCATTTGTGGACCCCACGAGCCATTCTCGTCAAGTGTGCGTTTACCGTCCCAACCCTGTCCGAATACGTTTTGCAACTGAGGAAGAGTAGAAACGGTGGACCACTGCATGCCTGCATTGAGTTCTACCTGATAGTTCTTTCCCTTAAGGCTGCTACCAGACTTGGTGGTTACGAGGATGACACCATTGGCGGCACGGCTACCGTAAAGTGCAGTAGCTGCTGCGCCCTTGAGGATGGTCATACTTTCAATGTCATCTTGGTTGAGGTTCGTGACACCGCCACCCATGGTGTTGTCACCTTGGTCTGAACTGATGTTGTTGTTTACAATCGGCACACCATCGACAACCCAAAGAGGCTGGTTGCTTCCAGTCAACGAACTGAACGAACGGATGGTGATAGAGGAAGCGGCACCAGGAGAGGTTGATGTTGTGGATACGCTCACACCTGCCACTTTACCTGCAATGGCATCTCCAACATTGTTAACTGGAACCACTGAAAGATCCTCTGCCTTGAGGTTGGTAGCTGCATAACCGATGGCCTTTTCAGATTTCTTAAGGCCCAAAGCCGTAACAACCACATCATCAAGAAGCTTGTCGTCAGCTTCAAGATAAACAGTGACTTTGTTGTTCCTGATATTGACAGTTTGTCTGGCCATTCCGACGTATGAGATGGTCAACTGCTTTGCATCATCAGGAACAATGAGAGAGAACTTGCCGTCGACGCCGGTAACAGTGCCGATGTTCGTTCCTGGCACAATTACAGATGCACCGATGACTGGCTCTCCATCCTCGGATGAGATGACGCTACCCGTAACAGTCCTTGTGGACTGCGCCATCAACATTGTCAAGCTCAAAACGAGCATGGCAATGATAGATAAGAGTTTTCTCATAATTGATACATTAATAATATTTATTGAACACATTGTATATTAATTTCGATAAGAAATCACTTATTGTAGCGTAGTGTTGCAAGCAGAAAAGGGACCAGAACAGATGTTTGGTGCCTTTTTATGCGAAATTTGGCTGCAAAGATATGTAGAAAAATAATAACTACAAAAAAAAAGATGAAAAAAATGATGTTTTTTGTCAAAATATGCAAAAAATAGTGCTTTTGTGTCCGTTTTGCTGTCTTTTTTGATTATTATGGATTAAATTTCTTGATAAAATCCCTTTCTTTGTGAGTTATTGTATTGTATATGTTAAGTAAAATGTGATATTTTGCCCAAATATCATTGTCTTTTATGTCATATTCGCCTTTCGATGACAAATAGTAAGGGTCCTATGAGAAACATAGAACCCTTTTGCGATAGAAAACAAACGGATGCGGATAGACCGCTGTTATTTTGTTGAGAACGATGGAGCAGGAAGACCTGCGCCATTGTAGAGTGTGACGATGGGGTCGTCGTCCCATGCGTAACGCACGGCCTTTGGATCCTTCACGTCGTCGCTCCATACTATGAGTTCATTACCTTCGACTTTGACCTCGGCCCAATGGAAGATGCCGTCAGCACCAGCGATGCTGAATCCTTTCGAAACGATGCAAGGATTCTCTATACTGTGGGGTTTGGCGGCGCGAAGTTCAAGACCTTCAGCTGTGCCTGGCTTGAACGAGATGCGTGCTTTGCCTTCGCTGAATGTCACGCTCTGATACGACGGACCTTCGCTGACTTCCTGCGTTTTGCCCAGATAGAGGCGCTGCATCTGTAGGGCTGCACGTCGGGCAGATTCCTTCTTGTTGAGAGGGTGGATATCGTTCCATTCGCCCAGGTCGATAACTGTCACGAAACCTGCTTTGTCAAGGGCTTGGGTGCCCAGTCGTTGAGATTCGCGGATTTTGGCCCAACCTCCGTTATAGTTGGCATCGGCATGACGCTCCATATAATTGGCCAGACCGAAGACGACGGCAGGAACATTGCCAAAGTCACGACGCCAGTCATTAATCAGGACGGGAAGAAGTTTGCGATATTCATCGGGACGGCCCGCATTCGTCTCGCCCTGGTTCCAGAGGATGCCTGCGATGCGATAGTTTCGGAGCGGATAGATGGTGTTGTCATAAAGCGCTGAGGCATTTCCATTATTGACACCTTCGACACCTGGCTGACGCGGCATCAGAATGCCTCGCTTCATGCGCCAGTCACCTTCGAGGTCAATCGTCTGACCACCGTGGAAGAATAACTTGTAAGGTTTCTCCTTGACAAACTTCTCTGGGCTTCCATTTGTGCTCAACTTGATGACCAAGACGTTTCGTCCCGCTTTGAGCAAACCTTCGGGCAAAGTGTATTTACGTGGAGGATACTGATAGGTGACTTCGCCAACCTTGACGCCATTCAGATAGGCTATGTCCGCATCGACGAGGCATCCAAGACGCAGGAGCGAATCCTTGCCGACAAGATTCTGGGGTACATTGAACTCTTTGCGGAACCAGAGTGTGCCAACCCAAGTGCGTCCATCAGCATCACCAAGATGAGGATCATATTGGTTGACCACTTCCCAATCAGAGTCGTCAAGGTTCTCTTTCATCCATTGCTCCTTCAGGCCGGGGTCTTCTTCAAGCAGTTTGTAATAGGCTTGACCGATAGTTCGACTGAGCTGGGCACAACGCTCCAAATATCCGGGTTGTTTTAGGTGTTCAACCGTTTGGACATGACGGGGCGCATTCTCGCGAAGGGAATCTGTCGATATCCAGGCCACGATGTCAGAGCCGCCCATGCTGCTGTTGATGATGCCTTGGGGCACACCTCCTGTGCGCTGATACATCTCTTTGGCAAAGAAATATCCAATGCCGGACCAATGTCCTACCTTGTCGGGGCTCAACGATTCCCAGGGATAGCTCCCTTGCTCATCGATGTCCTGCTGGGGCCCTTTGATTGAAGGATTGCGTCCTGTCTGCATGAGATGGATGGCAGGATTCGTGTAGGTGTCGAATTCTTCCTTGTAAAGGTCAACGAGTCGCGCAGTATGCAGGTCCATATTCGACTGACCCGAACAGAGCCACACGTCGCCGACATAGATGTCTGACAGTTTCCGTTCATTGATGGTCATCGTATAGGGTCCGCCGACCATGCTCTTCTTTGTTGTTGGAATATATACCATCCAATTGCCCTGTGCATCGGCAGTGCCTACATATTTCTTTTTTAAAAAGGTGACGGTGACTTTCTCGCCGGGGTCAGCTGTTCCCCAGATGCGAACATTATCGTTACGCTGCAGTACCATGCCATCCGAGATGAAGCGTGGTGTCTTGACTTCGGCTTGCAGACATAGTAACGGAAGACCTGCAAGCAGGGTAGAAAGGGTGAGGAGATGATTGATTTTCATACGTGCTGAGATTGGTTTTAGGTTGCAAATATAATGAATTCTGTTGTATATCATCCTAAAAAAGGGAGATTTTTATCAAATGTAACGTTTTTTATGGATAATGTAACAAAAATTGTTCGGATTTTACCAAATAATCGTTATCTTTGCACCGATATTTCTTTGTGATACCAATTACAGTACAACAAATAACACATTACCCAACATGAAAAGGTATCTTTTCCCACATGACTACATGGCCGATCCATCGGTGCATGTTTTTAATGGTAAGATTTTCATCTACCCTTCGCATGACTACTACTCGGGCATCCCGGAGGATGACTGGGGCATCCATTTCGACATGAAGGATTACCATGTGCTTTCGATCACAGGCGACCCGATGACGGGCGTAGTGAAGGATGAAGGCCTTGCCCTGACACGCGAGCAGATTCCTTGGGCTTCGAAGCAGCTTTGGGACTGCGACGTGCAGGAGAAGGATGGCAAGTATTACATGTACTTCCCTGCCAAGGACAAGACGGGCATCTTCCGCTGCGGTGTAGCTATCAGCGACAAGCCCGAAGGCCCATTCATCCCCGAGCCACATCCTATCGAGGGCAGCTATTCTATCGACTATGCCATCTTCAAGGATGATGACGGCACCTACTACATGTATTTCGGCGGCATCTGGGGCGGCCAGCTCCAGCGCTACAACGAGGAGAATGAGGCTGTCAACTTCCCACGTTTCCCCGAGGGCGACGAGCCATGTATTTCGCCTCGCATCGTGAAGTTAAGTGACGACATGCTCAGCTTTGCCAATGAGCCGAAACCCATCCGCATTGTTTATGAGGACGGCACCCCGATGAAAGCAGGCGATCCGCATCACTTCTTCGAGGCATCGTGGATGCACAAATACAACGGAAAGTATTACTATAGCTACTCAACAGGCGACACCCACTTCCTCTGTTACGCTGTCAGCGACAAGCCCGATGGACCATTCGTTTATCAGGGCGTCATCCTGACTCCAGTGGAGGGTTGGACTACCCATCACTCCATCATCGAGTATGAGGGCAAGTGGTA
Organism: Bacteroidales bacterium; assembly: GCA_017618715.1. Lineage (GTDB taxonomy): Bacteria > Bacteroidota > Bacteroidia > Bacteroidales > UBA3663 > Liminaster. Next base: position 15,143 of record JAFZTS010000026.1, read on the forward strand.
CCTCTTCCATCATGACTGCAAGCCCTCGAAGGGCTACACCCCACTGCGCTCGCTCAAGGTTTGCGAGCTGAAGTATGACGAGAACGGCAAGATCATTACGATCGACGGAATGGCTGAATAATTCTCTCTTTGACTATGGCAAACGAACAAGAAGCAAAAGGCTTTTACAAACTCAGTTGGTTGCAGCGCATCGGCTTCGGCTCGGGTGACCTTGCACAGAACTTGATTTTCCAGGTAATTTGCACTTATCTGCTGTTTTTCTACACCGACGTATATGGACTTACTCCTTCGGCGGTGGCTGTGATGTTTACGGTAGGTAACGTGGCAAATGTCATCTGGGATCCCATTGTGGGCACGTTGATTGACAAGAGTAATCCCCGTTACGGCAAATATCGCTCCTACCTGCTTTATGTAGGTATTCCGCTTTCCGGATTCGCGATTCTTTGTTTCTACAACGGATTCGCTCCATCGCTGCTCTATGCTTACGTTACTTATGTAGGCATGCAGTTGCTCTATACCTTCATCAATGTACCCTATGGCGCACTGAACTCCTCGTTGACCCGTGACACCGATGAGATTACCATTCTCACCTCCGTGCGTATGTTCATGGCAAATGTCGGTGGTCTTGCCGTCAATTCCGGTCTTCCGTTGATTATCGCATTTATCGCTGGTTCGGCTGCCGACAGCCTGCCCAAGGAGCCATCGGCATGGTTCACGGCGATGTCAATCTATGCGCTCGTAGGTTTGTGCTTGCTGGTATTCTGCTTCACGCAATGTAAAGAGCGTGTCGTGATGGATGCCAAGGACACCGAAGACGTGAAGGTGAGTGACCTTTGGATGGAGTTTGTACGTAACCGTCCATTGCGCATCATCGCTTTCTTCTTCATCACGGCTTTCGCCATGATGTCAGTAGGCAATGCCGCCGGCGCTTACTTCATCAACAGCAACCTCGGTGGTACGGCTCAGCAGTTGTCCATCTTCATGGCTCTCGGCTCCATCCCTGCATTCATCTTCATGCCACTCGTGCCCGCCATCAAGAAGGCGGTAGGTAAGAAGAACATGTTCTACCTCTTCCTCGGTGCTGCCATCGTAGGTATGGCAATGCTCTATTTCATTGCCAAGATGGAGAATCCGAGCATGATGTTGGTATATATTGCCCAGTTCATTAAGAGTACGGGCGTGATTGTGGCAACAGGTTACATGTGGGCATTGGTTCCTGAGGTGATCTCCTACGGTGAATACACTACTGGACGTCGTATTTCTGGTATTGTCAACGCTCTCACCGGTCTGTTCTTTAAGGCTGGTATGACCTTTGGTAGCATCGTAGGTCCTGCCATTCTCGGTTTCGTAGGTTATAATAGCGAGACTATAGAGCAGACACCATTCGCACAGGAAGGTATCCTTTGGCTGGTGTGCGTCATCCCGGCAGCCCTGCTTTGCCTGGCCTTGTTCATCATCTCCAATTATGAACTGACCGACGAGAAGATCGACCAGATCAACCGCGAGATCGAAGCACGTCATAAGAGCGAATAATCTCTATGTGATTACAGATAAGCGGGAATGTCTGTTCCCGCTTATTTGCATCTTTATTAAGTCGTACATATTTTTATAATGTTCTAAATAAAACCATTTCTATCAATGAGAAATTATCTTATCGTAGCTTTTAGCGCCATGCTTTTTGTAGCCTGCAGCGGTTCAAAGCCCAAGACGGCTGAGGTCGTTAACCCCAAACTTTGTGATGCATTCCCGGATTATACGATTGGTGTTGCTCTCAATGTCAACCAGAGCAGCGAAAAGGATGCGTCGGGTGTGGCCATCGTCAAGCAGCATTTCAACAGTATCGTCCCCGAGAATTGCATGAAGTGTGAAGAGATCCATCCCGAAGAGAATACCTATTTCTGGGATGATGCCGACCGCTTTGTGAAGTTCGGAGAGGACAATAACATGCAGATCATCGGTCATTGCCTTATCTGGCACAGCCAGTGTGCTCCTTGGTTTTTTGTAGATGCGAAGGGCAAGCTTGTGAAGCCCGAAGTGCTGAAGCAGCGCATGAAGGACCGTATCACAACCATCATGACACGTTACAAGGGCCGTATCACAGGCTATGATGTCGTTAACGAGGCAATTCTCGATGATGGCAGCTATCGTCCCTCGTTGTTCTACAAGATACTGGGCGAGGAGTTCATCCCTTGGGCATTCCAGTGTGCCATGGAGGCCGATCCCGATGCTGAACTCTATTACAACGACTATTCGATGGCTGAGCCCGGTAAACGTGCTGGGGTTGTCGGAGTTATCAAGAAGCTGAAAGAGCGTGGCATTCGCATTGATGCCGTGGGCATGCAGAGCCACATGGGTATGGACCATCCTTCGTGGGAAGAGTTCGAAGCCAGTATCAAGGCATTTATCGGTGCAGGTGTGGATGTACAATTCACCGAGGTTGATATGAGCGCATTGCCATCAGTGAACTTTGGCGCCAACGTGAGCGACACCGAGGAGTATCGTGCAGAGCTTAATCCTTACGCCAACGGTCTGCCCGACGACGTATCGGCCAAATGGAACGAGCGTATGTCCACCTTCCTCAGCATTGTCGATAAGTATGCCAAGAACGTACGTCGCGTCACCGCTTGGGGTGTTACGGATGCCGATTCATGGAAGAACGATTGGCCCATCGAGGGTCGCACGGATTATACGCTCTGGTTCGACCGTCAGGGTCAGATGAAGCCCTTCCTCGTAGATCGAATGAAGAAGAAGGGACTGATGTAAGGTTTCTGGAGATATCTAGACTGTCTAGGCTCTCTAGTTCTTCTAGATTTTCTAGTCTTTCTAGATTATCTAGATCTTCTATAAAATACCAGCGCGGCATGAGCATCATCTCATGCCGCGCTGCTTTTTATCCTTTCACTTTTAGTGCCCTCATCGCATTGAGTACAGCGAGGACTGTGACACCGACATCTGCAAAGACGGCCATCCACATCGTGGCCATGCCAAAGGCTGCAAGAAGGAGCACGAGAATCTTGACCCCAATAGCAAAGACCACATTTTGATGAGCAATGCCGAGGGTGCGACGTGCAATATCAATGGCCAAAGCGACCTTTGAAGGTTTGTCGTCCATCAGAACAACATCGGCAGCCTCGATAGCAGCATCACTGCCTAGTCCACCCATGGCGATTCCCACGTCAGCACGAGCCAGGACAGGGGCATCGTTGATGCCGTCGCCCACGAAAGCCAAGCCATTTGCACGGTTTGCGTCTTCATTCGTTTTTTTCGCTTCTTGTACGAGTTTGTCAAACATCGATACCTTGTCAGTCGGCAGCAGTTCGGCATGGAATTCGTCAAGCCCTAGTTCCTTCGCCACGTCTTCAGCCACTTCTTGACGGTCACCGGTGAGCATTACTGTCTTTGTGACTCCCAAATTGTGCAGTTTTTCGATAGCTTTCTTCGCATCAGCCTTCACACGGTCGTTGATCACGATGTGACCTGCATAGATCCTGTCGATAGCGATGTGGATGATGGTGCCCACCAGTTCGCATGTATGTTCTTCTATCCCGAGGGACTGCATCATCTTGTTGTTGCCCACATAGACTTCGTGGTTGTTGACCTTGGCTCTGATGCCATGACCTGCTATCTCCTCGACATCCAATAGACTGCATCCGTCGTGGTCGGCTTCTGGATAAGCATCGCGCAAAGCCTGTGCTATGGGGTGAGTGGAGTAATGTTCAACATGTGCCGCAAGGTGCAGTAGGTGCTTCTCGTCGTATTTGTCGGGATGAACGGCCGTGACGGCAAACACACCTTCGGTGAGTGTGCCCGTCTTGTCGAAGACGATGGTCTTGATTCCTGCCAGCTGGTCGATATAGTTGGCGCCCTTTACAAGGATGCCTTGACGCGAAGCGCCTCCTATGCCGCCGAAGAAAGTGAGCGGGACGCTGATGACTAAGGCGCAGGGACAACTGACGACGAGGAACATCAGTCCGCGATAAAGCCAGGTGGGGAAGTTGGCCATAAATCCTCCTGCGCAGAACATGGGAGGAAGGATGGCCAAGGCCAAAGCTGCATAGACAACGATCGGTGTGTAGATACGTGCAAAGCGTGTGATGAAGGCTTCGCTTTTCGACTTATGGTCCGACGCACTTTCGACGAGTTGGATGATCTTTGATACCGTCGATTCGCCGAACGATTTGCTTGTCCTCACCTTGATGAGGCCCGAAATGTTGATGCAACCTGAGATGACCTCGTCGCCCTCGACCACGTCGCGCGGTGCGCTCTCGCCTGTCAAAGCTACGGTATTGAGGCTTGTCTGCCCTTCGATGATTTCTCCGTCGAGGGGCACTTTTTCACCCGGACGGATGACGATGGTTTCACCGACGGCCACCTTTTCGGGAGCAACGGCGATTATCTCTCCGTCACGTTCTACATTGGCTGTATCGGGACGGATATCCATCAGGTGTGCGATGGAATCGCGGCTCTTCCCCTCGGCATATCCTTCGAAGAGTTCGCCGATTTGGAAAAAGAGCATCACAAATACAGCTTCGGGGAATTGAGTTTCCGCACCTGGGAGGAATCCGATGCAAAGGGCTCCAAGGGTGGCGATGGTCATGAGGAAGTTCTCGTCGAACGGCTCACCCTCCTTCACGCCTTCGGCAGCTTCCTTGATTGTCCCGAAACCTACGACAAGGTAGGGAATCAGATAGACAAGCAATAGTTGCCACGTAGGCAAGGAATAGTGATGTTCGATATATACTGCAACGAGGAGCAGGATGACTGCAACGGCGATCTTGATGATGGAGTTTCTGAGTCCTCCTTCGTGGTGATGATGGTGGTGACTCTCCTCGTCATGGTGATGTTCGTGATGATGATGCTCATGTTCATCATGCTCGTGCGAGTGAGCGCAGCTCTTGCAAGTTTCTTCGTCTTCATCATGATGATGGTGATGGTGATGATGTTCGTGTGCCATATTCTTTTTGTTTATTGTTTTTTATCCTTTTGACGCTGCAAAGGTAAGCCGTTCTGTTTGCAAATGGATTGCAAGTTTGTCGAAATTCGCATATTTTCTATATTATATTATTTAAAATGTATAAAAAGAGAAAAAAAGTAATTCTCTATAGCGATTATTCCAAAGAATTTGTTATCTTTGCACCGTATTTATCAATCATTCTCAGTCAACCCGCTATATGCTCCAGCTCCATATTGGCGAGGCTGTTCCCGACTACTCTGAATACTCTGAATACTCCGAATATTCCGATAATTTAACTGATAATCAGAAAAGACATGAAACTTAAAGAAATCTCTTCAGGTAGTTTTAATGCTGCCGAGTGGGAAGCCAAGGGTTATGAGCTTCCAAAGTTTGACATTGCTGCTGTGGCAAAGAAGACACATGATGAGCCTACTTGGGTTCACTTCGGCGCCGGCAATATCTTCCGTGCCTTCCCTGCTGCCATCCTCAATGATGCGCTCAACAGCGGCAAGTATGATCGTGGTGTGATTGTGGCCGAGAGTTTCGACTATGAGATCATCGACAAGGCTTATCGTCCTTACGACAATCTGTCGCTTCTTGTCAGCCTGCAGTCCACCGGCACTATCGAAAAGAAAGTCATCGCTTCGGTTACCGAAAGTCTCAAGGCCGATTTCCAATTTGCTGACGATTGGGCTCGTCTTACCGAGATCTTCCAACAGCCCAGCCTCCAGATGGTAACCTTTACCATCACCGAGAAGGGCTACAGTGTGGCTCCCGCTGATTTGGAGCGTGGTCTCAAGCCCGTCTTTGCCATGGGCAAGCTGGCTGTGCTGATGTTGGCTCGTTACAATGCCGGCAAACTTCCTGTCACTTTGCAAAGTACTGACAACTGCTCGCACAACGGCGACAAGGTGAAAGTTGGTGTACAGGCATACGCCAAGAAATGGGTCGAGGAGGGACTCGTTCCCGCCGACTTCCTCGCTTATCTGCAGGATGAAAAGAAAGTGACCTATCCTTGGTCGATGATTGACAAGATTACTCCACGTCCACACGAGAAGGTACAGGCTATGTTGGCTGCCGATGGTTTCGAGGACAACCAGACCATTATTACTGAGCGTCATACCTACACTGCTCCCTTCGTCAATGCCGAGGAGGTGCAATACCTCGTTGTGGAGGATAACTACACCAACGGTCGTCCACCACTTGAACTTGGCGGTGCTCTCTACACTACTCGCGAAACCGTCGATAAGGTTGAGACGATGAAGGTGACCACCTGCCTCAATCCGCTTCATACCGCCATGTCAATCTATGGCTGCATGCTCGGCTATAACCTTATCTCGGCAGAGATGGCCGATCCTGACCTGCGTGCCTTCATTCAGAAGATCGGATACATCGAGGCCATGCCTGTTGTCACCGATCCTGGTGTGTTGAATCCTTACGAGTTCATTGGCACCGTCATCAACCGTCGCCTGCCTAATCCATTCATGCCCGATGCTCCACAGCGTATCGCAACCGATACGTCACAGAAACTGCCTATTCGCTTTGGTGAGACCATCAAGAAGTACGTGGCTCGTGGGCTCGACATGGACAATCTCGTCCTTATACCGCTCACGTTGGCTGGCTATGCTCGTTACCTCAAGGGACTCGACGATATGGGCGAACCATTCACACCTTCGACCGACCCGTTGCTCACCGAGCTGCAGGCTATCGTCGCTCCTCTCGAATTGGGTAAGCCGGAACAGGATTACAGTTGTCTGCGCAAGCTATTCAGCCGCAAGGATGTCTTTGCCGTCGATCTCTACGAGGTCGGCCTTGGCGAGAAGATTGAAGGCATGGTCAAGGAACTCTATGCCGGTCCAGGAGCCGTACGTGCTACACTCCACAAGTATGTGGCTGCGCGTTGATTCATCAAATTATTCGCATCTTAAAAATTTGGAGCCCGTTCCCTTTGGGGGATGGGCTCCAAATGCAAGATGTGAGAAAGTATATATGCTTTTAAAGAAGCATCATTGAGCTTGTTCTTCGATTACCATCGGTTCCTCATAAGCTTGGCGGCACCAGCGCCAACCATAAAGGTCATATAGGTCGGTCATATGGCCGAGGTCTCCGAAGAAACGGGAATATTCTTTGCGTTCAGGTTGGCACCATTGCACTTCGCAGAGTGCGGCCATGCGAGGCAGGGCCATGTACTGTACGTGGTTGAACGTATGGATATACTCGGTCCAGATATTGGCTTGCACGCCCATGATGTATTGTCGCTCCTCTTCTGTGAGCACTTCGGGAAGAGGATTGAAACCATAGACCTTCTCGATGGGCACATAACCGCCGATGGCGAGGGGTTCGGCAGAGCGGTCGCGTCGTTGGTAGTAGTCGAAATAGCAATAGCTGGTGGGAACCATAATGAAGTGGTGGTGTTGACGGGCTGCTTCGATGCCTCCCTCGATGCCTCGCCACGACATGACGATGGCATTGTCGGAGATGCCACCTTCTAGAATCTCGTCCCAGCCGATAGCCAAATGTCCGTGTGCTGTGAGATAGTCGTCAATCTGACGGGTGAACCAGCTCTGTAGCTTCTGTTCTGCGGTGAACTGCTTATCCTTTTTCAGACCCAGTTCGCGAACTTTAGCCTGGCATTTCGGACATTTTTCCCAACGCACTTTCGGACACTCGTCGCCTCCGATGTGGATATATTTCGACGGGAAGATTTCCATGATCTCGTCGAGGATATTTGTGCAGAACTTCACTACTTCAGGATTGCCCATGCAGAGCACATCATCGCTGATGCCCCACCAGCCAATCACATCGTATGGGCCGCCCGTGCATCCCAACTGCGGATAGGCAGCGAGTGCGCCTTGCATGTGACCAGGCATCTCGATCTCGGGAATCACCTCAATGTGGCGTTCGGCAGCATAGCGCACGATTTCGCGAGCCTCGTCCTGAGTGTAATAACCGGAGTAGGGGATGGAGTCGTTTGAACTGAAGTCACGAGCTATCATTGTGCCCTTGCGCACGGAGCCGATGGTGGTGAGTTCGGGATACTGCTTGATCTCGATGCGCCAGCCCTGATCGTCGGTGAGATGCCAGTGGAAAGTATTCATGTCGTGGAGTGCGAGCATGTCGATGTATGCCTTGACGCTGTCGAGTGGGAAGAAGTGACGGCAAACGTCGAGGTGCATGCCACGATAGGCGAAACGCGGAGCATCGGTGATGTGGACGGCAGGTAAGCTCACGCGGAACCCTCCGTTATTTGTAAACTGTTCATTGTTCAATGTCGTAGCCAAAGCTTTGCGAAGTGTCTGGATACCGTAGAAGATACCGGCGGTGCTGTTGGCGGTAATCCATATTTGGTCGCTTGATACCAGCATATCGTAGGCTTCGGACTCTGCGTCTCCCTTTTCAAGTTTGAGCAGGATGCCATTGTTTGCCGAATTGGGTTTGATGGCGATGCCAGCCTTGATGGGAATCTGGTAGCCAAGGATGTCGGCTGCATATTGCTGGAGGAAACGTGCGTGACGCTCCATCTCGGAGGTCTCGGGAGTGTAGTGAATGACGGTGTTGCGATCGATGACATAGTTGGCACGGTCAGCGATCGGTTCGATGGACTGTGGGCAGGGAATGATGTCGAATGAAGCTTCGACAATGGGGCGGTTGTCGCTGCATGACGACAATAGTAAGGCTGCTGTGGCGGCAAAAATAGATAGGGTGGTTTTCATTTTATTTTGAGCTTATAGGGTTATTGGAAGCATTGAAATTGAGTTCGCTTGGATTGGAAGGGGCGGGTGGTGGGGCGGGGACGCTGCGGATGTAGATATCCTGCTGTGGGAAGGGTATCTCGATGCCATTCTCGTTGAGAACTTGGTAGATTTTCTCTTTGACCTTGGCGGAGAAGGCGTTTCGCTGATCGACGAGGACCCAGGCGATGAGGAAGAGATCGACGCTGCTGGCCCCGAAGTCGGAGAATGCTACCGAGATTGGGTTCTCGGGATTGACAATGCTGCGTCCGTCGGGTGTTTTAGTCTCGAGATCCTTCATGGCATCGAGGATCATTTTGCGTACTTCATCGACCTTGGTGCCATAGGCAACACCGAATGGGATCTTGATGAGCTCATACTGGTGGTTGCGTGTCAGGTTCTTGAAGTTCTTGCTGAAGAGGTCGGAGTTGAGAATGGCCACGACGCTGCCGTCGAGGGTGGTGATCTGAGTGCTTTGGTACGAAATGTTTTCGACCTTGCCCGTTATACCATCACATTCGATGAAATCGCCCACGCGTACACGTCCGCTCATCAGTGAGATGCCGTAGAAGAAGTTTTCGAGCAAACTCTTCGAGGCGAAGCCCATACCTGTCGATAGACCGGCAGCGACCACTGAGATACCTGCACTGGGCACGCGAAGCATGATGAACACGGTGATGATGTAGATGCCCCAGATGAGCAGTCCGATGATGTTGCGTGCGAGGGTGGCGTTGTAGTCGCGATTCTCATCGGAGTCCTTCGAACTGCGGAATCTGAACCAAGCAGAACGAATGATGTAACCTACGTAGCGGAATACGAACCACAGGGCCACAATTAGACAGATGTGATAGACCGAGAAGGTGGCGATGCCGGGGATGGTGATCTCCATGCGGAAATAGTGGAGTATCAGGTCGCGCAGATCGAATATTTCCGCAGCGAAATAAAGGCTGAAGACTATTGAGAAGACAGCACAAACGGGCACCAGCACGCGGTTGATGAAGTCGTAGAGCCAAGTCATGTTAATGAACTCGCCCTGACGGATGCGATGGACGAGAACCTCATTGGAGGGTTCTTCGCGCAGAGTGCGAAGAATACGCGGTTCGAGTTTGCGCTGCTCGTATATCTCCATCAGATCGTAGCAACAGGTGATGGTGGCGATGGCGGCAAGCTGGAACATCCACCATACGAGAAGCTGAACGGCCATCAGCGTAAAGCCTACCCATGCCATGATGGTCGAAATGAGCATCATGGCAAGCGAGATGCCGCAGTAGATCTTGTCGCTCAACGGCACGTTACGACGGCAGTTCTTTAGCGTAAAGATCTGCCAGATGGTGAAGAGCAACAGCAGGGGAGGGAAGATGATGTTGACCAGCGAATTAGGAATCAGGATGATGCGGAACCATATCACGATGAGTGACATGAGGATGAAAGGCAGGTAGATCTTACTGCCCTCGCGACATTGGCTCCCGTTAAGTCGCACGGCCATCGAGAAGTAGATGGCGGCGATGAGCCATGCCATCTCGACCATCAGACCCGTAGCCATGATCATGAGGTTGGAACGCATGAAGGTGCGCACCACCATGATAGCGACGGCAAAGATGAGCGTGGCAAGCAGGATGATATAAATGCCACGCTTGTTGCGATATACCTCGCTTCGATACTTCTTGGGAACGAGGAAGCGCAGGATGACGTTGCTGATGATGGCAGCAACTAACATATACACGAGCATGAAGATGCTGGCAGCCATCACGATGGGTCCACGCCAGTCGGATTTGTAGGGACGGCCTTCATTCTCGTTGCTTCCTTCGTCACGCAATGGTTGGTACTTGGTCCTGAAGTCCATCTTCATGCGCCTCCAGTAACGAGGGAAGCGCTGAAGGATAGTGAAATAGCTGGTGCCTGCATCGAGGAAGATGTTCTTCTTGAGCTCGGCATATTTCTCCTGTGCGTAGTTGTAGAGCTTCTCGACCTGGCTTGTCACCTCGGTGTAGTGTTCGTTGTCCAATTCGAGTTGTTCGAGCAAGTCTGTGACGATGTCACGTATTCCCTCGGCATAGACGATGCACGAGTCGCGGTCGATGATGCCGAGCGAATCGAGCATGAATGGGCGTTGTCCTTGCTCGGCCTCTTCACCATCGACGGCCTCCAAAGGCACGGCATCGGCCGGCATAGCGTCAATACCGGGCATCTGGTTGTTGCTTACAGTACCACTTCGTACGTGACGAATGGCCTGTTCGAGCGAATGAAGTTCATTTGTACGTGCCGTGTCGATGGCCGGCGGTAGGCGTTGGAGCGAGACCACGAGGCTGTCGTAGCGGCTGATTTCGCTGACCAAGTTGGCCTTGATCTCATCGAAAGGCATGGTCTTTGATTTCAGTTCATTGTAGAGTGTAGTGGCTTGCTGGCATGCGTAGGCGACATCGAACGTGAACTCTCGGCCTTGGGAATAGAGAATAAGGCTCGTGGATTGGCATCGCTTCATGATATTCACCAGGTTGGTGTGTTGAGCCTGATTGCGCTCGCGGATGCGTTTGCGACTCTCTTCCTGTTTCACCCATTTATCGTGCAGTTCGAGACGCAGCACATGGAGCGTGCGGTTGAGGTCACGTTCCTTCAGTACCGCCTGGCTCTGGAATGCTACGGTCATGAGCAGAACCAGCGTGATAATAAACTTCTTCATTTTTGGGGGCTTGAATCCTTATTATTTCGCGGCAAAGATACTTATTCCGTTTGTGAAAAGCAAGAAAAAGAAGGAAAAAATGATGGCTTGCTTGTTTTTTCGTTCGATTCTCTTGGTAGATTAATGATAATTGCATATCTTTGTCACCGTATAAAAAGAATCTTAGAAACAGAATGCATTAAATCTGTATCAAATGGAAAAGAAAACAATACCGAACAGATGGACCGGTATCATCCTCATATGGACCGGTATCATCCTCATAGCATTAGGATTGCTGGGAATCTGGTTGATTTATCAGGAAAATTGGCATCAAAAAGACCTGGAATCTGATTCGCAGACGGAGAAACAAATCATCGACGCTGAATCATCATCGGATCCTTTATGTCCCGATGAGCATCACCCGCATTTTATTGACTTGGGACTGCCCAGCGGGACCAGATGGGCATGCTGCAATATCGGTGCAACGAAACCTGAGGAATCCGGCAGTCATTTCGCATGGGGAGAGACAGAAGAAAAACGCTCGTTTGACATGGATAACTACGCCTACTACAGTGAGAATAGACGTACAATTGATTCTGAAATCGCAGGCACGCAGTATGACGTGGCATTCGTGCAGTGGGGCGGGCAATGGCGGATGCCTACTCTCGATCAAATCAAGGAATTGGTCGAGGAATGTAAGTGGACGTGGACTAACCGGAATGGCAAGAATGGCATCTTGCTGACGGGACCGAATGAGGAATGTCTTTTCCTGCCTGCTGCGGGTTATTGTTGGGGAGAAAAAAAAGGCAATGAAGTAGAGGGTTCGGGTGGCTACTATTGGTCATCGACAATGGTTTTGGATGAAGATCTCAACTCATTCTATATCTTCTTCAGCGCTGATGATTTGGATTGGAATTATTTCGATCGTTTCCTGGGTCTTTCGGTGCGTCCAGTCTGTCCGTAGAACCGTTGAAACAGTAGTAAATTTCCTCATAATTTGAGGTTTATTGGGCGCTTTTGCCATTTTTCTCGCTGATTTTTTGGAGGTTTGCATTATTTTTCATATCTTTGTCCCCTAAAACACATATTCTTTGAATGATGGCAGATAATCTTGATAAGGAAAAATCAGCGACAACTACTGAGAAGCAGTTGACCAAAATAGATATCTGGGAACGCAAGTTGCTGGACTTTTCGCTTCGTAATTCGTTGCTCAATATTGGGCAGCGACGACGTGCTGTGCGATTCATTGACATCAAGGCAAATCGTGTAGAGGACTTTCTGCATGATGGAGTGGAGTTCGGTATTTGGCATGACCCTGCTAAAGACCGCACCCCCAATGATGCCAGTCGGGAAGACAAGGATAAGGAGGAAGGGGAGGCTGATGGCCAGGAATTTGTTTCGGATGGCCCATCATTTGACCTTTCGACCATCATTCCCGATGGGAAGCATTATAACAGCCCCGTGGAGGCAATCGATGCCGATAAGGAGGGTTTGCCAAAGCAGATCGCCGAAGGGGCACCACTCCCCGCAGTCATCGAAGACACTGTTGTCCTGAATCTTGATGAAGATCAGGAGCAACACATGAACGAGGATGAAAAGGCGCAGAACGAGGATGACGAGGAGGCACAAAAACGAGCTGAGGAAGCTCTGGCCAAGCACAGGCTGCATACATCTCTCGGAGAAGCGGAGACGAAGATGGTGCTCAAGGGACTTTATCGCTCGGCAAGAACAACCATCGAAGAGACGGGTGCCAATTCGCTGTATCTGGCCATCGGCACCATGCGCTGGTACGAGCAGGAAAAGCCCGAGATAGCTCGTTATGCACCGATACTTCTGATGCCTCTCGAGATGGTCTATAAGCGTGGCCGCTACTTTATCCGCAAGCGTGATGAGGAAACCGTGCTCAATATTACGCTGATGGAGTTCCTGCGCCAGAATCATGGCATCGAGGTGAAAGGTCTTGAGACGTTGCCACCCGATGAGCATGGTGTGGATGTTGTGAAGGTCTTTGACATACTGCGTGAAGCCATCGAGGAGCAGCCGCGCTGGGGCATCGAGGAACATTGCATCCTCGGACTCTTCTCGTTCAGCAAGTTCTTGATGTGGAACGACATCCATCGGAACCACGAGAAGATGCAGCAGAACCCCATTGTCGATAGCCTCGTGAAGGGCGGCTTGACATGGAAACCTGCTGAACTGCAGACCGACTTAAAGGCATTCGATGGTAGTTATCGCCCTCAGGATATGGCACTGCCTGTGGCTGTCGATTCGTCGCAGATGACAGCTGTCTATGAGGGTGGTCGTGGTAATAGCTTCATCCTCTATGGTCCTCCAGGCACCGGCAAGTCGCAAACCATCACCAACCTCATTGCCAATGCCCTTTTCCAGGGTAAACGTGTGCTCTTCGTGGCTGAGAAGATGGCGGCCCTCGAAGTGGTGGAGCGACGTCTCAAGAAGGTCGGTCTTGGTCCTTTCTGCTTGGAACTGCACAGCAACAAGGTAGCCAAACGACACGTCCTGGCCCAGCTCAATGAGGCACTCAACGAGGTGAAGCATATTCAGAAGCCCGCCGATTACCTCAAGACAGCTGACCAGTTGTATGAGCAGCGCCAGGAACTGCTGAAATACATGGACGCTTTGCATAGGATAGGAGACGATGACCTGTCGCTCTATGACTGCATCTCGCATTACTCTGCCATCGAGGGAGAGGCGATGAAGATTTCGTCGCTCAAGCCATTGTCGAAAGTGAAGCGTGGCATGCTGGTGGACTACGAATACAAGCTGACGAGTCCGTTACAGACCATTATTGAATTGGTGGGTCAGCCGTCACAGCATTCGCTGCATGACCTGCTGGTGGGTAAAGTCACTTTGACCAAACAGGTCGATTTCGAGTTCTCGTTGAAAAAGGCCTTGAAGTATCTGGACGTTTTCGAACAGAAACAGACCATCGACAACGCCATTCCTTTGCTCGAGACGCTGCAGGCTGCTACAATTTTGACAAGCGGTGGTATCGATACCCTTTGGGATTCATCTGTGTCAGAAGGTATCGATCGATTCTCGAGCATCAGGAGTCGTCGTGATGCGTTGAAGAAGAAGATTCTAGGTCATTGCCGCGAGGAAATCCTTTCACAGGATGCCCTTGCTCTATCAATGGAATGGCACGACATTTTGGGCAAGTGGTTCCTTCCCAAATGGTTCGCCAAACGCAGTTTCGTCAAGAAGATGAAGTTCTTCGATCCCAATGCCGACGAGAATAACATGGCGCCCATGCTTGAGGAACTGCTCGAATGCAGCAAGAAGACCAGCGACCTGGCAGACCTTGAACCCAAGGTAGAGAAGAGCCTTCCTGACCTGATAGACATCGATGCAGCACGTGAGAAACTGAACCGCTGGTACGACAATACATCAGATTTGCGCGATTGGTTCCAGTGGTGTGAGTTCCGTAACGAACTGAAGAAGATGGGTCTCGATGTGGTTGTCGAACACATTGAGACGAGGTATTGCGACGTGGAAACGCTCAGCAAGAGCTTCATGAAGGGATTCTTCGCCGCCAAGTGTGAGGAGAAGATGCAGGATGCCGAGTTGCTGGGCACGTTCGAGGGTATGCTCTTCGACGAGAAGATACGCCTTTATAAGGAACTGACCAGCCGCTTTGAGACCCTTTGCCAGAAGGAGCTCTATGCACGATTGGCCGCCAACGTGCCGCGTGTGACCGACAGCATCGACAACAGCAGTGAGATAGGCCTTCTGAATCGCAACATCTCGAACGGTGGCCGTGGCATCTCGATACGTGACTTGCTTTCACAAATCCCCAATCTGCTGCCACGCCTCTGTCCGTGCATGCTGATGAGCCCGATGTCGGTGGCACAGTATATCACGCTCGATCAGGAACCGTTTGACTTGGTAATATTCGATGAGGCGAGCCAGATGCCGACGAGTGAGGCGGTTGGCGCCATTGCCCGCTGCAAGTCGCTCATTGTGGTGGGCGATCCGAAACAGATGCCTCCCACCAACTTCTTCAACGCAATGAATGTCGATGAAGAAGAGGCGTATATCGACGATTTGGAGAGCATTTTGGAGGATTGCCGTACGCTCGGTATTCCGTCGCTGCAGCTCCAATGGCATTATCGCAGCCGTCACGAGAGTCTGATTGCCTTCAGCAACAACGAATATTATGATGGCCGACTGATTACCTTCCCATCGGCCGATGACCGTCAGACCAAGGTGGGCTTCGTCTTTGTGGAAGGAACATATGACAAGGGCGGAAAGCGCAGCAACCGTGCCGAGGCCGAAGCTATCGTCGGTGAGATTGTGCGTCGTCTGCGTGATGAGAAGCTGCGTCAGCAGAGCATTGGTGTGGTGGCCTTCAGCGTGGCGCAGCAGAACCTTGTCGAAGACGTGCTCAACGACACCCTCGATGCCGACCGCCAGCTGACAGACTTGGCCGAAGGCATGTATGAGCCCATCTTTGTGAAGAACCTTGAGAACGTACAGGGTGACGAACGTGATGTGATCCTCTTCTCGGTAGGTTATGGCCCAGATAAGGAGGGACATGTAAGCATGAACTTTGGTCCGCTGAACAATGCGGGCGGTGAACGAAGGCTGAATGTCGCCGTGAGCCGTGCACGCTGCGAGATGATGGTCTTTTCGACTATGCATGCTTCACAAATCGACCTGCGCCGTTCGAAGGCGAAAGGAGTGGAGGGACTGAAGCATTTCCTCGAGTACGCCGAGTTCCATACCCTGGAAACTGTCGAACAACGTCAGGACGAAGAAAAACCTGTCAACGGTGTAGCCGAAGAGATAGCGAAGGCCTTGCGCGAACGAGGCTACGATGTCGAACTCGGTGTGGGCAGAAGCCGATTCAAGGTGGATCTGGCTGTTGCCAGCCGCAACAACGACAGCAAGTATTGCCTCGGCATTCTTCTCGATGGCGAAACCTATCGAGATACGCAGACTACACGCGACCGAGAGATTGTGCAGCCGGGCGTTCTTCAGGGATTGGCTTGGCATGTGATGCGTGTGTGGTCGGTCGATTGGCACAACAATCCCGAGCGATTGTTGGAGCGTATCGAAAAGGCCATCGTCGAGCCTGATCCTGAACCTGAACCGGAAGTGAAGCAGACCTTCGATATCTCCAACGAGAAGTTGGTGGCTGCTCCCGAAAAGAAAAAGATCATGCGATATGATCGCAGCATCGACGAAATTTCACCCGAAGAGGTGCGCCAGACATTGCTCGATGTGGTCAGCGAACAACTCTCCTTGCCCGAAGACAATGCCACACTCTTAGCGGCAAAGCGTTTGGGATTCGCACGTCGTGGACAAAAGGTAGAAGCCGCCCTTCAGCGAGCCATGCGCTACCTGATTGCCAACGACATGATCATCAGCAAGGATGGGAAACTGACAAAGAAATGAGCTGACGAAGCAGTTAGCATAAACGCAAACAAAAAAGAAGGCGTGCCAAGATCGTTTAGAACTTGACACGCCCGTGCGTTTATTATTTCACTCCCTATTGGGGAGTATGTGGGAAAGTTTCGGATTACATCATGCCACTTATAGGGATTGGCAGATTACATCATGCCGCCCATGCCTGGGTTACCTGCTGGCATTGGAGGTTCGGGAGCGGGCTTGTCGGCGATGACGCACTCGGTGGTGAGGAACATGCCTGCTACAGAAGCGGCCTGCTCGAGGGCAACACGTGCAACCTTGGCTGGGTCGATGACACCCGTCTCGTGGAAGTGCTCATACTGCTCGGTGCGGGCATTGTAGCCGAAGTCCTTCTCGCCGTCCTTGACGCGCTGTACAACCACAGCACCTTCCTTGCCGGCATTCTCCACGATCTGACGGAGAGGCTCCTCGATGGCACGCTTGACGATCTCGATGCCGAGCTTCTCGTCTTCGTTGTCCCCCTTCAGGTTGTCGAGAGCAGGGATGGCACGGATGTAGGCTACGCCACCACCAGGAACGATACCTTCGGCCATGGCGGCACGGGTAGCGCAGAGAGCGTCGTCCACGCGATCCTTCTTCTCCTTCATCTCGACCTCGGAGGCAGCACCAACGTGGAGCACTGCAACGCCACCTGCCAACTTGGCCAGACGCTCCTGAAGCTTCTCACGGTCGTAGTCGCTGGTGGTCTTCTCGATCTGCATCTTGATCTCGCTGACACGATCGGCAATGGCCTGCTTGTCGCCTGCGCCATCGACGATGGTGGTCTTCTCCTTATCAACGGTCACCTTGTCGGCCTGACCGAGCATATCGACGGTGGCATTGG
Organism: Bacteroidales bacterium; assembly: GCA_017618715.1. GTDB lineage: Bacteria > Bacteroidota > Bacteroidia > Bacteroidales > UBA3663 > Liminaster. The sequence goes on from JAFZTS010000026.1 coordinate 32,758, forward strand.
CGAGGGTGAGACCTACCTCCTCAGAGATAACCTGTCCGCCAGTTAGGATAGCGATGTCCTTGAGCATCTCCTTGCGACGGTCACCGAAGCCTGGAGCCTTGACAGCGCAGATCTTGAGTGAGCCGCGCAGGCTGTTGAGGACGAGGGTGGTGAGAGCCTGTGAATCGACATCCTCGGCGATAATGAGGAGCGGACGACCCGACTTGGCAACTGGCTCGAGCACGGGGAGGAGATCCTGAAGGTTCGAGATCTTCTTGTCGTGGATGAGGATCAGGGGCTGCTCCATCTCACAAGTCTGCTTCTCGGCATTATTCATGAAGTATGGAGAGATATAGCCACGGTCGAACTGCATACCTTCGACAACATCGACGGTAGTATCCATACCCTTGGCTTCCTCGACGGTGATGACACCTTCCTTCTTGACGGTCTTCATTGCCTGGGCGATGAGCTTGCCAATCTCCTCGTCATTGTTGGCCGAGATACGGGCAACGTTCTCAATCTTGGTGTAGTCGTCGCCGATTTCCTCCGACTGAGCCTTGATGCAATCGACAACGGTAGCAACGGCCTTGTCGATGCCGCGCTTCAGATCCATTGGGTTGGCACCTGCGGTGACGTTCTTGAGGCCGACGCTGATCATGGCCTGGGCGAGGACGGTAGCGGTTGTGGTGCCGTCACCAGCCTTGTCGCCGGTCTTCGAAGCTACGTCCTTGACGAGCTGGGCACCCATGTTCTCGAATGGGTCTTCGAGCTCAACCTCCTTGGCTACGGTTACGCCGTCCTTGGTGATCTGTGGAGCTCCGAACTTCTTGTCGAGGATTACGTTACGACCCTTGGGGCCAAGGGTCACCTTCACTGCATTGGCAAGCTGGTCAACGCCAGACTTGAGCAAATCTCTTGATTCTGTATTGAATTTGATAATCTTTGCCATAATAGTATATTTTTTATAGTTTATGCGAGAATAGCTACGATGTCGGACTGACGCATGATAAGGTACTTGACACCTTCGAACTCAAGTTCCTGACCGGCATATTTGCCGTAGAGGACCTGATCGCCTACCTTGACGACCATCTCTTCGTCCTTGGTGCCTTTGCCACAAGCCACAACTTCGCCCTTCAAGGGTTTCTCTTTAGCGGTGTCGGGGATAATGATGCCACCGATTGTCTTCTCTTCTGCAGGTGCGGGTTTGATCAACACGCGGTCTGCCAATGGTTGAATCTTCATAATGATTTTGATGTTTTATATTAGTTTTGTTATTGAAAGATTTCTTGTTGCGGTCGATACGGAAACACATCGACACTCCCATAAATGCAAACTTCGTGCCAAAAGCCGAAAGTGGGACAATATGACAAAATGTCAAAAACAAATAGCCGAGGGTAAATATTCCCTCGGCTTTGCTTGAATTTGTCCGAAATGAAGGTTTGCTTGTATGGATCGATTGTGAATATTCCTTATATAAATAATTAATGCAACCGATTGAAATACTCCTTTGCGACGGCGTAGATCAAAGCCTTCTCAAGATGTCCGTTTTGGAATTGCTTGACGTACTCGTGTGCATGACGGATGATTTCCTCGGCCTCGTCGGGATGTTCGATGTAATACTGCATACGTTCAATCAAATCGCTGTAATCGTCTTTGATCAGGACATAGTGATAATTTGGAATGAGCGTGCCTTCCATATACCAGGTTTCGTATTTGGGACGAGGCATCACGGCCAGCGAATTGGAAGACATGACCCACTTGAGGTTTGTAGCCACGTCATTACCCTCGATGCAAAGGATGAACTTGTAGGTCAGTTGTTCGGCCTGCGACATGAATTCCCTCTTCCATTCCGGATGGTCAAGATAAGCGTCTTGGTTGGTCATGCCAAAGTTGCACATCGGATGGTGGAAATACTTCTCCAGGAGCAGGGCGCGATGTGGCTGGTTACGGACGCAATTGCGACTTACGGCAAGGTTTTTCTTCTGCACAAAGGACAGTTTGTCATTCACCCACTGAAAATGGCGGAATTTGTTCAGTTTGAGCAGGACCGAGTTCGTCACCTCCTTGATGGGACGCGATTTCACGAAGAAAGGATAGTCGTACTCGCTGGTGATGTCACCATAGAGATAGAACATGCGATAATCGTCGGGGAAACTGTTGATGGCTTCATAGAGATCGATGAAGTAGCGACTGTGGCGATCTTTCTTGAACCACGGGAACTTGTAGTCCTTCAAAATTACCATTCGAGGCCCCTTGCCCTTAGGGTAAGGGTTCACAGCAGGAAGCTTGGGATTGCCCTCAAAGCAACAATAATAGTTGACCCTTTTTTTCAGCTGCTCCGATTCGGCAGGCGAGAGCGTCTCAAGCAGGCGCTCCATCCTATAGCGATGAATACATTTGGGCGTAAAATAGCTTATAAAACCATTGGCATAATAAGAGACTCTTTTCCAAGTCTTTTTTCCTTTTCCCATGATATGCAAATTGTATGTAAATAATTATTTAGGCCAAAGAGTTATTGTTTCAGCAAGACCTTTCGGCCATTGATGATATAGATTCCTGGGGGCAGGGCTTTGATGTCCTTGTTCATTGGTTTGCCCAGGAGATTGTAAATGGTTGGTTCTTCATCTGCATCAGTGGAAATGGCGTGGATGGCGGCATCGCCGCTGCGCAGTTTCTGCAGTTCGTAGAGGGCGCTGAGCGCCTTGTGGTTATTGTCGTTCCAAAGGCCGCGATTGAGCCAACTGTCGATGACGATGGTGCTGGCGTTCCATGTCGGTCCGCCATTGCCGTTCTCCTCGGGGAACCACCAGAACAGGCCGTTCACGTTGTCGTGCTTGAGGAGTTCGGCTACAAGGTCCTGGGTGAATGCGCATTGTCCGGCTTCGGTGGCAGGCCAGGTGGATTGGAAATTGTATTTCGCATCGTTGGGATAATGCTGGTAGTTATATGCGGTCTCGACGATTTGCACGGGCTTGTCGGGCAGTTGGGTTTGGAGAGTGGTGAGTGTTGCGCCGAGCTTGGCAAGGCTATTGTGCCAGAAGGGATAGTAGCTGAGGCCGATGATGTCGTAGTCAACGTCACTGATATAGTTGTAGTAATTGGCTGTCTGTGAGTTGAACTCGGTGCGTTCGGTATGGATGATGATCTTGCAATCGGGACACACTTCACGCACAGCTTTCGACCCGCTGTTCAGCAGTTGGCTGAGGCGTGCCCAACCTGCGCTGTTGCTGCTCTTGCCTTGCGAGGGATAAACCTTGTCGCTGTTGTTACGCCACAACATTCCATAGCTTATCTCGTTGCCCACCTGCACGAAATCGGGCTCGGCACCGTAAGCCTTGAGTTCGGTGAGACAGTTTTTAGTAAAGGTATAGACCGAATCGGCCAGCACGTCGTTGCTGGTATTCCCCTTCCAGCGTGCGGGAATATCCTGATAGGAGGGGTCGGCCCAGCAGTCGGAGTAATGGAAATCGACCATGAGTTTCATGCCGGCATCTTTCACGCGCTTGCCCAATTTCTTTACGTAGGCAATATCCTGCACGACACCCGATTTGGAGTTGCCGCGCTCCGTGGGATTGACAAAAAGACGCACGCGGATGGCATTCCAGCCGCAAGACTCATGGACGTAGGTGATGACATCGCTGATTGTCTTGCCGTCCTGGTCGTAATAGGGTGTATTGTATTCTTCGTAGCTTGGAAGCAGGGAGATGTCGCCACCCACAAAGTGCTCGGTGGTTTCTGCCCTGGCGATGGTGAGTGACATCGCGCAGAAGGCTAATGCAAGTAATGAGGCCGTCTTCATAGATTATTTAATGTTTTACGGTGGCAAATATAATGATTTTCACGATTGGATGAACAAAAATCACTTGATTTTGAGAATTATCGCCTCAAAATTTGGACAAATCATCGGGAATTGCTATATTTGCAGCAAGTTTAACACACATAACATCATAGATTTATGAATAAGCGGATTGTAACATTAACCTTAGGTCTGGCACTCGTTGCCACCTCGCTTTTTGCACAATATCCGACCATTCCCGACAGCGTCAAGGCACGCGGAATGGCCGAAGAGATCATGTGGGCCAAGATGGATCACGACACTTGGCAGAAGGCCGTTCCCATCGTGATGGCGCAGATGCTCGATGGTAAGCCATTCGTGCCATGGGCCAATCAACCGTCGGACCTGCGACAAGCCACGATACCGGCGTTCCCCGGCGCTGAGGGCGGCGGCATGTATAGTTTCGGAGGACGCGGCGGCAGGATTCTTGTGGTTACAAGCCTTGCCGATGAGGGACCCGGCACTTTGCGCGAAGCGTGTGAGACGGGAGGCGCCCGCATCATCGTGTTCAATGTGGCAGGAGAGATTCATTTGAAGCGTCCGATTCATCTCCGTGCTCCCTACGTCACCATCGCAGGGCAAACGGCTCCCGGACAGGGAATTGTCGTGACGGGTGAGACGCTCGAAATCGATACGCACGATGTCATCATCCGCTATATGCGTTTCCGTCGTGGTGCATTGGATGTGGCTCATCGCAATGATGCGTGCGGTGGCAATGGCATCGGCAACATCATCTACGATCATTGCTCGGCTTCGTGGGGATTGGATGAGGTGATGTCGATGTATCGTCATGTCTATGCGCGCAAGGCCAATGGCTATGGCGAGAAACTGGCTTGTTGCAATATCACCATTCAGGACTGCATTTTCGGTGAGGGCCTGGACCTCTACAATCACGGTTTCGGAGCATCGATAGGAGGTTATAACAATCTCTTCACACGCAACCTGTTTGCCAACAATATCTCGCGCAACCCGTCGATAGCGATGGATGGCGACTTCAACTTTGTCAACAACGTCCTTTACAATTGGTGGAATCGTTCGATTGATGGTGGCGACCACAATTCGCTCATCAATATCATCAACAATTACTTCAAGCCGGGTCTGATCACGGGTTTCGATGCTAATCAGTTGGTAGATAACTATCTGCGGAACTACAAGAAGAATGTCAAGAAATTCGGATTCGGCAATTCGGAGCGTGCGGCCGCCAATAAGGGAGAAACGAAGGCGCCAGAGATTTGCTATCGTATCCTGAAGCCCGAGCATGGTCGTGGCGAGGCCCATGCCAATGATTGGGGCAAAGCTTACGTGGATGGAAATATTGTGGAAGGTTTCCCGACCATTACGGCCGACAACTGGGCAGGAGGCGTACAGCCTTCCGGCCTTGGCGACGCACAGAAGATTCGCGAGGCTTTGAAGGTGGATACTCCCTTCAAGTACAATGCACCACAGCGTATCATGAGTGCGGAAGAGAGCTACGAATATGTATTGAATAATGTGGGAGCCACCAAGCCTTGCCGTGATGCCGTCGATGAACGTATCGTTCAAAGTGTGCGCACAGGTTCGGCGACATTTGTTCCCGAAGCCGAGGAGTACAGCTCGCCCTACAGCCGCCGCCGACTTCCTGCCGACAGTTATAAGCTGGGCATCATCACCAACCCGCAACAGGTGGGCGGTCTTCCAACCTATTCGGGCGAACCCCGTTTGGACACCGATGGCGACGGCATCCCCGATGAATGGGAAAAAGCAAATGGACTTGATCCGAACGATGCCAACGATGCACTTCAGATCCGGGAGGATGGATATATGGTGATTGAATGGTATATCAATTCCTTATAAAGGGCTAATTATTTTTTTCCTGCCCCTTCACCAATAAGATACACAGCTCATAGAGCAAATACAGCGGCAACGTCACAAGCAAGAGTGTGAAAACATCGGGCGGCGTGATGATTGCCGCTGCTATCATGATGAGCACCAAGGCATGACGACGGTATTTCCGCATGAAGTCGGCTTTCAGCAATCCCATCTTCGCCAAGAGCCAGCAGACGACGGGCAGCTGGCACACAAGACCCATGGTGAACGTCAGGCTCGTGAAGGTGGAAATGTAACTATCGAGAGAAATAAAGTTGCGAACGGTTTCATCCACTTGATAAGTGCCTAAGAAGCGGAAGGAGATAGGGGCGAGGATGAAGTAGGTCATCAAGACACCAATGACAAACTGCACATAGCAGCAAACTCCGACGGTGAGAGAATACTTGCGCTCGTTGGAATAGAGGGCAGGTGTGATGAATCGGAAAATCTCGAAGAGAATATATGGCGACGCCAACAAGGCGCCGATGCTCACCGATGCGGTGAGATGCATCATGAACTGTGCCGACAGTTGGGTGCTGATGAGTTCGATGGAATAGGGGGCAAAACTGAAACCCTCGCCTGAGCCGAAGAGGGACGCAAACCAGTCGCTGATCCTTTCGATGGCACGGAAGGTGATGAAATCGCTCTCCTTGGGCGCCAGCAGCAGACGGAAGGTCTCTTCCTTGAAACAGAACACGATGACAGAAAGCACCGCGACAACCAATGCTATACGTATCAGCATCTGGCGCAGTACCTCCAAGTGGCTGCCGAAGCTCATTGTCTCAAGTTGTTCCTTCTGTGCCAATTGTTATTTGTTAATTGTTAATTGAAAACTATCCCAACGGGGCATAAAACGCATCCTTGTAATATTCCACCTTCGCTTTGCCGGAACTGGGGATGACGATGGCAAATATATCGAATCGAACGGGATAGTCGATGTTGCGCGAACGCATGTAATAATCAGCAGCACGCACACATCGCATAATCTTTCGTCGGTCTATCGCATCCTCCGGTCTTCCCCAAGTGCCTGACGATCGTGTCTTGACCTCCACGAAGACCATCTCATCGCTTGCGGGATCGTAGGCGATGATGTCCATTTCATAGGCATGATCCTTCCATCTCGTCTCGAGTATCTGCATGCCTTCTTGACACAGTCGTTCGGAGGCAAGTTCTTCGCCTGCTTGCCCGAGTTGGTATGATGTCATGATGATGGGGAATATATAAAAAAAGGAAACCGGCTCTCTGGACGTGATGAAACTCCAGTATATAGGTTTTGGGCTGCGGTCCGCCTCCGTAATCTTTCGAATTCCCGCCGGTGGTACCAGTGTTCGTGGCGTCGTCAGGGTCGATAGCGCGCCTTCAGCATACGCTTCACCCGGTTCTTGTAATTAATCGATGAGTTTCCCGCTCTACATATCCGGTTTCCCTGCTGCAAAGATAACAAGTTTTTTCTATTTTTCCAAATTTTTTGGGAACTTTTTTTGGTAAATGGGTAAATAACCCCATTTTTCAGCGAAGAAATGCTATCTCAAACCGAAATGGAACGTCCGCTGACGTTGATGCTCTATCTCGTTCGTAGATGGAACATCTACGGACGTTTTTGCTCTACTTTATTCGTAGATGGAGCATTTACGGACGTTTTTGCTCTATTTTGTTCGTAGATGGAGCATCTACGGACGTTTTTGCTCTATTTCGTTCGTAGATGGAGCATTTACGGACGTTTTTGCTCTATTTTGTTCGTAGATGGAGCATCTACGGACGTTTTTGCTCCATTTTGTTCGTAGATGGAGCATTTACGGACGTTTTTGCTCCATTTTGTTCGTAGATGGAGCATTTACGGACGTTTTTGCTCTATTTCCTATTTTTGGTGACGAAACGCAAGGGTTTGAAGGTAATGCCGTATTTTCTTGCGGTTCTTTGCAGACTTTTGTAGGAATCCCAACCGTAACGGATGGCAATTTCTTCAAGGCTTTTGATGCTGATTTCCCTTTGGTATGCTTTCTTGCTGTCTTTTGTGAGTTCATAGCCTTCAGGCGCATCTTTTGACTTGCTTTTGACGAAATCCTTGTAGCCTTTGTAGCCTGCGTATTTGCCATCCCACATTTCCTTGGCTTGCAAGACACGCCAATGGAGGATGAATTCCTTCAGCCTTACTCCTGTCAGCATTTGCACGGCAAAAGTCAGCGCACGTGGCTCCACGTTGAGCAGCAAGGCGATATCCTCCGATCGGTGCGTCTTGGAGTTGCGTATAGCGTCAATGACGGCATCAATGATAAGTTCTCCGGTAGGTTCCCCCTTTCTGTTGTAGAGTTCCTCAAGATTCGTGAATTGTTGGATGTTTGTCATAATTTTTATTATAAAATATTGATTAATATATTAATTATCACTCAATCTACTTGAATCACATTCGACGATTCGACCGTCTGTGGCGTATAGTTTGAAGCGGATATATTTGTCCTTGGGCCAGGCGGGGAAAAGGATGGGTTCGCCTGTCTCCGGGTCTTCCTGCAAGAGCATCTCTTCGAGGCCGATAAGTGCTGAGCCGCCCCAGTTGTGGTCGGGACTCCAATCGAAGCCAGGTCCCCAGAATGCGGGGAACCGGTAGGGACCATCCTTGAGTTTCTCCATGGTGAGCTGATATGCCTCGTCAGCAAGGCCGAGACATGCTGCCCAGATGTTGTCCTGCTTCCAGCCTTTCGACGAACGATGGGCGAGGGCCACCGAGTCGCATTGGTAGGTGTTCAAGGCAAGTTCGTTGGCCGTGTATTCGCCGCGCTCGTCTTTCTCAAGCCCGTAGATACGCCAAGGCCAAACGGGATAGAGCTGCGGCGTTTCGACGTTGTTGATACGCTCGTAAGCGATGGCGGGGGCGATGCATGGCTTTCCCTGCTGCAATCTTGTGGGGATAGGCGGGATGCGCTTGGCCAGCGTCTTGAGATAGTTGAGATGTGTCGTGTCGTTTGATTCCTCCATGTAGCGGATGCAATCGTGCGTGACGCGTTGCAAGGCTGCGATGGTGCTCGATGAGTTGTAGGTCATCTTATAGGTCTCGCAACCTGAGCCAGGATAGAGAATGAGGTGACCGTTCGCATCCAGCCCCCCGTTCCTATGGCCGCGCTGACGTGCCAGGTAACGATAGTGCTCGTCGAAGAATCGGAGACAGGAGACAATCAAAGGGGAGTATTTCTCTAGTGGGAAATTTCTTGAAAATCTGGAATCTCTAGATGATTTAGAATCGAATGACATATCATATCGCCAGGCTTCCAGGGCCATTTGACAGAATTCGAGGACGGTGTCCCATTCGTATTCGAGCCAAGCATTGTATTCGAGTCCAGGATCAAAACCTGCGGGGCGTTTCTGCCCGTATTCGGCGGTATTGGGCAGGCCGAAGTTCTCTATCTGTTCGGTGAAGCATGCTCCTTTGTGGTTCCAATAGGCACGACTGCGGATTTCTGCGTTGTGCAGTAGTGTTGTGTAGAAGTCGAGTTGTGTTTGTAGCAGGTCGTAGTCGCCGCTCTTCAGCATGCCCCAATAGACGAGGCGCTGGTTTTGGGCGGTGAAGGTGCCACCGCCCCATTTGCGGAAATCGGGCGTGGGGTGGAACTTTCCAGCTACGAAGTTGGCCCAATTGGTGCTATCGACTTCGAGGGGATCGAAGGCGAAGAGTCCTCCGTTGAATTTGGTGGGGTATTCGCCTCCGTAATTGCAGCCGAGCATATAGCGGAACAGCGTCACGTTGCGAAGGGCATCAGTGAGCTGAGCATCGCTGCCGTCGGTCTCGAAGAGGCAGCGGTTCATGTACTGCTTCCACCAGGCCTGGCTGGCCTCCTTGTCGTTCTTCAGCTGGACGGATTTTTGCGTCGCTGCTATGGTTTGCCTCCATTCGTCGAGCGATGACTGCTGGGTACAGAGGGTTATCTGGAAATGATGGTGTCGGGCCATGCCCTTGGCCGAACGGTAATCCCACTGGTGGTAGGCTCTGCCGTATGCGTCGTGAAGAGTTGATGAGTTCGTGTGTTGGTGAGCTGGTGTGTTTATGGTGCCGCCTGTCAATATTCCTCCGAAGATGCGGTCGCGAAGGGGGTTGTAGAGGCTGTCGTACCATGCACCAAGCTGTTGGTCGTGCACAGTATATTCGAACACGGTCGTGCTGCGATTCTGGTGGAAGAAGGTGAGTTGCGAGGGTGCGGCTTCGATGCTGTCGCGGCGCGTGACGATGCGTTTGGGGTCGGCTTGCTTGGGGACGAGCCATTTCCAGCTCGACTGCTGTCCTTCGGCCTGCGAGAACGCTTCATCGTGGGTGCGCCAGCTCTGATAGCTCAGGACGGGGAGCATCTTTTGCTTCGCATCCACTTCGACATGCACGACGGGTTTGAAGACATCGCACCAAAGGGTGACCGTCACATCACCTTGCGAGAGTGTCATGGCTCCGGTCTCGAGATGTAGCGTTTGCGCGAAATCGTCGGCTTTCCACTCAGGGAAGGCATTCAACGCAAAGCGTCCCAGCTTCAGCATCGAGTTGTTCTCGTCGAACGTGCCGGATTGGGAAAGGTAGAAACGGATGGTTCCCTCGGCATCGCACCACACATTGAGCCCCACACCGCCACCGCCTACGGGCATCGACCCGGCCGAGTTGGTCGAAGGCGTTGTCCATGAATATGTCGTTGTCCTACCTGTCGCTGTTGTGGCAAGCAGGAACAAACAGAGAAATAGAGTTCTTTTTAACATGAATTATCGTTAATCGCCATTAATTTTATTGTCACGAAAGATGTTGCGGAATGATAATTAATGGTTATTCATGGCAATTCGTGTTGAAGAATAACTATTGCCATGAGAATAGGAGGTGAAGCTGATAGGGGAGGGAACGGTCGAGGGCGAACTCCTGGAGCACACCGGGACCGCACGAGCCATTGCCGATGCCGAGGATGGCGCAATCGAGATTCAGGATGATATTGTCGGAGGTCTCCAGCTGATAGTCATTGCGTTTGGTGGCAAGTTCTTCGGGCGTATAGCGAAGCGCCTGGAACGTGAAGCCTGGTGTGCCGTCGTCGCTCCATGGCGTGCGGAAGATTTGACGTTGCGAATCATCGACGGGGAGGGCTGTGATGCGCAAACCGTGGCCCTTGGCATCGAGGAGCGAGAGCAGCGTGGTGCCCATGTGATTTCCACCATCCTGCGGCCTTGGATAATGGGTGTATTGTTCCTCGACGTTGCCCTTCCAAAGCCCGAAGCGTGTTTCGACGAGTCGGTCGGGATAGGTTTCATCTGGGCCTAAGCCGAACCAAACAAGGTTTTCGAGCTTCGAAGGCAAGGCGAGTTGTATGCCGAGACGAGCAAGGTCAGGCAGTTCGCCTTCGGGTCGATAGGTTTGGGTGAGTTCGACGCTTCCATCGGCATTCGTTTGCCAATCGGAAGTAACGAGGATGCTGCCCTTGGCATATTGGTAGCGTTCGACATTGTCGGAGACCTGTGTGCGGACGGGTGTGGCAAGTGCGTGCTTGGTCCACTCCTTGGCAATCCAGTTGCCGAACATCTTGTCGTTGTCGAGCGGCGCACGCCAAACCTGCAATCTGGCATTGTCACGAAGGAGATGCAGGAGCGAATCGGTGCTGAGCCTGCGTGAGGGCTTGAACTTTTGGCCGATAGACATCGAACGGTCATAGCCTATAAGCTGCGTGTTGTAAATCTCGTAGCCGGCATCGGCCCATGGCGTGGCGTTGCGAAGACGGACGCTGAGGTTCAGACGGAGGTCGTTGGAAGCGGATTTTTTGAGGTCGGTGACCGTAAAGAATGGGACGGGAAGTACAACGGTGTCGCCGGGCTCGACATCTGGGAGAAGATGAATCTCGCGGGGCGTGCCGAAAGGCTTGCCATCCTTTACATATTGATAGGTGATGTAGTAGTTATCGAGCGTGGTGTGGTGATTGAGATTGACAAGGGATAGTGTGGGGAAGGAGGGCTTCAATATTTTACTGGGTCTGTCTTCTTCCGGGGTGCTAGTAATGATTCGCACAGGAGCATAGACTTGTTTGACGGTGCGGTATTTGGCCGTGACGGTGCGGTCGCTTCTGATGACGCCGTTCATGCAGAACGCGTTGAGGTTGGGCGTATCGCCGAAATCGCCGCCGTAGAGAATGGCATCCTGCGGGATGTCCTTTTGGTTGCGGGTAGGATAAAGTCCTTGATCCACCCAATCCCAGATAAAGCCGCCGAGCATACGCGGATGGCTGTAGATTTCGTCCCAATAGCGGTCGAGGTTGCCGATGGCATTGCCCATGGCATGGGCATATTCGGAGGTGACGACGGGGCGATCATCGACCATGCCGTCGAGCAGTCCGCCCTGGAAAGTGTCGTTGCGCTGAGCCAAACTGAGGAGGCGTGTCCATCGGGCATTCTCGGCGCGTTCCTCGTCGGCATTCTCGTCCATGCCGGGGTTGAGATAAGCATCCTGGGTGCGCGGATAGAAGCGCGAGATCATATCGACGGTGGCAGGGTCGGGTACATACTTTTCGGCAGAGGATTGAGTCGCAGGCAGGATGTATCCCTGTGCACCCTCGCTATGCACGGGGCGCGTCGGGTCGAAGTCGTGGAGCCATGCCGAGATGGCAGCGAAGTTTGGACCATATCCGCTCTCGTTGCCCATGCTCCAGATGATGACGGAGGGATGGTTCTTGTCACGTTCGGCCATACGGACGGCGCGGTCGAGGAAGGCGGCATGCCATTCGGGTGTGGATGCCAAGGTGCCGCGCAGGCCGTGTGTCTCGATACCGGCTTCGTCCATGACATAGAGCCCGAGGCTGTCGCACAACTCATACCAACGCGGGCAGTCGGGGTAATGGCTTGTGCGCACGGCGTTGACACCGGCGCGCTTCATGAGGATGATATCTTCGAGCATTCGCTCTTCAGTCATCACACGTCCCAGTTTCGGGTCATGCTCATGACGATTTACGCCACGCAGACGAATGGGTCGTCCGTTGACGAGAAACTGTCCGTGACTTATTTCGAGGCTTCGGAATCCTACCTTTTGCTGTAATTGCTGACGAATGTTTCCAGTACTGTCCTGCAGGGCCAGGGTAAGGGTATATAGATAAGGTGTCTCGGCGGTCCATTCGTTAACCTCTTCCACGACAGCTTCCATGCGTCCGAATTTGCGTGGCCCGCGCTGCGGGAACCATTCGTTCATCAGCCCTGCCTTGTGCTGCAGGTCGAGGACTTCTGAAGCGTCGCATTTGAGGGTTGTGATTTCGGAGCCTTCGACATCGCGGAGTGTAGCCTTCAACACGCAGCCCTTGACACGGGCCAAGCCTTCGTCAATGCCTTTGATCGTGCCGTCCATGCCTTCCCAAACAAGTTCGGGATCGACTTGCAGACGATAGGAGGCTTTGTCGGACCAGGGCGATGCCTTGCGTTCGATGGTGCGAATGGTCACATCGGCGATACGCAATGCCGGCGTGTGGATGAGGCTGATGGAACGATGCACTCCTGCAAGGCGCCAGAAATCCTGGTCTTCGAGATAAGCGCCATCGGAATATTTATAGACTTCGAGGGCAATCGTGTGGGTAGGGTTCGAAAGGTTTGAGGGGTTCGAGGAGTTTGAAAGGTTCGAAAGCTGGTAGGTGATGTCGAACTCGGCAGGTTCCATAGCGCCTTGGCTATATCCCACTTTCTCGCCATTGACCCAGACATAGAAGGCTGAGGCAACACCCTCCATACGAACCATGGTGCGTCCTCCATCGTTGAGCCAGGATGCCGGGATGGTGAATTCTCGGATATATTGTCCTGTAGGATTGCGCTCCTCGAAAGTGGTCCACGTCTTGTCGGGTTCGGTGGTGACGTAGGGCGGATCGATACGGAAGGGATAGCCTGCTGAGACGTAGATGGGCGTGCCGTAACCGTTCATTTCCCAAGTGGCAGGTACAACAAGGGGATTCCAGTCGCCTTCGCGGCACTGGAATCCCGGTTGTTCGAATCCTTCTATGCGTCCTTCGGGTGTGGGACTCCAATGAAACTGCCAAACTCCATCGAGCGAGAGATAGGAATCGCCCGGTACATTCGTGTAGGGCGTGAAGGAAGCGCGTGCCGGCAGACGGTTGATTTGCAGCACAGCGACATCCTCCCAATCGTGGTGTGCTCGCTGAGCCTCACTTGCTATGAATGCGAAAATGAGGCCTATGGAAAGTATGGATCGTCTCATGGAAGTTTGCTTAATAAAAGAATTTGTCTAAAAAGAAATATTTTTAGGCGAACAGATCCTTCCATTCGTAGCTGCCCGGCTTGATGGTCAGATGCGTGGATGTGGCATCGAGGCACTGCATCCTGACGATGCCCGGGCCGATGACATTGGTGATGTGGAATCGTGACCACGCGAGGGCCTTGATGGCAGAATGGGCGGTAGCTCCGCCTTCGATGATAAGCTCGGACAGATTGGTGGATTTGGCGATGCGCTGAGTCATGTCGCCGGTTACCTGGCGCAGGGCCAAGGCTCCTTCGCGCGTGCCTGAACTTGGATAAGGAAGAGTCAGGATGAATGAGGCGGTCTTGCCTGCCACGACCTGTGTCTGTTTGAGACGTCCCGTCCATTTGTCGGCTGCATCCTTCGGGGTGATCTTGAGTTTTGTCACATTGTCGAAGACATCACGCGGCATGGGGATGCTGGCCATGTTGTGGCGGCGTACGTAGGGTTGTGTACTGAGGTCGATGCTCTGTGTGCTGCCGCAAACGATAAGGGCTGTGCCTTTCTCGCTGAGACCATGGAAAGACTTGGCACGCGAAGGTTTGCGGCCCAGTTCCTCAAGGAATGCGCAGAAAAGGTCGGCAGCTCCCGCAAGAAGGGTGGGGATGCGATTGTTGAGCGCCATCTTCACCGTGCGGTGTACATCCTGTATGTCTTCGGCATCGCAGATGCGGAGGCGGCTACCGGGCATAACATCGATGGCGGCAGCCACATTGGCAGTCGTGGCCGGGAATTCGGGATCACGGCTGAAGTCGGTCTGGTCAATCGGCAAACCATTGACGAAATACCGTCCGCCACGGATGGTTCGACCCATGCTTGGGTTGGCTGGCATGTACATCACCTGCTCATAGCGAGACTCCTCGATGAGAGCCCGCAACTCGAGGTGAACATGTCCGCGAAGAGCAGAATCGGTCTTCTTGAAAAGGTGAAGCACATCGTCCTGTTTGGCCATAGACTGGGCACGCTTCAGGGGTGTCATGGCAGCATAGCGAGCCTCGGTCAATTTGGGCAATCCCACTTTGATGGCTTGGCAGATGCGATGGGTTTCACTCACAGCTTCCTGCTCGGTCATGGATCGGGTGTCGGTAGCTATAACAATCAAGTCGCTGACAGGCAGGTCGTCAGCAACGTCGATAAGTAATGAGGTAGATAAACCGTAGGAGTGACCAATGCCAGCAATCTCAGCAGCACCTGTCAGGTCATCAGCAATTACAATTATCATAATATTGGATATTTTGTTTCAGTCGAACTATTCTTAATTAGTTATTGTGTTCCAAGCGATAGATGGCCATGCGGGTAGCATAATCGATGCTGCTCAGCAGGGCTTCTTCGGCAGCGATTCCCTTGCCAGCCACGTCGAAGGCTGTACCATGATCGACGGAAACGCGGATGATAGGGAGTCCCAATGTGATGTTAACGCCCTTTTGCGGCAGCATCTTGCCCGTCACGGGGTCCCAATTGAAGCCCAAGACCTTGAGCGGGATGTGCCCTTGGTCGTGATATTGTGCCACAACGCCATCGTATTTGCCGGATTTGGCTTTGGCGAAGATGGAGTCGGGAGGGATAGGTCCTTCGACGTTGAAGCCGCGCTGTTGCAATTCCTCGACGGCCGGGATAATCTCCTGGGCTTCTTCCCAACCGAAGAGCCCGTTCTCGGAGCAATGAGGGTTGAGACCGGCGATGCCGATGCGGGGATTGGCGATGCCGAACTGCCGACAGGCGTCGTAGATGAGTTCGGTGACTTCGATGATACGTGCTTTTTTGCAGAGGTCGCAAGCCTTGCGGAGGGAGACGTGGGTGGAGACATGGATGACGCGCAAAGGACCATCGGCAAGGAGCATGGCATATTTCTTGGTGCCGGTGAAGGTGGCGTAGATTTCGGTGTGTCCGTCGTAATTGTGACCAGCCTTGTGAAGGGCTTCCTTGTTGAGGGGCGCGGTGCAGGTTCCATCCACTTCGTTCGCCATCGCCAGATCGATGGCTTTCTTGACATATTGGAAGGCCGCATTGCCACATTGCACTTGCACTTTGCCCCATTCGAAGGTGTCGAGGTCGATGAGGGCGAGATCATAGACATCGGCAACGCCTGGAGTGAACCTTGCTTCGTTCACGTCGTGGATGGCGTTGATCTTCATGTCGAGGCCCAGCAGGTCGATGGCCTTCTGCATGATGCCCGCATCGCCCACGATGAGGGGGCGACAGGTCTGGTAGATGTCGTGGTGTGACAAGGATCGTGCGCAGATTTCGGGCCCGATGCCTGCGGGGTCACCCATGGTGATGGCTAATATCGGTTTCATATTGGGGGGGCTCTCTAGATTCTCTAGGTTTTCTAGATTTTCTAGATATTCTAGGTTTTCTAGGTTCTCTAGATTCAATAAAGCGAGTTATAGATGTCGGCAGCATCCTGGAGGGACACTGGACGCGGATTGTTGCGGAGCAGGCGTTGCTGCTTCATGGCAGCTTCGGCCATCTCGGGTACGGCGCTCTGAGGGATGCCAATCTCAGCGAGGGTCTGCGGGATGCCGCAGTCTCGCGAGAGCTGTTCGACGAACTCCACGCCACGCATCGCCGTTTCTTCGTCGGAGGCTCCAGGTTCGCAACCCAAGGCAAGAGCCACCTCGGCATATTTCTGGAGGTTGGCTTGCATGTTGAACTTCATCACCGTGGGAAGGAGCACGGCATTGGAGAGGCCGTGACTCTTGTGGAACATTCCTCCCACTGGATAGGCGAGGGCATGCACGGCTGCAGTGTTGACGGGACCCAATCCGAGGCCTCCGTACATCGAACCCAAGAGCATGGCTTCGCGTGCTTCGATGTCGTTCCCATCGGTGACGGCACGCTTCAGGTGACGCGAGATGAGTTGTATGCCGTAGCGTGCATACATATCGACGGCAGGATGTGCAAACTTGTTTGTATAAACCTCGATGCAATGTGTCAAGGCATCCATGCCCGTGGCGGCAGTGACACGTGACGGCAAGCTGATGGTCAGGGCAGGGTCGAGGTACGCAACGTCGGCCAGCAGGTGGTCGGAGATGATGCCCTTCTTGCCGTTGTCGCTCTCGTCAAGCAGGATGGCATTGGGCGATACCTCGCTGCCAGTGCCGGCTGTGGTGGGCGCGCAGGCATACCATACGCCACGACGCTTCACAAAACCTATGCCGAAACACTCTTCGATGGTCTGTTCGGAGTGAAGGAAGGTCGCTACAAGTTTGGCGACATCCATCACCGAACCGCCACCGACACCAAATACGGAGTCAGCTTCGAAATCCTGCGCTTCGGCGAAGATACGCTTGAAGTCGGCAACTGTTGGTTCGCGCAGGATCTGGGTTTCAACGAGCACCTTGACACCATTGGCGTTAAGCCGTTCGATGATGGGTTGCAGCATGGGCACGATGGGGTCGGCGGTAAGGAGCAAGAGATGGTTGAGCCCCATCTTGATATAGTCGTCGCAGAAGTGGTCCATGCAGCCTGTGCCGAACTCGATTCGCTTGGGTTGTTTCAGGATTATGGGTTCCATATTTAATTAGCTTTTCGATTCTTGAGGAAGCCGTAGATGGTGAGGCTGTCGTTGGCCTTGTCGCTCGGGAAGAGGAACGAAGCCAGATAGCCCACCACAAGGACGATGAGGTGGCTATAGACACCCAGCATGTACTTCGAGTGGGTGAAGTTCCAAGCGCCCAAGTCTATCAAAGCAGACTTGGAACCATCGGGCATCTTCATGGGCGAAGTCAGGGTAGCGTAGGCCGTGAAGAGGATGCAGGCGATGAGACCGACATAGAGACCTTTCTTGTTCGCACGTCTGCTGAACAGACCCAGAAGGAAAATGCCCACAATGCCCGCCGAGAAGATGGCGTAGAACGCGAAGATCGTTTCAAGTACCGAACCACCGTTGGTCTGTATGTAAGCGATGGCGATGGCGATTACTCCAAGACTGGCGATGACCACAGCCCAGCGTCCTGCGTTGAGTTTCTGTCGGTCGCTCATGTTGGGGCGCAGTTTCACAAGGTAGTCCTGTACAGCGATGGCAGAGATGCAGTTGAGGTCGGAGTCAAGCGACGAAATGGCGGCTGCTGCAATGGCTGCAATAATGAGACCGCGTATGCCGAGGGGCAATTGCGTCGAGATGAAATGGGGGAAAACAGCATCTGCCTTCAACAATTGGGAACCTGTCTCAGGGTCAATGACAGCGGGATCGGGCGACAATTGGTAATATGCCCAGAGCAAAGAACCTACAAGCATGAACATGGTCCAGACGGGCACGGAGAGAGACACGCCAATGAATGCTGCCTTCTTGGCCTCGTGGTCGTTCTTGGCGGTCAGGTAACGTTGAACGATGGTTTGGTCGGTACCGTACTTCTGGAGGGCATAGAAGATGCCATTGAATACCATCACCCAGAATGTTGTTTCGACAAAATTCCATTCGTAGGGACCCACATCTATCTTGCCGGCATTCCACGCTGTGTCAACAATCTCACTCGGGCCATAGGGCGTCCCCACACCGAAAAGGAGGAAGGTGATGCAAAGAAGACCACCGCCGATAAGCAGGAACCCCTGTACAACGTCCATCCAGATGATGGCCTCCATGCCTCCCAGGAGGGTGAGTATGATGATGGCCAAAGCCAGAACAGCCACGACAAGGTAAATGTTGACGTTCATGAAGGCAGCCAAAGCCATCGATACCAAATAGAATACCGACCCCATCTTTGTGAAGTGGGTCAGCACAAAAGCGATGGAACTGTAGTAACGAGCCCCTGCACCGAAACGTCGCTCGAAGTATTCGTAGGTCGATAGTTTGATGATAGAGCGGTAGAGCGGTACGATGATGCCGATGAGCGCAAGGAGGACGATGGGAACCATGAGACCCTGTACCAGCAGTACCCAGTTGCTGCTATAGGCTGCACCCGGATAAGCCAGAAAGGTGACACTTGAAATCAGTGTGGCAAAGATCGAAATGCCTACCGCCCATGCAGGAACGCGTCCGCTACCCTTGAAGTAGGTCGAACTATCCTTCTGCCTATGGGCAAAGTAGAAACCCATGACAATGGCAAGCAGGATACTTGCAATGACGATAAAGTAATCAAACCAGTGGAGTCCCATCAATATCCCATTTTAATAATGCACTACAACGCGTGCTTTCATGGCTATTTCCTTTTCCTCGTCTTCACTCAGTCGGGTGAGTGGCGGGAACACATCGGGAGTGCAAAGGCCATCGGTTTGCATCATCACCTTGAGGGCGGTGAGCGACTGGCCCAAAGTACGTCCGGCCTGATAGATTTTCGCAATATCGTTGGTGTTCACTTGCAACTGCTGTGCTGTAGCGAGATCTCCTGAGATTGCCGACTCATAGAGCTTTCGGAACATGCCAGGAGTGAAATTGCCTGTGGAAGGTACGATGCCATCTCCACCCAACGAGAGAGAATAGAATGATTGTGCGGCCCAACCGCAGAAATAACTGAAATCCTCGCGATGCTGGGCAAATTCGATACAAAGCTGCATGCGTTCAAGGTCACGCTCCGAGTCTTTGAGTCCCACGATGTTGGGATGGTCTGCCAGCCGTTTGATGACATCTATGGGGATGCTCATGTGGGTGGTGGCGTAGATGTTGTAGAGCATCACGGGCACCTTCGAATAGTCGGCCAACTGGCGATAATAGTTTTCCATCTGATCGGGAGTCAAAGCATAATAGCAGGGAAGCGTCGCCACAATGACATCTGCACCGAGAGCCGTAAATGCATCCACCTGTGCACGCTGTTCGGCGATGCAGTTGCCTGTTAGACCTGCATAGACCGTTATCTGTCCGCCAGCCGCCTTGACCGCTGTTTCGACCAGCAGTCGTGCGTCAGCCTGGCTCACCGAATTGCCTTCACCGGTGGTGCCCATCAGCAATGGGCTGACATTGTTTTTGACGAAGCTGTCGATGATTCGTTTGACAGCAGCAGTGTCAAGTTTGCCATCGGAGGTTACGGGTGTGACCATAGGGACAACCACGCCACAGTATTTCTTTGTACTCATTCTTGGATTTTTTTATAATAATTGTCAATGATGAATTGAGAATTCTGAATTTGCAATATCTAAAACCTTGATTCAACAATTTTTGTCAACTTGAGTCAACAAAAAAGGCACTTTTGCGGGGCAAAGATAGAGTTTTTATCTGATAATACCAAATTTTTAAGCATTTTTTTTAAAAAAAATATTTCGTCGCTATCTTTGTGTCATGAAAGGAACAAGAAATAACGGTATTGTGCTCGAAGGAGGAGGCTTGCGAGGCATGTTCACCTGCGGTGTGCTTGATGTCATGATGGACAATGGCATCACTTTTGATGGCGCTATCGGGGTGTCTGCAGGTGCTGCTTTCGGCGTCAATATCAAGTCGGGTCAGCGTGGACGTGCACTTCGCTACAATCTTCAGATGGCGGGCGACAAGCGCTATATGAGCCTACGCTCGCTAATATTCACAGGCAATTTGTTCAATGCGGAGTTTTGTTATCACACCGTGCCTTGTGAGATAGACATTTTCGACAAGGAGGCCTTCGCCCGCAACCCGATGGAATTCATTGCAGTTTGCACCGACGTGCAGACCGGAGAGCCTGTCTATCACGTCATGGATCATATCGACTACGATGAATTGGAATGGATACGCGCCTCAGCTTCCCTTCCCCTTGTGGCACAACCGGTGCATGTGGGCGGGTATGTGCTGCTTGACGGAGGGCTGACCGATTCCATCCCGCTTAAGTTCATGCAGGAACATGGTTATGTGCGAAATATTACGGTGCTGACGCAACCTTTGGGCTATCGAAAGACATTATCGAAGCACATGGGCCTGATAAAGTTCGTAACTCGGAAGTATCCCAAGGTGTATGAATGCCTTCTCCGTCGTCCCGATATGTACAACAGCCAGCTCGACTATGTGTTGAATGAAGCAGCACAGGGCAGGACGTTAATCATCGCTCCACCCGAAAGACTCGATGTGGGGCGCGTGGAGATGAAACGGGAAAAATTGCAGAAAGTTTATGATGAAGGACGTAGGGTTTGTGAGACGATGTTGCCGGAGATCAGGGAGTATTTGGGACAATCGGAGTACTCGGAGTACTCGGAATGATCGGAGTCCTCGGAGTGCTCTGAATACTCTGAGTACTCTGATTACTCAGAATCTTATTCCGTAGTAGATGCGTCCTTTCCAGTAGGTGTTTTGAATGGAGAATTCGTCGCTGTTTCCGACACGGTATGTTTGCAGGACTCCCATGAGTCCGATGTAATAGTGTCCGCGTGAGTAGATGGCACCTACGCGGCTCAGGAAATAGAGCTGCGCGTTCTGGATGGGCAGACGGTTGCTGATGGTTTCTCCCGTGGTGGGATCTTTTTCGACTCGCAGGGTGTAGTTTTTCCAAATCATGAATGTGGGCTGCGCTGAGAAGTGCAGGAGCCAATGGTATTGGGTCACGTAATTGTAGGCATAACCTCCTCCTATTGCTGCGTGCCTCATGGTGATGCTCGGGTCGTTGGGCATGTTGTATTTCGTTTCACTGATTTTGCCCGAGAGCGAACCATTGTAGAGTGTGGCGGCAGCTATCACGCTGCCTGCCGAACGCTTTTGGATCATTGTGTTGTTGAAGGCTGCGGGATAGGAAAACTTGCGTCCATTGAAGACAAAATAGGCGTTGACCGACATGCCGTAGAGACGTGTGCTTTCGATTTTTGCCCTTGAAGGCACCCGTCCAATCTTGATTTCGGTGTCGAAGTCGCTGATGTTGGTGAAGGTCACGTCGGCGCCCCACCAGTTGTTGTAGAAGTTGATGTTGTATTCCTGATCCGAGGTCTTGTGAAACAGGCGACGTGGGGCAAACGAGATAGTTAGACCGATACCTTTGTAAGAAGCCGAGATGCCGATTGTAGAACGCAAGGCGGAGCTCATCCTGATCGTCATCATCTCATTGTCCTCCATCATGTTGTGAATGTTCAGGTTGCTTCCGAAACCATCGTAACGTACCTTTGCAATCCAGTTCTGGCGGGGAAGTCTTACGAAGGCGGTGTCGGTATTTATCTTTTTTTGGCGTACGGTGAGCAGGCTATCCAGACGATGCCAGAACTGCGCCTCGGCGGGAACTGGGGCGCAGCAGATCGTAATGAGAATGATGAGAATTTTTCCTAATCCTTTCATCGTTGTCCTTGTTCAGTCGTAACTTCGGCCTATGTGCCTAGATCAGTTCAGCAGTTC
Organism: Bacteroidales bacterium; assembly: GCA_017618715.1. Classification (GTDB taxonomy): domain Bacteria; phylum Bacteroidota; class Bacteroidia; order Bacteroidales; family UBA3663; genus Liminaster. The sequence goes on from JAFZTS010000026.1 coordinate 54,865, forward strand.
ACAAACCTTTTCGTAATCGAGCTTGGTGAAGTCATTGATGACGTGGTGACTCAGTTGAGCTACCACAGCTGGGTCATTCGTGGTGGTAAGGCCGATGGTGAAGATGCCCGAAGCCATACCGGCCTGCAGACCGTTGATGGCATCCTCGAAGACCACGCACTCGCTGATGTCTAGGCCGAAAACCTTGGCACCCAGCAGGTAGCAGTCGGGGGCAGGCTTGGAGGCCGAAAAATCTTCGCTGGTCAAGATGCGCTCGAAGAGGTCGTTGAAGTGAGGCCTCTGTGCAGCCACGGCCTTCATCTTCATCTGGTTCGAACTGGTGATGACGGCACACTTCACACCATGCCGACGGCAGTCCATGATGAATTCTTCGGCACCGGGCACCCAATCGTAGTGCATCTGCATTTCCCATTGGTTCAATCCTTCGGTGATGATGGCTTGCACTTCAGGGTCGGGGAAGTATGTGTCGAAAATCTGCACCAAGGTCATCCCTTTGATCTTGTACTCCAGTCGGTCGATGTCGGGACGGAACCTGCGGCATGTTTTGCCCCAGAATACGGAGTATTGCCCTTCGGTGTCGAAGAGAGTGCCATCGAGGTCGAAAAGTGCTGCCTTGAATGTTTTCATCAGAAAAATAGTTTGTTTAGAGGGTGCAAAGTTACGAAATAAAATGGCAAAATGGTTGGATATAGCGCGATTATTGAAAAAAAACGTGCCAATCTGAAACGATTTGGCACGCTTTATCAACTCGGGGAGTCAGTTCACTCCGTTTTCATCACATCCTCAATCTGGTCGATGATCTCCTGGTATTGGCGCTGCGTCTTGAAGTAGATTGTCATGCCGCATACGAAGCCGATGGCACCACCGAAGCCACCTCCTAGCAACAACGGCATCATGTCGTCGGGACCGTTGACACGATATACCTCATAGACGAACCAGGCAAGCCAGAGCATCACAGCGGGGATGCCGAAGAGGAGCCATTGTGTGTCGAATTTCTTGGCACGAGCCACATTCTTTCGGGCTTCGAGCAGGTCATTGCCCATCAGGCTGGCGCTGTTCAGATTCCGGTTGTTCCAGATTTGAGCTCCCGCACAAATTAACATAAAGATGCTGGTGCCGATCCAGAATGCCATCGAGAATCCCACCAGCTTGTAGAATACCCAATAGCTGTAGGGAACCATAAGAATGGCAATCGTAGTAAGGATATAGTTGCGGCGATTAAGACTCCTCATGTTCTTGCGCATTGACTGGCGGATGAGCTTGTCGTTCACTATCTCCTGTTTTTCCAGCTTCTTCTTCAAAATGTTCATCTGCTGACGCATTTCGTTCAATTCAAATTCGCTCATAATGGGTGTAGTTTTAATTGTTTGACATTTGCTTAAGTTGCTCTTTGATTCTGTACAGTCGGACGCTGACATTCTTGGCCGAGATGCCGACGATTTGCGCAATCTCCTCGTAACTGAGGTCTTCGAGCCAGAGCAGGACGATGGCGCGGTCGAATGGTTTGAGCAGGGAGATGCGCTTGTGGAGCATATCCACTTGCTGGGTGTCTTCGTCCCTGTCCTCAAACAGGTCGATGTCCATGGTCAGGCGGACAGTCTCGTTGCGACGCTTTTTCCTGTCGATCGAGATGCAGGTGTTGAGGGCGACGCGATAGATCCATGTCTTGATGTCGCTGCGATGCTCGAAGCCCTCGAATCCGTTCCAAAGGTTCACGAGCACCTCCTGGAACAGGTCGTCAACTTCGTCGGCATCCTGTGAGAACATGTAGCACACAGTGTAGATCGTACTCTTGTGCTTGGCTACGGCTTGCGTAAATGCGGTTTCTAATGCTGTCATTGTCGTTCTGTAGAATAAATTTTCACCCATTAGACGTAATGTTTGTCAAATAACTACACGAAAAACCATATTTTTTTTCAAAGAAGAGGATTTTTTTTCGAAAATACTCATTTCAACAAGTGTTTTTCCCTCCACGCACGTGTACGCACAGTGAAATTCTGCTCAAGGCAATCTTTGTAGAGCCAGGGTTCGCAGCTGTGTATGTCGCCCACGTTGATAAAGTCCTTGTAAGGGCGGTATTCCGTACCCGGATATCCTTCGACAACGAGGACGTGGTATTGTGGCGATAGAGTCACTGTGATGGAATCGTGGAGTAGGGCCGGAGTGTCGTCGGTGGTCCAGTTGACGGGATTGATGCCGATACAGGTGGCTGCAATGACAGATTTCACATACTTCACGTCTTTCACCGTGTTGTAACAGATGGTCACACCCGTGTCAGCCTCTCCTTGTGCGGGACGGATGTGGTGGCACGTTAAGGTGTCATCGGGTGTCACCTTGTATCCAAGTACATAGGCCGCAGCCAGTTGCGCATAGGTCTCGTCGTCGATGTGTTTCAGCAGTTCCACAACGGCCATGCCTCCCTGGCTGAATCCAACCAGAATGAGCGGACGCTTCTTGTCCCTATGCTGCTCGAAGTGGTCGAAGGCCTCACAAACGTCGCGCATTGCCAAACGAGTGCGTCGGCTGATGGTGTCCTCATTCAGTGTCACGAACCCGTCGATGGTCGAATGTCGGTAGAAGGGCGCATAGAAACGGTTCCCGCGCGACATGTAGTCAGCCACGCCATTGATTTCGATGCCCATGTGTCGGCGATGTTCAGGGTTCCACACGTCGGCGTAGTGACTGACTTGCCCGTCACCGGTTTGCCAGTCTTTTTCCCAGGTCGAAACGATGTAGAACACGTCGGCTCCCGTCCCGTCGCGGTCACCATCAACCTTTACCCACATTGTCGTATCGGAATAATCGGGGGCTTGGGGTACATGCTCCGACTCGGTATGGGTGATGACAATCGGATGCCGATGTGACTTGCACGAGACAATAGAGAGTGCGCTGCAGTAGAAGAGGATTACAGCGATGATCCATAACTTTGTTTGCTTCATGATGAATTGCAATAGGTTTCGAGTCTGTTCGGAATAACGCTGCAAAGTACGGGAAAAAACTTGAGATATGCAAGTTTTTTGCGAAAAAATGTCCTATCGAACCATTCGCAGGTTCAATAGGACTTGTAAACCTTTATTGGCTTATACTGTCGAAGTGCATCAGGTAGGTATCGTATTGGGTCAGGAAGGGTTGGAATGGCAGCGGAACATCTGCCGGGTTGATAAACAACGTATAGGGTTCCTGTGAGAATTGTTCCTTGCTGATCCGATATAAGAAGAATGAGCCACTGATGCTTCCAACCGTCTTGGCAATCACCGGGTAATCGGTGACCGATGACTTTGGTCCCTGTCCCGATACAGCAGCATTGACCGAAAGGACGATGCCGCGGTCGGTCTGTTCGAAGTTCAGGTTCATGCTGTCGGCAGCAATCAGCAGACCATTGCCTTCGGCATCGCTGATAAGAGCGGCTTCCACTCCCAAGCGGTTGCCTTCGAAGTAGAGGTCGTCCATGTGCTTTGCCCAGAAGCCATAACGGTTGGCCTTGTCACGTCCAGGATAGGAAGGAAGCGGTCCCTGTCCGATCCACTGCACACGGTCTAACCTTTCGTCGAGCAGGAAAGCGATACCCAGCTCGGAGAGGAACGTGTCGGACGTGTCGGGGGTGAACGTGTATTCAACCTTCAGTCCATTGTCCTCGTCGATGGTGTTGAGCACAGTCTTCACATAGGGATTGTCTAAAGGTTGCAGATACTTCTCGATGCGGCGATCTTTCAGTTTCAGCATTTCGCACATCGTCGGTTTGCGTCCCACTCGAACCATAGGCTCCTTTTGCACCAGTGACATCGGGTCCCCGCTTCCCTGCCAATTCCAGTTGGGCTTGTTCAGCACAAAACTCTGATGCAGGAAGACGTGGCCTTGTGCGTCCTCTATGTCGAACTGTAGCAGCGACAGTCCGTTCTGCTGGGGAAGGGTGAGCCGATAACGGGTAGAAGAGCGGGCTTTGCAATCGGGGGAGAAAGCTCCACGCATCACCGTGTCGCGGTCATTGGTCAGCGTCCAGTGGAGAGTGACATTGTCCTTCAGGTTGATGAAGTCGTAGCGATTTACGATGCCAAGTTCATCGCCTTTGACTTCCGACACGAAAGCGCGGGCATAGTTGTGCTGCAGTTCGTAGTAGTTAGGCAGAGGCGTGCGGTCGGCATAGAGCAGACCATCGGTGCCCTGGTTGCCGCACATCTCGAAGCCTCCTTCGGGCGAAGTGAAGACGCGTTCCTCATAGCCGTATCGATCCTTCAAAGCATCCTTGAAGGGCATGCCCTGATCGACCCATTCCCAAACGCTGCCTCCTGCGATGCAGGGTGTGCGCTCGATGATCTCCCAACGCTTGTCGTGGTCTTCGAACGAAATGCCCAGGGTGTGAGTGTACTCGGTGAAGATGACTGGGCGGTCGCTTCGCTGGAAGAAGTCAGCCACGTGCGACACCGACGGATAGTGGGGCGCATAGATGTCGGCCACTTTGGGGAAGTCGTAGTTGAAGCGGCGGAAATAACTGCCCACTTGCGGATAGCAGATAGGGCGGACGGGGTCGAGTTCACGTTTCACGTAATCTCCGAGTTGAACGCAGATGTCGGTCAGGGGGTTCTCGTTGCCCAGACTCCAGATGAGCACTGAGGCATGGTTCTTGTCGCGTCGGATGGTGGCTTGGGCACGTTGCTGGATGACGGGGTAGAAGGTGGGATTTGACAGGTTCTTGTCGCCATAGCCGAAGGGCACCTCGTCGATGACGTAGAAGCCCAGCGAGTCTGCGAGTTCGTAGAAACGCGGTTCGCGGGGATAGTGCGAGGTGCGGATGTAGTTGATCGAAGCCTCTTTCATGAGCCGCATGTCACGCAGGATGCTGGCTTCGTCGATCACCTTCACGGTCTTTGGGTCAGTGCTGTGACTGGTGACGCCGCGTAGCTTGATGGGGCGTCCGTTCAACTTCAGCATATTTCCGTCGATTGTGAGTTCGCGGAACCCGAATTTGTGTTCGAACATCTGCAGCAATATCCCTTTATCGTAAACCTTTGTGCGTAATATATATAAATAAGGTGTCTCGGCTGTCCATGGTTTGGGATTCTCCACTTTTGTGGTCCCCACTGCTTGGCCATTCGTATCCAATATCTCGTGTTCGACCACAGTACTCTTCCTTGCGTTGGCCACTTCGGTCTTCACTTCGACTTCACCATTGAGACGGGCATGGATGGTGAGGTCGCTAAGGTGAATCTGCGGGACGGCCATCAGGGTCACATCGCGGAAGATGCCACTGGGCGCCCAGTCGTCGTTGTAGTCGAAGTCGCTGCCAGGGAAAACCGTGATGACACGCATTGCAAGATGTTGCTCGGGGACCTTCTTGTTCAGATAGGGGGTGATGTCGAAAAGTGCCGTGTTGTAACCCGATCGCCAGGAACCTGCTCGTTGTCCATTGATCCAAAGGTCGTATCCATAGAGTACGCCGTCGAGGCGAAGCACAATGCGCAGGCCTCTCCAGGCTTCGGGAATACTGAAGGTAGTTCGGTAGTAGCCTGTCAGCGAATCGGCGTGATGATAGGTGGGGGTGCAAAGACCATACGCTTCCCAGCATCCCGGTACGTCAATCTTGCTCCACGTCTCATCCGGTATCGGTACGGAAAGATCATCCGTGATGCCTTCGACCACCTTGATGTCCCAAACGCCATTCAGGCTTCGTTTCATCTGAGGATCTGTCACTGGTAGAATGCCTTGAAAGGCATCCATCACTTGGGCAGTAGTGGAGGAAAGGAGGAGGGCAAAGAGGATGAAGAGAGAGAAGAGGAACTTTCTCATAGTTTCAGGTATCTTAGATCGAGTTTGATATACTGATGGTTCTTGTTCCAATGCTCGAAGAGGCCAAGAGGCTTTTGTAAAGCCTTGCCGTTCTGCTTATAGACTGTGCCGCTGGGAGCGTCGGGTATCGAAGCAGCCTCGCGCAGATATTCGTCACAATAGTTGAGGCTGCCGAATTCGGGCCATTCGTTGATGATGATGTCCATGCCCACGGCATCGCAGGCCACTTCGTCCTGCGACACGATGATAGAGCAAGCCCAGTCGCCTCCGAAGGGCTCCTTCATCCACTTGGGATTGGGAGCACCATTCACGTCGCGCGACCCGTAAGTGCCGTCGATGAGGAAGAGCAGGGCTTTCTGCCCCATATCCTTATGCGCCATCCAGTCGACAAAGGTCTTGTAGCCAGGCTTGCCGTTACGCTTGTCCTGACTCACGTTGTTGTGGGCATTCTGTCGCCAAAGCAGGTTGATGTCGGTGGCTCCATACCAGTTCTTGCTAGTCAGTGTCACACCTGGCCCCGAATGGGTCTTGAGCAATGCCGAGTTGATGAGGTAGTCGGCATCGACGATGCACTTCGCAAGGCCACGTGCCATCTTGCCATTGTCGGTCGAGTAGGTGATCTGTTCGGGATAGTATTCGCACTTCTCGCGACCATCTCCTCCGATGTTGTCGATCATCCGAACGTCGGGGAAGGCACGATGCACCTTGTTGTAGATACTGTCGGTAATGGCACGACTGGGTTCACAGAGAATGATGTCCTGTGGACGCACACCTCCCTCGTTTACCAGCGAACGCACCAAAGCAAGGGTGATGAAAGGCGACGAGTTGAGTTCGATGGTGTCATGATGGGTGATGGCGTTGTTCATATTGAGTTTGATGGCGATGGTCTCGCCCCGCTTGTAGCCCCGTTTGCCGCGTCCATGCTCCTTGTTGAAGTGAGTGAATAGGGCTTTCCATGCCTTCTGCGGCGTAGATTCGCCTGTCAGTTGCATCACGGCTTCGGGAATCATGGCATTGGCCTTGGCCTGGTCGTTCCAGCGATCCTCTACCCAAAGTCCCGTCTTGCCATCCCATTGGGCAACGCCGGGGTTGTGGATCCAAGCCACACGACCGGGATGGATGCCACGTCCCATACCGATCGGTTCATTGGGTGCGACGAAGAGTTTGGGTGCTTGTGGATTGAAGTCTCCGAAGAACATGCGGTCGCGGTTGACGGGTTCGCTGAGCAGCTGGATGGTGGTCGAAGGGCCCAGGTCGGGGTCCTTCCATGCTTTCAGTTCCCAAACCTTGCGGCCATCCTTGTCAATCTCGATGGCCTGCACGGGGGCATTGAGGGTATCCATGGGCTCCTTGTTCCATTCGTTGTACCAGTTGTTGACGATGTGCCCTCCATCCTTCAGGCGAATAGCCTTTTGTGGTTGTGTTACACCATAGTCGGTCGTGTTCATCTCCCACACGGTCTGTCCCTGGCGATTGATTTCCTGGATATGTCCTTTTCGTCCGGTGATGAGGATGTTACCCTTGGGCAGTTCCTGTACAGACCATGGCAGGAAGCCGTCCCAATGATCGACTTCTTGTCCCGCACTGTTGAATTCGTGAATGCAGCCCAATGACATGTTGGCTATAAGTAAGGTGCCGCGCGATGTGAGGCGTGCATTGCGAAACTGTCCGTGTACCGAACTCTTTTCGTTGACGGGAAGTTCGAACTCACTGACGATGCGGCAGGTTGGCACTTCCATCACCACAACCTTGGCTGGCCGACCGTTTTGTACAAAGACGACGTGTGTCTGTCCGATGGGTTGCAGGGTATGTATCTCTGTCCCTTCGGGGGATGCGTAACTCCACAGGGTCTTTCCTTCCATGTCCATCTCTGCCACACCATACTGGTGAGCCACCATGATGTGGCCATCATTGAGCAGGATGGCATCGCTGATTTCGCCACACTTCAGTTGGTCGTCATAGCTCCAGGCAATCTGTCCATCTTTTACAATGAATATTCGGCGCAGTTTGCTTTGTCCGGCATAGAAGAAGTCATGCCGAGCGAGGTTCGTATCGATTGCTTCTTGTGCAAAAGTACTGAAGAACAGTCCTGCAAGTGTGAATAGTGTAATTATATGTTTCATGTTTTAAGATTAAGATGCAGTTTTAGTGATAAAGGCCACATCTCCCGATGTAGCCTTTATTGTGTAAGGAATAATAACTACTAATATATCAATTTACATGAGAAACGATTTTAGTAACCGGGGTTCTGCCATGCCTTCTTCTCGGCATCGGAGAGGTTCGAGCCATCTTCGTTCTGGAGGGCGTCGATGAACTTCTGCGGGATAGGACGATACATGTGGCGATCCTGCACGTTGGGAGCCGCCTCGGGGTTGAAAGCTTTGGCGCGCTTTACGAGCAGGCATGTGCGGGCCAGTTCATCCCAACGGTTCCATTCGCCCAGCAACTCACGTGTGCGCTCGTTCATGATGAAGTTCAGCATGCGGTCGTAGTCGCCGCTTGCACCGATGGCAGCCAGCACCGCCTCATCTTCGGCGGGGAGTTGTGTGTAACTCTTGATCTGGAGATCCGAAGCCTCGGTGGTCTCCTCGATACCTGTAGAGAGATAATAGGTATTGGTGTGGGTCATCGAAGCATAGTAGGCCTCGGTGTTCGAGAGCACCTTGCCCGACTTGTCCTTGTTCTTCTTAACCGAAGTGGCAGAAGCGGTCGAGTTGTCCTCGATACCGCCATCGGCCTTCAGGAATGCCATCGAACCGTCGGTGTAGTAGCCACGGTCCTCATCCTTCTTCCATTGGCCACGGGCACGGATCACGTTGATGGTATTGATGGCCTCCTGGTACTGGCCCAGTCGAACCTGAGCCTCGGCCTTAACGAGGTAGGTCTCGCCGGTGCGGGCCATGATGACGTCACGATGTGCATCACCCTTCTCACCCGTGCGGGTGCCGTCGGCAGTCTTGTTGATGCCGCAGAAGACGTTCGAAGTGGCGGTGTTGCCGCTCACACCGTAGTTGAAGAGCACATACTGGCCGTTCATGAAGGTCGGGAAGGCATTGGGCACCCATTTGCCGGTGCGGGGATTGACGAAGCTGTGGGCCACGCCGCCACGTCCGAATGTGCCATAAGGCTCACCGTCGAAACGATGGTCATCCTTCTTGTTGAGGATGAAGATGATACCCTCATCACCCAGGTCGGGCACCTGTTCGGCGGTGATCCCGTTTTCGGCAATCACGTCGTCGTCCTTCTTTTGGGCATGATTCAGGCCATAGACGGTCTTGAAGGTTTTCCACATGCGGGCATCGTTCACGTTGTCAAAGATTGAATAGGTATATTCCGTGGGACGGCAACGCTGGAAGTCCATGCCACCGATGTACTGGCCACGCTGTACCCAACCACCCGAGAAGTTTGAGAACTGGGGATCGAAGTAGTTGTAGGTGCGGTTTCCGAATCGTCCCTGGGTGGTATTGTCCTGGTTGTGCTCGGCTGCCATAAGGATTTCCGAAAGTCCCTCGTTCGGGCAGTCAACACCCGTCCACTTGGCGTAGAGGTCCCAATAGTCGGCTGCCAATGGGCAGGCAGCAATCACCTCGTCGCAGAGGGCAATTACGCGCTGCAGGTCGGCATTCTTATCATACTTGTTTCCCCATGAAGCGCAACGCTCGGATTGACGGTAGAGCAGAGCCTTTGCCAGGAAGTGGGCAGCTGTGTAGCGTGTCCATGTTCCGTTACCGCGCCACTTGTTGGTTGGCAGCATATTGTAGGCGTTCTCGAAATCGCTGATGATCAGATTCAGTGTCTCCTCTTCGCTGGCACGGCTATAGTTCTTCTTCACGGTGCCATTGGCAGGCTCTGTCTCGAGGGTTACACCACCATACTGGCAGAACAGACGGTAGTAGTTGTAGCCACGCAGGAAGTGAGCTTCGCCCAGAGCCTTGTTGCGGCTGGATTCATCGCTCACGTTTTCTGCTTTGCTGATGATCAGGTTGGCAGTAGATATACCATAATACATCTGATCCCAAAGAGCCGACACGGCAGGACAGTTCTTGTTGGCAGCGCCCAGTGCCGGTGTACAGTCAAGCGGGTTCAAGCGGTTGTCGTAGGTATTCCAAGGCTCCGATGTCAAGTCTGCACCATTGGTGAACTCATCGCAACCGTAGAGAGTGATACCATAAGCCCACTCATAACCGAAATGCCAACGTATGTTTCCGTAGAGTCCGGCAGCCATTGCCAGGGCTCCATCCTGTGTCTCAAGCAGTGCATCGGTGTATTTGTGACCAGCCTCTTCCTTCAGGAAGTCATCGCCACAAGAGGTCGCACCCAAAAGGGTAAGCATCGACAGGGCACCGCAAACTATTTTATAGCTGATATATTTCATGTTTTTATATTATTATTCAATAACCAATAACCATTAACCCATAACCATTAACCCTTAGAAGTCAACCTGCAGGCCGAAAGTGACACCACGGTTGAAATAAGTGCGGCCGGTATCGAGATCCATAAAGTCAACCGAAGAATAAAGCATACCTAGGTTCTTGCCCTGAACGTAAAGCTTCAGATTGCTGAGACCGAGCTTTTCGATAAGTTTGCGGTTGAAGTTGTAACCCAGTGAGAGGTTGCGGATCTTGATGAACGATGCATCCTTGAAACCGAGCAGACCGGCATAGGGGTCGCCACCGGCTTGGCTATAGACAGGCTTCTGCCATTCGGCACCCGTGTTGTCGGGACGCCAGTAGTCGATTTCACGCTGCTGGTACATGCCAAGCTGACCTTCACCTCCTGTGCTGATGGTATAACCGAAGCGGCCTTGCAGGTCGATGGTGAGCTCCAGGCCCTTCCAGCTGAAGCTGTTGGACCAGCCGGCGGTCAGACGTGGATTCTTGTTGCCGATGATCACACGGTCGTCAGCGTCGATCTTGTAGTCACCGTTTTGGTCAATGGGCTTCACGCTACCGGCTGTGAACTTCTGACCGTTCTCGTTGAACTTGGCCATCTCGGCAGCATCACTCTCCTGCCAGAGACCATCAGCCTCGTAACCGAAGTGTACGGCAATCGACTCGCCGATGAACCAGGCGTTGTTAATGTCGTCCTCCTTGCCGTTGGCAAGCTCAACGATCTCATCCTTCTGCCATGCGAAATTCAGGTTCGAATTCCAGGTGAAGGTCTTTGTAAGGATGGGGATGGTATTCAAGGTAATCTCGATGCCCTTGTTCTTGGTCTGACCTACGTTGGTTTTCATCGAAGGATAGCCCGAGAGTGAAGGAATGGTCATGTCGAGAATCAGGTCCTTCGTGCGCGATGTGTACATATCGATGGTACCGCCTACGCGACCCTTGATGAAGCTGAAGTCGAGGCCGACGTTCCACTGGGTGGTCTTCTCCCAGCCGAGGTTCTTGTTCGGCATCTGGTTGGCGCCCGAGGAGTAATAGGGTTCGTTGGTCACGAGGATCTGGGTATTTCCTGTGCTGAATGGCATCCAGTAGGAACTGATGATGCCAAGTGTGCCGTAAGGGCCTACAGCGGCGTTGCCTGTGACGCCCACACCGAAGCGCACCTTGAATTGGTCAATCCAGTTGATGTCCTTCATCCAGTTCTCCTGTTCCATGCGCCAGCCCAGGGCCATCGATGGGAAGAAGTCCCATTTCTTTCCCTCGGCAAGTACGGATGCGCCATCCCAACGTGCCGAAGCGGTGAGGAGGTAGCGGTCCATGAGCGAGTAGTTTACGCGGGCCATGTATGAGGACAGCTGGCTGCCGGTGAGACCCGAGCCGATGCCCACCTTGTACTGTGTGTCGGTCACATCAACGGCTCCCAGGTTGTTCCAAAGGAATGAGGGCATCGGGACCTTCTCCTCGCTGATGCTGCTGGTCTCGGTCTGGGTCTTCGAAGCGCTCTGCAGCAAGGTCAGGCCGATGGTGTGCTCACCGAAGGAGCGGTTGTAGAGCAGCATGTTGTCGAGCGTCCAAGCCAACTGCTGGCCGTCGCTGCGGCTCACGGTGTTGTTGCCACCCGCACGGCTGATCGAACTGCTGTCGAGGAAGTTGCCGTTGCGGTAGTAGCGGAATTCGGGACCGAACTGGGTCTTCCACGTCAGGCCCTTCAGGGGCTCGAGGATGTTGCCGAGGTCAATCTGGGCATAGAAGCTGCCCAGCAGACGGTAGTTCCTGCGTTCGTCCTTCGACTTGGTCCATTCGTCGATAATCGAATAGGTATTGGTGGTCGAGCCACCGGGCTGGGTGATGATGTCGCCGTTCTCGTCGTATGGCAGGGTATAGCGCAGGATGGCTTTGGCAGCGCCGTAGAGTTCGGTGGGACCCGAACTTGTTCCGTAGGCCTTCGAATAGCCGTATTGCTGTGTTCCGAACGAAGCGTTGAACGAACCTCCCATCTTGAACCACCTGGTGCCTTGAATATCCACCGAAGCCGAGAAGTTGTAGCGCTCGTAGGTCTGTCCCTTCTGTGTGCCCTCGTTGCGGAGGTAGCCGAACGACGCGAACCCGGCGATATTCTTTGTGCCGCCGCGTGCGCTGAGGGTGTGTTCCTTGGTGAGGCCCGTCTGCGTAACGTAGTCCGTCCAGTCGGTATCGGTCACCTTCGAACCGTCCCACGAACCGCCGGCCCATCCCTTCATCACATTGGCCAAGGCCACGTCGTCACCGCTGAAGAAGTTCCTGTCCTGCTCCTGCGAAGGCTGGTCGCCCGGGGTATATTTGTCGGGAGCCGAGTTGTAGTAGGCCCAGCGGCGCCAGGTGATGTAGTCGCTGGCGCTCATGGCCGGACTCTTGTCAACGATCTTCTCAAGGGTGAGCGAACCGTTGTAGCTCAGTTGCATCTTGCCCTCCTGTCCGCGCTTCGTCGTGACGAGCACCACACCGTTGGCGCCACGGCTGCCGTAGATAGCGGTTGAAGAGGCGTCCTTCAGGATGTCGATCGATTCGATGTCGCGGGGGTTCAGGCTCTCGATGCCGCCCGATTGCAGGGGCACACCGTCCACCACGTAAAGGGGACCCTGCCCTGCCGAAATCGAACGCGTGCCGCGTATCATGATGTTGCCCACGGTGCCAGGACGCTCGCTTGTGGTGATGTCCACACCCGCAGCCTTGCCTTGCAATGCCTCGAACGCGTTGTTCACGGGCTTCGCGTTCATTTCTTTTTCGCCTACGCGTGTGAGGGCACCCGTCACGTCAGTTTTTCGTTGTACACCGTAACCTACAACGACCACTTCGTCGATGAGCTGCTTGTCTTCTTCGAGTGTCACGTTGAGCGAATTCCTACCATCGAGGGCAAGATTTTGCGTACGATAGCCCACGTACGAGATAACGAGGGTGGCATTCCTTGAAACGCCCGGGATGGTGAAGTTGCCGTCGAGGTCAGTCACCGTGCCCGTCGTGGTGCCTTTCACTACAACGCTGGCTCCGATGATCGGTTCGCCAGAGGCGTCAACAACCGTACCCGTTACCTGTCCCTGTGCCATGACGGCTGTCGGAAGGACTGCGATCATGACAAGGACGAGAAGACGCGCCCACAATGAGCCGACGCGCTTCGTGAAGTTGTTTGCATGTTCTTTCATTTGATGAATAAAGTTTGGAAGTAAATGTATTGTAATTTCGTGTTTTTATGGCGCAAAGATAGCGCGTTTTCGTCAACTGCTACCGACAGAAATTCGTCTTTTTTGGTACAATTTTTCATCGGAGTCCAAAAATCATCTTCCAAGACTTGCATACATTAATTATATTATATAGATTTGCAGTGGAAATAATTGTCAAATGGCAATTGCCGATTGTTATATATTTTTATTAATTGTTAATTGTTTTTGTTTCGATGTTCAAGAAACTATTCCTGGAAACACTGCTTTGTGGGGCGATGACGCTGATGGCGCAGCCCCGCTATGATATGGCTGGCATTTGTCGCGAGACGCTCGACCGTGGAGTTGTAGCGATACGTCAGGAACAGCAGGTGGTGATCAGTTGGCGCACGCTCACTTCCGATGCCGAGGGTGAACCCTTCGACGTGTATCGTAACGGTACGAAACTCAATACCGCACCTTTGACTGCGGGTGGCACGTTCTTTGTCAATCAACAACCGACAGTCGGCGATGTGACTTACGAGGTTAGGGGAGGAGGCAAGAATGGTTCTTTCACTCTTCGCGCTGATGCCCCTGTGGGTTATCTGCCCTTACGTTTGCAGCGACCCTCCGAGGGACAGACTCCCGACTGCCTCACCTACACCTATTCGGCCAACGATGCTTCGGTAGGTGATGTCGATGGCGACGGGCAGTACGAAATCTTCCTCAAATGGGACCCTTCGAATTCACACGATAACGCGCACGATGGCTATACGGGCCCGACACTTTTCGATTGCTATCGTCTTGACGGCACGCTGCTCTGGCGCATCAACATGGGCATCAACGTACGCAGTGGTGCTCACTATGTGCCTTTCATCGTTTATGACCTCGATGGCGACGGACGGGCTGAGATGATGGTAAAGACCTCCGATGGTACGATCGATGGCCAGGGCAAGGTCATCGGTGACGCGCTGGCCGATTATCGACATCGTGCTCCCGAAGGTGCTGAAACTCCCCAACCAGCGCCGCACCGCGAATGGGGCAGGTACAATCGCGAGGGCCGTCCCATGACGGGACGCATCCTCAAGGGTGCCGAATACATCACCGTATTCAATGGTATGACGGGTGCAGCCATGGACACCAAACCCTACATTCCCGAGCGCGGCAACCTTGAGGATTGGGGTGACAATTATGCCAACCGAAGCGATCGTATGCTGGCTGCCGTGGGCTACCTTGACGGACATAAGGCCAGTGCCATCTTCTGCCGTGGTTATTATACGCGAACCGTCCTTGCTGCTTGGGACTGGGATGGCAAGGAACTCAAGAATCGTTGGACTTTCGATACCAACAATCCGGAGTGGAGCGAATATGCCGGACAGGGTAACCACAACCTGCGTGTTGCCGATGTGGATGGCGATGGTTGCGACGAGATTACCTACGGTGCGATGGCTGTCGATCATGATGGGCGCGGCCTTTACAACACGGGTATGGGGCATGGCGATGCCCTTCACCTCATGGCTTTCGACCCTACGACCACTGAACTCTTTGTTTGGGACTGTCATGAGAACAAGCGCGATGGTAGCGAACTGCGCAATGCTCGCACGGGTGAGGTTATTTTCCAGATCCCATCAACGAGCGATGTGGGACGTTGTATGGCTGCCGATATCGATCCTACCAACCCTGGTATCGAGATGTGGAGCAGCGACAGCCATGGCATCCGCAACATCAAGGGTGAGGTCATCTTTAGCGCACAGGATCCCGATGACCCGCAGCATCAGCAGCATCTCAAGCTCGGCAATCGGCATCTGTCAATCAATTTCGGTATCTGGTGGGATGGCGACCTGCTTCGTGAACTGCTCGACCGCGAGACGGTTTCGAAGTTCGACTGGGAGCAGAAGGCCATTGTCGATATTGTACGTTTCGAGGGCGTCAGATTCAACAACGGCACGAAATCCAATCCCTGTCTTGCTGCCGATATCCTCGGCGACTGGCGCGAAGAGGTCATCGCCCGTACACCCGATAGTGACGAGTTGCGCATCTATGTTTCGCCACATCCTACTGTACATCGCATCAACTGTCTGATGGAGGATATCCCTTATCGCCTTTCCACAGCTGCGCAGAACGTGGGCTACAACCAACCCTCCGAGCCCAGTTTCTATCTCGGGCCCGATCCCACAGTCAATCCATTCTTGAAATGATTTGTAAATTAGCATCCCTTCTGATGACCAGCCTTCTGGTGGTCGGCACGGCGTGGCCTAAGAGCTACACCGCCAGCCGACATGTCAGTATGGCCGATGGTCTGGCTAACGACGGTGTGCTTGAGATGACCATCGACGGCATGGGTTACGTTTGGGTAGCCACCGAGGCAGGTGTAAGTCGCATTGCAGGCAATACTTGCACCTCGTTACGTTGGCCCGATGGCTCCGGCCCTATTGGGCAACGCGTGGCTGCACTCTATTGGCATGAGTCTTCGGGGCAGATGATGATTGGCACCGAATTGGGGTTGGTGCTTTATCGCTTGTCAACAGGTGAGATAAGCATTCTCGACGCTAACGATGGCATGGTGATGTCGAGTGTTGAGGACATCGCTCGTGCTTCCGATGATGAGGTATGGCTGGTTTATGGTCGCGGTGATGTGCAACGCTTGAACGTCGAGAAGCGCACTTTCGTGTCGCTCCCCCTTGTTCATCCACTCCAGAACCGCTGCCTGCTTGATGATGGTCAGGGCCGTCTCTACATCGGTCATAGCCAGCATGGCTTAAGCATGGTGAGTCTGACTGGTGGTATCACGAGGCATTTTGAACAGGAGTCTCAAGGACAAGGTCTGCCGGGTAATAATGTGCGCTGCATCTACTTAGATGACCGACAGCGTGTATGGGTGGGGACTGATGGCGGATTGGCGCTCTTCAACCCTGCATCGGGGACATTTACCCGTGTGACCCTTGATGCCGACGATTACGACGACAACGTCTATGACATTGTTCAGATGCGCGACGGCACCTTGTGGGTGGCTACCGACATGGGAGGCATCAAAGTGGTCAATCCTGACACCTATGTGGCCTACAGTGCTTTGCCGATAGCCGATACCGACGATGGCATACGTGTCAAAGTTTCATCCCTTAACACACGCAGCCTTGTTCAG
This sequence comes from Bacteroidales bacterium, assembly GCA_017618715.1. Taxonomy (GTDB): domain Bacteria; phylum Bacteroidota; class Bacteroidia; order Bacteroidales; family UBA3663; genus Liminaster. The sequence goes on from JAFZTS010000026.1 coordinate 71,352, forward strand.
GATGAATATGGAAACATCTGGGTAGGCAATCACAGTACTGGCGTCGATTTCATTAGTGCCGAACGTTCTCAATTCGACCTGCTCGACTACCTCGACCATGAACGGCTACATCGACCTGTCTACGCCATGACTCCGGATACGAACCGTGGCTTTTGGATGGCTAGTGACGACGAGCTGGTCCTTTGGTTCGACGGAAAGGTTCAGGGATGCTGGTCAGGGCAGAATCAGATGCGTCGTCGCCATTCGTTGCCTCGTTGCATGATGACCGATAGCTCGGGACGTGTGTGGATGGGTATCGACGACGAGGGTGTAATCTGTTTCAGCCGCGCTACAGGACGTTTTGAGCGTGTCGCCATCGAGCCCGAGGGGGCCGACGTCCATTCGTTCTACGAAGATCCGCAACACCGCATTTGGATTGGTGGCGAGTTTGGTGTATATCTTTATCAGCAAGGAACCGTTCTGCCATGCCCGACAATTACTCATGCTTTGAATGCCCCCGTCACCGGCTTTCTGCCCATCGATCAACATCGTTTGCTGCTCACCACTTTGGGTGACAGAGCTTACATCTTTGATCAAGATAGCGACACGTGCCTCCCTATTTGCAAAGATCGACGACTGCTGCCTTCGAAAATCAACCAGGCCATCCGCGACCTTGATGGGCGAACTATATGGCTGGCAACCGATGAAGGACTGACTTGTATCACTGATATTACATCGAGTATCGGCATCACCACATACGGTCGCCAGCAAGGTCTGTCGGATAGCCATGTGTTGGCGTTACAACAGGATGCCGACGGACGCATCTGGATGAGTACTTACACTGGTATCACATGCTTCGACAAGCGGACAGGACAATGCTACAACTACAGTCAGACGGACATTAGAGGGGTGCGTGGCTTCGCACCTGGGGCAGCACTTGTCAGCAATGACGGTATCATCTGCTTCGGCTCAGCCTCGGGTGTGTGCTGTTTTGACCCACGACGGGTGGTGGGAAGTACGCCTGTCTCGGATGTACAGATTGTCTCTTGTGAGGCATATCACCCCAAAGGCATGCAGACCGAGATTCTGCCACTGACACCCGACAGAAAGGGACAGGTGCATACTAGCTATCGGCAGAATACCCTGCACATTTCCTTCACAGTGCGTAACTTTGCCCAGGCCGAGCATGTCGAATATTCATACATGATGCAGGGCATGGATGACAAGTGGTACGACATTGCGGGTGATGATGATGTAGTATTCCGAGGCCTGCGACCTGGTCACTATGTCTTCGTCCTACGTGCCAAACTGCGTAGTCAGGACTGGGATGAGGCACGTTTAACACAACTCGCCATTACTATCACCCCGCCTCTTTGGCGCACGTGGTGGGCATTCCTTGTCTATGCCCTTGCCCTGGCTGCATTCGTCATTTGGATGATGAGTTCCTACAAGCGGAGGCTTGCGCTTCAGAATTCCCTTGAATTCGAGAAGCGTGAGAGCCTGCAGAAACAAGAACTCAACGAGGAGCGGTTGCGCTTCTTTACCAATGTCACCCATGAATTGCGCACACCCTTGACGCTCATCCTCGGTCCTATCGATGACCTCATGAACGACACGAGCCTGCCACCTACGGCACATCGTCGCGTGGCTATGCTCCAAAAGAGTGCTGGTCGTCTTCGCGATCTCATCAACGAGATACTGGAGTTCCGCAAGACGGAGACGCAGAATCGCCGCCTCACCGTGGCACGCGGCGACATCGGTCAGTTCGTGCGCGAAATCTGCTTGAACTACAAGGAGCTCAACCGTAACCCAAAGGTGCAGTTCTCCTACAATATCGAGCCCGATCTTCCCCGAATCTACTTCGACTCCGAGGTTATCACCACCATCCTCAACAACCTGCTTTCCAATGCTGTCAAATACACTGAGCAGGGTAGTATCACCGTCGATGTCAACGCAGATGACGAAGGACAGCTACATATCACCGTGGCCGATACAGGGCATGGTATAGCTCCCGACGCCTTGCCTCACATTTTCAAACGTTATTATCAGGCGGAGGGTAGCCATCAGGCTTCAGGCACTGGCATCGGCCTTGCTCTGGTGCGTTCGTTGGTCGATTTGCACGAAGGCACCATTTCCGTCGAGAGCCGCGAAGGTGAGGGCAGCCGTTTCGTCTTTTCCCTTTCCACCGACAACACTTATCCCAATGCCTTGCACAAGGAGGATGTCGCCATCAAAATTGCGGAACGAGGGAATGAGGACGAGACAATGGCTGATGAATTGTCCGACGAAACTACCGATAACCAACAACCCACACTTCTCATCGTTGAAGACAATACTGATATACGTCAATATATCACTGACTCGTTCGGCGACGACTTCCAGATCCTACAGGCAGAAAATGGCGAGGAGGGTGTGACCATGGCTTTAGAGCATATCCCCGATGTCATCGTCAGCGACATCATGATGCCCCACATGAATGGTATTGAGCTCACTCAACGTCTCAAGGATGACATACGTACTAGTCACATCCCCATCATCCTTCTTACGGCCAAGGTTACCGATGCCGACAAGGAGGAGGGCTACGACAGCGGTGCAGATTCCTACCTTACCAAACCGTTCACAGCCAAGCTGCTTGCTTCGCGTATCCAGAACCTGCTTACCGCACGCCGCCGACTGGCCGAACATTTTGCCCACGGTGAGCCGCTGGTTTCGCAGGCGGAAGCACCTGCTTTGAGCCGCCTCGACCAGCAGTTCTTCGAACGTCTGGACAAACTCATCGAGGACAACATCATGCAGGAGGATCTTGACATGGCTTTCGTCTCCGATCGTATGGCTATGAGTCACAGCACATTCTACCGCAAAGTGAAGGCTCTCACAGGCATGACGGCCAAGGAGTATGTGCGAAAACGTCGCCTACGTTATTGCTACGGTCTGCTGCAAAGTGGCGAATACAACGTTTCCCAGGCTGCCATGATGACGGGCTTCAATCAGATGGCGCATTTCCGCGAGACGTTCAAACGCGAATTCGGTATCCTCCCCTCCGAAGTTTTCAAGAAGAAGTCCAATTGATAATTGTTAATTGAATTTGAAACCCCTCTTGTCCATCCTTCTGGCAATGTTTGCCCTTGGCCAAGGTCTTGCCCTCGACGTGCGTGACTTCGGTGCTCTGGGCGACGGGCGACACATCGACTCACCAGCCATCAATGCGGCCATCGACAAGGCAGCTGCGGGCGTTGACGGTGGCGTGGTGGTGCTACCACGTGGCACCTACCTCTGCTATTCCATCCATCTTCGTTCGGGCATCACCCTGCGTCTTGAGCAAGGAGCGGTTATCAAGGCTGCACCCGTCACCGAAACCGACGGCTACGATGAGGCCGAGCCCAACGATTCGCACTATCAGGACTTCGGGCACAGCCATTGGCACAACTCGCTCCTATGGGGTGAGGGGTTGCATGGCCTTGTGCTTGAAGGAGAAGGACTCATCGACGGCACCGACGTATTGATGCGCGAAGTGCCACGACGCGGTTATAGTGGTATGCCACAAGCCAACAAGGCTCTAGCTTTGCGTGAATGCCAACACGTCACAATCCGTGGTCTTAGGTTCCTTCGATGCGGTCATTTCGCCATGTTGCTCACCGGCGTCGATGACTTGCTAATTGAGGACGTTGTCTGTGACACCAATCGCGATGCTATCGATATCGATTGCTGCGAGCGCGTCACGGTACGTCGTTGTCGCGTCAATTCACTCTGCGACGATGCCATCGTACTGAAATGCTCTTATGCCTTGGGTCGCCCCAAGCCCACCGAACATGTTCTCGTCGAGGATTGCGCAGTCAGTGGATATGATGTGGGCACTTTGCTCGATGGCACATGCACAACACTGGTCGATAAGGCACCCGATGGCGACGGTCCTACGGGTCGTATCAAGTTGGGCACCGAGTCGAATGGCGGGTTCCGGCACATCCGCATACGGCGTTGCACATTCACCCATTGCCGTGGATTGGCGCTCGAAACGGTGGATGGCGCGGCGATGGAGGACATTGATGTGAGTGACCTCACGATGCACGACATCTGCAATTCGCCCATCTATATCCGTTTGGGTGATCGAATGCGTGCTCCCGAAGGCTTCCACCGCTCCACCGTTCGGGACATTCGAATCCGACATATTTCGGTCACCGATGCAGATTGTCGTTATGCTTGTCTGATTGCGGGAGTAGAAGGTCAGCCTGTGCGCGATGTGCGTATCGAGCATCTCAGCGTGCAGTTCCGTGGAGGCTTGACGATGGACGATTATCAAGAACAGCGTGGAGTAAATCCTTTCTTCATCCCTGCGGCGCGTAAACCCACAGAGTTGGGTGAGGCCAACTATCCTGAACCATCGGCTCACGGCATCCAGCCTGCTTGGGGGGTCAGCATCAGTCATGCCGAAAACATCCATCTGAGCAATATCCATCTCGAGACGATTGTCCCCGACGAGCGTCCTTGGCTTCATCAGAACGATACACACCGCATTTCCATGAAGCGCGTTTGGGTGAATAAGGAAAAACAATTCTGATTATTGGAAAAGAAGCAAAAAAACAGCATGTCCTCCAGCGAGCGTTGGAGGACATGCTGTTATCGGTGCAAGTGATTTACTGCGAGTGGCGATTCATTTGCTTTGGAGCTGCTTTGTTGCCCTTGGTTGAAGCAGCACCGGCATTCTTGCCGCCCTTGCCTTTGGGACTGTTCTGTGCTCCCTTGTTGAGGAAGTTCTGCCAGGAATTGTCTTTCATAAGCGTTACGGTATTTTTGTGGGTTTTACATATTGTTTTTTATTCGAACAGGGTGCGGAGCCATTGGCCGAGTTCGCCGACGTATTGCGGTTTGTAGGGGAAGTTGTCGCGCCAGCACCAGCCATGACCGCCCGACGGATAGAGGTGCATGGAGGCGGGGACGCCGTGGGCGACGAGGGCGTTGTAGTAGAGGATGCTGTTGCGCACGGGTACCAGGTCGTCGTCGCTGCTGGCGAGGATGAAGGCAGGGGGAGTGTCGGAGGTCACCTGCTGATCGTTGCTGTAACGTTGGAGGAGCTGGGGCGAGGGGTTGTCGCCGAGCAGGAAGTGGCTCGACCAGTAGTGGGTGCAGGCAGGATCAAGCGTGATGACGGGATAGAAGAGTATCTGGAAGTCGGGACGTTCGGCAGGCGTGCGATAGTGGGTGGCAGCGGTGGAAGCGAGGTGTCCGCCTGCCGAGCAGCCCTGCACGCCAAGCTTTCGGATGTTCCACTCGTCGGCGTGTCCGCGCATGATGCGCATGGCCTGCTGCACATCTTCGAGCGGGACCTGGGGATGAGCGTTGGGCAAACGGTATTTGAGCACGGCATAGACGATGCCCTGCTCGACGTACCATGCTGCGGGCAGATGTCCCTCGTGGCCATACCATACGCCGCTGTAGCCGCCACCGGGGATGGCGAGCACGGCAAGGCCGCATGGATGCTCGGGCAGATAGACGGAGATGTCGGGATCGGAGGGATGTTCGTAGTGGGTGCCGAAGTCTTTTTCGGGTTCGGTTTCACCGTTGTCGGTGGGTGCGCCATCGGGCCAAAGCTTGATGACGAGGTCGGGATGCCACGTCTGGCCCTGGAGGGCGAATGCCATACTTAGGGCTATGGCGAGGGTTGGGAAAAGGCGGTGCATGGGTTATGGGTTATGGGTTTGAGGGTACAAAGATAGCAAGAATTTTGATTGGATGGCATCGACTTGTCCTAAAAAAAGCTAAATCGGGCAAATATTCGTTCGGTGACGGTCGATTTTTTTGTATTTCACAGAAAAAGTCCATACCTTTGCCCCGTTTTTTGAAGAGAACCATCATGACACGAACACTTCTTCGCCTTATAATCCTTGCAGCTGCCTTTTCGGGCGCAAGCGGCATCTTTGGCAACCGGGCAACTGCTTCGCCGTCGGACACCATCCGCTATACGCAGGCATACATCTACGAAACCGTGGCCGACCTGGCTTCGAGTACGAACCTGAAGAAAGGCGACGTGGCCATCACCAAGGGCTTCTACGAGGCGGGCGACGGCGGCGGCAGCACCTTCAGCATCAAGGGACGACTCGACGCCTCGCTGCTCGTCTATGACGATAGGCACAACGTGGAGGGTTTCGCCTACGACCTGACGTGGCGCGGACAGGTGGGCGACCACCAGACGGCCTATCTTGATACGGCTACGCTGATCAGGTTGGCCAATAGTGAAGCCGAACTTTACGCTGACCTCGTGGTGCCCGCCAACCGCGAGATCAGCTTCCTGCAACTGGGCGCTCGACGCAAGACAGCCGATGCGCACACGGACAACATGCCCTACATGGTAAAGTGGATGGCATTCCTTGACCGACATGCCACGACCTACGACCTGATGCTCCCTGCCGGTGCCTACGCCTTTTCGCCCACTTTGCTGGTGCGCAAGGGCACCGCGTTTTCGGCTTTGGGCATCAGCATTCGCGGCACGAAGATGCAGATGAACGCCTCGGGTGCCCGCATCCTGCCCTACCGCAGGTCGCAACCCTACTTGTTCCGATTGGGTTGGCTCGACCAGGACAAGGCCATCTTCATGCGCTGCTGCAAGCTGTGCGACCTGGGATTCGCGACAGGCACCGAGTCGATGAACAACGTGGGCTTTGTCCCCGAACATGGACGCGGCATCATCGACCACACGTATCGCTACGTCACGCGTGCCGCCCTTTGGCTCGACTGCTGCCCCTACGGCCAGTTCGACGGGCTGTACTTCCAGCACGTGAAGGGCACGTGCATGTTGCTGCGCCGATGCTACGAGAGTCATTTCGGCTATACCAACGTGCGGAACTGCGGCAGGATTGACGCCACGGGCAAGGCTGCTCCGCTCTTCCTCTTCGACCCGCCCGGAGCGAGCGACGTTTCGGCCTGCTACTTCTATTACTTCAATTTCGAGGCATGTTGCGGCACGTTCTTCTACGGCAAGCCGGGCAAGATGAACTTCACGCATTGCGAATTTGGAGACATCCAGGTGGAGGGTTCCTGCCCGAAGCAGAGCGGCACGGAGGTCATCAAGGGCGCTTCGTCGAGCATGAGATATGACAGCGACGAGGGCTACACCCCGCCGAAGGGTGGAGGACGACTTTACAAATGGTTCATTTTCGGGGGCAGTATAGGTTTCCATGACATCACTGTCCACTCGGTGTCGGTCTCCAATTTCGGCAACGGCTTGAAGCGTTTCCGCACCTACCGGAGGAACAGCGAGGGCAACATCGAGGACATGGACGGCAACATCGTCACGAGCGGCTACGTGGAGGAGAACGACCAGATTTTTGCTGTGGATGCCGAGGGACATAAGATTACGGATTATTACCGCTACTATGCCATTGTCGGCGTGGGTGACGATGGAACGGCCTTGCCCAAGACGGCGACCGTCATAAACCTGCATTCGGTCTATCTCCAGCGACAAGGCGGCTTGAGCAAGGCCGTCGGCCCCTGGGTAGTCTATGCCAAAGGTCGCGGGGCCTACCATAGCATCGCCGTGCAGCAAACCTGGGGGCGCGGTGAATACCCCTTCTACCTCGAAGGGGCGCCTCCCATCAAATGCGCCAAGCAGGAGCTGAACGTGCCGCGTGCCGTAAGCGCCGTGGATTTGATCAAGTCGAGCGAAAAAAACAAGACGTGGATCTACACCAAGGAGGGTGCCGCCACGCCCTACGGAATGACCGTGCACAGGAAGGACCTGACGCAGTCGTTGATCTTCACGGCGAAGCCCGGGGTGCGCTATGGTGCGCGCGTCTTTGTGCCCCAAATGGTCTATGATGCCCTCCCTACCGACAGCCAGGGACGCAAAGTGTTCACCTGGGCCACCAACAAGACGGCTCACGTCTATATCGGCAAGGACAAACCGGTGCTGAGCGACAAGTCGCAGTACGTGGTTCCCAAGAGCGGATGGACCTACATCCAGTTCCCCGACTTCAAGCTTGCTTCGCCCCAATCGATCTATTGGAAAGGACATGCCGCACACGATTCGTTCATGCGCGGCATCTATGTGGATTATATTTATGAGTTTTGAAGGCCGCCAAGGATGGCTGCCGATGAGGACGAAGGAATCAGAAGCTCCACTGGGCGGTGGCGATGACGGCGCTGAGGTCGCTGTGGAACATGTCGTGCCAGTGGAGGCCGAGGGAGCGATTGGAACCGAACCGCTTAGTGACCTCAAGTCCGCCATAGAAGGGCTTGTCGTCGTAATTGCTCACACGGTAGGGCATGTCCTTTGAATACCAGATCCAACGTGCACCGATGAGCCATTGCCCGGGCAGGGTGAGCTTGGAGGCAAGCCGCGCGTCATGCCAGGTAGTGCGTCGGGAATCGGGGATTGCAGTGTTCTTAATGGAGTAGAGGTTGTAGCCTGCCGTGAGTGAAAGGTTTCCGACCTTGTAATAGATGGAAGCATCGGCCTTGTAGTAGCGGTCATCGTTGCTGGTGGTGTACCAGCTGCCGTTGGCCTTGGCGGTGAAGTTGCGCTGCGTGTAGCCGTAAGCGAACTTGAACTGATTGACGCGTGTCTCCTCAAGGTCGGCTTCGCCTCCGATGAACTGGCCGGCAGTGTTGGGCCATAGTTCGATGAACACGTCGAGGGCGCTGGGGTTGGTGAATTTGCGAAAATAGCCGAGTTGGAACTGATGGCGTGGGTGTGGGGTAAACACGGTGCTCAGTTGGAACATGTTGCGCGTAGAGTTCTTCGACCATCCGCCAGAATAGCCGTTTTGTTTGTAGTGGTAGAACAATACACGGTCGCCGATGGTGAAGAGCAGAGGGCCTCGCCTGTAGTTGAACAGCAGATAGACATCGTGGTGAAAAATGTGATATTCGCTCTCTTCGTCGAAGGTGAGGCCTGCCTCGTTGTGCTGATTGATGGCATAGTCCTGGATATTGTAGCCTGCTTCGAAGCCAGCCATCATCTTCAGCCCTTTGATTGACGGAATGGGGGTGTTGAGTTCGAGCAGCCAGGCGGGCAGGTCATAGCTGTTGCGGATGATGCGGTGTTCGTTGTCACGGATGGCGAATTGCTCCAAAGGATTGTTCTCACGGGTATAGGTAAGCATGGTGAGCAGCTCGGTACCCAGCTGGTTGAAGGTGTGGAACCACCTTGTGCGGACGAGGAACATCTCTTCGCGCAGGTTTTTGCGGAGGTTTTCGGAGGGTGTGTTGGTGTTTTTGTAACTCTGGTTGACGTATGAGCGAATAACATCGCGATCGGTCAGCCAGTTTGTCATTTCGGCATGGAGGTACTGTTGGTCGCGGTAGATGCCCTTGAGGTCGGTGCGGTTGAACTGGGCGTTGACGAATACTTCGGTGTCGTCGTCACCGTAACGGATGTTGGCCGTACCGCTCAACTGATGGTCGGTGGCATATTGAAGGACGGTATAGCCATGTGCGCCATCTTCTGTTTCGCGCAAGTTGATGTCGATGACGCAACCTTCGCCCGTGCGACCTTTGGCGACACCGGAGTTGTCGCAGATCTGTATCTTCTGGATGATGCTGGCCTTGATTTGTGACATGAGCAGGCGGCTGTCACCCGAGATGGCCACATTGTCGAGGCGCAGCTGGTAGCTGCCCAACAGGTTGTCGTAGCCGCCGATGAGCAGTTCAGGATACATCTGGAGGATGCCCATCAGGGTTTCGTCGCCCTGCAGGTCGAGCCGACCGGGATAGATGATGGTTCGGTCGCTAAGAATCTCGATGGCAGGCTGTTGTCGTTCCCCTTGATCACGTCCGGGAGAAGGTTGTGCCGCAAGGTTGAACAGCAATGGACAGAGTGAACAAATAAGTGTGATAGCTTTTTTCATGATGTGCATTTTTTTGTTTTACGGGTGCAAATATAAGAAGTTATGGAGAAAAATGCAAGAAAAAGTGTAAAAATATGGTTTATGAGTGTGTTTTGATGCAAAAGTTCCACGAAAAGCAAAGGGTTAGCAAATTCACTTCGCTAACCCTTTTTATTATTTTCGTCGTTTGCCTCTATTTATAGAAGATGCGTGCACGATAGCTTATCGTGACTTTTTGACTGTCGCCATCGATAATGAGCCTATCGAAGGTGAGGATGACGGAGTCGCCGCGTTGCTTTTCGCGGAAATAGAGGGGATTGGAGTCGATGCCTTGTCCCTTTTTTCGTTCAAACTCGTTCAGATTGATTTCGAAGGTGAGCTTTTCTTCAACCATTCCTTCGGCGGTGAGGGTGAAGATGCTGTCGTTGATGCTCTTGTCGGACGGCTCGTAGTAGTTGCGATCCTTCGAGAACAGACATTTGTAACCCTGGGGAAGCAGGACGTAGTTGTTGGAGCTCCGATAGGAGAAAAACTCTTTTTCCTCTTCTTCTTTCGAAGATGGAAACCACCACATCGGGACATCGTCTTCGAGCCATACTGAGGTCTGATCCTTGTAGTTGTTGTCGAGGTAACGCAGCTGGTCGCGGGTGCGAAGGGCAACGTCTTCGGGCAAGGACTGCATCCACTGCTTGTACACGTCGCTCGACATGGGCAGTTTTTCGGGCTTGTATTGTGCCATGACGTCGTTGATCTGCTGCTTGTAGTGACGTTTGACAATCTCGCAGATGTTCATCGGTTGTGCGGAGGTGAGTAGGAGGATGGCGCCGAACGAGAGGGATATCCAATGGATGCGGCGCGCCTTGTTTACAAAGAGCCCGATGCAGACGGCGTAGAACCAGAGGTTGAGCGTGAGGATGTACAGACGGTTGACGGTGATGCCATAGTCGCTGAACCTTCGCACAATCCCGACGGTCATGAGGATGACCAGAGGCAAGGCAAGGATGGGGAACCATCGTACCACCCAGCGTTCGAACGTCTTCGAGCCTTCGCTGCGCATGGCGGGGTAGAGGAGGAACTCGATGGCGATGATGCCGAACATCATGACGGTGACGAGTGTCGAGATGGAACTTTTGGGGAGTTCCCAGGTGAACAGGATCTTGGCGAGATAGAGGTAGAGCACCAGCATATAGCATGCCACGAGGGGGATGAAGAGGTAGCGCGTGGTGCCGGTGAGGAATCGGGAGGTGATAACCGAAGTGTCGTGCTTGCCGTCCCCTTCAGGCACACGAGAGAGCAGCAGGAGCAGGGGCAGCAGTAATCCGGAAAGGATGGCGAGCGAGGCGTAGAGCTTGCTGTCGATTTCGATGTTGAACAGCCCCTGAATACCTGCCAGCAACCCTTCGATACCAGCAGTCATCACACCTCCTATCAGGAACGAGAGCACTAAGGCTATGAGCATGCGACGGGTGAAGTTCCAGGCTTTCACGTCGTTCTTTTCCTTATAGAAGGACAGGAACAGGATGCCAAGGATCAGCGCCACATAGACGGCCGAACGTGCGATGTAAAGCGCGTAGTTGAATCGTGTACTGACTGAATTCCATAGGATGACGGCATCGATGAGAAGCAGGGCATGGGCTGCGATTGCTACGGTCCACACCACACGGGGGCGATGGTACTCCTCGGCCCATAGCGACAGCATGAGCGAAAGCAGGAAACCCGCTGTGAGGTAATAGACGGCTACGCCCCGATACTCTTCGCACCATATCATGATGATGAGAGCGAAGGCAAGGAGGACGGCGAAAATACACGCAACGGGGAACCGTCGGGTGACGTTGACCATCGATTCGCGCAACGAAGAAATAGATGGTATAAGTGACATGTCTTGAGGGATTAATTGTAATAGTGCCTATAGTTATTTTAGTTAATATATTCACTATAGGCACTATTTGATTAAGAGGGAAAACTACTTTACAGTGATACGATATGCCCGTGTGTGAGCCACGTATTCGGGAGCGTAAGCACACTGAGCGGTGGTGATGCCTGAGAGGTACTGACCTATGCGATCGACGCGGAATTCGATGTCATAGGTCGTTGTGCCCTTGGTGAAGGCATCGAAGAAGATATCGGTCGAAGCGTCGTGCATGCTGACGTAGCCTCCACGGCCATTCATCCAACGATAGCCGGAGATTTGGCTGACGGGTTCGAAGCAGGCGGGACGCTGGGCACGTATCTGTACGAAGTCCATGTCGCGGTCGGCGGTGATGATCACGCGGAGTGTCACCTTGTCGCCCACTTTCAACGTTTCGGTTTCGGGATTGAAGTCCTTGCCGTCCTTCATGAACTTGATAGTCACCTTCAGTTCGCCTGTCGTTTGGTTCTTTAGGCGATCCATATCCTCGAGATACTGTGCATAGAGAGCACCCCATGAGATAACGGGAAGCTCGGCTGCCGGAGCATTGCCCTTGATGGTGAGGTCGTGGATGGGCGAAGCGGTGATAGCATCATCGACATTGGTGCGCACGTAGCCGAGTTGTTCGGCCAGGAAGCGCGTGGTGTCGATAGGTGTGGGAAGCATACTGCTGTCGATGCTGAACGATCGTTGCAAGGTCTGCGGACGTGCCGTGACCTGTTTGCCGCTGGCTTCGGCACCCGTGAGCAGGAAGTCGAGGGCCGAGAGCGTGTTCATCTCGTTGTCCCATATCTGTGTCTGCTTCTGGCGAAGCAGCCAAACCTGCATCTCGTTGAGGAGCTGCTCCTTGTCGTTGCGTGACGATTGGCGGATGGCACGCATGGCAGCGAGCTGGGTGGGGATGCGGTAGTCGCGCCACGAGTAGTAGGCTTGGTCGGTGGCGTAGTAGCGTCCCATGCCGGGCTTGGTGATGGTGTATTCGACAGCTGACTCCAGGAAGTAGTCAGCACTTTGGGTATGGCCGAAGGTACGCAGTACGCAGGCTGCCACGGTGCGACCGTGGATGGTGAGATCGCGCACATTCTTCTCAATATCCTTCAAGTAAGCTTCGCGCATGGTGTCCACTTTTTTGCTGACCTTATGGTCAGGCACGAGCGAGCTGACATAGAGGTACTGGAGGGTGTTATTGCTGGCCGTGATGGGGAGCTTCTTGCTGATGCAGTACTCGTAATGTTCGAGCTCCTTCTCGTCGAGGAAACGCAGGCCGTGTTCGAGCATCTTGGCTACATCGTCCAGTCTTTCTTTGCCCTCGGCATTGATCAGCATGGCAAGGTCTTCGCAGATGGCGAGCGTCATGTAGTAGCTGCCCTTCATGCCTTCGAACCAGCTCCAAGAACCATCACCAAGCTGCAGCTTCTGAAGGCGTGTGCGTGCCTTTTCAATACGCTCATCCATCAGACGATCGTTGAAGAGGTCAATCATGCGGGCGCGCTGTTCGGCTTCCAGCAAAGCGTCGTTGACCCATGGGGATTCCTTGAGCACGATGTCACGCAGGTCCTCGTTGCGGTTGAGCTGGCTCTGCTGGTCGGTGCCTGCCTGTTGGGCGGCACGCAGGGCATTCTCGAAGCCCGGGATGCTTTGTGCGATGCGACGAGCCACAATGTTGGCATAAAGCGAAGCAGCATACCAGGTGGCGCAGTCGTAGGCAGGCAATTTGATGCCGTCGAGGGCCGTGATGACGGTCCATTCGGGACGATCGGTGTATTCGAAGAGCAGGCGCTTATGGGTAGCTGTGGCGCTGCCCTCATTGAAGAGGCTGCTGATGTCGATGTGCTTCTCCTGCTCGTCGCGTGTCACGTAGAACGGGATGGCCTCGGTGACGTATTTCTTCGAGGTGAGCACAGGCAGGAAGTTGCGTTCGCCGTCGGAGAAGTCGCCGCTCACGCCGCTCACTTCGCAGATGAGCATCGGGAAGCGGTCGTCGATGTCGATGTCGAAGGTAACTGCAGTGGTTTGACCCACGTCGACCGTGAAAGGTTGCGTAGCGATATAGACTTCCTGTTCGGTCTCGGCATCGAGCAGACGCAGCCGTGCCGTGCCGCTCAACGGTTTCTCGCCCTGGTTGATGATGCGCGTGGCGATGGATGCCTTGTCGCCCTCACGCACGAAGCGTGGCAGGTTGGGTTGCACCATGAAGTCCTTGCGACTCACAGCGGTGGCCAGGATATGGCCGTAGTTGACGTCCTTGTCGTGTGCCAGGCCGAGGAACTTCCATTCGGTAAGGCTTTCAGGTAGGGTGAAGCTGATGCTGACGTTTCCGTTGGCATCGGAGAGGAGGTGGGGATAGAAGAAGGCGGTCTCGGCAAAGTTGCTGCGAAGCTGCGGGGCGGGTGAAGTTCCTTCGGCTTCGGATTCCTGCTGGTAAGCTTCTTCTTCGGCCACTACGTCAAAGGCGGTGGCAGACTTCGCCATGGCCATGTTTGCGGCGGGAGCCATCTCAATCTCCGCGACTTCCATATCGTCTTCGACGGCAACCAAACCATCTTCGACGGCCATCGTCTCATATACTGCACCAGGTGCTGCACCAAGAGCGGCTCCACGCACTAGCATACGGCGATTGCGGCGCCAGCGTTGGTGGATGTATTCGGTGAGCTCATCGTAGCGGCGGCTGCGTATCGACTTTCCGCTGAAGGCGCGGGTGGCATGTACACTCGTGCCGTAGTTGGGGCGCGAGGTGTTGTTTTCGAACGAACGTATCAGGCGCGGGAACGACAGCGAGAAGGGCAGTGAGTGGAAGGCAAACTGATCGAGTGATGCGTCGTACATTGTGGCTAGCAGTTCGGCTCCGACAACGGGCTTGCCGTCCTTGCCTTGGATGGTGAGCGTCCACGTCTCGTCCTGTCCGGGATAGAGTCGGTCACGGAATGTGCTCCAGGCAAGCTTGAGTTGCTTTTTGGGACGCACATAGGTCAATGTGGCCGATTCGTTGCATACACTTCCGTCGCGAGCATACCAGATGAAGAGTCTGACACCGTCGCCGTAGCTTGCATCGTAAGGGATGGTGAGACGATAGAGTTCGCGTCCCAGTTCAAAGCTGCCACGCTCCACGATGCGGGTGTTGGAGAGTATCATGTAGCTCACATAGACATCTTTTTTCGTAGGGCTGAAGATTACCTCGGCAGGCTTGTTCTCCGAAAACTCGTTTTCGGTGACGTGGAAGAAGCCGTTGGCAAAGCGTGTGCGGTTCTTCTGTGTTTCGTCCGACTTCATCTTGCCGGGGAAAAGCGGGATAGCGGCCTTCGAGTCAAAGAGGGAGACATTCTTGTAGGCACTGATGCCTGCTGGCTGTCCTGCATCGTCGGTGGCAATGGCTTTGATATAGTATTCGCCGGGGAGCAAGGATGGTAGCTCGATGGGCACGCCGGTTTGAAAGTTACCCTTGTGAAGTACGGTCTCCGAATTGTCGTTGCTTGGTTTTAATTCAAAGTAGCCCGATGCCTTGACGTCCTCTCCGTTGGCGTTGCGTGCCTTGATGACTATATGCTCCGAACCACTGACGTCGAATGGACTATTGGCATTGATGCTCAAGCTATACGGCTGGCGCGATACGGCCGTGGTGTAGGAGGCACTGTGTGTCTCACCGGCCATGTCGGTGATGTCAAAAGTGACGCGGTAGCGCAGCATCTGGTCGCTGTAAACCTCGTCGAGTTTCTTGGGGTCGAGGTAGAGGGGGATGGTGATGCGTCCTGCATCATCGGTCAGTCCTTCACCTTCGCTGAGCTCTTCCCAACCTCCGAAGTTCCATAACCAGAAGCTGCACTTGGCCGTCTCGATACGATATTTGACCTGGGCACCCTGCACGGGCACGTCGGCGTAGGTCTTGGCAATAGCCTCGATGTCGATGGTGTCGCCGATCTTGATCTCACGTCCTCCGGCATCGGCAGCCTTAGCTGTGACGTCGAAGGTGGGTCGCTTGTATTCCTCGACGCGGAAAGAGACACTGCTGCGGTTGTTGTCCGAGATGGAGAACATGCCTGGCAACCTGTCTGTAGGGATGACGAATTCGCAGTCGTAGCTGCCGTACTCGTTGGTCACCACATCGCGTGTTTCGATCTTCTTGCCGTTGGCGTCGTTGAGGGTGATGGTGAACTTGCGGTCGGGCGCCACTTGGGTGTTGTCGCCGTGTTGTTGATAGACGATGGCCGAGACATGGACAGTCTGTCCTGGGCGATAGATGGCGCGGTCGGTGAAGAGTTTGCTGTTCAACTCAGACTGCTTCCCTCTTGAGTCGTTGTAGTAGAGATATGTCTTGCTGGTCTTGTCGTTGGTGCCTTTGATGCAAGCCCAGGCATATGCACGTCGATCGCTGGCCGGGATGAGGACTTCGCCCTTGCTGTTGACGGTATAGTAATGCTGGTTGTCAGCATTATAATCTTCAAGAACCACTGAGGCATTGGACACGGGACGGCCTGTCTCGATGTCGCAGACGAAGGCGAGAGTCTCCTTGCTGGGCAGTTCGAAGAGGAAGAGTCGCAGCGAGGTAATCTCGATGTCGTCGATGGCCACGCGTTGCGGTGTTCGAGCGATAAAGATATAATGTCCCGCAGGCAGTGAGAACTGATCGATGCGCTTGCCGCTGGTGGGCAGGTTCTCGGCACGACGTGCCACGCAGAGGCTATCGTCGCCTAGGGTGTATGTGCGGCTATCGATGAGCTTTCCGTCAGTCTTGAACTGGCGGTTCTTGTCCATGCCATTGTATAGGCGTACTTCGACAGTGGCCTGTGTCTGGTTCTTGTAACGCAGTTCGATGTCGAAGGGTTGGTTGGGAAGGATGCCCGAAGGCACGTCGAGGGTGCAGGTGGGATTCATCATCTCGCCTTCCACGTTCGAAAAGTAGGGAGCACAATAAGATCCCTGATACTGCTTCTGAGCCCAGCGTGCAAAGGTCAGCTTCTCGTCATCGTTATAGAATGTCTCGCAGTAAGTCTTGCCCACATCGGCACCTGCCTCGATGTCCTTGGTTTCCTCGACGAGGGCTTTGAGCGCAGCGTTATACTCGCTGGACGACATGCGGAGTTTGTAATCTTCGTGCCGATGCATCCTGTCAAGATACTGGAGTTGGGTGAGGGCATAGGCATCGCGCGGCCCGTTCTTCTTATAGTAGGCGGCCACTTCACCAAGGAGTTGGGCCTGCTCACTCTCTTCCATTTGTGCGTTTTGCAGGACAAAGCGGGTGAGCAGCGACAGCATGTCGTGCTGATAGAGCTTGCTGTCCTCACCCCTCTGGATGAGGGGATCATAGCCGGTCGCTGAGGCTTTGGCGAGGGCGGGCTTGTCTTTCAGTGCGAGGGCGAAGTGTTCGCGAGCCTTTGTGCTGTAGTCGCTCTGTGTCTCTTCGTCAAAGTCGGAGATATGGCTATCCTTCATGGCGAGATATGCCGAGCCCATGATGGCATTATAGACGGCATCCTGAACAGGACCTTTGTGGGGAAAAGGCGGGAAGTTGGCAATAAGGAAGCTGTCTGGGTCGATGTCACACTTGGTTTCGACAATAGTGATCCACGCCTTGGCAAGATGGGGGAAGTTCTTTTCCTTCTGTGCCTTGTCGTAGATTTTCTGTGCCTCGTCAATCACTTTGCGTGGCATGTCCTTCTGCTTAAGGTCGAAAACGTTGTTCCAAAGGTCATCATAACCTTGACTGTTGGATTTGGAGAATGGTAGAATGCTCATAATGGCGGTTAAGGCAGCAATAAAAAGATTACGTTTCATGATGTAGTGTTTTTGGGGGGAAGATTGGAAGACGAAGGATTATTCCTTCGAGATGTACAACGGGTCGGAGAGGGTGGCACCTGCCTGCTTGCCTACGATAGCCGGCACATCTTCGACGGCGATGGTTTCGTAGCGATAGGGGAGTGTGACACTTCCCAGGTCGGCAGGTTGTTCGAACGGCTCAGTGTAATGGTTGCCGACGAAAACGAATGCCTTGGAATCCTTTTGCGAGAAGATTCTCTTGACACCCTTGGCAAAATAGCAGCCCTCGATGAGGAACTCCGAGTGGAAGCGCGGGTTGGCGGCAGCACTGTTGCCTGCACAGGTGTAGAGGTCGTTGAGCAGATGGATGGTGCCGAAGCGAACCATCGGCATGCGTTGGTCACAGCCTTCGCCCCATTCGCAGCAGGCAAAGGTGACGTTCAGGTTGTCCTCGCCATTATGCTCGGCACGGTCGCTTGAGCCGACGAGGTTGGTGTTGGCGTGGATGTAGGTGCGCTCGGTGTAGCGGAAGCGACACCACGTGACGGAGATGAAGTCCGAGAAGCTGTTGATGTCGAAGTTGCCGTCCATGCCGTCGATGAACTCCACATGATCAACCCAGACGTGCTGAGAGCCACGGCTGAGAGTAAGCAGATCATCACCACCCACGTCGATAGCACCTGGCCCTTGCAGGGTCAGGTTGCGGATGATGATGTTCTTGCAGTTGGAGATATTGAAGAGACCGGCATTACGAAACATCTCTTCAGGGTCTTTCATCTGGTCGATAAGGGTTTGGCGGATGAGATATTCACGAGGCTCACCCACTGGTTTTCCGTTTGAGAGGGTCAATACTTTATCTGCTTTCGAAGTGTTCTGTTCGAGGACTTTCTTGTCGTTCATCAACTGGTGTATCTCGGGACTTAGAAAGAATTGGGTGCAGATGCGGGCATTGTTGATGCCGACGATGGTCTTGTTCTGGAGATCTTTGAACCGCATCGTGCTGCTGATAGTGAAGTCACCCTTGCTGCCATCAAGGATAATGATGTCGTTCTCCTGGATGGCTTTGATGAGAGTGTTGCGCATGTCGCCACCCGTGCTTGTGAGCGTGATGGTGCTTGGACTTGCTACAGCGATTCCCCCCGTCACGCGGTAGTCATCTCCCGAGGTGAGCGAAGTGCAATTGGCCCAACCGAAGGGGCGGTTGAGGTCGGGATGCTGCGCCGAAAGTGTAGTCGCCAGCATCAATAGGGGTAAGGTGAGTGTCATCGGGTGTTTCATAACTATAAGACTTGTTTCGAAAGGTGGGTTTAATATGGATTTATTTAAAAGGTATTAAAAAAGGTGAAGACGAAGGGTGGCGCCTGACTCAAAACGTAAGATTTTGAATCGATGATAAAAAACACGAATTATCATTTGAACATGAATATCGAGGGATGGGGTTATGGGATTTGGGGGTTGGGGTTGCGATAATTCATGAACAGGGATGATAATTCGTGTAGGGTTATTCAAGGGCAATTACTTGCCGTGGCAGTTCTTGTACTTCAAGCCAGAGCCGCAGGGACATGGGTCATTGCGTCCCACATGAGGCGTGGTGCCTACAGGTTTGCGCTGCACGGTGTTCTGACCGTTGGCGCCCGCGTGGATTGCCTGCATACGGCTGAAGTCGGGACGCTGGCGTTGATCGCCTGCCGTGCGGAACTGTGGCGGGAACGGCGGTGGAGGAGGTGTAGGACGAGAAGAACTCTCGTTGCCTTTCGTCTGTCCCATGGCTGCCATCTTGCGCTGTGCGGTAGCTTGCTGCATCTGCTGACGCTGAGCGGCGGCTGCCTGCTGCTGTGCAATCTCCTCGGGAGTAGGTTCGGGAAGGTGAAGCTGTCCGCGCATCAGTACCGAGACGGCTTTCGAGTTCATCTTTGCCACCATGCGCTCGAAGATGTGGTACGACTCGAGCTTGTAGATAAGCAACGGGTCTTTCTGCTCGTAGCTGGCGTTCTGGGTGTTCTGCTTCAGGTCGTCGAGGTCGCGCAGGTTCTGCTTCCAAGCCTCGTCGATGTTGTGGAGCATGATGACCTTGAGGAAGGTCTTGCTGATCGACTTGCCGTCGGTTTCGGCAGCCTCTTGCAATGGGCAGGGTATCTGATAGACGCGCTTACCGTCGGAGATGGGGATGATGATGTTCTTGATTTGTCCGCCGTCCTTGACCTGCTCCCAGATTTCCTTGAGTCGTGGGGTGACCTTTTCGGTCAAATCCTTCATGTGGCGATCGAAGCTCTCCATGCCGGCCTTGTAGATCTTCTCGACCATCTCCTCGGTCTTGAGGCGCTTGGCTTCTTCCTCGGTGAACGGCACATCGACACCGAAGTGACGCAGCACGTCGAGCTGCAGGGCTTCGAAGTCGTTGTTCATGCCAAACTGCTCGATGAGGTTGCCGGCCACGCTGTAAGCCATATTCATGAAGTCGATGAAGATGCGCTCGCCCATCAACGCGTGGCGACGCTGTGCATAGACAACTTCACGTTGCTTGTTGAGCACGTCGTCATATTCGAGCAGGCGCTTACGGATGCCGAAGTTGTTTTCCTCGACCTTCTTCTGCGCATTCTCGATCGACTTGTTGAGCAGCGAGTGCTCGATGACGTCGTCTTCGGCCATACCGAACATCTTCGAGTCCATAATCTTCGAGATCTTGTCCGAACCGAAGATACGCATCAGGTTGTCTTCGAGCGAAACGAAGAATACCGACGAACCCGGGTCTCCCTGACGTCCTGAACGTCCGCGCAACTGACGATCGACGCGGCGTGACTCATGGCGCTCGGTGCCGATGATGGCCAAGCCACCTGCAGCCTTCACTTCGGGCGACAGCTTGATATCGGTACCACGACCTGCCATGTTGGTGGCGATGGTCACGGTCGATGTCTGACCGGCTTGAGCAACGATGTCGGCCTCACGCTGGTGCAGCTTGGCGTTGAGCACGTTGTGCTTGATGCCGCGTAATTGCAGGGCCTTCGAAAGTGTCTCGGAGATCTCGACCGACGTGGTGCCGACGAGCACAGGACGTCCAGCCTTGACATATTCCTCGATCTGCGCGATGACGGCCTTGTACTTGGCACGCTTGGTCTTATAAACACGGTCGTTCATGTCGATACGAGCCACGGGGCGGTTGGTGGGGATGGTCACCACATCGAGCTTGTAGATGTCCCAGAACTCGCCTGCTTCGGTTTCTGCGGTACCGGTCATGCCCGAGAGCTTGTGGTACATGCGGAAGTAGTTCTGCAGGGTAATGGTGGCAAAAGTCTGTGTGGTGGCTTCGATCTTGACGCGCTCCTTGGCTTCGACGGCTTGGTGGAGGCCATCGCTCCAGCGGCGACCTTCCATGATACGACCTGTCTGTTCATCGACGATCTTGACCTTGCCGTCTTCTGAGATAACGTAATCAACGTCCCTGTCAAACATGCAGAATGCCTTGAGTAACTGATCGACGGCATGCACACGTTCGGCTTTGGTGGTGTATTCGGTCATGATCTTGTCCTTGCGCTCCAGTTTCTCTTCTTTCGACAGGCTTTCGTCATGCTCTATCTCGGCGAGCTCAGAACCCACGTCGGGGAGCACAAAGAACTTCGGGTCTTCGGAGCTGCCTGTCAGGGCGTCGATACCCTTGTCGGTCAGATCGACCTGCTTGTTCTTCTCCTCGATGGCGAAGTAGAGCGGCTCGAGAGCAACGGGCATCTCCTTCTGGTTGTCCTGCAGATAATAGGCTTCGGCACGCAGCATCTCCTGCTTGACACCGGGCTCTGACATGAACTTGATGAGCGCTGAGTTCTTCGGCCATGCGCGGAAGGCGCGATAGAGCTGCGTGGCACCCTCGTCCCTGATTGTCTTGTCGGGGTTGTTGACCTTCTTCTTGGCCTCGTTGAGCAACTGGTTGGCCAACGTCTTCTGCATGCGCACCACGTTCTCCACACGGTCACGGTAGGTCTGATAGAGCTCCTCGTCGGAATACTCCGAAGTGCGGGGCGTCGGACCTGAAATAATAAGAGGTGTACGGGCATCGTCGATCAACACCGAGTCAACCTCATCGACGATGGCGAAGTTGTGTTCGCGCTGCACGAGGTCCTCGGGATGCGTGGCCATGTTGTCACGCAGGTAGTCGAAGCCGAACTCGTTGTTGGTGCCGAAGGTGATGTCGCAGTTGTATGCCTTGCGACGATCATCGGAGTTGGGTTGATAGCGGTCGATGCAATCGACGGTAAGTCCGTGGAACTGATAGAGAGGACCCATCCATTCGCAGTCACGTTTGGCCAGATAGTCGTTGACGGTAACTACGTGAACACCATTGTGAGTCAAGGCATTGAGGAAGACGGGAAGTGTAGCCACCAACGTCTTTCCTTCGCCGGTAGCCATCTCGGCAATCTTGCCTTGATGGAGTACGGTGCCACCGAAGAGCTGTACGTCGTAGTGTACCATATCCCAACGGGTGGGGTTGCCGCCAGCAATCCAAGTGGTCTTGTAGATGGCCTTGTCACCCTCGATGGTCACGAAGTCGCGCGTAGCGGCAAGGTCGCGATCCATCTGTGTGGCAGTTACCTCGACGGTCTCGTTGTTGGCGAAACGATAGGCCGTATTCTTGACGATGGCATATACCTCGGGCAGAAATTCGGTGAGCTTCTTCTCCTCTGTCTCGCGCACCTGCTTCTTGAGCTTATCAACTTCTGCCCATACGGCTTCGCGCTTCTCCACCGGGAGGTCCTCGACGGTGTCGCGCAGGTGTTGTATCTGATCCTTGTCAGCCTTGACGCTGGCTGCCAGCTCCTGCATGATCTGCTGGGTACGGGCACGCAGCTCGTCATTGCTGAGTTTTTCGACGGCAGGGTAGGCAGCCTTGATCTTCTCTACCCATGGCTGGATGAGCTTCATATCGCGGCTCGACTTGTCGCCGAAGATTTTCTTTAAGAAATCGTTAAATCCCATGTATTCTGTTGTTATTGATGTATTTTGTTTTTTTTATCTAGATTCTCTAGATATTCTAGATTTTCTAGAAATTCTAGTTGTCTTGTTCGCTTGATTGCTCATTAAAAGAGCGGGAGGGCGCGGCAGGCGCTGGGTGCCCTTATACGGATGGTCTTGGCGATGGTCGGGGCGATGGTTGTTGCCTCGATGGGCGCATGGATGCGCTCGGCTTTGACCAGCGAGGGTGCAAAGATAATGGCAGGCCCGGGATAGACATCAAAGCGTTTTTGTGGCTGTGGACGGCTGTTGTCGTCGAGCCGCAGGTTCCATCCGGGTTGTAGGATGATGACCAGGTCGCCGCCTCCGTCCTTGCGGTAGCTGTTGCGGATGCGTCCGATACGCTGGCTGTAGTCTTCGTGAAGCAGTTGCTGGGCAGTGAAGACCTCATCGACACCACTGAAGAGGGCGACGAACTTAGCGGCTTCGCGAGCCACGTCGTCGATTTGCTGCTGCTTCTGTTCGATGAGCTTATGATTCAAGTAGATCTGATTGTCGTCGAAACCTTCGATCCATTGACCCTGTCCATAGAGCGAATTGAGTTGTATGTTGAGCAGGGCTGTGCAGCGGTTGGCGTTGAATTCTCCCAGCGAAAGACCCAATATCTCTTCGGTGTCCTTGCGTGTATCGCCCGTTCCCATCACGTAGATGAGGGTGTTTCGCAAACCCACCTGCTTGTCGATGAAGTTGAGCAGCTCTTCCAGGGTTTTGTCGAGGCGCAGATAGGTCTCTTCGAGTTCGCAGGGATAGACCTCCTTGGCCACATGCTGATAAGTGCCGGCATAGAAGGTGAGCTGCAGCATGTCGGTGCGTGATTCGGCTGTGCCTACTCGTCCACTGTTGATGAAGAGCTGCGCCATCTTGCTCACGGCCTCGTTGATGATGGGCGAGGTCTTGATCCAGCCGTACATCACCTGTTTGCTTTCCTGGAACTTGTGGGTGAAGTAGGGGTTGCAGGGCTGATAGGGCGAAAGGGCGCAAACGCCATTCTGTGTCAGCAGTTGCGAATCCCAACCCTTGCTCTCGGCATCGCAGAAGAGGGGGTGGTTGTTGTTTTGGTTCGAAACGTAGAACGGGAAATCCTTGTAATAGGTCGTCGAGCACCAGTTGCCCCGCTTGTCGTCCACCCAGAAGGCGCCGTCGGCCGTGTGTCCTGCGGTGATGAGTGCCTCCTGCGCATTGGGCGCGATGCTATAGACCTTGCTGTTTTGCATCGACGCCAGTTTCAGCTCGTCAGCCAGTGTGCTGCTCAAAAGAGCGCGGGGCGACCAATATCCGTCGGTGGCATTGCCGATGTATTTGATGTCGAAGAAGATGGGGCGGCGGCGCAGGGTCTCCTTGTCGAAGGTGAACTCACCGCTGATGCCGTTTTGGAAGGGATAGCTTCCGGTGGCAAGTACTGCGATAGCGGCGGTGGCATCGGGATGGTCAAGGTCGAAAGTGACCTGGTCATAAACCCTGCCTTCCTGCATCAGGCGGCGGAAACCACCTTGTCCGAAGCGGTTCTGGAGAATGTCGAGATAGTCGGTGCGCAGCTGGTCGATGGTGATGCCGATGATCAGGCGGGGAACGCCTCGGCTCTCGCTGCTTGTACTTGGCGCAGTGTAGCGTTGATCAGGTTCAACGGCAATGGCTGGCAGCGCATTCAGCGCCGTCAGCAAAAGAACCAGCTGGGTGAGCGTTTGTATTTCGGACTTGCGGGAAGTCATTTACTTTTTAACGTCATGTTCGAAGCGAACTGTCGAACCTCATGAAGCTGCGTAGCAACAAGGTGGCTAACAGCAACAGGAATGAGGGTGGACAATATTGCCCGATGATCCAATCGAAGATTACGTATGCGATAATCAATGCAAATGTTATGCCAAAATAGATGGCGCACCACTTCCTGAGCCTTTTGAACCATATCAATACTGCCACAATGACATGCGTGGGCAAAAGCCAGAAGCAATTCAGGTTGTGGTCAACGGCAGGATGGAGCGAGAAGAAGTTGAGGAACCACACCACGCAACCTGTCAATCCTGCTGCCAGGAATAGTATGGTGTCGAAGGTGTTGACCAGCACGGGAACCTTCACCGGTAGCCTTCTCTGTGCGGCTTCTTTCCTCTTGCGCCATTCCCAAGCCGAGAGGACGAGGGCCACGAGGAGCACGATTCCAAACACCGTAGCCGGTGCGATGGGGTCGGGTGCAGCTATCTTGGCTGCGACATCCGGACGCATGGTCAGCAGCGTGTCGCTCTCGGTTACGAAAGGCACATGCCAGCGGTTCGAAGCGGTCGATTGCTCGATCTTCGCATTGCCGGCAGCCATGCTCAAATATTCAGGAAGGAACATCTGTTCGACGAACCATGCGCGTTGGTCGGCACGAGCAGCCACGGCCAGGGCGATGCCGAAATCGAGCCAGTTGTTGCGGTGCGTCTTCTCCTGCACCATCTCGCGCAGGGTGATGTTCTTCACCCATGCCGTGTCGTAGTGAAGCGTGTTGCCCACCGAGGCGTTGATAAGGTTGAACGGACGGGTGGCGCAGTTGTCGAAGAAGTAGGAGTAGCGATAGGTGCGGTTTTCGGGACGGTAGTTGATGAGCAGGCGTTGCAACATCTCCTGTGCCTGAGCCGAGTCGAGGCGCAGCCATTGCTCGGTCATGCCCAAACCGCGACGGCGATATCCTTCGATAAAGTCGCTTGTATATTCTGCCCCCAGCTGATAGTCGGTTTCGCCCTTGACAAAGCGGGTTTTGAAGTGGGGGGTATGAAACGAAAAAACTCCGTAGTGGAAGGTGACGTCCATCTGCGGATTACGCTGATCCTGTACGCGCAAACCGATATGCCCGAAACGCTCGTACGCATCGGGGCCTTGCGAACAGGTCAGCAAACTGATGCGCAAAGAGTCAGAGAAATTATTTTGCGCACGCGCGGGTAAAAAATAAGTCAGCGCCAATAACGCTGCCAAAAGAATTTGCTTCATAGTCACATAACGAGACATCCACGTGCGTGTGTGTCAGCCCATGGATGCCTCATTCTGTAATGGGGAATGGTGATTAAGGTAAAAGGGGATCAAGCCTTAGCCTTCTCCACCGAAGCTTTACGGAACTCCTTGAGGAGCTCGATGATTGCAAGGGCATTCTTGCGGGCGCGGAGGCCGGCAGCCTTGTTGCCCTTTACTGCCTGTGCAGTAGCGTCAGCAGCGAAGGCAGCAGAAAGTTCATTGATTTTCTGAACCAATTCTTCCATAATGTTGTTTTTAATTATTAGGGTTGAAAAATTGTCGTTTCTTTTGGGAAAAACCCGGTCTTTGACGATGCAAATTTAATAAGAATATTCGATAACTCACAAACTTTTCCATAAAAATTTGTAGTTTTCACGCTATTTTTTGTAGTTTTAGACTTTTTTTATACTTTTTAAGGTTCAAAAAGGAACAATTTAGCAAAAAAAAGACTACCTTTGCCGCGGAATTCTATAAACGACAAGAGTCATGCACTACGCCATCATAGCAGCAGGAGAGGGTTCTCGCCTTCGCGACGAAGGAATCCTTTTGCCGAAACCGTTGGTCCCTATTGGTGGCCAAGCTATGGTGGATAGGCTGATGGACATTATGATACGCTGCGGTGCCGAAAGCATTTCGGTCATCTGCAACAGTCAGATGCCGCAGGTACGGGAGCATCTTGTTTCCTATCGTGACAGCCATCCCGGGTTGGTGCTGAACCTTATTGTCGAAAGCACTCCGAGTTCCATGCACAGCCTTGCACGACTGTCGGAAGTCATTCCCGAAGGCAAGGTATGTGTGACCACGGTCGATACCATCTTCCACGAGCGTGAATTCGCTGCCTTTGTCCAGGCGTTCGAGCGTTGCCAGGGCGGTTTGTTTGCCGTCACGCCTTTCGTCGATGACGAGCGTCCGCTGTGGGTGGCTTGTTCGAAGGAAGGCGAGGAGAGGATCGGAGGACGCGTGTGCCCCGTCATCGAGGGATTCTTCGACAACGAGGCGGAGATGTCCGACGACGTGTGGCATTTCGTCAGCGGAGGCATCTATGGCCTTGAGACGGCCACTGCGTGGCTTGTCCTTCGTCAATGTCTTGCAGAAGGGCAAAGTCGGATGCGCAATTTCCAGCGGGCGCTGGTGCGTGCCGGTGTCCCTCTTCTGGCTTACCTTTTCGGCAAGATCATGGACATCGACCATGCCGACGACCTCCGACAAGCCGAAGCTTGGCTCGACGAGGCACGAAGGACGCGCACCATCCTTGCCGTGCATCGTGCCCCCGAATTCTCGCCCAATCTG
Organism: Bacteroidales bacterium; assembly: GCA_017618715.1. Taxonomy (GTDB): domain Bacteria; phylum Bacteroidota; class Bacteroidia; order Bacteroidales; family UBA3663; genus Liminaster. Next base: position 98,082 of record JAFZTS010000026.1, read on the forward strand.
GCCGTGAGCGATGCCGCCATCCTCCAGTTGGTGTCGTCGAAGCTCGAAGTCGAGGGTTTCCGTGTCGAGGAGATGGACGAAGATACGTTCGACCAAGTGCCTGACGACGAATTGCGGCGTTATGAGCTTGTCGTCCACATGATGCGACGCATGTCGTCGCTGCTCAAGTTGCAGCGTCTCGGCTTGCCTGCCATCAATGCTCCGCAAGCCGTGCTTACGGTGGCCAAGAGCCGCGAGATGACCCTCGAATTGCTCCAGCAGGCGGGTATCGCGGTGCCGCAATGGTGGGCGTACGAGGAATCTGACGACCAGATGTTCCAATGCGAGCCCCAGCTCCAGCAGCTCCTTCCCGGATGGGTCAAGGTGATGCGTGAGGGAGGCATACGTCACGACGATGTGACGTGGGTCGAAACGCCCTTGCAAACCGATGCCCGTGTGATGGAGCTTGCCTCACAACGCGTGCTTGACATCGTAGTGACTCGCCACGTCGAGGGCGACCTCCTCAAGGTCTATGCCGTAAGGCCGGATTTCGTCTATGCGTTCTATCCGCAGGAGATGAACTACACCAAGTTCGGAACGGCCGAGCAGCACAACACGGCTCTTGCACATATCGCCTATAACGATGAAGAGTTGCGTGCCATCGCCTGGGACATTGCCCGCACCTTCGGCATCGAGATCTTCGGATTTGATGTCGTCATCGAGCCCGACGGGCACATCGTGGTAATCGACGTCAACGATTGGCCAAGTTTCTCGGCTTATCGTGAGAAAGGGGCTTCGGCCATCGCTTCGCTGATTGTCCAATCACTGGCCAAAGCAGATTGAAATGACCGAAGCCGACAAGATACAGTATCGGGCAAGCCTCAAGCACCCCGATGTCGAAGAGCCCATCGACCTGTGGTTCTATCGTCCCGTGGGATTCCGTGTGGCACTCCTCGGTCGCCGATTCGGTTGGACACCCAACCAGATCACCATTGCCAGCATCTTTCTCGGCATCGGTTGCGGCATCCTCTGTTATCCGCAGGACCTTTGGCTCAACCTCCTGGCCATTGTGCTGCTCATCCTGGCCGACATCGGCGACTCGGCCGATGGACAACTGGCTCGACTTACCCATCAGTACAGCCAGCTGGGACGCATCCTCGATGGTGCAGCGGGTGACTTCTGGTTTGCCGCCATCTATATCGGCATCGCCCTGCGCCTTACGCCCGAATGGGGCATCTGGTGTTGGATCATGGCCATCGTTACCGGTGCATGCCATGCGCAGCAAGCCGCCATGGCCGACTATTACCGTCAGTTCCATCTGCTTTGCGTCAAGGGCAAGCAGGGTTCCGAACTCGACGATGCCAAAGCGGTGGCGCGCCAATACTCCGAGACAAAGTTCTCCGTGAACCCTGTCCTGAAGGTCTTCCTCTGGTTCTATCGCAACTACACGGCAGGACAAGAGCGACTCACCCCTTGGTTGCAGAAGTTGAGGAAGGAAGTGAAGGAGGTTGAAGGGGTTGAGAGGTTTGAGGAGTTCGAGGGGTTTGAGAGGTTCGAAGGGTTCGAGAGGTTTGAAGGGTTCGAGGGGTTTTGGCAGTGGTTGCGCAAAAAGTCCTTGCCGCTTATGCCTATCGCCAACGCATTGACGTTCAACTGTCGTGCCATCACCCTGTTCATCGCCCTGATGCTCGGTATGCCGTGGCTCTATTGGGCGGCTGAATTGACGCTCTTCAATGCCCTCTGCATCTACATGGTGCGCAGGCATGAGGCAATGTGCCGCGAGGTATACTGTCGGCTCAAAGGACAAGGTGGCAGATGAAGACGAGTACACGACATCTGCTCAAGGCTGCCCTTTTCGCCTGCTGTTTCCTCCTGCTCATCTATATGGTATGGAAGGCAGGACCATTGCAGCTATGGAGCACGCTTTGCTCGATGCCGGGCACCATCGCCCTTTGCATCCTTGTCTGGGCAGTTGGATACCTGCTCAATGCGGCGGCATTTCGCCAGGTCTTGATCGGTACGGGTGCTCGTCTCGGATATCTTGAGACGCTCGGTGTCACCATATCGGGTTATGCGCTCAACTACATCACGCCCTTCGGGCTCCTTGGAGGAGAACCTTATCGGGTGTGGGTGCTCAAACGAACGATGGGTACCGAACGTGCCACGCAGGGCGTTGTGCTCTATTCGATGATGCACATCGCTTCGCATATCCTCTTTTGGATTCTGGCCGCCTTTGTGGCGTTGGCTACGGCTACCCTCACACGCCGTCAGGATCGAATCGGGTGGGACGAGACACTCTGGGTATCAGGGTTGATGCTCGTTTGCCTCTTTTTGCTATTCGTGTTCTGGCGACTCTATCGCCGGGGCATCGCACTTAAGTTTATGAGACGTTGGGTCAACTGGTCACTCCTCGACCCATCGCTGCTACCTCCGGGCAGGTTCATCCGTGCCCTATTGCTCGAACTGACGAGCCGTCTTGTCAATGTCATTGAATACTGGCTTGTAATGCAGGCCCTCGGATATCCGGAGTTTGGTTATCTTGAGGCCCTGCTCGTTGTCGCCTTCAGTTCGCTGTTGGCCAACGTTCTGTTCTTTTCGCCCATGCAGGTCGGCACGCGCGAAGGAGGCATCCTCCTGGCGTTGCAGTATCTGTTGTCTGGCCATCTGCTGCCTGTGGCTCTAACCCTCAGTTTCGCCACACGCATCCGCGAGTTCTTCTGGATTGCCGTCGGCTTGGCCATTATGAAACGCAAATAAAGTAAAAATATATATAAATATGAAGGGTCTAATCTTTGATTATGGTGCTACCATCGACAGCGGAGGCAGGCACTGGTCTGAGGTAATTTGGGAGGGCTATTGCCAGGTCTCCCTTCCAGTAACCAAGGAGCATTTCCGTGAGGCATACATCTATGCCGAACGATACGTCCAATTCACACCCGTCATCCAACCCAGCTATAACTTCTTCGAACTGATGCAGACGCGCATCGGTATCCAGATTGATTACCTGATTGGCCAGGGTTTGCTCAATGAGAGCATCCTCCAGACGGCGCTCAAGATCTTCAGCGAGGGAGAAGTGCCCATTATCGAGAACATGCACGAACTTGCCCAGCATTTTGTCGATATCATTGCCGGCTATTGCTACGACTATGCAAGGCGCTGCACGCTCGACAATATACCGCTTATCGAGAAGCTCTCCGACTGCTATGAGATCGCCCTGGTGTCGAACTTTTATGGCAACCTGGCTTCCGTCATCCAGGATTTCGGTTTGGGTCGCTGCTTCCGTGTGGTTATCGACTCTGCCGTGGTAGGTCTCCGAAAGCCCGATCCCGCCATCTTCCAGCTTGCCATCGACCGTCTCCATCTCGACCCCAGCAACATCACCGTCATCGGCGACAGCTACAAGAAGGACATCGAGCCTGCCCTTGCCCTCGGCTGCAATGCCATTTGGCTAAAGGGTTCCAGTTGGGACAACTCCGACGACACCATCCAATACGAGCCCACCGTCACCTCCCTGCTCCAGCTCTTCGACATGCTCCAGCAGAATGCTTGATGGCTCTCGCGTTCGCCATCGACCGAATATGTCCGTGCCCAGGAATGGCGCGGACATTTTTTATACCTAAAAGTAGGTATTTTCTCGGCGAAATGCAACAAGTTGTCGAAAAAAACCTTATCTTTGCAGCGGTTATTGATAAATTATTGACAGAAAAATGACACTAAGGGAACTTAAGATCGGTCATCGTGCCATCGTCACCGTCGTAGGGGGCGAGGGGGCATTGCGTCAGCATTTCCTCGACATGGGCATTATCCCGGGCATCGAGGTCACACTCATCCGATATGCCCCGATGGGCGACCCGATGCAGATCATGCTTCATGGCTATCTGCTCACCCTTCGTCTCGACGATGCCGCTCAAATCGAGATCAGCACCGACATCCCTGTTGTGCCGCCCAAACCTCCGTTGCGTGACGATGAGATACCTCACCCGGGTCTTGGTGAGGAAGGACGCTATCATGAGGAGGACCAGCTTCGTCGCAAGGAGATACGTACCAGGGAGGCAGAGCGACATGGCCACAACCATTCCTCCGACCATGATGCCGGCAAAAAGACTTCCCAGCGGGAAAACCTGCTGACTTTTGCCCTTGCAGGCAACCAGAACAGTGGCAAGACCACGCTCTTCAACCAGCTCACGGGTTCCAACCAGCATGTCGGCAATTTCCCGGGCGTCACCGTCGATCGCAAGACGGGTGTCATCCGTGGCTATCCGCAAACCGAAATCACCGACCTCCCCGGCATCTATTCGCTTTCGCCCTACACCGCCGAAGAGATTGTCTCACGCCGATTCATCCTCGACGAACATCCTTCGGCCATCTTCAACATCGTCGATGCCACCAATATCGAGCGAAACCTCTACCTCACGATGCAGCTCATCGAACTCAATACGCCCATGGTGCTCGCCCTCAATATGATGGACGAAATGAGGGGCAACGGTGGTTCTATCCGCGTCAACGAGATGGAGGCCACCTTGGGCATCCCTGTCATTCCCATCTCGGCTGCCAAGAACGAAGGTATCGACGAGCTTATTTCACATGCCGTCCATGTTGCACAACACCACGAGATTCCCTATCGCCAGGACTTCTGTGCGCCGCAGGACCACGACGGAACGGTGCATCGCTGCCTCCATGCCGTGATGCATCTCATCGAGCGCCATGCCGAGCGTGCAGGCATCCCCGTGCGTTTCGCCGCCACCAAGCTCATCGAAGGCGACCCCATGACCATCGAGGCGCTTCAGCTCACCGAAAGCGAGAGCCACGCCATCGAGCACATCGTCGAGGAGATGGAGCAGAAACGCGGCCTCGATCGCGCAGCAGCCATCGCCGACATGCGTTTCTCGTTCATCAAGGACCTTTGCGACAAGACCGTCGTCAAGCCTCGTCGTAGTCGCGAGCAGGTTCGCACCAATGCGATTGACAGGGTGCTGATGGGTCGATGGACGGCCTTGCCGTCGTTCCTGCTCATCATCGGCTTCATCTTTTTCTTCACGTTCTTCTCGTTGGGCGGTTGGATACAGGAGGAGTTCAGCGTGTTCCTCGATTGGTGCGGCAGCGGGTTGTCCGATTTGCTCACGCGCCTCGAAGTGAACCACATTGTCCGTTCGTTGGTCGTCGATGGCGTCTATGCCGGTATCTCGACGGTGCTCAGCTTCATGCCGGTCATCGTCATCCTGTTCTTCTGGCTCTCTATGCTCGAAGATTCCGGCTATCTGGCACGCGTGGCCTTCGTTTCCGACAAACTGTTGCGCAAAGTGGGCCTCTCCGGTCGAAGCATCGTCCCGATGCTCATCGGCTTCGGATGTTCGGTGCCTGCCGTCATGTCCACGCGCACCTTGCCATCAGCACGCGACCGTAGGCTCACCATCTTGCTCACGCCGTACATGTCGTGTACGGCCAAATATGCCATCTACGGATGGTTCTGCATCCGTTTCTTCCCGTCGAACGGCAGTTGGATTATTATTTCGCTTTATGTGCTTGGTGTGCTGACGGGCATCCTCGTCGCGGTCATCTTGGGGCGTTTTGTCTTCAAAGGCGAACCCGTGCCCTTCGTGATGGAGCTGCCCAACTACCGTATGCCTGGGGCACGCAACACCCTGCGTCTGATGTGGGACAAGGCGAAGGACTTCATCCAGCGAGCCTTCACCGTCATCTTCCTTGCTGCTATCGTCATCTGGTTCCTGCGCAACTTCAACTGGCACCTGTCGATGGTCGATGAGTCGCAGAGTATGCTGGCCGACATTGCCGGCGCCATTGCTCCCGTCTTCGCGCCTCTCGGCTTGGGCGATTGGCGATGGGTGACCGCCCTCGTCTCCGGCTTCATGGCCAAGGAGAGCGTCGTAGGCACCATCGGCGTGCTGTTCCCTGGCGATGTGGGATTGCATGAAATCATGTCGCCTGCACTCGCCTTTGTCTTCCTCGTCTTCAGTTTGCTCTACACGCCTTGTGTGGCAGCCATTGCGGCAATAAGGCGTGAGTTGGGTGGCAGGTCGGCGCTGATTGTCGTCATCTTGCAGTGTTCCATCGCCTGGCTCATCGCCTGGTTCTTCCACCAATTATTATTTTAAATGAACATCGCTACCATCATAGTCCTGATCATCGTTGCAGCGGGCGTATATTGGTCGGTCGCCACTTTGCGACGCACTGGCGGTCGTCGGTGCAACGGCTGCTGCGATTTGTGCGACAAGAAGCGGAAATGAAGTGCGAAAAGAACTGAAAATAGGCTGCATTTCGCTGTTTTTTTGTTACGTTTCTATATAAAACAAGCCGTTTTTAGAGCTTTTTCTATGGTTTTTACACCAAAAACTGCTCTAAAAACGGCTATTTTTGTGCTTTCATTCAAAGCCGAATCGACTTTGAATGAACAAATATGATCACTTGATCATCATCTTCTTGCCATTCTTGACATAAATGCCCCTTGCGGCGGGTTGCTTCGTCAGCTTGCGACCATCGAGGGTGAAGTAATAGTTTGAGGGGTTTGAGGGGCTCGAAATCTCCTTGATGCCGTTCTCCTGCTCATCGAAATTGAGGTTGATGGCGCGAACCTGATTGGCTCCAGGTCCTGCGGTGAGGCCCTTCAGCACGAAATAGGCACGGAAAGCGCCGATAGTCATCGTGCCGTTGGGGTAATAGAGCATGTCACCGGCACCGAGATAAAGCGCGGTGGGGTCGGGTTCGGTGAAGGAAACGGGGTCGTAGTTGCCACCGAAATCCACAAATTCGGTTTCGACATTCTGGAGCGTGCTGTCGATTTTGACGTTCTTGAAGGTTGGCTCCACGATGTAGGCACCGTCTTCCCACTTGATGAGGTAGGGCATACCTGCTTCGATGCTGCTTGCCGTTTCGAAACTGAGTGTCAGCTCGCCGCCACTGAAGCTTGTATTTGTTTCCGAAAGTGTCATCAACGTGGCACCCTCCAGCGGCGTGCCTTCGAGGCTGTTCAGGCTAAATGGCAGGCACAGCGTGTTCCAGGTGTCATCCTTGTAGAGGATGCGGCCACTGAGGGTAACTTTCGCCCGATGGCCATTATTGTCTCGAATAACGTTCTTATTGTCAGTGGCATCTACGCCAGAGTTGAATAAGGTGATAGCTGAAACGTAGCTGAAATAGCCTGGATCTTCTGTACCACCGTCAGGGTGAGCATAGCCGCCACCGGTCTCGAGAGAAACGCTAAATGCCGTACCATTGCTGCCCACCAGCAGCTCGCATTCACCGAATATATTGTCCATGTTGCGACCCTCCTTGTACCAATTGTCATTGCAGAGGATTTCAGCCAGGCTGTAGCAACAGAGGAACATGCCCGACATATCGGTGACATTCTCGGTGTTGAGGCTTGTAAGGTCGAGGCTTGTCAATCCGGTAGCATAGAACATGCCCGACATATCGGTGACATTCTGGGTGTTCAGATATTCAAGACCTTCGATGGAAGTCAGTTCGGACAACCCGGCAAACATATTCTTTGTGGTCCTAAGGCCGTCAAAGTTGCCGAACGAAGGGTCAAACACGACCTTCTTGATCGGCACATACTCGTCTTCCGATCTCGTGGGATTGACGTTGCGAGCCATTTCGTCGAGTTCCGGCTTCCACGCAGGATAGGCACCCACCCAAGGGAGGTCATAGACGACACCTGTTTGACTCTCTTTGTTCGAATCGTAATAGAACGAAAGGATACCATCGTCGGTAAGCACGGCGTAAGGCATATCTTGAGTCGAGAAATAAGCTCCCGGCTTGGCGTAAGCGGCATCCACATTGCCTGCATCATAACCTGGAAGATTGGCGCATCCCGAGAACATTCCTGTCGAAGTGACCTGAAGGCCGCTCCAGTCGTTGTTGCAATAGATGGCGCTCAAGGCCGTGCAACCGCTGAACATATTCGACATGTCGGCAACCCTCGAAGTGTTCAAATAGGTGAGGCCGTGGATGGTGGTCAGCGCAGTCAATTCGCTGAACATATTATTGGTAGAGGTGAACGCGAAGTTCTCGAAGGTTGCATCGAAGGTCACCGAGGTGAATGTGGCAGTTTTCCACGAACCTTCGCCATTGCGGTTGATTCCGTAGGAGCCTGATGCGGGTTTGTTCCCGTCAAGAAAGAATGTGAGATTGCCATCCGAAACCACGGCGTAAGCCTCCCTCTTTGTGAAATTGCCTCCGTCGGTGGTTGGTTTGGCGTATAATACATCTGTCTCTTCATCATGATAGGGAAGTTCTTTGCATCCAGCAAACATTCCTGACGAATTTTGGTGGATCGAGATCAAGCCATTGCTCCAGTCGTCATTGCAGAATATGGTGTTCAGACTTTGGCAACCCGAGAACATGTTGGTCATATCACTGACTTTTCCCGTGTCAAAGTTTGTAAGGTCGAGCGTCTTCAGATTGTAGCATTCCAGGAACATGAATGACATATCGGTGACATTCTCCGTGTTCAGGTATTCAAGGCCCTCGATGGAAGTCAACCAATACATCTTGGCAAACATGTATCTTGTGGAAGTGAAGTCATGATAGTTGGCGAACGATGGGTCGAAAACGACGTTGGTGATTTCGGGAACTGGAACTTCGGGAACTGAATTTGCCTTTGCTCTGCGAGCGGGGGCATCGGCCACTTCTCCGTAGGAATTCCATTCGGGATAGCCGTCGCCTTTCCATGGGAGATCGAATTGGGTACCAGGACGATAGTCTCTTTCGTTGTCATAATAGAATGTAAGAGTGTGGCCTTCATCATACACGGCGTAAGGCTCTTGCGCACAAATACCCTGCCATGCTCCGAGCACAGCAAGGAGGGACAATAAGATTTTTGGTTTGGTCATTTTCAAATTGTGAAATGTAATGGTACAGAATGATGGCGCAAAGATAATCATTTTGTGACGATTTGACAAATTTTTCCTTCAAAATTAGCAGATTCTACCTCATTATAATCTATTTTTCGCCCATTTTTCCTCTTTTTTCGTCCCTTTTTTCCTCCATATCATCCATTCCAACGCTACATTGAAGAGTACTTTTCGGATAATCATCCCGCCCCATAGATCTAAGCAAAACGTAAGTGTAACATTATTGTTTTGATATGTAACATTTGTATTTGGGTCGCATAGCTCAATATCCAACAAAACCATTCTGAGCGAAGCAAGCATCGGTCAAGCGTAAAATGTAAAACGTAAAATCGTAAAAAAACATTTACATGCACTTTGCACAACCCGACAACGATTCCTTCTGAACATCCCTTAGAAGAGAGGGAAATTTCCCTATATATATAATGTTCGCGCGTAACCAATTACTACTACTATTATTAATAAATTAATAATAATCCTTATTCTCAAAGGCCTAAGAGAAAGGAAAACTGCTCCTCCCTTCACCCGTTTCCACACATTGCACAACGATGTATTTTACACTTTTTACGTTTTACATTTTACATTTTACGCTTTGAGGAGGTAAAAGAGGGAGTTTGAGGATATCCATTTTTGCGGATTTGTTGCAAGAGGAGGATCATGCAGTGGAAGCAATCATAGCTGTAGGCCACTGGAAGCAGGATTTGGTCGTTGCGAGCGTTGCAGCGTTGCAGTGTTGCAGTTCGATTACACCAATTTCGAAAAAAG
>JAFZTS010000027.1 GCA_017618715.1 Bacteroidales bacterium
AGATTAGAGTTCCTTACAGGGTAGTTGCAGACGACAACATTGATAGGTTGCAGGTGTACGCACAGCGATGTGTTCAGCCGAGCAATACTAATCACCCGAACACTTCTTTCATGGAATAATCTACCGAGCTGTTGAAGCTTTTCGAATATGTCAAACTGCTGTATGGTGTAATGGTAGCACGCGAGATTCTGGTTCTCTTAGTCTGGGTTCGAGTCCTGGTACAGCAACATTAGTTAAAGACTATAACATAAGGCGGTTATAGCACAAGGGCTCCACCTCTTACCATTCCGAACAGAGAAGTTAAACCTTGTAACGCCGATGGTACTGCGAAAGCGGGAGAGTAGGAAGCCGCCACCTTACACTGGAGACTCGAGCAGCTATAGCTCGGGTCTCTTTTTGTATCTATTACATCATACTTTTCGCATTATAAATACCTGCTCATACAATAAACAACGGATTTGTACGTTTATAATATGCTGACCTATTTTTTATGAAGAAAGCCGTTGAGTAATTAATGATAGTTCGCGTTTATAATATGTATTCATTGAGATTGCTCCTTGCAGCGATGCTTTCACTGTTTGTGGGTCTCTCGCTCTCCTCCTGCAAGCATGGGAACCCTGTGGCCGATCAGAGTCTCGATCGCATCGAGTCGCTGGTCGAGGAGCATCGTGACTCCGCACTACTTGAATTGATCCGACTTGACAGCTTAATTACATTGGGCGTTGTGCATCTCGAAGGGGATGCACAGCACGCCCGCTATGCCCTGCTCAAGACGCAGACCCACGACAAGAACTGGATCGACGACACTAACGACAGCCTTATCCTCAGTGCTGTCCGCTACTATGACGACCATGGCAGCAAACGGGAGCGGATGCTCGCGCATTTCTATCATGGCGCCATACTTAGGAATGCTGGAGAATATAGCTTGGCTATTCCTCATTATCTGAAGGCATCCGATTTGGCATCTAATTCATCTGATTACAATAATCTAGGTTTGTCTTTTTTGAATCTTTCTTTAGTATGTCGCTTGCTTGGCAGCATCGATGCAATTGAGTATGCAGATAAGGCTATTCTTTGTTTCAACTCTATCGGTGATTCGCTACGAGAGAACCAATCACAGATTTACAAGGCCACAGCCCTTAGCGACTTCAAAAAAACGAAGGAGGCTAAAGATATCTTTGAGCATGTTCTTTCTTCAACTGTTGACCCGCTTACAATCAAGGAATGCCGACGACAATACATTGACCTATGTGTAAAAATAGGAGATTATGAGAAGGCATCTGAGCTTTTTATACAACTCTCCCCTCCATATTATTTCAAGGACTATTCCAACAAGGTGTACGTAGATGTCTATCGAAGAGATACAACCCTGGCGCGAGAAAACATAAATCTTGCCAAGGCTCAAATCAGGGACGAAAGAGACTCTACATTCTACTATACTGCTCTAAGAAATGTCTATCTGCTCAGTTCAGACTATCATAATGCATATCGTGCGCTGGCAAGAAAGTCTGCGCTTCAGGACTCTATCGTACGTGCTATGTTCTCCCATTCTGTAGCTTCCGTTCAAAAAGAGTACCTGAACCAACAGTATGAGCATGTACGATATGTATCAGAGCAAAGTTAAAACTAGGATATAATGGCTTTCTACATTTTCTTTGCTACATGAATTCCGTAATAAGCCCATCCTTTCTTTATACTACTGATGAATATCAAGAATTTACTTGGGGCCAATTGAATAAGAATCGAAAAAAAAATAAATAAAAATACATATATGAAACAGATTCTAACCCTATTGCTCGCTATTATACCTCTTTTGTCATGGGCGAAACATGACACGGAGATTAATGGCATTGCATATAACTTGAATGAAAAGACCAGAGAAGCAGAGGTTACGCACGGATACTATGATTACGTCGGGGATGTTGTAATTCCTTCATCGATAAAATGTGAAGGCATAACTTATACAGTCACTTCGATTGCGGATAAAGCTTTCATATATAGCGAAAGTCTGTCTTCTGTGACCATTCCCAAGAGTGTGACCCATATTGGTGAATATGCTTTCGAAGATTGTACCATGTTGACCTCCATTACTATTCCAAATAGTGTAACTTCGATTGGCATCGGCTCGTTCCATGGTTGTAGAAATTTAATCTCCGTTCGAATCTCTAATTCATTAACCTCAATCTCGGATGGTTTGTTTGCAGGTTGTTCCAAGTTGTCATCTATCACCATACCTAACAGTGTAACTTCGATTGGCTTTGGATCATTCTCTGGTTGCGAAAGCTTGATATCCATTTTCATCCCCAAAAGTGTGGTGTCCATTAATATAGCAATCTTTGCAGGATGCAGCAGTCTTTCATCTATCATTGTTGATCCGAGAAATCCCATTTACGATTCAAGAGAGGGCTGTAATGCCATTATCGAGACATCGACCGGCAAGCTGATCGCAGGATGTAATTATACAAAACTGCCGAACAGTATAACCTCCATTGGCGATATGGCCTTTTCATTCTGTAAAGAATTGTCATCTTTGGATATCCCCGATGGGGTGACTTCGATCGGTGCGGAAGCATTCCAAGGATGCAAAAATCTTACTCACATCACTATCCCTAATAGTGTTTCTACCATTGGGCCACAAGCATTTCAAGGTTGCAATAGTCTGTTATCCATTGATATTCCATCTAAAGTGACTACTATTAGATATTATACTTTCGATCGATGCACCAGTTTGACTTCCGTCATCATCCCCAACACCGTGATTAAAATCGAAGAGCATGCTTTTGATAGTTGCTGCAGCATGGAATCGGTAACTATCGGCAACAAAGTTCAAACGATTGAATTATGTGCCTTCATAGACTGCACCCGCTTGAAAGCTGTCTACATAACGGATTTATCCGCTTGGTGTAGCATAAACTACTGCCGTGACTTAATAAAAAATCGTATTGTAACCGGTGATGAAACTGGCAACCCACTATATTATGCACATCACCTGTATTTGAATGGCGAAGAGATCAAGGCCCTGGTAATACCAGACGACGTATCGTCAATCGGTGATTTTACCTTCTACGGGGGTAGCGGCTTCACTTCCCTTGTAATTCCTAAAAATGTAACTAATATAGGACAACGCGCTTTTTACGGCTGCAGCGGGCTGACAGCCATCGAGATGCCTGACAGTGGAATCTCCATTGGCCCTTATGCTTTCCACGGCGCTGCTATCAAAAAAATTAATAATAAGTTTCTAAAACAAGGATTAATTTGCGTAGCATCCTTGGCTTTGCTGCTTCTCATAGGAAGATTACTTTTCTTGAAAACAAGACCCAAAAAGAATCTATCAAAAAGCAGAAGACAATAACTCGTCTCTCTGACCAGAGGATGCCATGTTTGCCCCCTCATGATAGAAAAGCCAATAGATATTTTGGTAATACTTATCAGGTTTATATTATCCAATAAATTTTAAGTGTATGAAAATCTTTAAATGGATTACTATAGCTTTTGCTATATCTGTCTTATTCCTTCTTTGGCGAGATTGGTACAAGGATACCGAGACACTAAAAGGCAGCCCATTCTGCATATTGTACGCCAATTCTACAACGTATTTTTACTGGAATCATCAAGATGGATCTGGCTGGATAACCGAGGTCATAGATGAAGATGGCATTCAGGATATCTACTGGACGGATAGTTGTGCTTGTGTTTCTTTTAATGATACTGCTGCTCAGCCCCATTATTATATCGTTTCAGTTATAAAAAATGAACGTAAGACAGGCGGAATAGACTTTACAACTGAAGGTCCATATAACGAAAACGAGTTTAAAGGATTGATAAATAGTAAAGGTATTATACTTAGCAATATGAAATATAAGCATCCGAAACCTCGGAGGAACTGATGCATAACTATTTTCCCAAATATAACTTGACCAATTTCCACATAGAAAAATAGAACATCAGTCCTTCCTCGCTATATCCTCTAAAACTGAAGGCGCGGCATCGTGTGTGCTGCGCCTTCAGTATATTTTTTCGCCGCATGTCCCCCAGAGAACCTTGGGGGACATGCTTTTTTTGTGGCATGTCCGCTCCATACCCTTGGGGGATATGCCACGTTTTGCGCATATCCGCTCCGTGCACCAAGGGGACATGCTCATTTCGTGGCATGTCCGCTCCATACCCTTGGGGGATATGCCGCATTTTGCGCATATCCGCTCCGTGCACCAAGGGGACATGCTCTTTTCGTGGCATGTCCGCTCCATACCCTTGGGGGATATGCCGCAATTTGCGCATATCCGCTTCGCGCACTAAGGGGACATGCTCTTTTCGTGGCATGTCTGCTCCATACCCTTGGGGGATATGCCACATTTCGAGCATATCCGCTCCGTGCATCATGGGGACATGCTCTTTTCGTGGCATGTCCGCTCCATTCCCTTGGGGGACATCCCGCGATTTGAAATGGCTTTTCTGCTTTTCGTGCTGAGTTTTCTTCTACATCATACAGCATTTTCTCGCGCGTTATGATGCTTGCCGCGATTTGGGATTAATGAAATAGGTTTGCGACTTGTTCTAGATAGATGCGGTCGGTCTCGTCGAAAGTGTTGAGTTCGGCACTGTCGATGTCGAGGACACCTGTGACTTCGCCGTTTGCATCGTGAATAGGAACTACAATCTCGCTTCTGGATGCAGAACTGCAGGTGATGTGACCGGGGAACTGTTCAACGTCGGGGACGACTTGCGTCTGGTCGGTTAGCCAAGCCGTGCCGCATACGCCACGACCTTTGTGGATGCGGGTACATGCCATTGGGCCTTGGAAGGGACCAAGGACGAGCATGTCATCAATGACGCGATAGAATCCGGTCCACCAGAACCCGAAGGTCTCGTGGATCATGGAGGCCACGTTGGCCATGTTGGCGATCGGGTCGCTTTCGGCTGCTACGACTGCCTCAATTTGTGGAAGCAGCGCTTCATACTTCTCGCGTTTGCATCCAGAAGATATTTCGAGATGTTCTGCCATAATCTATTTGGTTGTTGGATTGATTGTGCAAAAATAACTATAAAACCACATTTCTACAAGTTTTTAAGCCAAAAAATGGTTTCATGCATGGAAAAACACGTAGAATCATACCATCCTAACGAAAAAAACGGTATATTTGCCAAATAAAATCATAAAAAATATTGAACTATCAAAAAAAGTTATCGTTCTGCTTAGTTTTTCGGTTCGCTGAATCGTCTTTGAAGTAAAAAAGTCTTGATATGACAAAAAAAGAAGTAGAGACCCTATTCCGTCAGCATTATGCTGCGATGTATCGTCTAGCAAGGACGATACTATATGATGCTGACGAAAGCAAAGACGTGGTAAGCGATGTCTTTGTGCGCTTGCTTCGAGGCGATGTAGTTGTGCAAGCCGACAAGATGGAAGGCTACCTGATGATGGCCGTACGCAACCGTTGTCTCGATGTCCTCAGCCACAAGTCGGTGCGCGAACAGGTGGAGAAACTGTTTTCCCAAGAGTTGAAGCAACACCGCACCGCCACCCGCAACGAGGATGACCGCTTGGATCGGCTGATGCTGTACATCGAACGGGAATTGCCTCCGCTAAGCCAACAAATCCTAAGGCTACGCTTCCTTCGGGAAATGTCCTACGAAGAGGTGGCACAAGAGGTAGGTGTAAGCAAGGTCACGGTGTATAATCATCTTTCCCAGTCGTTGCAACGCATCAAAGAGTATTTCAGTAAAGAACAAGTAAAACGATAACCATTATGAAACAGGACAAAATCAATCTTCTGCTATCAATGCAGGAGCACCCGGAACAATACACCGACGAGCAGATAGAGAAAATGCTTGCCGAAGATCCGGAGCTGGCTGAGCTCATGGAGCAGCTGGCACTGACGAAGCGTGCCTTCGTGAAACGCGAGGTTGACGAGGAAGACGTCGCCGTCGATGAGGAATGGAAGAAGTTTGTAGGAGAACATGCTCCCGAAATGGATCGTCCCCAGCGGGGATGGTTCTTCAAGGTGGCTGCCAGCGTCGTCGGAATCCTCCTGATGGCAGGTGTGACCTTTGCGGCCATTCATGTAGTGAGGATGATCGGTGGCAAGATCAATGAAACAGTGATTGAACAATCGGAGGCCACTACCACGACACCTGCGTCGGTCGAATCTGAAGGATTGGAAGCCGATGCTGCCGATGAACTGGTCGTGTTCGACAACATTCCGTTGGAGAAGATGCTTCAGCAGATTGCCACTTATTATGGCAAGGAAGTGGTATTCGAGAATGACGAAATCCGTCAGCTTCGTTTCTATTTCGTATGGAAACAGCATGATTCGCTGGATGCCACCTTGCGTCGGCTCAACCTCTTTGAGAGCATCACTGTGGAACTTAAGGATAACCAGCTAATTGTGAAATAAACTATGAGACGACTATTTTGCATGATGGCCTGTTTCGTTGTTTATTTCACAATCCAGGCCCAGCGCATTACGCGCGAATTTAATAATGTGCCTCTCGACCAGGCTTTGCGTCAACTGAATGACGAGCAGTCGAACTATACAATCAACTTCCTGTTTAATGATCTGGAGGACTTCCGTGTCACGACCAGCATCGAGGGCAAGACCTTGCCGGAGGCCATCCGCCAAATGATCGGATTCTATCCCATCCGAATGACCGTAAACCGTGAGGATCATGAGATCTATGTGGAATGTGTGCAGAAATCCAATCGGCATCTCACAGGCGTCGTCACCGACGAGAATAACGAGCCCTTGGCTTTGGCCAACATCGCTGTGCTCAATCCCCAGGATTCCACCCTGCTTAACGGAGGTGTTTCGAACGAGAGTGGTATCTTCGTCATACCGATCGACCAGAAGGAAGTTGTCGTCCGCATCACCTACATTGGTTACAAAACCATTTGGCAGACTTGCACAGAGGAGGATATGGGGACCATAAGTCTGCAACCCGAACCCCACACGATCGGTAATGTTTCGGTGAAGGGCACGATGCCGCAATACAAGATGACAACGGGCGGCGTGACGGTAGAGGTGGAGCACTCGATCCTGCATGACGTGGGGACAGCCGACGACCTGCTTTCAATGCTTCCGTTGGTACAGGGACGCGATGGCGAATTCACCGTCCTGGCAAAAGGCGAACCGGAGATCTACATCAACAACAAGAAGGTGAACGACACCAAAGAGCTGAAACAGCTCAAGTCAGTCGACATCAAGAATGTCGATGTCATCACTGCCCCAGGTGCGCAATACAATGCCGAGGTGAATGCCGTGATTCGCATCAAGACGCTCAAGACTCAGGGCGATGGCTTCAGCGTGCAGGCATATAGCGAGACTACGCGCAACAACAAGTGGAGCAACTACGACGACTTGACACTGAAGTACCGTACGGGCGGATTGGAAGCCTTTGCAAACGTGGCGTTCGACTACGGCCACTACAGCAATGACGAGGACATCGATCAGGAGTTGCACATCAAAAAGGATGTGTTCGATGTTAAGGCATTTATACCCGTGAGGAGTGTCTGGACGGAGCTGCAGTACAAGGCAGGCTTGAGCTACGATTTCAATGCAGATCATTCCGTCGGATTGAGTTTCTCATCGAAAAAGAATCTTTCGAACCAGTTCAAGACCGATATGACGCAGCACTATCTGAAAAACGGTGCATTCTATGGCGACGTCAACCTGTTGACGGATATCGAGGAGCTCGATAAACCCGTGTGGGAACTGAACACCTATTATGTCGGAAAGGCGGGGAAGCTGGGCATCGACCTGAATGCTACTTTGCTGCGACGCGAATCGGAGAACGATCTCGACCAGATGGAGTATAGTGTGGAGATGGGTAATCGCCCTATCACCACGATTAGCAAGGAGAAAAATACGATGGCGGCAGGGAAACTGGTGCTGACCTATCCCATCTGGAAAGGCATGTTGACTGTGGGTTCGGAGGCTACTTCAACCCAGAGCCACGGCAACAACTTCAACAAGGAGAACATCATTCCTGAGGCTGACAACGAGATGAAGGAAAAGAACATTGCGGGCTTTGCCGGATATGAGATGCAGTTGGGACAATGGTACGTGAATGCAGGATTGCGCTATGAGCATGTGGCTGCCGACTATAGTTCGTTCGGCGAATGGCAGGCTGAGCCCAGTCGCACCTACAACGACTGGTTCCCGAACCTCTCGGCCGCGTGGCATAAGGACAAATGGGGCGCACAGTTGAGCTATAGCAAGCGCATCACCCGTCCGCCTTATGGACTGTTGAGCTCCGTGATTGTCTATGACAGCCGTATGTTCTATGAGGGAGGTAATCCGCTGCTTCGTCCTTCGGTTCGCCAGAGCATCGACTTCAACCTGACCTATTCGTGGCTGAACTTTGTGACAGGCTTCACACGCGAGAAAGACTTCTTTACCCACATCGTCAAGGTGTATGACGAGGAGAAGGAGATTGGCATCTTCCAGACGGTGAACTTCGATCATCAGGATCGTGTCTATGCCACCCTCGTGGCTTCGCCCAAGTTCGGGTTCTGGCAGCCCACTGTCACGCTGCACTACTATCAGCAGATGTTCGATGCCGAGGCTTATGGAGCACCGAAGAAGTTGAACAAGCCCGAGTTTTCGGCAGGTCTGCAAAGCTGGTTCCTCATGGGCGCGACGGCAAAGGCCTTGATTGACGTCGGCTATTCGGGCAGCAATCACTGGGGAATGATGTATCGCGGCAGCAACTTCATGGTGAATGCCCGTATTCAGAAGAGTTTCTGGCAGGAACGGTTATCGTGCACGCTCTACGCCAACGACATCTTCCGCACCGCCAGGACCAAGGCAACCACCTACTATGACATCGGAAAGACGGTGCAGGATGTATATCAATACACGCAAAAAGTGGGCATCACCCTGACGTACAATTTCAACGTAACACGTTCGAAGTATAGGGGAACGGGTGCAGGAAACGAGGAGAAGAGCCGACTTCAATGAGAAAAAATCAGCGGAAAAGTCACCTTTCCGCTGATTTTTTTGGCGTTTTGGTTTTTTCTTTTTATATTTGCGGCGTGATTAGAACACGAATTATCATGTAATTATCATGAATATGAAAAGCATTTATGTACTGATGTCTATGTTTTCGGTGGGTATGCTTGCTACGGCGCAAGAAGTGAGTGTGGCACGGTTCCAAGGGGATCGGCAGTGTGCGGTGAGTCTGCCGTTCGACGATGGCGTGCAGGAAGATTATACGCTCATTGCCCCACATTTGGACCGATATGCGTTGAAGGCGACGTTTGCCATCAACGCAAGTGTGCTTGGCGACCTGGATGACCATTATTCTCCGCGTATGACGTGGGAGGAATGTCGCTCGTTGGTGCGTTCGGGCCATGAGTTGAGCAATCACTCGTGGTCGCATCCCCATCTGACGGAATTGGACGACGATTCGTTGCACATGGAGATTGCCCGGAACGATTCGGCCATAGAAAAGGAGACGGGGAAGCGTCCTGTCACGTTCATCTATCCGTATAATGCCGTGGATGACCGCGTGAGAGCGGCCACCTTGGAGGGCAGGATCTGCAATCGTGAGTATCAGTTCGGATTGGGACAGGCCAACTCACATCAGACGCGTGAGAGCGTCGGACAATGGCTCAGGGAACAGATTGACAAGGGAGCTTGGGGCGTAACGATGAGTCATGGCATCTATACGGCCTGGGACCGTTGGGAGGAGCCGTGGATCCTGTGGGACTTGTTCCGCGAACTGGCGTACAAGAGCGATACGATCTGGACAGAGACCTTTGCGAAAGTGGGTGCCTACGTGGCCGAACGCGATGCCGTTCGACTTGATGTGGTGATGAAGAAAGGTATCATCACTGTGACGTCCTCGTTGAACTTGGATCCTGTGCTCTTTTCTGAGAAACTGACTTTGAAGGTGAGTGGTATGCCCAAACCAGGGACGAAGGCGGCAAAAAAGATTTTCGGATATCGTGCAGTACAGGACGACAAGAACCTTCCATTGATTATGAAGGGCGACGACCTATTGTGCGATTTCAATCCCTACGGCGGTCCCATCACCATCGAGCCAATAAAGACCGACCCCTTAGCTGGAAAGACCATCAACATCATCGGCGACAGCTATGTGCAGAACCACCTGCAATCATTTGAGAATGCCTGGCACTACAAGGTGGCTGCCAAGCACGGGATGACTTATAACAACTATGGTCGCAATGGTGGTGCCATCGCCTTCGACCGCACGAACCGCAACTTCGGCAAGGCGCTCTATGTGCGTTATGCCGATATGGTCGATGATGCCGACTATGTGCTTGTGGTGGCAGGTCATAACGATGCGTACTTCGTGACCCAGAGCAAGGATTCGCTGGAAGCCTTCCTCAAACATCTCGACGAATTCTATACGGGATTGCGCAATAAATATCCGAATGCCAAGATTGCCGTCGTGTCGCCATGGAATCTGTCCTACGAAGGCTTCCCCGTTGTGATACGTGCCATCCAAGAGGCCTGCGAGCGTCATGGCTTCCCCTTCCTCAACGCTGCCACAACGAGCGGCATCGAGGTGGAGAATGAGGAGTTCCGTCGGCAGTATTTCCAGCACCCCCGCGATCGTGCCCATCTCAATCCCCAAGGACACGATCTGCTGGTGCCGTGGGGCGAGCAGTTCCTGATAAGCTTGTAGTATCGATTCCTTATATATAAAAAAGTATCGTCCTCGTGGAACGATACTTTTTTATGTTATTTGCGCAAAGCCAAATTGTAGTTGTAATAATTCATGTCGCCGGTAATGTCCTTGACGATGCGAAGGAACGGCGGTAGGCGGAGGTCTGCGTGCGATGCGATGCCTTTGGTTTCGAGGATCATCAGGCCTTCGTGCGGTGTCTCGTAGGTATCGAGTTCGAAGAACTGGCCGTTTAAGACGAAGCTCTTGCGTTGTTTGCTGATGGTGTGACGATAAGGGTCGGCCTGTAAGAGAAGAGTCTCGTAGAGTGCATTGGACACCTGACGCTCGGTGACGATTTCTTCGTTGGTCGAGATGCGGCGGCGTGTGGTGTGGATGTTAATGACGTGGCTACCCGATGTACGGCGACGGATGCGTACCTCAGAACCGGGTTCGGAAGAGAGATAAGTCTGCTGGATGTAGCTCTCGACACAGTCGGTCGGCAATTCGCCGATGAGTTCGACGATGTATTTGCGCTCTTCGACGATGGCTTGTGGCAAGCCAAGGACTGAGTTGATTTCGTAGAGCACGCGATTGAGTTTCTGTTCGAAGTCCTTGCGGTTGTCGATGACGCGATGATGGGGATGGCCTGTCCAGGCCTGAATGACCTTCTTGTCGAGTTCGCGTGCCAAGTTGAGCCCCGCTTCGTCGGCCTTCTCATAACGAGAGGCGTTGTTGGCCGTGGTGTAGAAGGTTTCAGCACCGTCGGCTGCAGAAACGAGGTGGAGCACGGCATCGTAACGACCGCCATGACGCAGATCATCGGCATTGGTGTGACAAGATGCACAAAGTTCTTCATACATCTCGGGCGAGATGTAGGCTGAGATATCAAGGGCTCCGCGGTCGCAGACGATGACACAGGGTTCGGTACACGTTTCGGCCAGACGACGCATCTTGTCCTCCATCTCCAGCTGGAGCTCGAGGATGATCTTCTCGCCCTCGTAGTAGAAATCGTGATTATTGGTCAGATAACTCCACCCTGAGGCAGTGACCATGGTGGGTATTTCGGGCACAATGAATACCTTGTAGCCGAGATTGGACAAATACTCGTTGATGCGCACCAGTGCGGTGGTCTTTCCGGCACAGGGACCGCCTGTGAGGACAATTTGCTTGATATCTTTCTTCATAGTAAGGAAATGCCCTGCCAGCAAAGTGGCAGGGCATGGTTATAGTATTATTTATTTGTCGTCGTCAGAGCCGATAAGCTTCCAGATGAATGCTGCGAGAGCGCCGCCTACGAATGGACCAACGATGAATACCCAGAGCTGGCTGAGAGCCTTGCCACCCTCGAAGAGAGCTGGGCCGATGGAGCGAGCGGGGTTCACAGAGGTGCCGGTGTAGTGAATGCCTACGAGGTGGATAAGTACGAGCGAGAGACCAATGGCAAGGCCGGCGAAGTTGCCAGCACCCTTTTTGGCATCGGTGGTGCCGAGTACTACGAGCACGAAGATGCAGGTGAGCACGATTTCGGCAATGAGACCATTGGTAACTGTGCCTGCGCAAGCGTTAGCACCGGTCTTGGTACCCAAAGCGAGTTCGGGAGAAGTGGAAACCAAGAGATAGAGAACACATGAAGCGAGGATAGCACCGATGACTTGGAAAATCATGTACATGCCAGCGTCCTTGCCGGAGATACGGCCAGCACAGAGGCAACCCAGGGTGATAGCGGGGTTGATGTGGCAACCGGAGATGCCGCCAATGGTGTAGGCCATAGCAACAACAGCAAGACCAAAGGCAAGGGCAGTACCGACTACGGATGCAGTGTCAATGCCACAGTTGAGGCTAACGGCGGTGCCGCAGCCGAGAAGGGTAAGCACGAATGTGCCGACCAATTCTGCAAAGTACTTTTTCATAGAGCAGATTGTTGATTAATGGTTAATAATATGAATACTGTATAAATCACCGAAATGATTTATGGGAAATGCTAATCGAAGAAGCTGCTATCAGCTTCGGGAGTCTCGTCGAATTGTTCATGCAAACCTTCGGTACTGCAGGGGTTGTAGTTTGAAGGATAGTAGAACGTATCCGTGGAACTATACGGTAAAGATGGGTCGGCAAGCACGCGCTTGATGAACTGTGCCCAGATAGGCAGAGCCATAGATGCACCTTGGCCTTCAGCAGTGCGGTCGAAGTGAATGGTGCGCTCCTCTCCACCAACCCAAGTGCCGCCGATGAGACCGGGCGTGAAGGCCATGAACCAGCCGTCGGAGTTGTCGTTGGTTGTTCCGGTCTTGCCACCCATCGGTGCAGTAACCCCGTAGCGGGAACGGACACGTCCACCGGTGCCATGGTCAACTACATCACGAAGGATAGGCAGCATCTTGTAATATGCTTCGGCCGAGAAGACTTCCTTGCGGACAGGAGTAAAATGATCCAATTCCATGCCGGAGTTGTCACAGATGGATACGACATAGAGCGGCTGGCTGCGCATACCACGTCCGGGGAAGCCTGAGTATGCCGTTACCATCTCTTCGACAGAGATGTCGCATGAACCCAAACAGAGGGAAAGAACAGGATCGAGGTGATTACGGACACCGGCCGAATGGAGGAAATCGACAAAGTGCTCGGGCGTCATGCGGCTCATCACTCGTGCAGAGATCCAGTTGTTGGACATCATCAGGCCCCAACGCAGGGTAACCATTTCACCTACACGGCCCTTGCCACCATCGCGTGGCGTCCAGGGACGACCGATGGCATCGTAAAGCACGGGTTGTGTATTCAGCTCTTCGTCACAAGGAGTGCGGCCTTCTTCCATCGCCAAGGTGTAGAGCAAAGGCTTGATGGTAGAACCTACCTGTCGGCGACCCGCAGTGACCATGTCATACTGGAAGAACTCGAAGTCCGGACCACCTACGTACGCTTTCACATAGCCTAAGGTATCCATGCATAAGAAGCCGGCACGCAGGAACTGCTTCTGCCAACGAAGCGAATCCCAGGGGCTCATGATGGTGTCGATTTCCCCTTCCCAAGAGAAAAGTTTCATTTCGATAGGCGTTTGGAAAGCCTTCTCAATCTCTTCCTTGGAGTATCCGCCTGACTTCATGGTGACGTAGCGCTCGGACTGTCGCATGGCGCGGGACAGTGAGTTCTTCACATCCTCTTCGGTCAGCTTGCGACTATAGGGCGCATTGGTCTGATTCTTCTTTTCCTTGTTGAAAGCAGGTTGCAGGTTGTCGCGAAGATGTTCGACAAGGGCATCTTCAGCATATTGCTGCATGTGGGAGTTGATACTGGTGTAGATACGCAGTCCATCGGTGGTGAGGTCATAGTGCGAGCCATCGGGTTTCTTGTTCTTGTTGCACCAACCATAGAGCGGGTTGGTTTCCCAAGCAAGGGAGTCGTCGTAGAACTGCTGTTCCTGCCAAGATGCATAACGTGAGCGATTTGGTTTGTTGGCACGCATGATCTTGCGAAGATACTCGCGCAGATAAGGGGCCAAGCCTTCCTTGTGGTCGGCCGAGTGGGCAAGCTTATAGTTGCCGTCTTTGTCAACTTGGGGAAGAAGAGGACGCTCCTTGTAGTCATTGTACTCGGCTTCGGACAGATAACCCGTCTTGAGCATCTGGTTGAGAACGACGGCACGGCGCTGTTTGGTTTTCTCGGGGCGGCGAATAGGGTTGTAGAGCGAGGGATTCTGCAGCATGCCCACCAGCATGGCTGACTGATCGACGTCAAGTTCGGAGGGGAGTTTGTCGAAATAGATGCGGGCAGCCGAACGGATGCCGACAGCGTTGTAGCAGAAATCGAAATGGTTGAGATACATGTTGATGATCTCTTCCTTGGTGTAAAGCTTCTCAAGCTTGACCGCAATGACCCATTCGATGGGTTTCTGCATGGCACGCTCCCAGATATTTTGTGCAACTTCTTTGGTATAAACCTGCTTGGCAAGCTGCTGGGTGATGGTGGAACCACCACCTGCCGAACGCTGGTGAAGCAGGACGGTCTTGAATACTGCACGGAAGAGCGCCTTGATATCGATACCGGAATGATCCAAGAAACGTGCATCTTCGGTAGCTACGAGCGCATTGATCAGGTTGGGTGACAATTCGTTGTAGTTGATGAAGACACGGTTCTCCTTGGCACGACTGAAACGTCCAAGCTCAACGGAATCGGCCGAATATACGATGGTGGCATACTTGCTCTGCGGGTTCTCAAGTTCTTCGATGGAAGGCATTTCACCAATGTATCCGTTGGAGATGGCCCATAAGACACCTCCTCCGACCAAAATGCCGAGGAAGAAGAGTCCCCAAAGTGCTAAACAGACGTATTTGGTTAATTTGAGCATGTATTAATTTGTTTTACTGTTTTTTGTTACTTCAGAAAGACGATGTTTCTTAGCTGAGTATTTGTACTGCAGCCTTCACGCGACGCATGGCTTCGGCAATTTTGTCTTGAGATGTCGCATAACTGAATCGGATGCATGACGAATCGCCGAAGGATCCACCACTCACACCTGCTACATGTCCTTCTTCGAGCAGGTACATTGCCACATCGTCAGCATTGGCTATCATCTTCCCATCCTGAGTCTTCTTTCCAAAGAGAGAGCTGACATCGGGGAAGATATAGAATGCACCGCTCGGTTTCCTATCAAGACGGAAGCCCGCGATCTCCTGAACCAGCGAGCAGATGAGGTCGCGACGACGTTCGAACTCCTGACGCATCAGTTCGACGCAATCCTGCGGCCCGTTATAAGCGGCTTCGGCAGCCTTTTGGGCGATGCTGGAACAGCCGGAGGTGTATTGGCTTTGGAGCTTGCTGACGGCTTTGGCGATGTATCCGGGTGCAGCGCAGAACCCGATACGCCAACCGGTCATAGCGTAAGCCTTGGAAACGCCATTGATGATGACTACACGATCCTTCATCTCAGGGAAGGAAGCGATGGAAGTGGGCTGACCGCAGTAGGTGATATGTTCGTAGATTTCGTCGGCAATGACAATAATCCTTGGATACTTCTCGAGGACTTTTACGAGTGCCGCGAGTTCCTCTTTGCTGTAAATAGCTCCGGTGGGATTGGATGGAGAGCAGAAGAGGAATGCCTTGGTGCGCGGCGTGATGAGGCTTTCAAGCTGTTGGGGTTGAATCTTGAAGTCTTGTTCCTGGCTACAGAGGAATGGCACGTTGACGCCTTCGGCCAACTTGACCATCTCGAAGTAGCTCACCCATGCCGGAGTAGGGATGATTACCTCGTCACCCTTGTCAACGATAGATAGAATGACATTGCAGATTTCCTGTTTAGCGCCATTGCCTACAATTATTTGTGAGGGCGAAAAATCTACGCCATTCTCGTTCTTTAGTTTGCGACTGATCGCCTCCCTAAGGGACAGATAACCTGGGACGGGAGTGTAGAACGAGAAGTTGTCATCTACAGCTTTTTTTGCAGCTTCCTTGATATGGTCAGGAGTGAAGAAGTCCGGTTCGCCGACTGACAGGTTGATGATGTCGAGGCCTTGACTCTTGAGTTCCTGACTTTTCTGCGACATGGCCAGTGTAGCCGATGGCGACAACGCACGGAGGCGTGCTGATACATTTTCCATACAAATACCTTAAGTTTCTTTGTAAATTATTTATTCTTATGAGAATGGGTTTGAACGATTGTTTCTCTTGCGGGTTCGGCGACCAAAGAATGCGCTATGGGTGCTTCTCTGCTCGCGATGCTTTTTGGCGAACTCCAGGATTGGACGGCTGCGACGCATCACTTTACGCATGATCTGGGCGAAGCGGATCTTATAGGTGTCCCAATCGAAGAGTGGAGAGTCGTTGACGGCGCGCCATGTGAGCCAAAGGCCAATGGGAGCAAGGACCATCGAAGAGAGCCAGGTGCCGAACCACGGTTGCATGGAGCCATTTTTTGCTGCCTTGTACCCGGTGTTGTCAATGATGTAGTAGAAGATGAAGAAGAGTACACCGGTTATGATTGGAATGCCAATGCCACCTTTGCGGATGATGGCGCCGAGAGGCGCACCAATGAAAAAGAACAACAGACATGCCACGGAAAGAGTGAACTTGCGATGCATCTCGATAGCGTGATAGTTCACGTTCTTCTGCTCGAAGGCCTGCATCTCGCGCTGGATGGCGAAGGTCTGGATGACGTTTTTGGCACGAGACGTCGCCTTGTCGGTCAGTTTCTCCATCTGTTCCGGTGTCAGTGAAGCGTAAATGCTATCAAGGTCGATCACCATCTTCTGAGGCTTTTCGGTCTTTTCGGCAAAATATGCAGAGTCGTCACGTACAGACTCGCGAACATTGGTGTAATAAATGCTGCGTACCAGTTTCTTCCCATATCCGTAGTTGATGGAATCAATTCGTTGGTTGAGGGAGTCCACCGAATGCGACAGCTGAGCCAAATTCTTGCCGACATGACGGTCGGAAATAGACTCTTCGTCGGTGTCGAATCCGTTGTCGTAAGGAATATATACTTCCTTCATGGAGAAGGATTCGCGACGATACTTGGGGTGCTTCTGCTGTTGCTGATAACTGTTGCCTGTTCCCTGGCGGAAGGTGCCCACCTGCTGTCCGCTCCAGAGGGTCAGTTTGAGGTGCTTGCCGGTTTCAGCCATGGAAATCTTGGCGCTGTCGGCCACGGTAACTGTCGCGTCTTCGATGTTGGAGCCATCGAAAATATAGATGGTTACACCGTGAAGCATTCCCGTATCATAGTCTTTGTGATCAACGTAGATGTTGTAGTTGTTGATCTCCTTGTAGAAGATTCCCTCGGGAATCTCCAGCTCGGGGGAGGTGTGCTTGATGCCAATCAGAATGGAATACATCTTCGTATTGGCCAATGGGAGCACACGGTCCTGGAAGAAAAAGGTGGCGACGGCCAGAACCACCATGAAGGCGGTCAGTGGCTTCATAATCTTGAGCAAAGAGATGCCCGAGGATTTCATCGCCAATAGTTCAAGGCTTTCGCCCAGGTTGCCAAACGTCATCAATGAAGCCAAGAGGATACCTAGCGGCAAAGCCATCGGCACAAAGGTGAGCGAGGCGTAGAAGAAAAGTTGCGCAAGGATGTCGATGCCCAATCCCTTGCCTACCAAATCTCCCACATAACGCCATAGGAACTGCATCAACACGATGAAGAGGCAGATAAAGAACGTCATGAGGAAGAGCGGCAGAAAAGTCTGCAGCATGAACGTATATATGCGCTTGATTCTCATTTATTATTCGACGAGGAGGAGGTCGGCCGACTCGAGGACATTGTCCCCTTTCTGCACATAAATGGCCTTAACTACGCCATCGCGTCCACAGTTGATGTTATTCTCCATCTTCATGGCTTCGAGGACAATGGCTACATCGTTGGCCTTGACCGATTGGCCAACACTAACGTTGATGCTGAGGACGGTGCCAGGGAGTGGAGATTTGGTAGCGCCTTCAGCGTGGACAGCCTGTTGTGGAGTCGGAGTTGCAGCTGGAGAGGCAACAGATGTCGTTGTCGAAGGACGTGCGATGACAGGCTTGGGACGGTCTGCCTTATCTGCGTCGTCAAGCACAACAGAGAATGACTTGCCGTTGACATCCACATCGACATCCTGCCCGTTGACACCTTTTACAACAACCTCATACTCGTTGCCGTTAATTTTCAATTTATATGTCTTCATCAGAAAAATAATATTAGAAACGACGTATTGGCGAACGTTTCTGATTGTTGCCCGCCCCTGTCCAAGCACTGTTGTTCGGCCTCAGGGTGAGAACATTCGACTCACGGTCATGCATACCATCTTCGTGGAGAAAGAGCGCCACGCCAATGGCTGCCGCAAGTTCAACGTCATCGACCGCTTTGCCGGTTTTTTTCTCGATTACCTTCATATTGCGTTGCATCTGGGCACGCCGATCGGTAATCTGTTCAAACTGTTTCTTGCGATGTGCCGACTTCATCATCTTCAGACCGAAAAGGGCGAAAATGGGATAGATGTACTTGAAGCACAAGAAAAGGATGAGCAGCGCGCTGAAGACCACCGACATGGAGATGATGGCCATCATCCAGCCGATGGGATCGTTTTGGGCGAAGTTATCCGCATTACTCGCCAGCAGCACTGAGGCTGGGCTGGTAAGCATAGCGGCGATGATTGAAGTTTTCTTCATTTGCGATTAATTGATATGAATCCTCAGAGCGGCAGATTGTCATGCTTCTTGGCCGGATTCTCGACACGCTTGTTGTGAAGCTTCTCAAGGGCGCGAATCACGCGGAATCGAGTATTGCGAGGCTCGATAACGTCATCGATATAGCCTTTATTTGCTGCATCGTAAGGATTGCAGAACAGTTTCTCATACTCGGCCTTCTTCTCTTGGATAATCTCTGCCTTTGCCTCTGGAGTCTCGGCAGCCTTGAGTTCCTTGCCATAGAGTACTTCGACGGCACCGCCTGAGCCCATGACGGCTATTTCGGCCGAAGGCCATGCGTAGTTGACATCACCGCGAAGCTGTTTGCAACTCATCACGATATGCGAGCCTCCGTAACTCTTGCGGAGGGTGACGGTAACCTTGGGAACGGTAGATTCTCCGTAAGCATATAGCAACTTGGCACCATGGTCAATCACACCATTGTACTCCTGACCGGTTCCGGGAAGGAAGCCCGGAACGTCAACGAGAGTGACAAGAGGAATGTTGAATGCATCGCAGAAACGTACGAAACGTGCGGCCTTGCGAGAAGCGTTCGAGTCAAGGCAACCTGCCATCACTCTGGGCTGATTGGCGACAATGCCGACACTCTGACCGTTCATGCGTGCAAAACCTACGATGATATTCTTGGCCCAGCCGGCATGCACTTCGAACATTTCACCATGGTCAACAATGGAGGCGATGACCTGGTACATGTCGTAAGCCTGATTGGCTGACTCAGGGATGATTTCGTTGAGGGAATCTTCCATTCGGTCCACAGGGTCGGTGCATTCGATGCGAGGTGCCTCCTCCATGTTGTTCTGGGGGATATAACTGAGCAGCTGACGGATCATCTCGATAGCTTCCTCCTCGTTCTCGGCGGCAAAGTGGGCAACACCCGACTTGGTGGCATGAACCGATGCACCACCGAGCTGTTCCTGATCAACGACTTCGCCCAATACCTCCTTGACGACCTTGGGGCCGGTGAGGAACATGTAGGACGTGTTCTTGACCATCAGCACGAAGTCGGTGAGGGCAGGAGAATAGACCGAACCGCCTGCGCAGGGACCCATGATGCAGGAGATCTGCGGGATGACACCCGAAGCAAGGATATTGCGTTCGAAGATTTCTCCGAAGCCGGCCATCGACGCGATACCCTCCTGGATGCGAGCACCACCTGAATCATTTAGGCCGATGAATGGAGCGCCAACACGCATGGCCATGTCCATGATTTTGCAAATCTTCTCGGCCATGGTGACGCTGAGCGATCCTCCGCTGACGGTAAAATCCTGGGCATAAAGGAAGACCAGACGTCCGCCGATGGTGGCAGATCCCGTGACAACGCCGTCGCCAAACGGGTGTGACTTGTCGGTGCCGAAATTGGTGCAACGATGGACAAGGAACATGTCGGTCTCTTCGAACGAACCCGGATCGACCAGCGCATCAATACGTTCGCGAGCAGTCTGCTTGCCTTTGGCGTGCTGGGCAGCGATACGCTTCTCACCACCGCCGAGGCGTGCAGTTTCGCGATTCTTGATTAATTCCTGTATCTTTTGTAGTTGAATAGACATAAATTATAAATAAATGTACGCGCGAATGGGAGTAACAATCGCAAGCGAAGCGAGGTCTTATTCCTCCTCGTCTTCCTCCTTGATGTTGGTGAATACGTTGGTCACATCCTCATCCTCGTCAAACTTGGCGAGGAGCTTGTCCAACGTCTCACGCTGCTCGGGAGTAACCTCCTTGGTATCGTTGGGAATGCGTACGAATTCTGCGCTGACAATCTCGAAGCCGTTCTCTTCGAAATACTGCTGCATCTGGGCGTATGATTCATACTCGCCATAAGCGGTGATGGTATTCTCTTCCTCGTCGAAGTAAAGCTCATCTACACCGTAGTCGATCAGTTCGAGCTCGAGTTCGTCCATGTCAACGCCTTCCTTGGCCTTCACGGTGAAGACAGACTTGTGAGCGAAGAGGAAGCTCAATGAACCGGAGGTGCCGAGAGTGCCGCCGTACTTGGTGAAATAGGAACGAACATTGGCAACGGTACGGGTATTGTTGTCGGTGGCAGCCTCCACGACGATAGCGATACCGAATGGGCCGTATCCTTCGTAAGTGAGCTCCTTATAGTTGCCGGAATCATTGTCGCTGCCCTTCTTGATAGCACGGTCGATGGTGTCCTTGGGCATACTTGCCGACTTGGCGGTTGCAATCAGGGTGCGCAGACGGCTGTTGTTGTCTGGATCTGGGCCTGATGCCTTAACGCACATGGTAATTTCCTTGCTGAGTTTCGAGAACATCTTACTGTTCTTGCTGTTGCGCGCCATAATGCGTGCTTTGCGATATTCAAACGCTCTTCCCATAGTTTTGTCTATTATTATCTTAGGGTTTTATAATTTTAGATTTATGTTTTCTGAAAAAATTAGCGGAGAGATGCACCGAGCTTAGTCTCGAACATCTTGATGAACTTCTGCATGGTGGCATCGATGGCCTTGTCGTTAAACGTCTTCTCGGCATCCTGAAGGATAAGTGAGATTGCGTAGGACTTCTTGCCGGCAGGGAGGTTCTTGCCTTCATAAACGTCGAAGAGGGTAACGCTCTTGAGAAGGCGCTTTTCGGTGTCGTAGGCGATGCGCTCGATGTCGGCAAACTGTACGCTCTTGTCAACGAGGAGAGCCAGGTCGCGCTTCACGGGTGGGAACTTGGCAATCTCTTGCTGTTCTACCTTCACCTTGGCGGCATCCTTCATGAGAGCTTTCCAATTAAGGTCGGCATAACATACCTCCTGATCGATATCGAAACGACTAAGGATCTTGTTCGAAACGATGCCGAGAGTGGCAAGCACCTTGCCTTTGGCATTGGTAATGTCAAGACCTACAGCGAAGATGTCGGAGTTGAATTGTTTCTGGCGGAGCGCCATATTGAGCCCAAGGCGTTTCAGAATATTGAGCACAGCAGCCTTTAGCTCAAAAACGGTTGCCTTCTCATCGGCTACCGCCCATGAACCTTGATATCGATTGCCTGTCAGCCAGAGTCCCAAATGTGATTCCTCGGAATAGCCGGCAAGCGCACGACCCTCCTGTTGAACTTCAAGCGCCGTCTTCTCACCACTTGCTACCTGATTATTGATTACTGCCTGTTTCTCGGCATTGTAGAACGAAGTGTTGCCGAACTCATAGAAACGGCAATTGGGCGACTTGTGGTTGATGTTACGGCTGATGGATTGCAGACCGCCGAACAGTAGCGTCTGTCGCATCACGTTGAGGTCGCTGGAAAGGGGATTCATCACGTGGACGAGCTTGCTCTGAGGATAGGTCTCAAGACCCTCGTAGAATACCTCGGCAGTGAGTGAGTTGCACAAGATCTCATTGAAACCAGCACCTGTGAGCTGTTCACTGATGACCTGCTGCAAGCTGTTGGAAACATCTGTTGCAGTCCTGCCTACAGCACTGGTTCGTACGGTGCCAGGAAGCTCCACACGGTCGTAGCCGTAGATGCGAAGGATGTCTTCGATGACATCGCAATCGCGGGTGACATCCACACGATAAGAGGGAATCTGAATCTTCAAACCCTCATTATCCTCCGAGAGAATCTCCATCTCAAGGAGTCCAAGGATATCCTTCACCTTTTCGGGCGAAATCTTAATGCCCGAAAGCGTATTGACACGCTTATAGGTGAGATTGACGACCGCAGGAACATTCTTGCAAGGATAAACCTCTTGGATATCGCCTACGATTGTACCACCTGCCAGCTCTTTGACAAGGAGGGCTGCGCGACGAAGTGCGTAGGGAATATTGTTGATGTCAACTCCACGCTCGTAACGGAAGGAGGCATCGGTTGAAAGTTGCTGACGACGTGCCGTCTTGCGAACCCATGTCGGATGGAAGCAGGCGCACTCAAGGAAAACGTTGGTTGTGTGCTCGGTTGTGCCGGATTCGAGACCTCCAAAGACGCCAGCGATACACATCGGGTCTTCGGCATTGCAAATCATGAGGTCGGTATCCAAGAGCATGTGTTCCTGTCCGTCAAGCGTGACAAAGGGAGTGCCGTTGGCGCAGGTTCTAACCACAATCTGTCCTCCTTTGATTTTGTCCGCATCAAACGTATGCATGGGAACAGCAGTCTCGAAGAGAATGAAGTTGGTTATATCAACGATATTGTTGATGGGACGCAGACCGATGGCCTTGAGCCGGTTCTTGAGCCATTCGGGAGATTCTTTCACTGTTACACCCGCGATGGTGAGGCCGGAGTAACGTGGACATGCCTCGGGATTATCGACCCTGATGGTAATGGGATGATAGTCCACCTTGAGGGCTTTATCGGCTGCATGAACCTTGTCGAATTCTTCGATTGATGGCTTGGTTAGCACATGGGGAAGGTCATGCGCTCCGAGATAGGCATTGAGGTCACGGGCAACACCGAAGTGCGAAGCTGCATCGATACGGTTAGGAGTGATGTCAACAGCAATTTGGTAGTCGCTTTCAAGGTGATAATACTCGGAAGCGAGCATGCCGACGGGTGTGTCCTCGGGAAGAACGATGATTCCAGAGTGGTCGGTGCCTACACCGATTTCGTCCTCTGCACAAATCATGCCGTTTGACTCTATGCCGCGAAGTTTGGCTTTCTTGATGTTGAAGGTTTGATCACCGTCGTAAAGAGTGGTGCCGAGAGTGGCTACTATGACCTTCTGGCCAGCTGCCACATTGGGTGCGCCACAAACGATTTGTGCGATGGTGTTTCCGTTGTCGTCTTTCGTGCAGAGCGAACCGTAGGCGTCGGCAACCCACTTTGCATTGCCAAGATTAACGGTGGTGACGTGCATGTGATCAGAGTTAGGATGCACGTCACAGGAAAGAACTTGACCGACGACAAGGCCCTTAAGGCCACCGCGGATGGATTCGATCTCTTCAACACCTTCTGTTTCGAGACCGATGGAAGTAAGTGCTGCCGAAGTCTCCTCGGGGGAGAGGTCAAACTTCAGATAGTCTTTCAACCACTTGTAGGAAATGTTCATAGAATGTATCTTGTTTTTGTTGCTTTGTACGCGATAAAATTCGCGCGCAAATATACTCATTATTTATAATGTAACAAAAAAATCGGGCATATTTTTTGGCGAAATATGTCCGATTTATATCATTAGCGTCGTTTGTGCCCCCCATGTTTTGCATTTTAGCGTGTGAGTTGGAGGGTCATAGTCATGCCAAAATTGCTGTTGACAGTAGGATAAGAGGTCGAGATGAGGGGCGTATTGACCTGTCGATCGTAGTAAAGCT
Source organism: Bacteroidales bacterium (assembly GCA_017618715.1). Lineage (GTDB taxonomy): Bacteria > Bacteroidota > Bacteroidia > Bacteroidales > UBA3663 > Liminaster. Next base: position 24,060 of record JAFZTS010000027.1, read on the forward strand.
TCATTTGCAGCATCTTCGAGAATTGGTAGTCGGCCGAGAACTTGAAGGACCATGCTGAGTTGCCCGAGGTGGCCTGCGTATATTCGTCGGTGATTTTTCTGAGCAGGGACATCTGGTTCTTGTAGGTCATGTCAAACTTCAGGTTGAGGTCATGGCTCACACCCTTTTGGTTGCCGTCGGGCATACCAATCTTTTGGTTGAAGTTGGCAATCTTGTAGCCAAGGCCGAAAGTCATGTCCTTTGAGACGTTTTCGGTAATCTGTGCACTCGACATCGCCAACGAAACGGAACGTGTATGCTTGTATTCTCCTCGCACGGTAAGGCCATTGACAAGGGTAGCATTCACGCCGCCAAGGGGAGCCCAGCTTTCGGTCAGTGTAACGGTGCCGATATCAAACTCAGAAGATGGTAATGGACAGTTGTTGGTGACATCGAGCGTATAGCCAAGGCCTTCTTCCAATTCCACATAGTTGGTGTAGGTCTGGTAATTGCCGATGGCGTAGGTGCAGTTGTACGCATGGTTCAACTGTATCGTTTTGAACCACTTTGAGAGCTTCGGGAAGAGTTGAAGCAGACCGTCGTAGGAAATCTTCCAGTTGGGTAAAGCCTTCCACATGTCGGGAATCGGGTTGAGGCTGACTGTGTGCGCATCGCCACCCAAATAGGCTGCCACGAAAGCGGGTACAAGAATATCGCTCGAATTCAATCGAGAAGCTCCGAAGTTTTGTTCATACAGTCCCGTCTCTTGATTGTAGGTGACGACATTCTTGCCTGCAAAGTCCTTGTTGTCCATATTGCTGATGAATCCGCCTTCGGATGGGAACACGGCATCGGCATATTTTGAAAGGAGACGCTGATAGATGATATCTCTGTTCAAGATAAACTGGTGGAAGACCTCGCTTGAATAATTGTCTCCAGCATCATTGCCTCCAAAGCTGGAACCTATTGCAATGGTAGTCATCTGGAACGAGCCTGAACGGGTAATGGGAAGGTCAGGATACATGAACTGGTTGGACTTGCGCTCGTTGTTCTTCCATGTACCGTTGATGTTGATCTTCAGCCCGGTCCAAGGCTCAAGGACTGCAGAGTAGGAAAGGTCCTTCGTAAAGTTATAGACAGCCGGCGAAGTAAGCGAATCGTTGACAATGAGCCAGCCGTTGCGTGCAGCCTTTTCGGTGAACGATTCTCCGCTCTCGAAACCAAAAGCAAAGCCCATTCCAGGTACCAGTCCCGCATCGCTCGGCCCTTGGCCATAGAAGTCACCCACGTTCGACATGAAATAAGGCAGATAAGTGTCCTGTGTCTGCTTATATCCGATTTGGACGCTGCGTACAGCCATTAGGATGCGTGAGGCAACCTGCATCGACTTGTACCATGTTTCATCGTCGAGGGGTTTGTCTGCCTTGATGACAACCTCGATTGTCACACTATCTGATGCTTTGATTTGGATGTTGTTTCGGTCAACCTTTTTGAAGTTGAGAGGATAGGTGCGTTCGGTTTCTGTATCCTTTGCAGAAAGGATGATGCGACGGGTATCCAGGCCGTGCTTGAGGGTAATGGTCGTGTCGTTGCCTGCCAGATGGATGACTTGCTTGAAGTCCTTTTTGGCCTTGGGCTTTGTATTGTTCTGCGTTTTCCTGTTGTTGTTTTTAGCTTGGTTGCGGTTGTTGCTGGTGGTATTCTTTTGCGCCTTAAACTTGTCATTCGCCTTTTTCAGGAAATTGGACTTGTTGTACAACGTTTCGAAGTTGAACTTGCCGTCGATCTGCCATTGTGAATTGTTTTGTATGGTGTTACCGGTCGAAGTCTCCTCGTCGATCTGTGTGCCACGATTCCACTGATAGGTAGATTTGTATTTGGCCGATAGGTTGATCCAGTCGGTCCATGTTATCTTGTTGATCGGAATATTCCAAGAGACGTCGAATGACTGATTGTAATCGACGGGGGTTCCGAGTTTCCATATCTGTGTCCAGATGGTGTCCTTCCAGCGTTCGTATTCATCGGGATAGAGATAACGGTTGACGGGGGTATCAGGCTCGTCTATTCGCGCATTGGAGGCCGACTGGAAGTTGACCTTCAGGGTCTTAGTGATGTCCCATGAGATGCTGGTTTGACGCAGCATAGTGAATGTCTTGGTGTAGGAGACGGGGATGGTGAAATCCGACTCGTAGGTCTCGATATTCTTCAGCTGTTCTTCGTGATAGGTGCGGTTGATTTGTGCCGAGAGGGAGATGCTGTTAGGCAACCAGTTGAACTGGAAGTCATCCTTCAGTTTCTTGAAAGGAGCCTTGCTGTTCGAGGTGTTCGTTCTACTTCCACTGGCATTGCCTCTGTTTTGCTCTTGCGTATTTCTGTTCGTACGAGCATTAGCGCTGCCTCTTGTATTGTTGCTCGTCTTGGAAGCAAATGGTTTCCAAGGTTTGAAGTAAGGCGACCAGTTGTAGTTGATGTTGCCTTTGTACGTGTTGTTGTACTCGTACTCCGTGGTGGGGTCGTGAGCGGTCTGCTTGTTCTGTGAATAACCCATCGTCACATTGGCAGGATCCCATGGCATTGCGTGCTTCGACTTAACATCGAACTTCACGCCTGTCAGCGACAATGACTTAGTTTCTGCAGTGGTCTGGACAAGGGCTTTGATGGAGTCTTTCTGACGATCAGTGGGGTAGGTGTCAAGCGTTTCATCGACGGTAAGGTCCTCATTGTAGGGGTCATATTTTGGGGTACTTACCGACTTGGAGTAGCTATAGTAGAAAGGTGCATTCAGCTTAAGTTGCGAGGGCAACCACTTGCCTATATCGGTCTGACCCGAAATGTTGTATTCGTAGTCTTTCGACAGCGAACGCACAGCTGTTGATTGTTCTACGGTACCCCATCCGACACTTGTATATGAGCCGGATCCATTGATGGTGGCAAGGTCGGAGATGCGCAAGGTAGCGTTGCCGCGTGCTGCCCAACCTCCACTTTCGTCCATGCCATCGGTACGCAGCTCATTAACCCAGATGACGGCCGACTTGGTGGTGCGTCCTACGTTGCGCACGCCAATCATGAACACCGTGCATTCGCCGAGCGAGGGATTACCCTTCACCGAGATGCGGTTCGACTTATTGTCTTCGTCAAATGTGGAGTATTCGAGGGTATAGCTTACGCCTTCGTAACCTTGCTCTTTCTTGGCATTGCGTTCGCGCTTCAACGCTGTGAACTTCGATAGTTCCACGTTGATCATGTTGTCCTCGGGCCAGACGAGGAGTCGGTCGCTCGACGAGTTATTATTGTATGTGCCGGAAGGAGTCTTGTGCAGCGGCACTTCATACTCGTAATAGTTGTCCTTGTAGTCCGAGCCTACTCGAAGGAACACTGCAAGGTCGCCATCCTGCAATTTTTCTTCCTCGCCGGCGTTGGCATGCATGTGAGCGAATAATTGCAAGTTGTCGTATTGACGAAGGTCCAGGCCAGAGCTCTTATACACGGCCTTGGCATCATGGGGATCCAGGTTGGTGATCTTCAGAGCAAGTGCTTGTTCATTTTGCTGAACGGCATTGGTGCCTGGTGTGACGATACGAGAAATGCCTGGTGGCAATACGTAGTTGACAGGCAGCGAACCCGAATGTTCCTCGATGTTTACGGTGCTCGAGGCGAGCAGGGCATCGCTGCTTTGCGGATATCCCGGATCAGACAGGTCGTTGGAATAGGTGCGCCAATCGCTTCGCACAAGGTCAAGGGTCGCCAATCGGAGCACTTGGGCCTCCTTCCAACCTGTCATGAGCATTCGCATGAAGCGGATGGACTTGAAGTTGCTGATGTTTCCTTCCATGCGGTCGGGGGAGCGTAAAGGCACACGGAACAGATACCATTTCACTTCATGGGTCAGACCATCGCGCAGACGCACTTGGCGGGTGCTGATGTCGGCAAGGTATTTGTTCTCGGCCAGATTCATGTGTCCGCGAACCATTTCGATATCGTATTCATAGAATCGCTCGTTCTCGTTGAGCGTGTTATCTGAGTTTATATCCTCGACGTCGGGCGTGCTCTTATAAGCAGTACTGTAGGACTCCTGGCTGTCGGCGGTCGATGGGGCATTGCCCTCGGCTCCGTTGATGTGCTTGTAGCGATTCAGGATCGAGACATTGTTGTCGTCGAGATTGCTGCCACGGAAGTAATGGTAATTGTCACCTGCAGGGTCGTTGATGGGTGAATAGGCATCGTTTTGCCAAGTGGCGAGTACATCGGGAGTAACAATCTGGCGAATCGAATCCACGTAGTTTTGATAGGTCGTGAAATTCGCTTCGTCGGTAGTGCTCAATCCGTCGAGACCAACATCCTGTGCTGCATGAGACGATGAGGAATTGTCGAACGCATAAACCGTCGAGGTGCGTGTAGAAACACGTCCCCAAGTGGTTTCCTTGATGGCCGACAGGTCACCGTTGATGTCCAGTCCATTCTCGAACGATTTGTAGCCGTCTTTCAGAATGTCCTCCGAAATCTCACCGAGCTGGAGGATGAGCTTTCCCTCGTCGTTGGGTTGCCAGGTTTCGTCACCTTCAACTTCGATGAATGGGTCCATCAACCAGAATTCGATGTATTCGTAATTGGCCGATTCGAAATTCGTCACATCCATTGCACGCATCATGCCGCCCCAGTTTCCTTGCGGATCGACAAGTGTTCCGTCGCTCTGCATGCGTGATGCACTGACGTTATATTGTCCGCGCTCGCGAGGATAATAGCTGAGGTTCATGACGTCGAGGATGCCAGTCTCGCCATATTCGAGTTCCTTGTTGGGATAGATTTCTTCGAATGTCACCTGGCGCACACGTGGATCACAGAGTTGGACGAGGTCATTCTTGATGTGTGCAGGGGTTAGGTTGCTTGTCTGCGAAGTGAAGAGATTATCGATGCGATACCATGCCATGTGGGCACGCCGATCGTTGTAGGCAGTTGAGAAAAGGGAGCCACCCACATCCTTTCCATCGATGCTGGCTGGAGTAGAGGCGAGTTGCCAAAGTGTGGGCACAGCAAGGTTTTTCGATGACTCGGAGGATTCGAAGTCGTCAATGTAGATTGATCCGTTGTCGCCAATCTCGCTGCTATGACTTGCAACAAGCTGGGCCCATTCGCCTTGGATGCTGAAATTTGAAGGCGCGGTGGCCTTGATCCATGGGATGGCACCAACAGCGTTGGTCAGCCACATGAAGTCTTTGTTCCATTTGAAGTTAAAACCGTAAATGGTGTTGTTGATTGGAATCTCCGACATCGAAACCTTTCGTGTCAATGGTGTTTCACTCAGGTTGATGACGGTGGCACCGAAAGTGAGATCTTTCGACCAATCATACTGCATATCAAGGCCCATCATCGTCTTGCGTTGCAGCGAGTATTCCGACTGGTCTTCGAGGCTGACGCTGACATTAGTGCCGCTCTCGATGATTGACTCGTTAAGAATGGTGACAATGCCCATCGTGTAGTCCACGGTATAATCCGACCCTTCGGTCAACGTGGTACCGCCTGCAGTGACGCGTACGGAACCGCGTGCCACATTCATTGCTCCTAAACTGATTTCCGCACCACTCGAAGCTGTATAGTCACCTTTGATTCGGAACTTGTTGTGCTCGGCATCCTGTTCGGCATCTGTCAGTGTTTGAGAATAGAGATTCGAATAGCAATAACGAGAGACGAGGGCAGGGTCATTACCCAGTTTCTTGGCCAGATGACTGCCGAATGGTTCGACAACGGGGAAGATGATTCGTCCGTTCGATGCTTGTACGGTGTAACCGGCTACCCAGTCGAATTGTCCATCGGGGTGGCGCTCTTGGTTGGAGTTCAGCTGGTCGAGGTTCATCACCTTGATCAGAAGCTGCTGTGCAATGGGCCCTTCGTTGATATAGTTGGTATAGACACCGACCGAGTCGGTGAGATACTGAATCTGCATGGTGAAGTTGGACTGCTGCAGGTTAGTAACACCCAACGAGTAAATGTTCTTCATCATAAGATCCCAGATGGAGTGTTCCGGATTGCCTGCGGTGGATTTCAGCAATTTCACGTAGAGGGTTTTTGACGTGTTTTCCGAATTGTCGGTGCTGAATTCGCCGACCTGATAGGTCTGTCCGCCCTTGGTATATTGGAAGGCTACGGCAAGAACGCAGTCATCATCAATCTGCGTCTTGAGGGAGAGGTAACCGAGAGCGGAGTTGAGCGAGTATTCCGAGCTGGACAGCAAACGGGCAGACTCGATCTTTTCGTAGTCAGCACCGCTCTCCATCATTCCGCTCGAACCAGGGATAGCGATTGTCGGTATGGTGCTCGATACCAGTGTGATGTCGCGCAGGGCAGGATAGTTATCGCGCAGGGTTGAGTACAGCGTATTGTTACCGTTGGCCGGAGCACTTGTGCCTGCGGAGGAAGCCCATTCGGGATGTTGCATCTCGTCGGGATTGCTCTCGCCAAGATCGGCAAAGGCGAGGATATTGCGCGCATTGTCGTAGGAAGACCTCTTGTTGGTCATCCATACCTCGATCTTTGTTATCTCGATGCCAGAGGAGATGAGCGGGAGTTTCTCCATGTTCTGGTCGTAGGTGTCGCGGAAGTAATGTCCGAGGAAGTAATGGCGGTTCTCGTCGTACTCGGTAGGAAGAATCTCGTATGTGCGTTTTGTCACACCGCCTTTAGACGACACGGTCTTCGAAGTGGATTCCTGTTTAGCTAAGAGTGTTGTGATGTTGAGTTTGCCGAATTTCAGTTGTGACTTGATGCCGAAGAGGGAAGCGCCTCCCGAGATCAGCGAGTTGCCGGTAGTCATCGACACGTTGCCAGCTTCCAGATTTTGAACAATATCATCCTCTTCGCCGGCAAAGGCAAGTTTGAATTGTGTAGCATCGAAGTCAAAAGTCGCTTGTGTATTGTAGTTGAGGTCGAACGACATCTTCGAACCGATGGACGCTTTCATATTGAGCTGTATCTGTTCGTCGAAGTCGAATGTCCACTGGTCGCGTGCCTGTTCGGAAAGCGTCGGGTTATCGACAACGTTATGCTTCATGCCCATGGAGAGAGATGCCGAACCTTGTGTCTTGACGCGGATGCCGCCAGGGCCGAAGAGTTTTTCGGCTGGGCCGAGAGAGAACTGCATGTCGAGCAAGTCAAACTCCCCCTTGCCTTCCTCTTCCTCAACGGCCTTGTGATACTGCTCGAGGAAGAAAGCATTTCGCTGCTGACGTTCGGTGTATTTACTGTACTCCTGCATCGTCATCGGTATAGGATTACCGATCTGCGTTTCACCGAGCATCGTCTTGATAAGGTAGCGGTTGTTCTTCCAATCGTATTCCACTACCGTCTTTACATTTTCGGGTGTCTTTAGGTCGCCGGGATGAGCCTTTTCCAGATCAGGAGCCATGTCGGGTGTGGTTGCGGCAACAGGATAGCGGCTGTGATACACCGAATCCTTTTCATCCTTGCTTGACTGTAGATTTGTGTTGACATCTTGGGCCTGTGGCAAACTTGGCGCAAGCAGAGCTGCGGGAGCATAGCCGTAAGCTAAGCTTCCGAAAAGTATCGCGCATCCCATGCACAAACCGAGCACGAGCAGCTGATGGTTTCCTTTAGTTTGTCGCATCCGAAAAAGTATCCAAACCATAAAACGTGAACAACGCGCTTTTATTGTATAAGGTATTTGTCAAAAATGAGAAAAATAGCATCATCGGCAAAAAAAAAGCGCAAAAATGTTTTTATATTTCAGAAAATAGTACTATCTTTGCAGCACTGAAACACCTTTAAATTATTTAACATGGCTAATAAAATCGTGCTAACCGGTGGTTGCGGCTTCATTGGCAGCCACACTTGCGTCGAGCTTCAAAATGCAGGCTACGACGTCGTGATATTTGACAACCTCTCCAACTCCGAGGCTTCAGTAGTTGACGGTATTGAGCGCATTACAGGCAAGCGCCCTGCGTTCTATCAGATTGATTGCACCAACAAGGGTGATGTCTATCAGGCTTTCCAAAAGGAGGGCCCTATTGTCGGTGTGATTCACTTTGCAGCATCCAAGGCAGTCGGCGAGTCTGTTCAAAAGCCTTTGCTCTACTATCGCAACAATCTTTCTTCGCTGATGAATATGATGGAGGCTGCAGAGGACTTCCATCTCAAGGGATTTGTCTTCTCAAGTTCATGCACCGTTTATGGTGAGCCCGACCAGAGCCCTGTTGACGAGAATGCTCCTATCAAGCCTGCCACATCGCCTTATGGCAATACCAAGCAGATTGCTGAGGAGATCATCAAGGACTATCTGCATACCGGTGTAGGCTTCAATGCCATCATCCTCCGTTACTTCAACCCCATCGGTGCACATCCGACAGCTGAGATTGGCGAACTCCCACGTGGCGTTCCTCAGAACCTGCTTCCTTATGTTTGTCAGACAGCTATGGGCATCCGCAAGGAGCTCAATGTCTTTGGTGATGACTACAACACTCCCGATGGTTCTTGCATCCGTGACTATATCGATGTGACTGACCTTGCCAAGGCACATGTCTGTGCACTCGACCGTATGGTGCAGGGCAAGTCGGAGGATAAGATCGAGTATTATAACCTTGGAACCGGCAACGGTGTATCGGTGCTCGAACTTGTCAACACGTTCATGGATGCTACGGGCGTAAAAGTTCCGTTTGTAATCAGAGGACGTCGTGAAGGTGATATCGAGAAGATTTGGGGCAACCCAGGTCGCGCTAACAGCGTTCTTGGTTGGAAGGCACAGGTGCCTCTCAAGGAGACTCTTGCCAATGCATGGCGTTGGCAGACTAAGCTTCGTGAGAGAGGCGTAATGTAAGCCTCTTCCCTCATTGCTTTTCCAGCGGGTGAGGATAGTATTTCCCTGATGTGAAAAAGACGTTGGTTTACATATTCACCGGATTGCTTGCAATGGCATCAATGTCATTGCAAGCTTCTGCATATTATACTCATCCACTTTCAGCCGATGTGAAGACCTTGCAGGTCATCGCTGACCGCGACTTCCAAAAGCTTCCCGTCATCGACAACACAGAGAATTCGAGCCTCGAAATCTCCTTCGATATTCTCTCTGATGAGGAACTCTTTCTTCAATATCAGGTGATACACTGTGATGCCCAATGGGAACAAGACAACCTTTCGGAACTTGATTATATCGATGGGTTCCAGCCGACACGTGTTACCGAAGTTTCGCCTTCGTTCAACACCTTCGTCAACTATTGGCATTATTCCGTCGCGTTCCCCAACGAAGATGTCCAACTGCTCATCAGCGGCAATTATGCTGTGATCTTCCATTTGGAAAGCGATCCGGATGAGCAGTTGGCTATTGCTTGCTTCAGTGTGACCGAGCAGATGGCTTTTGTGAGTGGAGAGGTGAGCGGTAACACCGATATTGATTTCCGTCAGGAGCATCAGCAGTTGACCTTGCAGTGTACGTGGAGCCAGAGTAAATTGCCGTTCCTGAGTCCCGCCAGCGACCTGCGGCTGGTGGTGACGCAAAATCATCGTCCCGATACGCGTCGCGACATACTTCATCCCTCACGCATGGAAGCCGGCAAGGCGTGGTACGAGCATGATCGAGACCTTATCTTCGAAGCGGGCAATACCTTCCGTCGTTTTGAGTTTATCGATCGTCATTACGCGACATTCGGTGTCGAGCGGTTACGCTATCTCGCGCCCTTCTATCGTGCCGAGTTGGTGATGCAACAGGCACGCAGTGGTAGTTTTTATCGCTTTGATCAGGACCAGCATGGCCACTATTTGGTTCATGCGTTGAACAATGTGGAGGATGAGGCCACTGAATGCGAATATTTCTGGGCCGAATTCAAGCTGGCGGGAGCTATTCCCCCAAAGGGGAGTGGCAACATCTATTTGACAGGAGATTTCACTTACGGAGAGCTGACCGATGCATACCGCATGGACTACAATCCCGAGTATCAGTGTTTCGTCGGTCAGGTACTCTTGAAGCAGGGACATTACAATTATCAGTTCCTTTGTGGTCAGGAGTGGACTCCCGATTTCACAAGTGGAACCAATCCTTCTGCCACCCTTTCGGTGTGTGAGGGCAACTATTATGAATCGCGCAATCAATACGACATCTATGTCTATTATCGCGCTCCAGGAGCTCGATATGACCGTCTTTTAGGAGTTGCTCAACTCGAGCCCCGATTCTAATTTCTAATCTTTATGGCACAAATTATTAAAACAGGAACTTCGCAGAGACACAATCTGCAGAAGTATTTGACTTCCACGATGGTGCAGGCAACTCACGACGATCTTGAACAACTCATCAACGATGAGCTTCAGACCAATGTCGCTTTGGAGATTGTTGATCCGTCTGAAGCCGAATACAATGGCTCGGAGCGTGATGATTCGGGCGTATTTGATGGTGATGAGGAGGAGAAAACGAACGAACAGGAAACTCTCTCCCCAACTGACGAGGGTGATACATCCATTACTGACCAAGAAAGGGGCGATGCTGTTGCTTTCGACAATGATGATGATGAACCCGTAAATACGTCAAGCAATCTTGACCCTGATGAAGAGGATTTTAACCCTATTGACAATGTTACCAACCCGGATACTTTCCGCGACGATCTCAAGAAGCAGATCGAAGTGCTCGACATCTCCAACGAAGAACACTATCTGGCCTGTTACATTGTCGATTGTCTGGATGAGAATGGTTATTTGCGTCGTCCTTTGGCCGAACTTGTGGATGACCTCGAGATGACACAGCATTACGAAACAACGGTCGAAGACCTTGAGGCCGTCCTCGTGGATATTATCCAGCAAGAGCTCGAGCCCAGTGGTATCGGGGCAAGGGATTTGCGCGAATGCATGCTGCTTCAATTGGGAGAACGCAAAGGACATGCAGCCCAACTTGCTTACAAGATTGTCAATCAGAAGTTCGACGACCTCTCCAACAAACGATATGATAGGATTGAACTGGATTTGAACATCTTGACTCATGCTGAATTGGTCGATGCACTTCATGTCATTCGCCGTCTCAATCCCAAACCTGGTAACATGCAGCCTTTTTCCGCAAAGACCGATGAGGTGAAGACTCAGCAGATACGACCGGATTTCATAGTTCGTAATGAGGACGGACAGCTGGTCGTTTCGCTGAATGATGATAATTACACCCAAGTACGCATCAGTGCTGATCAAGAGAGGCTCTTCGACGAACTGCAGGAAAGTATAGAAGACAAGACCGCTGACTCAGGAGCAGAGAAGAAGGATGCTCCGAACATGAAACAGGAGGTTATTGCAAAAAAGCGAGAAGGCATCAAATTTCTCAGGGAAAACATTCACAATGCACGCGTATTCATAGCTGCCCTTGAGCAGCGTCGTAATACGCTTATAGATGTGATGCAGACCATCGTCGATATGCAACGAGCCTATTTCTTCACAGGCCAAGTGGAGACGCTCAAGCCCATGACCCAAAAGGATGTGGCAGATCGCTGTAATTATGACATCTCGACCATCAGTCGCGTGTCCAACAGCAAGTATGTGGACACCGAATTCGGTATTGTTCGAATAAAGGACCTGTTCACCAATGCGGTTGCTGACAGCAATCAAGCTGCCGTGATGGAAGCGTTGAAAAATATCATCGATAACGAGGATAAGCGTCATCCACTAACAGACGAGGCATTGGCCGAAGAACTTGGCAAACAGGGCAACAAGATTGAACGTAGAACAGTCAGCAAATATCGTGAGTTACTTGGTTATCAGGTGGCACGTCTAAGAAAAGAAGTATAGTCCAGAGATATGACCCAACAGGAACAAATCCGAATGGAGCAGGAGGCGCAGATTGCAGCTCCTCGCAAACCTTATCAGGGGCTGATTCAGTCCATCAGCAACATTTTTCATCCGTTGCTGGTACTTACTTATACAGCCTTGGTCATCTGCATATTCACTGCGATGAAGGCATTGCCTTTCCAAGTGAAGGCTTGGTTTGTGGGCATGGTTTTCCTCTACACGTTGATTATGCCCGTTTTAGTGATCACCCTTCTGCATGTTACCAATATCATTGGTCATTGGGCATTGCGTGACCGCCGTGATCGTATGGTGCCGTTCTTTACCAACTTCGTCTGCTATCTAGTCAATGCCATTGTTCTCACTCGCACAGGATTTCTGCCCGATTGGGTACTGATGCCCTACTATGGTTCGGTTATCCTGACGTTTGTGGCGTGGATAGTGAGTTGGAAATGGAAGATTTCGGCCCATGCTTCCGCTAATGCTGCAGGAGCTACCTTTTTCCTGATGCTGTTTTTCTTTTTCCCCGAATCGATGCCGCTGTGGTTGCCTCTTGTCGCCATCATTGTGGTAGGTATGGTATGCAGCACCCGCGTGTATCTGGAACGTCATACCTTGGGACAGGTAGGTGCAGGCACATTGCTTGGTATTTGTTCCATGCTTCTTGCTGACATCCTTGTTCTCTAATTGATTTGTCCTATTTCATCGCAATTGTTTACTCTCAATTGATAATTATTCATTGTTAATAGTTATTTGACCATATGACTCCAGTTGTTTCCATCATTATGGGCAGCACAAGTGACCTTCCGGTCATGAAGAAAGCTGCCGATCTTCTCAACGAGTTTCAAGTGCCTTTCGAGATGCATGCCCTTTCGGCCCACCGTACGCCCAAGGAAGTTGAGGCATTTGCCACGGGCGCTGCCTGTCGTGGCATCAAAGTGATCATTGCCGGAGCCGGCATGGCAGCACATCTTGCCGGTGTGGTGGCGGCTTCCACCACCGTTCCGGTGATTGGCGTGCCTCTTACGGGCAGCCTTGAAGGTCTGGACGCGCTGCTTGCTATGGTACAGATGCCTCCTGGAATCCCCGTCGCAACAGTAGCCCTCAATGGTGCGATGAATGCAGCTATCCTTGCGGTACAGATTCTCTCTGTAGGCGATCCCGTCTTGGCTGAGAAGTTCGCCGAGTACAAGAAGAATCTGGCCCAGAAGATTGTCAAAGCCAATAAGGAGCTCGCAGAGCTCAAGTATGAGTATAAGTGTAACTGATATGTACAATTATATTAGAAGAAAGTCCACCGAATGCCATGTGGGCGATATTACCATCGGTGGAGAGAACCCGATTCGAGTGCAGTCGATGACCAACACGAACACCAACGATGTTGAGGCTTCTGTGGCTCAAATCGAACGTATTGTCGATGCTGGAGCCGACATCGTCCGCCTCACGGCACAAGGTAAAAAGGAAGCTCTTGCACTCAAGGAGATTGAAGCAGGCATTCATCGTGATGGCTACAATGTACCCCTTGTGGCTGATATCCATTTCAATGCTTCGGTGGCAGACGTTGCTGCCGAGGTGGTCGAGAAGGTCCGTATCAATCCCGGCAACTATGTTGATCCAGGTCGCACCTTTGTAAAACTCGAATTCACTGACGAGGAGTATGCCCAGGAGATAGAGAAGATTCGCAAGCGTTTCATTCCATTTCTCAACATCTGCAAGGCACACCATACCGCCATTCGTTTAGGTGTTAACCATGGTTCGCTCAGCGACCGTATCATGTCACGTTATGGCGACACTCCCGCTGGTATGGTGGAGTCGTGCATGGAGTTTCTGCGTATTTGTGTTGAACAGGAATTCTCCGATGTGGTTATCAGCATCAAGGCTTCCAACACCTCGGTCATGGTACGTACCGTTCGACTACTCGTGCAGGAGATGGATAAAGAAGGCATGCACTTCCCCTTGCATCTTGGTGTGACCGAGGCTGGCGATGCCGAAGATGGTCGAATAAAGTCGGCCGTCGGTATCGGTGCACTCCTTGCAGATGGCATTGGTGATACCATTCGAGTTTCCTTGTCCGAAGATCCTGAAGCGGAAATTCCTGTAGCATGTCAGTTGGTACATTATTTCGAAGAGCGTGCTATGCATAAGCGCCTGGATGGTCCAAATGTAGGTCTTAACCTTTACAATCCAATCGAACCTCAGCGCTTCAAGTCCGCCAGAGTCGGTAAGTTAGGCGATGGTCAGCCTGTTTGTGTTTGTGGAAGCACGAAGTTCGGTGCAGATGTCAACATTGCAGGTATGATGAATTATAGTCTTGATGAACTCAATACCGATGATTCTATTTTCGAATATCTCATCGAGCATCCTCAGACACCTGTAATAGCCCGAGCCAACAATCATAATCCTGTAGGAGCGTGGCGTGCTTTCCTCTTTGGCATTCGTCAGATGGGTTGCGTCAATCCTGTTATTATCAGCCGTGATTACTCGTTCTGCAAAACGTGGGAGGAGGTTCAACTTTGTGCGGCTGCCGATTTCGGTGTGATGCTTATCGATCAACTCGTCGATGGTATTATCATCAATCAAGTGAACTTCCCGACAGAAAAGCTTGTAGAACTTGCCTTCAATATCCTTCAAGCATCTCGAGCACGTTTCACCAAGACAGAGTATATCTCCTGCCCATCTTGTGGACGCACCCTCTTCGATCTCAAGACCACTTTGGCCCGCATCAAGGAGGCAACCAAGGATCTTAAGGGCTTGAAGATTGGTGTCATGGGATGCATTGTCAATGGACCTGGCGAGATGGCCGATGCCGATTATGGGTACGTAGGTGCCGGTCCTGGATTGGTGTCGCTCTACAAGGGAAAGCAATGCGTACAGAAGGGCATTCCCGCGGAAGAGGCGGTACAACGACTTCTTGACTTCATTCGTGCCGACCAAGAAAGTTGCTAATTATAGTCCCAGTAGTATTTTAGTCACTATAGCTACTATAGACACTATCCATCCCATACACACTATCCCCTTACAAAATACTCCGATGAAGAAACAACTCCTCACCCTGGCTTTTGCGGCCACTTTCATGGCCCTTTCAGCACAATATGTGGATAGGCAAGATCAAAAACTCGTTGCCAATATCCCTGTCTCTGAGTTTGTAGCTTATCAGCACCAACTTTTCAACTTTGACTGGAAGTTCCAGTTAGGGACGCAGGAGGGGGCCGAGAATCCCGCTTTTGATGATTCTGCTTGGCGGTCTGTCGATCTTCCTCATGATTTCCAGTTTGAACAGCCATGGGACGAAAGTGCTGGTGGGGCACGAGGCTTCAAGCCGATGTGCGATGGCTGGTATCGCAAGACCTTCAAGGCTGACGAGGTTTGGAAGAACCGTAGGGTGAGCCTCGACTTTGGAGGATTGATTTTCTATGGAGATGTGTATTTGAATGGCAGGAAGGTGGCTTCGACCGAATATGGCTATGTGGGCTTTGAGGCCGATATCTCGCGGTATCTGCGCTATGACACGCTCAATGTGGTGGCCGTGTATGCTTCCACAGGACCTTCGAAGGGATCCCGTTGGTACACGGGCGGCGGTCTCTTCCGCGATGTATATCTCCAGGTAAAGAATCCGACACACATTGCTCGTCATGGCGTTTACATCACGACTCCTGAAGTATCGGCCGAATCTGCTACTGTACAACTTCAAGTCGAGGTGGATGGTTGGCAGAAGCATAATGCCAGTGTTCAGGCCCTCATACGTGATCCGCAAGGTAACGTCGTTGCCGAGACGAAAGGCCAAATGCCCCAGTTCACTCATCAGCAGCGTAGCGAAGTGAAGCTCGACCTCGTGACGTTGGCCACTCCTCAGCTGTGGGATCTCGATACGCCGAATCTATATACTGCCGAGGTGGTGATTATAGCCGATGGTGTTACTGCAGACAGTCTTGTCGAGACATTTGGTATCCGCAAGATAGAGTTCTCGAAGGATTTCGGTTTCAAACTCAATGGCCGTAAGGTGTTTCTCCAGGGCATGGCCAATCATCATGACATGGGCGGCCTGGGTGTAGCTTCCTTCGATCGAGGTATCGAGCGACTGATGCTCCAAGCCAAGGCTTTTGGCTATAATTGTATACGTTGTTCACACAACCCCTACAGCGAGTCGTTCACACGAATTGCCGATAGGGTAGGACTGCTCGTCGTCGACGAGCTTATCGACAAGTGGAGCGACAATGATTATTGGGGTGGTCGTCAGCCCTTCACCAGCGTATGGCATCAGCTCATTCCCGAATGGGTGAAGCGTGATCGCAACTGTCCTTCTGTGATTCTTTGGAGTCTCGGCAATGAACTCCAGACGCGCAACGATTGGTCGGGTTTCAATACCAACGACTGGGGCGTCACCACCTATCGCATTTTCAACGACTACTTAAAGCGTTGGGACGATACGCGTCTGACCACTGTCGCCATGTTCCCTTCTCGAGCCGGAGGTCTTCGCAAGGAACCAGATGGAAGCGATATGGAACATTGTGTCGCTCCCGAATTGGCTCAGGTTTCTGAGGTCTCTTCCTTCAACTACCAGAGCAACTGTTATAGCGAGTACTTGCAGCATAATCCCGACATGATACTGTTCCAGAGCGAATGCCAGACGTCGCAGTTCCTTTGGGGATTCTTCAACATGGATCGCGACAAGATGGTCGGTCTAGCCTATTGGGGTGCTGTCGAGTATTGGGGTGAGTCCAACAAGTGGCCCAAGAAGGGCTGGAACTACTCTTTCTTCGACACGGCGCTGAATCCTTATCCTACTGCTTACCTCATCAAGAGCGCCTTTGTGCCCAATGAGCCGCTCGTCCACATCGCTGTTAATGCAGGCGAAGGCGAAAGTGTCAATTGGAATGATGTACAGGTCGGCAGTCTGCGTCTTGACGAGAACTGGAACAAGGCTGAAGGCTCTACGCAGACCATCTACACCTTCAGCAACTGTGAGGAGGTGGAGCTCCTTCTCAATGGCAAGAGTTTGGGACGTAAGCCGAACAACCTTTGGACGAGCAACGAGGGCCTTAATAAGTACGATGTGGGTATGCCAAACTCCAAGAAACATATCATCCAATGGCCCGATGTGACTTTTGCTAAAGGCAAGCTGGTGGCTGTTGGGTACAACGATGGCAAGGAAGTCTCCCGTCATCAGATCGAAACGACGGGCCGTGCTGTGGCACTCCGTGCTGAGGCAGAGACCCCCAATGACTGGAAAGCCGATGGCATGGACTTGCAGTACATCAAGGTTTGGGCAGTGGATAGCAAAGGTCGTCGAGTATTCGATGCTACAGGAGGCGTTTCTTTTGAGATAAGCGGTGCGGCTTCGCTTTATTGTCTCGACAATGTAGATCACTACACCGACCTGCTTTTCACCTCCGACATTACCAGCAAGCCGCTCAAGTCGGGCTTCATGCTCGGTATCCTGCGCTCTACACGCACCGCTGGTCCTGTTACCGTCAAGATCAGTTGCCCAGGCATGAAACCCGCTCAGCTCAAGCTCACAACGAAATAAATTTGGTTTCTTTAGATTCTCTAGGAACTCTGGTTTATCTAGAAAATCTAGTCCTCTAGAAAATATTAGCCCCGCACCGGAAAAGGTGCGGGGCTAATCTATGAGGGGTCACGTCTTACATGATCGTGCAACCAGCACAAGGCTTAAGCTGCTTGAAGAAGTCGTTGCCTTTGTCGTCCACGAGGATGAATGCGGGGAAGTCTGCGACGGTAATCTTCCAGATTGCTTCCATGCCGAGCTCTGGGTACTCTACACATTCGATCGACTTGATGCTGCTCTGCGACAGTACGGCAGCTACGCCACCGATGGTGCCCAGATAGAAGCCTCCGTGCTTCTTGCAGGCATCGGTAACTTGCTGGGTACGGTTGCCCTTGGCAATCATTACGAGCGAAGCACCATTGGCCTGGAACTCATCTACGTAAGGATCCATACGGTTGGCTGTTGTCGGGCCCATCGATCCGCAAGGATAGCCTGCGGGTGTCTTGGCTGGTCCTGCATAGAGGATCGGGTGATCTTTGAAGTACTGTGGAATGCCCTCGCCTGCATCAAGGCGAGCCTTCAGCTTGGCATGTGCGATGTCACGTGCTACGATGATGGTGCCCTTGAGGTTCACGCGGGTAGAAACGGGATACTTGGTGAGTTCGGCACGCACAGCATCAATTCCCTTATCGAGGTCGATTTCAATGCCCTTGCCGCCTTCGCCTGGGTTGCGATATTCTTCTGGAATGAGTTCTGTCGGATTGTCATCCATCTTCTCAAGCCAGATGCCGTCCTTGTTGATCTTGGCCTTGATGTTGCGGTCAGCCGAGCAGCTTACGCCCATGCCGATGGGGCAGCTGGCGCCGTGGCGTGGCAGACGTATCACGCGGATGTCGTGAGCAAGGTACTTGCCGCCAAACTGTGCGCCCAGTCCGATCTTGAAGGCTTCCTTGAGCAACTTCTGTTCGAGGTCGATATCGCGAAAAGCACGTCCCGTAGCATCACCTGTTGTGGGCAGGTTGTCGTAATACTTAATCGAAGCCAGCTTCACGGTCAAAAGGTTCTTTTCGGCCGAAGTGCCACCGATTACAAATGCGATATGATAAGGAGGACAGGCTGCAGTACCCAGATGCTTCATCTCCTCCACGAGGAATGGCAGCAGCGTGCCTTCGTTCTGGATGGTTGCCTTGGTCATAGGGTAGAAGTAGGTCTTGTTGGCCGAGCCGCCGCCCTTGGCCACCATGACGAAACGGTACTCGGCGCCCTCTACTGCTTCGATGTCAATCTGTGCAGGCAGGTTGCAGCGTGTGTTGACTTCGTCATACATGTTCAGTGGAGCGTTCTGGGAATATCGCAGGTTGTCTTCTGTATAGGTGTTATATACACCAAGGCTCAAAGCCTCTTCATCTTCGAATCCTGTCCATACCTGCTGACCTTTCTCGCCATGGATGATGGCGGTGCCGGTATCCTGACAGAAGGGGAGGATGCCCTTGACTGAGGTCTCGGCATTGCGCAGGAACTGCAGTGCCACATACTTGTCATTCTCCGAAGCTTCAGGATCCTGGAGGATCTTGGCTACCTGCAGGTTGTGCTCACGGCGTAGCATGAACTCCACATCATGGAATGCCTGCTGGGCAAGCAGGGTCAAGGCTTCCTTCGATACTTTGACGATTTCATGGCCTTCGAAAGTGCTCACAGATACACCCTCCTTGGTGAGGAGGCGGTATTCGGTCTTGTCTTCGCCCATTTGGAACATAGGCGCATACTTAAAGGGAACGTTTGCCATAACTTTAAAATTAAGATAGATGAGTAATGGTATTTGGATTGTAATGATGTGCAAATATACTGATATTTTTTTGAAACCTCATTTAAAAACAGAATTTAGGTCAAAAAACTGACCTAAATTCATATATTTGTACAAAAAACGCTATCTTAGCACGTCAAAAAAACGCTTCTCCCTTATATATGGGCTCCTAACCCATTTGATGACAATCATGCTCTCGAATCTCCACGCGACGAATCTTTCCGCTGATGGTCTTGGGCAGTTCATCCACAAATTCGATGACACGGGGGTACTTGTAGGGAGCCGTCTCATGCTTCACGTGGTCCTGCAGTTCCTTCACCAGTCGCGGACCAGCTTTTTGCTTGTATTCCGCTGCAAGAACGATGGTAGCCTTTACCACCATGCCTCTGATGTCGTCGGGCACGCCTGTGATGGCACATTCCACCACTGCCTTGTGTGTCATTAGGGCCGATTCGACTTCAAAGGGACCGATGCGGTATCCCGAGCTCTTGATTACGTCATCGGCACGCGATACGAACCAGAAATAGCCGTTTTCGTCGTAATAGACTACATCTCCCGTATAATAGATGTTATTGTTATACGCTTTCTGGGTGAGCGTGGGATTGAGGTAATACTCCTTGAAGAGGCCGTAGGGTTTGCCTTCATCTGTGCGGATCACCAGTTGTCCGTGTTCCATGGGTTTGCACCTGTTACCCTCGCTGTCGAGCACATCAACCTTGAATTGCGGATTGGGCACACCCATCGATCCTGGCACAGGCTTCACGTAGGGATAGGTGCCCAGTACCAATGTCGTCTCGGTCTGTCCATAGCTTTCGCAAATCATGATGCCCGTCTTTTCCTTCCATTCCAAAAATACATTGGGGTTGAGGGCTTCGCCAGCTGTAGTGCAGTATTCGAGGGAACTGAGGTCATAGTTCGAAAGGTTTTCACGTATCAGGAAACGATAGACAGTAGGAGGAGCGCAGAACGAGGTGACATGGAAGTCCTGCATCATCTTCAACAGGTTGGCGGGCACGAAGTGTCCCTCGAAGTCATAGACAAAAACGGTGGCACCCGAAATCATTTGGCCATAGAATTTGCCCCAGACGGCCTTGCCCCATCCTGTATCGGCGAGGGTAAGGTGCAGGCTGCCCTCGTGTACGTTGTGCCAGTATTTGGCCGTGAGGATGTGAGAAAGGGGATAGGTGTAGTCATGCATCACCATCTTCGGCTCACCCGACGTGCCGCTGGTGAAGTACATCAGGAAATTGTCGGTGGCAAGATTCTGTCCCTTTTGGCTCACGAAGTCGGGTGCATCAAAAAGACCTTTCCAAAAATTATCCCATCCTCGCGGTACCCTTGGTCCTATCGAAATACAATGTTCGAGTGACGAACAGAACGCGCGTGCACCAATCACATTGCGCAGGATGTCGGCATCGCCTACGGCAATGATGGCCTTGATGTTGGCCTCGTGGCAGCGATAGATGATGTCCTTGTCGGTCAGCAGATGGGTGGCAGGGATAGCCACGGCTCCAATCTTATGCAGTGCTACCATCGTGATCCACCAAGCAAGACGGCGCTTCAGGATGAGCATGACGGTGTCGCCACGCTGAATGCCGAGCGTCAGAAGGTAACTTGCAGTCTTATCCGAGAGTCTTTTATAGTCTCGGTAGTTCAGGTGCTTTACTTCACCATGGTCATTGGTCCATAAGATGGCATCCTTCTCGGGTTGTTCCTCCGCGTAGGCATCAACGACATCATAGCCGAAGTTGAAATGCTCCGGAACGATAAGCTTGTAGTGCTGCATGAAGTCCTCGTAACTCGAAAACTCCGTCTGATTCAGAAACCGTTCAATCATTGTTTTGTTTGGAGGGATTTTATTTTCCAAGGTGCAAATATGAGAATTTTTAATGATTTTTGCAATTCATTGACGTAAAAAAGGTAATAATTTATTATTTATTTTCTCAATTGGGAAAAAAAATGGGCGGAAATGTGCAAATATTAACAAAAAATAAGATTTCGTCAATCCAAATTGAGTCGAATAATATAGGTTTTTGACAGTTGTGATTTCAGAAAAATAACAAAAAAAGAGTCGAAAATTTGGTTGACTCGAAAAATGTTCGTATCTTCGCACCGTCGAATGAATACTATGACACACAAATGAGGCACAAGAGGCACATCTTTTTATTAACTTTACTCGTCATTTCGCTCGTGGGTGCAAGGGGATACGCATATAACGCTGAGTCGGAACGTTGGCTCCAGCGGTTGGATTCCGTTGTGCAGCAGCGCGAGCATATAAACGAGCAGAAGCGTCATCGTCTGCAGCAGATGCAGACCATGCAGCGTGGCATGAGTGATGTCGAGGAACTATATCAGCTAAACCGTACGATTTATGTCGAGTGCTTCACTTTCGACAGCGAGTTGGCCATGAGCTTGGTCGATGCCAACTTACAGATTGCCAGTCAGCGTCGTGATGCCTATGGCATGGCCGAATGGCAGATTCAGCGTAGTTTTATCTTGGCTTCCACAGGTCAGTTGCTGGAGGCAACCAATGCCTTGGAGGGATTGAAGCCGAGTCTGTTGGACCGCCGTCTCCGTCTCGACTATTATGCCCAACAAGAGTATCTATATTCGCACCTTGCCCAATACTCGTGGTCCGAACCCATGAAGGAAGCTTATCAACAGCAGGCGTGGACCTACACCGATTCCATCTATCAGATTATGGAACCCTCCGACGAGAACTACCTCTGGTGGCAGTCGTGGCGCTCATACAGTGTGGGCAATGGACATGAGGCCATCCTTGCTCTCCGTCCTGTTGTTGATACGTTGAAGCTCACCACTCGTCACGATGCGATGTTGACCTATTGTCTGGCCCGCATGTACCAGGAGCAGGACAATGAAGACCTTTACTTGCAGTACATGGCACGTTCGGGTATTGCCGACCTCCGTGCTGCCAACCAAGATATTGCTTCTCTTGAGGAACTCTCTTCCGTCCTTTACGATATCTCACAACGCGATTCACGGCGTGGGCATGGCTTGTTCGGTTCGAAGGACCAGAGCGCAGTTGATCTTTCGCGCGCATATACATATATTAATGTATGTCTCGAAACATCGCGCATCTACAACAATTTGGTGCGCACGGTGAGCATCGCTCGTGTGATGGACGACATCTTGGCCAGCTATCGTGAGCGAGTGGCTGAACAGCAGCGTCGTCAGCAAGCCATCACTTGGATCTTGGCTATCCTCTTCGTCATTCTTCTCGTGGCCGTCATCATGGGCTGGCGTCAGCGTCGTAAGCTTAGCCAGAGTCGTAGCCAGCTCGAATCGGCTAACGAGCAACTTAGTGAACACCGTGCAGCCCTTACCCATGCCAATGCCGAGCTCGTCGAAGCCAACCGTAAACTGCAGGCTGCTATGGAGCAGCAGGCCGAGGTCAACCGCGAACTCCAGGAGTCGAACTATGTTAAGGAGGAGTATGTCGGCTACGTCTTCTCGCTTTGCTCTAATTACATCAGCAAGATGGACGAATATCGCAAGAACATCAACCGCAAGACCAAGGTGAAGCTCTACGACGAGGTGCTCCAGATGACTGAGAAAACCAATCTCGTGCAGGACGAGCTGAAGGAGTTCTATCAAAACTTTGACGCCATCTTTCTGCATATCTACCCCGACTTTATCACCGACTTCAACAACCTGTTGCAACCCGAGGAACGAATCGAACCCCGTAAAGGTGAATTGCTCAACACCGATCTGCGCATCTATGCCCTTGTCCGACTGGGCATCACCGACAGTGTCAAGATCGCCGAGTTCCTCCACGTCTCACCTCAAACCGTTTATAACAATCGCCTCAAGACGCGCAACAAAGCCATCGTGCCTAAAGAGCATTTTGCCGACTATGTGCGCCAATTGGGCCGTTTTAGCAATTCCTAACAGTACAATAAAAACTTACCGATACAAAAATATAATCCATTGAAAAACAGATGAATCATATATCTGGAAACTTACCGATATATATTACTTTGATGTACAACATAATGAAATAAGCCCTATCTTTGCACCGTCAAAAGTGACAAAGGGTTTATACCTGCTTTTATCACTCTCTTCGAAACATTGTTCTACACATATTATAATTATTAATCAAAACATCATTAGCATGAGAAAATCTTCTGACAAGTGGATGACAAGGGCTATATTGCTCCTTGCATTAATCCTGTTCACACCATGGGGGGCCTGGGCCCAGCAGATGGCGGTGAACGGCGTCGTTGTAGATGAGATGGGTGAACCCATCCTCGGTGCCAGCGTCGTGGTGAAAGGTACCTCGACGGGTACGGTGACCGATCTTGACGGCAACTTCTCGATTCCCAATGTTCCAAGTAATGCCACCCTCGTGTTCTCGTTCGTGGGCTACATCACCCAAGAGCAGGCAGCTCGTCCCCAGATGAACATCGTTTTGGCTGAAGACAACAAGCTCCTTGAGGACGTTGTGGTCGTTGGTTACGGTGTGCAAAAGAAGAGCGTCGTCACAGCAGCCATCGCCAAGGTCAGCAGTGATGACCTTTTGAACAAGACTCCCATACGCATGGACAATGCACTGAAGGGCCTTGCAGCCGGTGTCAACGTTACCGCTAACTCTGGTCAGCCTGGTGAAGCTTCGCGTGTCCGTGTTCGTGGTACCGGTACCATCAACGACTCCGATCCTCTCTACATCGTCGATGGCATGCCCATCGAGGGAGGTCTTGACTTTGTGAACCCCAACGATATCGAGAGTATCGAGGTGCTCAAGGATGCTGCTTCGGGCGCTATCTACGGTGCTCGTGCCGCCAACGGTGTCATCCTCGTTACCACCAAGAAAGGCAAGAAGGGCAAGGCTCAGATCAACTACAACGCTTCTTGGGGCTGGCAGACAGCTTGGAAGCACCGCGATGTAGCCAACGCCACCGAGTATGCCGTTCTCCAGAACGAGAAGTACATCAACGCCGGACAGGATGCTCCCTACGCCGATCCATATCATCTCACCGATGCCATGGGCAATGCCATCCCCGTGAATGGCGGTACCGATTGGCAGGAGCTCGTCTTCAACGACAATGCCCCCATCGTCAATCACGACATCTCGGTGAGCGGAGCCAGCGACATGATGAACTACTACCTCTCCATCGGCTACTTCAGCCAGGAAGGTATCGTCGGCGGCAACTACGGTCAGTCCAACTACAACCGTCTGACCATCCGCTCCAACAACAACTATACCCTGCTCGATGCCACCAAGGAGCGCACGTTCCTCAACAAGCTCGATCTTTCGGTCAACCTCTCTTACATGCGCACTCACAGTACTGGCATCGCCACCAACTCCGAGTTCGGCTCCGTCCTCGGTTCGGCCCTTTATATGTCGCCTATCCTCACCCCAACCGTTTCGGGTGGATATGCCGAGCAGATGAAGGCCACCTACGCCGACTATGACCTGCCCACCGATGCTGCCGGCAATGTCTATACCATCGCCAGCTATGGTGGAGCTTATCAGGAAATGAACAACCCACTCGCCATGCTCGACTGCATCAATCCTTCCAAGAACTGGAGCCACAAGTTCGTGCCCCACTTCAACGTCAGCCTCGGCCTTTGGGATAACCTCAAGTACAGCTTCTCCTACAGCACCGACCTCTCCTTCTGGGGCTACGATGGTGCCGTGAAGAGCCTCTACTACCTCTCAGGTA
Source organism: Bacteroidales bacterium (assembly GCA_017618715.1). Lineage (GTDB taxonomy): Bacteria > Bacteroidota > Bacteroidia > Bacteroidales > UBA3663 > Liminaster. Next base: position 48,790 of record JAFZTS010000027.1, read on the forward strand.
ACAACAAGCAGGAACATACCTCCGCTTCGCAGTTCTCAGCCAAATCAACCACATGGCAGCTCGAGAACGTCCTCTCTTACGACAAGACCATCGGTCTCCACAGCTTCAACATCGTCCTTGGTCAGTCGGCCTTCAAGTCGAAGGGTGACGAGATCGGTGGCAGCCGTTGGAACCTTGTCAACATCAACAAGCCGTCGATCAACTATTCGACAGGTAACATAGAGTTCTCGTCTGATGCCGACGGCAACATCACTGGTGCCACCGTCCAATACAGCGTCTGGGGCGGCCCATACACATCCCACACCGTTTCGTCACTCTTCGCACGTGGCAGCTACAACTACGATGAGCGTTACATGCTCCAGTTCACTGTACGTCGCGACGGTTCGAGCCGGTTCGGCTCCAACAACAAGTACGGTGTCTTCCCATCCTTCTCTCTCGGTTGGAACTTCGTACGTGAGCCGTTCTTCAACTTCCCCGCTTGGCTTTCCATCGGCAAGCTGCGCTACAGCTGGGGTAAGAACGGTAACGACAACATCGGTGACTTCACCTACACCACCCTCACCTCGATGGGCAACAACGTCCTCTTCGGTCGCATGGCAACCAAACAGAACGGTTCGAAGGCCAATCGTATAGCCAACCCCGACCTCAAGTGGGAGGAGTCTGAGCAGCACGATTTCGGTATCGACCTCGGCTTCATGAGGGATGCACTCACCCTCAGCGTTGATTACTTCATCAAAAAGACCAACGGTATGATCATCACCATGCCTATCCCGAGCTATGTGGGCGAAACCAAGCCTCTTGGCAACGTGGGTGACATGGAGAACAGCGGTATCGAAGTTGAACTCGGTTGGAAGGGTCACGTTCGCGACTTCCACTATTCTCTCAAGGGCAACGTTTCCTACCTCAAGAACAAGCTCATCAACCTCGGTAATACCGAAGGCTTCCTCAACTTCGATGGCATCCAGGGTATCTCTGGTGGTGGCACACGTGCCGAGAACGGCCAGCCATTCCCCTTCTTCTATGGCTACAAGACCGATGGCGTCTTCCAGAACATGGACGAGGTTCGTGCCTACACCAATGCCTCGGGCGGACTCATTCAGCCTAATGCCGTGCCTGGTGATGTTCGCTTCGTCGATGTCAACGGCGATGGTTCCATCACCACCGACGACCGTACCAACATTGGTAACGGTACTCCCGACTGGACCTTCGGCTTCAATGCCAACGCCGACTGGAAGGGCTTCGACTTCAATATCTTCCTCCAGGGTGTTCAGGGTGCCGACGTCTTCGATGCTACTTATCGTAGCGACGTATATTCCGGCAACTATCCCAAATGGATGCTCAACCGCTGGACCGGCGAAGGCACGTCCGACAAGTATCCACGCCTCGCACTCAGCGATGAGACCAACTGGCAGGTGTCCGACCTCTATGTATGCGATGGTTCATACCTCCGCATCAAGAACATGAGCGTCGGCTACACCCTCCCCGCCAAGCTCACACGTAAAGCCTTCGTCGAGCGTCTCCGCGTCTATGGTATGGTCGAGAACCTCGTCACATGGACCAAGTACTGGGGCTTCGATCCCGAAATCGCCTCGGGTGGCACCTCCCTCGGCATCGACCGCGGTGTTTATCCACAGGCTCGCACTTGGACCGTCGGATTCAACATTTCATTCTAATTAATTGTTAATTATTTTCGTTAATTATTAATTGAAAACAAACTTATGAAAACTCAATATACAGCCCTGCTGATGGCCGCTGCCACGCTTGCCATGACGGCTTGCAGCGACTCGTTCCTTGAGGTGGAGAATCCGTCAGGCGAACCCCTTGAAGAATACTACACAACCGATGCACATATACAGGAGGCCCTTATTGCCGCCTACGATCCTATCCATTGGCCCGACTGGGGTCTCGGTCAGTACAACGCACTCAATATCGACGCCGAAATCATGGGCGACCTCTTCTGGGTAGGTGGTTCCAACCTCGCCGATATGCAGAACTGGCACATGCTCTCCAACTACCAGGCCAACGAGAACAATACCCTCTCGTCACTCTGGACCGTCGATTACAGTGGCGTAAAGCGCTGCAACGACGTGCTCAAATACATCGAGTACGATGTGCCCGATATGACCGCTGCCAACAAGTCGTCCTACGAGATGCAGGCACGCAGCCTCCGTGTGTTCTACTACAACATGCTTTGGCACTATTTTGGCAACATCCCCTTCTATCTCGAGAACCTCACCGCTCCCTACACTGCTCCACAGCTCACCGCCGACGAGGTCTATGACCAGCTCATTGTCGAGCTCGAAGCAATTGCCGCTTCGAATGTCCTCCCCATGCGCTGGGACGACGCTAACTGCGGTCGCATCTCGCAGGCTATGGTTTACATGATGTATGCCGAGATGGTGATGTACCAGAACGACCAGAGCCGCTACAGCAAGGCCCTCGGTTTCATGAACGAGATCATCTCTTCCGGCAAGTATGCCCTCAACCCCGACTATGGAAACCTCTGGGAGGAGTCGGGCGAATGGTGCGACGAGTCCATCTGGGAGATCAACTATGAGGATGGCAATAACGAGCGCGGATGGGGTAGTCCTCTCGCCATTGGTGGCACCGTGCTTCCCACCCTCATCTCACCCAACTCTTGGCCCGGTGGCGACGGTTGGAATTCAGGCGCCGACGGATGGGGCTTCCTCCCCGTGCGCACCGCTACCTACGACATGTTCGAGGCTGGCGACGTGCGTCGCGATGCCACCTGCTGGGACGTTCGTGGCGTGGAATACACCAACCGCTTCCAGGACACCCACATCTGGCTCAAGAAGTATCGTCCACAGACTGCCAACAACGCCGATGCAGGTTTCGATAACAACCTCAACTACAACAACAACCTGCGTTACTACCGATTTGCCGAGACGCTGCTCAACGCTGCCGAACTTATGCTCCGCGTAGGCTCTGGCGATGCCAAGTCACTGCTCAATCAGGTACGCCAGCGTGCTGGTCTGGGTGCAGTCGATGCCACTATTGACAACATCATCAACGAGCGTAAGCTCGAGTTCGTGGGCGAAGGCAAGCGCTACTGGGATCTCGTTCGTACAGGTCTCGCCACCTCCGTTCTCGTTCCCACTCCCTGCGATGGCACCAACCCCAACGATCAGGGCCGCGTAGGCACTTGGACGCAAAGCAAGAAGTACATCCCCATCGCTCAGTCTGAGCTCGATTCCGATGTCGCTCTCAAGCAGAATGAGTATTAATCCAAACAAATAATACTATTATGAAAATGTCTTTCAAATATATATTCAGTGCCCTTCTGATGGCAGCATCCCTCGCAGCTTGCTCACCCGACGAGATCGAAGGGCTCAACGAGAGCGGCGTACCCGAGGCTTCCAGTTTCGCGGACATGATTGAGATCAACGTCGATCAGTCCATCAACCAGGTCACCTTCAACCTCAAGGGTGCCAAGGGTGTGTATCCCGTTTGGAACATCAACACCGGTAAGAAGGTTGAACGCAGCACCGTCAACGGTTTCCAGCGTATCTTCGCCTCTTCGGGCGACTACTCTGTCGATGTTCAGATCGGCAGCCGCGATGGCATCAGCGATGGCGTGGTCACCAAGACCTTCCACATCGACAACACCATCATGGACTTCACCCGCTACACCACCATGCTGAGCAAGGCTCCTTGGTATGTCGATAACCAGACACCAGGTCACCTCGCTTGTGGTCCTTCGGTCGAAGATCCTACAGGTTGGTGGAAAGCACAGCCCGACGACAAGAAGGGAACAGGTCTCTACGACAATTCCCTCGAGTTTACCGACGACTACCGCTACACCTTCCACGCAGGTGCCAATGGTACGATGTATGTCAACTACGGCACCACAGCCCTCAACACCATTGGTGCTACCGAGGACTTCAGCATGCCCGTTGGTGACATGAGCGCCACCTATGCTTTCGAGGTCGATGGTGACAACCTCTACCTCACCTTCCCTGCCCAGACCTACTTCCCCTACATCGCCAACGATGCCATCTGGCAGGATCCTCGCTACCTCGTAGTCAACATGACCACCAAGTCGATGACACTCGTCAGCGAAGCCCCGGGCATCGCATGGCAGTACATCCTCACCACCACTCATGAGACTGTCTTCGCTGGCTTCGATTACAACAGCCCCGACAACCTCTGGAAGCAGGCCAACCCGACTTTCAACATGATCTGGTACGCTCCAGGTTGGTCGCAGATTGCTGACTTCCCGTATGAGTTCGATGGCAACAGTGTCAAGGTAACCCTCCCCGAGGCTACTACCGACCAGTGGCAGGCACAGTTCTCGCTCCACACTGCACTTGACAACGTCATCGTGCCTACTGGACAGAACTACGACTTCTCGTGCGTCATCACCTCTACCCAGGATCACCCAGGCATCACCGTCAAGCTTGTGCAGACTGGTGACGGCAATGATGGCAACTTCATCTGCGCCGATCGCGTCAAGGTAGGAGCTATGGAGGACTACATCTACTACTTCTACGACGTGCCCGGCATCGACCTCGGCGGTCTCACTTATGACCTCTTCCTCGACTTCGGCGGCAACGCTGCTGGCACCGAGGTGACCATCAAGAACTTCTGCTTCATCGAGCACTCCAAGAACACCATCGTTCCTCCGAGTGACGAACCCGAACCTCAACCGCAAGTCGATTGGACGGGTCAGAACATACTCGAAGGAATGCCCGTCGAGCTGCAGTATTGGTATGCACCAGGTTGGTCACAGATTGCTGATCCTGAGTGCGAAATCAACGGCAATGCATATACTTGGACGCTGCCCGCAGCTACCACCGATCAATGGATGGCACAGGCTGGTTTCCACAACACTGGCATCGTCCTCTCGAAGGACCTCACCTACGATTTCCGTTGCAAGATCGTCTCCAACACCGACCATCCCGGCGTGACCGTCAAGATTACCCAGGAGGACAACGATAACCTCTTCATCACCGCCGACCGTCATGCCCTCACGGCTTACGAGGAGAAGTGGATAGAACTCGTCAACCTCCCGATGATATTGAGTGGCGAAGGCGAGATGACTGACATCACCAACATGAAGATCGTTCTCGACTTCGGTGGCAATGCCGACAACACCGTCATCACCATCAGCGACATGCACCTGCAGGAGCACAAGGGTCCGAAGGCCATCGACTGGGACCTCACCGGCGATCGCAACCTCTGGCTCAAGGGCGAACATCCCACCATTTCGTTCTACTATGCTCCAGGTTGGGCACAGATAGCCGATCCCGAGACCGTTGTCGAGGGCAACAGCTACACTATTGTGCTACCAGAGGCTACCAGCGACCAGTGGCAGGCTCAGTGGCACATTGCTACCGAACTGGGCAAGGCTGACATCAGTGCCGACAAGAAGTACAACATGCGCTTCACGCTCTACTCTAACCAGGATCAGCCCGGCGTGACTGTCAAGTTCACCGAGAATGGCAACGACGACAACTACCTCACCGCCGACCGCCATGCGTGTGCAGCATACGAGGAGACTGTAGTCGAACTCACCGACCTCGCCCTCTCGAAGGGTGACATCACCAACGAGACCTTCAAGATGGTATTCGACTTCGCAGGCAATCCTGCTGGCAGCGAAGTCACCATCAAGGACATCATCATCCAGGAGGCTGAATAGTGTGTAAGTAGTTATATATGTGTGTGTGAGCGCTGCCTGATGTGCCCGTCAGGACACGTCAGGCAGCTTTTCTCTTTTCCCGTGGAAAAATGACGAAAATAAAACAATGAAAGCAATGAATATCCTGACTGTCGCTTTGAGCACCTTGCTGGCCCTTTCGGCCTGCGGAGGTGGTGATGATGGCAATAGTGGCGAAATAGCCACTATCCAGCTCACCGCCACGCCCACAGCCATCAATATGGCCGCCGAAGGAGGCACCGCCAGCATCAGCGTCACCGCCGACCGCGAATGGGCAACCTTTGCCACCAATGGTGAGACATGGTTCATCGTAACTCCCGCCAATGGAAAGGCTGGCTCCACAACCCTTACTGTTACCATTACCGAGAACGTCAACTATGAGGCCCGCGAAGGCCAGATCACTGTCAAGGCTGGCTCCCAGCGTGAGTTCATCTCCGTTAGCCAGGCTGCCGCCACCAAGCCAAGTATTACTTGCCCTATGGGCGACGAATTCAAACTTGTCTGGCATGACGAATTTGAGAAGGACGGCACCATCGACGAGCAGAACGGCTGGACCTATCAGGTAGCCAATGCTGGTTGGGTTAACCACGAACTACAGACCTACGTCAATGTCGCTTCTCCCGGTGGACGCGAAGTTGCTACCGTCAAGAGTGGCATCCTCTCCATCAACTGCTTCAAGGAGAATGGCAAGATCTACTCTGGTCGCGTCTATGCCCACGCCAACAAGGGCTGGCAGTATGGCTACATCGAAGCCAGCATTCGTCTGCCCAAGGGCAAGGGTACATGGCCCGCATTCTGGATGATGCCTGTCAACTTCCGCGCATGGCCCGACGATGGCGAGATCGACATTATGGAGGAGGTAGGCTACCATCCCAACTACGTTTCTTCGAGCCTCCATGCCACCAGCCACGTGCATTCCAACGGCACGCAGGTCACTCACGAGATGTATTGCGCAGGTGCCGAAGGTGAGTTCCACACCTATTCCATCCTCTGGACCGCTGAAAACATCACCACCTTCGTCGATGGCAAGGTACAGCTGTCGTACGACAACCGCGGTCTGGGCCACGACGATTGGCCCTACAACGCTCCTTTTTACGTCATCCTCAACCTCGCTTGGGGCGGCGACTGGGGCGGTGCCCAGGGTGTTGACGAAAGCGCACTCCCCGTCTCCCTCGATGTCGATTGGGTTCGTGTATGGCAAAAGTAATGATAATTAGTGAAAAGATAATGAAACCTCATAATCTGATAATTCTTGCAGCGCTATTCGCTGCAGGAGCCCTCCAAGCGCAGACCTTGCCCGTCTATCTCGACGAGAGCAAGACCATCGAGGAGCGCGTCGATGACGCCTTGTCGCGTATGACGCTCAACGAGAAGATTGCCATCATCCATGCACAATCCAAGTTCTCCAGTCCTGGCGTAGGTCGTCTCGGCATTCCCGAACTGTGGTGCACCGATGGCCCTCACGGCATCCGTCCCGACGTGCTTTGGGACGAGTGGGAACAGGCCGGTTGCTCCAACGACTCGTGTACAGCCTTCCCCGCCCTCACCTGTCTTGCCGCTACCTGGAACACCGACCTTGCTTTGCGCTATGGTCAGTCTATCGGCGAAGAGGCACGCTACCGCAACAAGTCCGTCCTCCTCGGCCCAGGTGTCAACATCTGCCGCACACCGCTCAACGGTCGTAGCTTCGAGTACATGGGCGAAGATCCCTACCTCTCGGGTCGCATGGGCGTAGGCTATGTCAAGGGAGTGCAGCAGCAGGGTGTGGCCGTTTGTGTGAAGCACTATGCGCTCAACAACAACGAGCATGAGCGCTACACATCCAATGCTATCTGTGACGAGCGCACCTTGCGCGAGATCTATCTGCCTGCGTTCGAGGCCGCTATCCGCGAGGGTGGTGCCTGGACGCTCATGGGAGGTTACAACCTTTTCCGTGGCCAGCACGCCTGCCACAACCAGTATCTCATGAACGAGATCCTCAAGGGTGAGTGGGGCTTTGATGGCGCCATCATCAGCGACTGGGGAGGCACACAGAGCACACAGGAGGCCATCTACAACGGCCTTGACCTCGAGTTCGGCACATGGACCGACGGCCTCTCGATGGGTGCCACCAATGCCTACGACAATTATCTCATGGCCAATCCCTACCGTCAGCTCATTCTCGACGGTAAGGTAGGGGAGAAGGAGCTCAACGACAAGGTGCGTCGCGTGCTACGTCTCATCTTCCGCACCACCATGAACCGCAACCGTGGTTTCGGCTCCATCAACAGCGAGGCTCACATCCAGCTCGCCCAGCAGGTAGGTGCCGAAGGCATCGTTCTCCTCAAGAACGACGCTCCTTCCATCCTTCCCTTGGAAATCAACTCCGTTAAACACATCCTCGTGGTAGGCGAGAATGCCATCAAGATGATGACCGTAGGTGGTGGCTCCAGCAGCCTCAAGGCGCAGCACGAGATTGTGCCTCTCGATGGTATCAAGGCTCGTCTGGCTGGCACCGATGTCAAGGTACGCTATGCCCGTGGCTATGTGGGCGACCCAGGAGGTTCCTACAACGGTGTATCTACAGGTCAGGACCTCAACGACGCGCGCAGCGCTGAGGAGCTTCGCGACGAAGCTGTCTGTATGGCCGGTGAGGCCGATGTGGTCATCTTTATCGGTGGTCTCAACAAGTCCGGTGGACAGGACAACGAAGGCACCGACCGTGCCGACTACGCCCTTCCCTACGGACAGGACGAGCTCATCAAGGCCCTTGTAAAGGCCAATCCTCGTCTCATCGTGGTCAACATCTCAGGCAATGCCGTGGCCATGCCGTGGATTAACGATGTGCCCGCTGTCCTTCAGGATTGGTATCTCGGTTCCGAGGCAGGCACCTCGCTCGCACAGGTCCTCTTCGGCGATGTCAACCCCTCGGGCCACCTGCCCATGACGTGGTATGCTTCGCTCGACCAGTGTGCCGTCCATGCTCCCGTCCTCAAGCAGGGGCGTCAGCGTGTGGCTGATCCGCGTCGTTATCCCGGCATCGAGCGTCAGGACAGCACCGTTCATCTCTGGGACATCTACTATGACGAAGGTCTCGAAGTAGGTTATCGCTACGTCGATCGTCAGAAGTTCCAACCTCTCTTCCCCTTTGGCTACGGACTCAGCTACACCACCTTCACCATGCACGATGCTGCGGTGGTTGATGCCACCCCAGGTGCCGTTAAGGTAAACGTGAGCGTCACCAACACAGGTTCGCGTGCAGGTGCCGAGGTTGTCCAGCTCTATGTCCATGATGTCAAATCGTCGGTCGCTCGTCCCCTCAAGGAGCTCAAGGCCTTCCAAAAGGTCTTCCTCCAACCCGGTGAGACCAAGGTAGTCACCCTCACTCTCAACGACCGCGCCTTCCAGTTCTACGACGTTGCTGCCAAAGACTGGCGTGCCGAACCCGGCCGCTTCAACTTCCTCATCGGCAACTCCTCGAAGAATATCCTCCAGTCCCTTGCTTACGAGCTGAAGTAATTCGCTTCCATATTATCACAAACAAAAAGCACCGAGTAGATATCCGGTGCTTTTTTATGTTTGTATCGCACAATTTTCTTGACAACGTTGTCAATATTTGGTGATTTCAGAAATATGTCCTATATTTGCAGCAATCATTAACAAACAAATATACTACGACTATGGCAGAAATTATCCCCGATGACAAGCAGTTGCAGGAGAGTCAAAAGCACTACTCAGAAGTTGGTATGTGGCAGAAGATCATGAAAGTGGCCAAAAAGGCCGGCATCAAGGTAGTCTATCTTGCGCTGATCCTCTATTACACCGCTACCGCATCTACAACTCCCATGAAGCAGAAGGGCATCATTTACGGCGCCCTCGGTTACTTCATTCTTCCCTTCGACTTGATACCCGATGCCATTCCCATTGTCGGTTACTCCGATGACCTTGCTGCCCTCATCGCGTGTGTGGGTGTCGTTATCACTTGCATCACTCCTGAGATCATCCAAAAGGCACAGGACAAGCTACACGATTGGTTCGGCGATTATGACAAGAAGGATATTGAAGGATTGGTGAAATAACTGCTCATCATCTTCTATGCAGTAACTTCCCGATTATCCTTACCTTTTAGTTTTTGCTTTTCACATCAGTCGGTTCTTAGTCATTCGGCGATGAGTGTTCGTGCATTTGCCAGAGCTTCGGGAGTAACTTCGGAGCCACTGAGCATACGGGCAATCTCCTGGAGCCGCTGATCGGATGTGAGTTGCTCGATGTGAGTGATGGTTTGCAGATCGGAGTCGGCCTTGAAGACACGGAAATGACGGTTTCCCTTGCCTGCCACTTGCGGTAAGTGGGTGATGGTGATGACCTGTAGATGCGTGGAAAGTTCCTTCATGACTTGCCCCATGCGGTCAGCGATATCACCCGAGACGCCTGTATCAATCTCGTCGAAGATGATGGTGGGTAAGGTACGTGCAGAGGCAACGAGACTCTTGATGCCGAGCATGAGGCGGCTGATTTCGCCCCCAGATGCCACTTCACCTGCCGGACGAAGGGGTTGGTTCTTGTTAGCAGAGAAAAGGAATTGTATGGAGTCGGCTCCGGTGGGGGTGAAGGAGGTTTTGAAAGGATCTGAAGAGGTCGAGGGGTTCAATGGGTTCACCGTGGCTTCAAAGCGGAGGTTGGGCATGCCAAGGTAGGTGACGCGATCGATAAGGCTATGTTGCAACTTGGCTGCTGCTTGAACGCGCGTGGTTGTGAGGGTTGAGGCAAGGACCTTGAGCTTTGAGCTTTGAGTTTTGAGCTGATGGGTGAGTGCTTCTATCTCTTCGTCGTTACTATCGATATGCTGCATTCGCTTGAAGAGCTGGTCGCGCAACTGGATGAGCTCTTCAACTGTAGACTCGCCATGCTTCTTCTGGAGCGAATATAGAAGGCTCAGGCGCTCCTCGACCTGCTCCATTCGCTGCGGGTCGTAGTTGAGTTCTTCGGAGCGGCCACCCACTTCGTCGGCGATGTCCTTGAGGTCGATGTAGTCGCTTTCGAGACGCTGGGCTATCTCGGTGATGTCGGGGTAGATGCGGCTCAGCTCATGCGCCTGGCGTGCCACATTCTTAAGCATTTGGACTACGGCATTGTCTTCCCCATCGAGTGCCTCATGCATTTGGCAGAGGCTTGACTTGATGTCCTCAGCATGGCTGAGCAGTTCCTGTTCTCCTTCAAGCTCCTCCTGTTCTCCTTCGATGAGGTTGGCTTCGTCGAGTTGTTTGAACTGAAAACGTATATAGTCGGCTTCCCGTGTATCACGTTCGGCTTGTGCTTTTAGGGTTTTAAGTCGGGTGTCGAGGGTCTTGAACTGTTCGTAGGCGGTGCGGTACTGCTGATATTCCTCCTGATTGCCTGCGAGTGCGTCGATGACTGAGAGCTGGAAAGCGTCCTGACCAAGCAGGAGGTTTTGATGCTGCGAATGGATGTCAATGAGGTGGCCGCCTAATTCGCGCAAGGTAGTTAGTTGCACGGGGATGTCATTGACGAAAGCACGGCTTTTTCCTGAGGCGTAGATTTCGCGTCGAAGGATGGTGTCGTGTGCATCGTATTCGAGATCGTTTTGATGAAAATAATCCTCAAGTGCGTAGGCGGAAATGTCGAACTGTCCCTCGATGACACATTTCGTGGCGCCGCTGCGTACAGCCTTGGCATCGGCGCGTTGGCCGAGAATGAGACCAAGAGCGCCCATGATGATGGACTTGCCAGCACCCGTCTCGCCGGTGATGACTGTGAGGCCAGGGCCCGGGCGGAACTCTAAATGGTCGATGAGGGCGTAGTTCTCGATAGTCAAGTTTTGAAGCATTGGTTCAATTTTCTTTGTATTCTTCCTTGATGGGAGCGAGCTGACGAGAGTAGGTGGGGAAAAGGTCGCTGAGCTTGTCGTAGATGGTCTTTTTCTCCGTCATAGGGGCTTCGCTGTAGATGTTGACGAGTTCGTCAAGCTTGGCATTGATGAAGAGAGAGAGGAGTGGAGTCATGGCATCGGCTGAACGCACAGTGGCGAGTTTCTCGAAGGATGCGGAGATCTGCGTGCGTCCCTTATCGACAGATTGCGCCATCTGGTCGAGACCTTGACGATGGTAGGTATACCACATCTCGCGGAATTCCTGCTGATTCTGGTCGAGGAGAGCGGTGATGATGGCATGGCGGTTGGTCTTCGAGTCGAAGGCCTTCCAGCCGTTGCTGTCGGACGACTGCATCTGACTGACGATGCTTTCGCATTTGCGCAGATACTGTTCGCCGCCCTTGTTGCTGAACGAATCGAAATCGAAACCGAGGACGAGATAGATGTAATAAGCTACGGTTGCAATAAGTTCGTTGTCGAGATTAAACTCATTGTAAGTGAGATTTTCTCCTTCTTGATAGGGTAGGGTGACGAGGTCGTCTCGCCAATTGATGAGGATGCTTTGGTAGGTGGAGTTATAGACGGGGCGGCGTGCCTGGACGGTGACTGACACCTTATATACATCGGACTGCACTACCTCGTTGATGGTGAGTGCAAAGGTGCAGGTGATCTTCTCGATGGTCGAGAACTGCGTGCCCGTCCACTGCTGACCGTTGATGAACTCCTCGAGGCTCTCCTTGAGTGTCTCGAAACGTGGACGCAGCGAGGCATCGATCTGCTGTGTGTTGATGGTCACCGTCGCATTCAGTTCCTGTGCAGGCAGCAGAGATGGAGTAACAAGAAGAATTAGGGTGAAGAGGATCCCCACCCTTATTCTTCCCCACAATGAGGGAATGATTATTTTCTCAAATATTGTTCTTTTCATTTACCTTTCGAGCCTTTCAAACCCCTCAAACCTCTCAAACTCCTCAAACCCTCACTTCTTCATCATTCCCAGCTTGATCTGCGTAAGCTCGTGCTTGGAGGAAAGGGCGAAGTCGCCATTCATCATCCATGAGTAATAACTGGGGTCTTTGGTCAATACTTCGGTGACGGGACGACCCTTGTACTTGCCGAAATTGAAACACGGACGGTCTTTGTCGTCATATACCATGGCACCCATCGGATCGACGTTGCGGTTCATTCTGGTGAAGTCATAGAGCCAAGAGACGTCGTTCTGAAGGTCGTCGTAACGGTCGAGCTGAGCCTGAAGCACCTCGTAGGTGGCTCTGATGTCACAGTCGGCGGAATGGGCACCATCGAGGTCCTTGCCGCAATAGAAACGGTAGGCGGCGACGAGTGTGCGCGGCTCTTTCTTGTAGAAGATGTTCTGCACATCGATAAAGCGGACGTTGCGCGTGTCGAAGCTGACCCCTGCACGCAGAAACTCTTCGATGAGCAGTGGCACATCGAAGCGATTGGAGTTGTAGCCCGCGAGGTCGCAGCCCTTGAAGGTCTGTTCGAGCTGACTGGCCAGTTGTTTGAAGGTGGGTTTGTCTGCCACCATCTCGTCGGTGATGTGGTGGACAGCCGTCGCTTCGGCGGGGATATGCATCTCAGGGTTTACATAGAAATTGCCCGATTTCTCTTCTCCATTTGGCATCACTTTGATGTAACCGAGTTGTACGATGCGGTCGTGGGTGACGCTGATGCCCGTGGTCTCGAGGTCGAAGAAGATGAGGGGTTTCTTGAGATGAAGTTTCATAAGCGAGGCTTAGAAGTCGGTAAGCATCATCGGCATGATGAGCATGAGGAGCTGTTCGCCCTCGTTGTTCTGCACTGGGGCTACGAGGCCGGCACGGGCGGGATCGCTCAGCAGCATCTCGATATCCTGCGAGGTGATGGTGCTGAGGATTTCGATGAGGAAGTTGGCGCGGAAACCAATGCTCATGGGTGTGCCGTCATAGGAGCAAACGAGTGTCTCGGTGCCAGAGGTGGAGTAATCGACATCCTGAGCGGAGATGGTGAGACTGCTGGCTTCGAGGTCGAACTTGACTTGGTTGGTGGCGCTGTTTGCGAAGACGGCTATGCGGCGCAGGGCAGAGAGGAACAACTGGCGGTCGATGGTGAGGCGGTTGTGGTTGTTCTTGGGGATGACCACTTCGTAGCGCGGATAGCGTCCCTCGATGAGGGTGCAGATAAGTTCGTAGTCACCCAGCTGGAAATGCGCACTCTTGGAGTCGAAACTGATTGTGCAGAGCAGTTGGTCCTTGGCGATGATGTTCTTGAGGAGGTTGGCCGGTTTCTTGGGCAGGATGAAGTTGGCGTCAAAGCCTGGTGCGGTCACCTCGTTGATGAGACGGACAAGCTTTTTGGAGTCAGAGGCAACGAAGATGACACGGTCGGACTTGATGTCGAAATAGATGCCGTTCATGACGGGACGGAGCTCGTCTTCGGCAGTAGCAAAGAGGGTACTCTGTATGCCGTTGAGAAGAGCTTGGGCGTTGATTTCGAAACTGAGTGCACTTTCTTCGAGGGGCTTGACGCGCGGATATTCGTCGGCATTGCCGCCGATGAAGTTGTACTTGCCGTTGGCATAGCTGACGATGACCTCGTAATTGCCGTTATCAACCTCGATGGTTAGCTGCTGCTGTGGCATTTCCTTGAGTGGATCCATGATGGTTTTGGCAGGTACGACAAAGGCCCCGGCACCCTCGACGTCATGGATGGGGACGGAAGTGATCATGGTAGTGCTGCCATCGCTGGCAGTGACTGTAAGCCTTTCTTCACCGATGTCGAAACGGAAGTTATCGAGGACAGGCATAGGGTTCTTGCTCAGCAGCACACGGCTGATGGCGTTCAAATGACTCATGAGGTCGGAACTGAGTACTTCGAATTTCATAGTGTCTATATTTCTTTGTTAATGATTAACGGATATATGGATGGTTATATTACATATAACAATCGGGCAAATATCGGTATATTTTGCGAAATTACCAAATATTTGCCCGAAAAAATGCAATTTTTCTATGAATTCGTCCGAAAATCACCCTTTTGAGTGATTCAATGACCTATCATTTGTCTCAAATGGAGGAAATGATCTCCTTGACATATGGCCAGAACTTGGCTACCGAAGAGATGGAGAGTTTCTCTTCGGGCGAGTGGATGGCTACCATGGTGGGGCCTACGCTGACCATGTCGAGCCAAGGATACTTGGTGAGGAAGAGTCCAGTCTCAAGTCCGGCATGGATGGCCGTGGTCTCTGGCTCAGCGCCAAATACCTTGCGATAGGCAGCCTCGGTAACCTTCACCATGCGGCTGTTGGGATTGGGTGCCCAACCTGGGTAACCCTCGCCCTGTGAGACTTCGGCTCCAGCCATGTCGAAGACGGTCTTGACCATCTGGGCAATCATGCGCTTCTGGCTTTCGACACTGGAACGCTGGCTGGTCTCGACACGAATGGTGCCAGGTTCAACGATTTTGACGGATGCGAGGTTGGTCGATGTCTCGACAAGACCGGGCATGGAGTGGCTCATGCCGATGACACCGTGAGGAGCTGCAATGAGTGCCTTGATGAGGTTGCAGACCACAGCGGGCTCGATGACTTCGGCAGGGGTTTCGACGGTCTCGATGGTCATCATGAACGAAGGTTCTACGCCAGCTACCTCGACTTCGACCATGGCAACGAACTTGTTGAGGTCGGCGACAAGTTGGTCTCGACGAGCGGCAGGCACACCGATGACGGCGTATGCCTCACGAGCGATGGCATTGCGGAGATTGCCACCATGGATGTCTGCTACCTGCAGGTCGGTTTGTGTGGTGAGGAAGCGAGCGAGGATCTTGTTGGCATTGGAACGTCCGAGATGGATGTCGCCACCCGAGTGGCCACCGAGGAGACCGCCTACGTTGACCTTGGCAAAATAGTAGTCGGCAGGGGTGGGAACGGTGCTGTAATGCCAGAGGGCTACCGTGTCCATGCCACCGGCGCAGCCGATGAAAATCTGATTCTCGAGGTCGGAGTCGAGGTTGAGCAGGAGTTTGCCGGTCATAAAGCCTTCGCTGAGCTTGTTGGCTCCCGTCATTCCCGTCTCCTCGTCGTAGGTGCAGAGGAACTCAAGCGGACCGTGCTCATAAGTCTTGTCGAGCATTGCAGCAAGCGAAAGGGCGATGCCTGCGCCGTCGTCAGCACCGAGGGTGGTGCCGTTGGCTTTCACCCAGTCGCCGTCAATATAAGTTTCGAGGGGATCGTTCTCGAAGTCGTGGACAATGTTGGAATTCTTTTCGCATACCATGTCCATGTGTGCCTGCATGACAAGGGTCTCTCGGTCTTCTCGTCCGGGGGTGGCGTGACAACTGATGAGGACGTTGCCCGTCTCATCAACCTTGCAATCGAGGCCGTGCTCGGCAGCGAAGTTCACAAGCCATGCGCGAATCTTGCCTTCCTTCTTGCTTGGACGAGGCACTTTGGTGATGGCATCGAAGATCTCCCAAAAGATTTTCGGTTCAAGATTTTTGATTTCCATAGTTTGAAGATGTTGAAATTTTTGTGGTTGAATAGTGTATTTTATGTCGATTTATGTGTCAATCAATAATAATAATTGTTAAAAGTGGTCAAGTTATATGACTTTTTCCTAAAATCGTGGCCAAAAATGGTGGATTGATTTGGAAATTTTGTATCTTTGCAACCGCTATTCGCGAAGTTTGAGGAGAAATCCCCCCAAAAACTGTTTGCGGGTGCAAAGATACAAAAAATGTGGCAAACAATACTAATTTCGGTCGGAATTCTTTTAATATCTTTTGTTTTTTTAGCAATTAAGGTATTATTTGTCAAAAATGGCACCTTTCCGAAGACGCATGTGAGTCAATCGAAGGCGATGCGTGAGAAGGGTATCCACTGCGTGCAGACACAGGACTACGAGGAACGCCACAAGCAGGGCCTTTATGGCGATTGCCCGAAGCCCACAAGTAGATTACAAGAGGAAATAAATTAAACTTTACTATTGATATGAAAAAAAATTATGCTATCGCTTCTGCCCTGGTTATGGCGGGAGTACTCGTTGGAGGCATGTCCTCCTGCATCAAATCGAACAATGCCGATGCCACCAAGGTAGCCGGTGGTTTGCTTACCGAGGGTGAGTCGTTGCCTATTGCCTTTATCCAAGCCGATTCGCTCTACAACAACTATCAGCTTCAGATTGATCTCACCCAGGACCTCGTACAGAAGAAGGCACAGGCAGAGGATCAGGTGAACAAGCAGATGGCTTCGTTCCAGAGGGAGTATCAGGACTTCATGCAGAAGGTTCAGACGAATTCATTCATCGGCGGCCAGTCGCGTCAGGAATCTGAGGCCCGTCGCCTCCAGCAGAAGCAGGCAACTATTGAGCAGCATGCCAATGCCCTGCAGCAGGATCTTGCTCTGCTCCAGAGCCAGGCATTCGACCGTGTGAACGATTCGATCCAGGCTGTGTTGAAGGAATACAATAAGGATAAGAACTTCGAGGTAATCTACAGCAGTGTGCCCAACACCACTGTCTTCTATGTGAAGGAGAAGTATGACATCACCCAGGAGGTGCTCGAACTGCTCAACAAACGTTATGCTACTGGTAAGAGCGAATGATCAGTTATCAACTATTGTTTGAATCTTAATATAAAGATTAAGGCGTCTCGGAATGATCCGAGGCGCCTTTGCTTTTTTGATTTGCTTTTGAGATGATTGGGTTCTTTACTTCGTCTCTGGTGCTTCGTCGATGAGTTCAAGGAACTGGTCGAGCTTGGGAGTGATGATGATCTGCGTGCGACGGTTGCGTGTGCGTCCAGCTTCGGTATCGTTTGATTCGAGCGGATTGTACTCGCCACGGCCACCGGCTGTCAGACGGCTTGGATTGACTCCATAGCGGTTCTGCAGGGCCTGCACGACACTAGAGGCGCGGAGACAAGAGAGGTCCCAATTGTTGCGGATGTTCTCGCGGCTAATGGGCACGTTGTCGGTATTGCCCTCGATGAGCACCTCGTAGTCCTTGTAATCGGTGATGATCTTGGCGATCTTGCTGAGTGTCTGACCGGCTTTGTCAGAAATCTCATACGAGCCTGTTCGGTAGAGCATGTTGTCGTTAAGCGAGATATATACCACACCCTTTAGTACCTGGACATCGACGTCCTTCAGCTCTTCTTTCGAGAGGGAACGTGTGAGGTTGTTGGTGAGGACGATGTTGAGTGAGTCGCTTTTCGACTTGGCGTCCGTCAACTGCTTGATGTACTTGTTCGATGCATTGATCTCATCAACCAGTTTCGAGATGTTGGTGCCCGACTGGTTGATGCTCTTGTCGAGCGATGCCTGCAGGGCCTGATACTGTTCGAGGAGCTTAGCATTGTTAGCTCGAGCTTCGGCCAAACGCTCTTCAAGGCTCTTGCTGCCGGTCTCGCAAGAGGCAAGAGCAATCTTAGCATCGTTGTACTGACTCATCAGGAGGTCATAGTCATTCTGCAGTTCGGAATACTTTTTTTGTGTAACGCAACTGCTGCTGAGCAGTGCCACGGCTGTCACAATGGCAGCGGACATTAGTTTCTGTTTCATTTTTTGCCTGTTTTAGTGTACCTTTGTCTTTTTTCTTTGACTAACGAAGAGGTCAATGGTTTAAATTTGTCCAGATTGATGTCACGCAGGAGGATAGATTGTCCTTGCCGGTAGGCTGCCTGTCGCATAGCCTCAAAGGTGTTATATTCTTTGGCGAAATATTTCGGATAGTCGATTTTGAGGAGGTTCTCACCATTTGATGCCAGTAGGTCGAAAAGAGAGGCAATGGAGAATTTATCGGTCTCGCGTCCTGGGATCCAGTTGTTGGGTTTGTGCTCGTCGGTGGGATAACCTTCGCGTATGACATCCAAGTCGGCAAGTTGTCGAATGAGGCTGCCAGTCAATCGTGCGGGCAGCTTCAAGGCTTGGCCAACTTCTTCGGTGGTAGGCGCTGGCTCTTCATTCGCAAACTTGCTATAAACGATGCCAGCCACCAGGGAGAGCAGGAAATCTCGATCCTGTCGCGATAGTTTCTCTTCGACGTTCTCGAAATTGTAGTTCTGGATGTTTTGTGAGGCATAGGACAGCTCAGCGCCATAGAGACAGATGATCCACGACATTTGGATCCAAAGGAGAAGGAGGGGAAGGGCAGCAAACGAGCCGTAGATGGCATTGTACTTGCTGACCCAAATCTGACCGTTGATATAGAGCCACTGGAAAAGGAGGAATGCCGCACCAGCAATGATAGCTGCCGAAAAGGCATTCAAAAAACGAACCTTGCAGTTAGGGATAACGATATAGATGAAAGTGAGCAAAAGGGTGGTAAAAGTGTATGGGATC
Source organism: Bacteroidales bacterium (assembly GCA_017618715.1). Taxonomy (GTDB): domain Bacteria; phylum Bacteroidota; class Bacteroidia; order Bacteroidales; family UBA3663; genus Liminaster. The sequence goes on from JAFZTS010000027.1 coordinate 67,669, forward strand.
CAGCGGAGAATGGTGAGCAATGTCTTGCTGAGGACATAGTCGTACAGATCGGTCATGATATAGGTCTGCAGGAAGATTTGCGTACCGGAGCTGATGACGAGTATGATGGGTACGAGAATGATAATACTTAGATAATCAGTGACCTTGCGAACTGTACTACGTCCATTCTTAACCTGCCAAATCCCATTGAAGACATCCTCTATATTACCAATAAGAGAATAGATAACCCAAAGAAGAAGAACGACACCGATACCGATGACGATGCTTGATGCGGCGCGCTCAAGATATTTTTCGGCAAAACTGTTGATGTAGTCAATCACCTCGATCTGTCCGGGGAAAGCTTCAGCGATGAGATTGTAGAACATCTCCTGCATGCCGAACCCGCGGCCGATTCCAAGTGCAAGAGCCACCGTAGGAACAAGTGCAAGTAGTGTGTAGTAGGTGAGTGCCGAAGCACGTTCCATGATGCGATGAGCGAGAAAGAAGCGTATCGAGAGATAAACTGCCTTGAAGATGTTCATCAGCCAAAGATAAATGCCACGGACGTCCTCGTTCGTGTAACTCCATATATCGTGCTTCAGGAACCTCCAGGAGAGTCGGATACGTCGGATGAAGTCGCTCATAATTATTATTGTATTACGAATTATCGAAAAAGAGTAATACTGGGGAACAAGCCGGTCAAACAAATCCGATAATTCGCAAATATAGGATAAATAGAATGGAAGCTACTTAGTGAGAGCAACAGAGCCGCGCCCAATCATGTTACCATCGGCATAGAGCTCGACACGGTAGGTGCCTGCGTCGAGTGCTTCACCTCGCTTGTAGAACATGGTGACCTTCGTTTCTTCGCCTCCGAATTCGATGGTTTTGCGTGCAGAATAATCAAGTTTGGTATTCTCATACTTGAACTTGCCACTTTGTGCATTGGTGAGCACCTCCTCGCTGGGCCGCAGGATACGCAGATAAACATCCTTTTCGCCAGTCGGGGCAGTGACATTAGCTGCAATAGTGAAGTTGACCTGGAATTTGGCCAACTTATCTACGCGGTTGCGCTTTTCGACCTTGTCCTTACGGTCGAGGACGGTTACGGAGACGTTGGTGGCAGAAAGTTGGGCAGCTACAGTGACCTTCTTGGTGAGCGTTTCGTTTTGCTGGCGAACCTGCTGGTTCTGCTGTTGTACGTTACGCATGTCGGTACGTATCTGCTTGTTCTCGGCAACAAGTGCATCGTTGACCTTGTTGAGCGAATCGACCTGGGCCACGTAATAGCGTAAAACGCCACGCACCGTCTCAAGTTCTTTCTTTAGTTCGGCGATGCGACGGGCATCCTGGGCCTTGGTTTGGCGCAGTTCCTCGACGAGGCGCTGAATCTTGATGCGCTGGTCCTCGAGCTTCTGTTCGAGCGAGTCGTTGTTGACTTGCAGCTTGTAACCCTCGTACTGAATGGCCAGTTGGGTGTATTCGTCTTCAAGTTGTTCCTTCTCAAGTGCAAAGCCTTCAGTGAGCTCGTCGATGGTCTGTTGCTGCTTCCAGATGTAGTAGCCACCACCGCCCAGCAGGGCTAAAATTATGATGGCAGCAGCGATGATAATAAACTTATTCTTCATGTTGCAGTGTTGTTTTCAAATAATCATGCCTGTTTGCCGACAGCAAAAATGCATAAATGCGGCGCAAAGGTACGAATTTTTTGTGAAATAAAGGCCATTTATTGCTAACTTTTTTAAATAATGAAGATTTTTTTGCCATTTGTTTGTTTTTATTCACAAAAAGCGCTATCTTTGCGGCGTTATATTATTTAAAATAGGTATAAATTTGGCACAAGAAATAGACAATGGCCGCAAGAGCTCATGGGGCTACTTCGGCAAAATGGTTGGACTATCGATATTAGGTATTATCGTCGGCACGGTGGCTATCTTGACATGTCTGTCCCTTTGGATGAACTCCTACACGCATCATAGCGAACGAGTAGAGGTGCCTAGTGTGGTAGGTGTTCCAGCTTCGGAGGCAGAGCATATTCTTGAAAATATGGGACTCAAGTCGATGATTATCGACTCGGTTTATGCTGACATGCAACCAGGTGCCGTTGTTGAGCAGTTGCCTACAGCAGGACTACCGGTCAAGAAGGAACGCATCGTTTATCTCACCATCAATGCCATCGGTGTGCGCATGGTCAAGATGCAGGAGGTGCGTGAGGGCGGTAGTCGTCAGGCTCTTTCAACCCTTCGTTCACTCGGATTCAAGGTCGATTCCATCAAGCAGGTGCCTTCGGAGATGCATGACCTGGTGCTCAGCGTCACTGCTAACGACGTAGAGATGGTGCCTGGAGCCGAATATCCTTTTGGCACGCATGTGGTGGTTTCGGTAGGCAACAGCAAGCTCGAGATTGAACCCGTGAATGAAGAAACCGAAGAGCAATGGATGGAGTAACGGAAGGTACTGCTTCGGAGGGGTTGTTTGAGCACTTCCGTTTCGTTGCCGATAGGGGACAGGGACCGTTGCGTGTCGATAAGTTCCTCGTCGATCGTATCGTTGGCACCAGTCGAAACCGTATCCAAAATGCAGCTGATGGCGGGTTCATCCTTGTTAACGGCAAGCCTGAGAAATCGAACTACAAGGTGCGACCGGGTGATGTGGTACAGGTCATGATGGATCGACCTCGTCATACGACCGTGATTGTGCCCGAAAATAAACCTCTCGACATTGTTTATGAGGACGAAGATCTGCTCGTGGTCAACAAGCCTGCCGGCATGGTGGTACATCCCGGGCATGGCAACTACACCGGCACATTGGTCAATGCTTTGGCTTGGCATTTCCTGCAGGAAGGCATCGAACTTGACCTGACGGGTGAGGTGGAGAATGAAGAGGGCGCAGAGAGTGAGGAAGTTGAAGACGGGAAAGAGGACGAACTGAAAAGCTTCGAACAGAAGTCTGATTTCCAAAAGCGTTTAGGCTTGGTACATCGCATCGATAAGGAAACCTCGGGACTTCTCGTCATTGCCAAGAACGAAGATGCCGGTACGTCGCTCAGCCGTCAATTTTTCTATAAGACGACCCGTCGTCTTTATACTGCCCTGGTTTGGGGTCACGTAGAGAAGGATGAGGGAACTGTAGTAGGAAATATTGGACGAAACAAGCGAGATCGTACTTTGATGGATTTTTATCCAGAGGGAAGTGATGAGGGCAAACCCGCTGTGACCCACTATCGTGTCATAGAACGATTGGGCTATGTAACGCTGGTTGAGTGTCGTCTGGAGACAGGACGTACGCATCAGATCCGCGTCCATATGAAGCATATCGGTCATACTCTTTTCAATGACAAGACTTACGGTGGTAACCAGATCCTGAAAGGAACCACTTTCGCAAAATATTCTCAGTTCGTGCGCAACTGCTTTGACATTTGTCCTCGACAGGCATTACATGCCGGTACTCTCGGCTTCCGCCATCCGCGCACAGGCAGGGAGATGGACTTCGAAACGCCACTGCCAGCCGATATGGCCCGACTTGTTGAAAAGTGGCGGGATTATGTAAGTAATAGAAACTATTGATGAAAAGAATCGCAATTGTAGCCGGAGGAGACTCCAGTGAATATGTGGTTTCGCTTCGCAGTGCTCAGGGCATTTGGAGCTTCATGGACCACAATAAATATGAGACAAGCATCATCGTTATCCGCGGTACAGACTGGAAGATGGTGCAGTATGACGGAAAAAAATATGACTGGGATTGTACCTGGCCTGTTGATCGTGACGAATTCTCCGTCATGAAGGATGGGGTGAAGCACAACTTCGACTTCGCATATATCATTATCCATGGTACCCCGGGCGAGAACGGCATCCTTCAAGGGTATTTCGACATGATTCGCATGCCATATAGCTGTTGTGGTGTGTTGGCAGCAGCCCTCACCTGTTCGAAGTTCACCTGCAACCGATATCTCTCGACCTTCGGCATACCAGTCGCAAAGAGCATCCTTCTTCATGTCGGTGACGAAGTGAAAACAGAGGAATGTGTCAAGCAATTGGGGCTTCCCGTTTTTGTAAAACCAAATGCAGGCGGTTCATCATACGCCACTACAAAAGTTAAGACTCCTGGAGAATTGCAACCAGCTATTGCTGCGGCTAAAAAGGAAGCAACAGGCGAGGTAATCATCGAGCGATTCATGCAAGGTACCGAGGTCACTTGCGGATGCTACTTTTCGCGCGACGGCCTGCGAGCCCTGCCAGTTACTGAAGTAGTCTCGAAGAAAGAATTCTTCGATGTCGATGCTAAATATAACGGTGCTGTAGAGGAAATTACTCCTGCACGCATATCAGACGAAATGACCCAGAAGGTCCAGACGCTCACCAAGCGAATATATGGATATGTGGGGGCTAAAGGTATTATTCGAGTAGATTATATCATCATCGATGACACCCCACATCTTCTTGAGGTCAACACGACTCCCGGTATGACGGCCACCTCATTCATTCCACAGGAGGTCAGCGCTGCCGGTCTTGACATCTCGGATGTCATGGATGACGTAATTGCCTTTGGCACTAAAGGGTAGAATCTAAAATCAATTATTATGGCAGAATACAATTTTGACGACATTCGTTGTTATAACGACGAAGATATTCCATCGAAACTTTGGCCACTGGCCGATCGTCCGGAAGTGCAGTTCGCCATCAAGTCGGCATTTCCAAATGTTGATTACGATCAGGTAAAGGCGCTCATTCTCAGTTGCAAAACGGTGAAGGAATTCCAAACAAGAGTCATTGTCTTCTTGCTCGATATGCTGTGTAACAAATGCACTGACGGTGTTGAGGCATACGGCATCGAGGACATTGACGACACCAAAGGGCATCTATTCGTTACTAACCATCGCGATATCGTGCTCGACTCGGCATTGCTCAACGTTATGCTTGCCAAGCATGGTAAGGAAACGTCCGAGATCGCTATCGGCAACAATCTCTTTGCTGCTCCGTGGATTGAAGATCTTGTGAGAGTCAACAAGAGTTTCGTTGTGCGTCGTGACATTACTGGCCGTCAACTACTTGAAGCTTCCATCAAGTTGTCATCATATATCCATCAGGAGATCGTTGACAAAAAGTGTTCCATTTGGATGGCCCAGCGTGAAGGCCGTTCGAAAGACAACTCTGATAACACTCAGGCTTCGGTGATCAAGATGCTGTCGTTGGGCGGTTCCAGCAAGGATCACATGCAAAACATCCGTGAGCTTCGCACCATTCCTGTAGCCATTAGTTACGAGTATGACCCTTGTGACTACCTCAAGGCAGCCGAGTTCCAACTCAAGCGCGACAATCCTCAGTGGAAGAAGACCAAGGCCGACGATGTGAAAAGCATGGCCACGGGCATGATGGGCTATAAAGGCCGCATCCGTTACACCTTCACACAAGAGCTCAATGGCGTCTTCGACCAGTATCCTTGGATTAACGACAGGAATGCACAGGTCAACTGTGTCTGTGAGACTATCGACAAGATGCTGCATGAAGCCATGGTGCTATATCCAATCAACTATGTGGCATACGATGTCAAGTACCAGACAAACCGTTACAAGAAGATGTACACCGAAGAGGAGAGTATCAAGTCTTTGGCTTACCTGAACGGACAACTTGCCAAAATCGACATCCCGAATCGTGATGAGGAGTATCTTTGGGATTTGCTGCTCACAATGTACAGTAATCCTGTATTTAACAAGGAGAAGCTTGTAAGGGAACAGGATACTACATTTGTGCCCATGACTTAACACTTTCATACTATGGACGAAAAGATTGTCAATGAGCTCATTGAGGAGCTCATCAAATTGAGTTTCGCCGAGGATATCGGTGATGGTGACCACACTACCCTCTGCTGCATCCCTGCCGACGCTATTGGCAAACAAAAACTGCTGATCAAGGAGGAAGGTATCCTGGCAGGCGTCGATATTGCTCGTCGTGTGTTCAACGCTTTCGACCCCGAGCTCAAGATGGAGGTCTTTATGCAGGATGGTTCACATGTGGTACCAGGTGATGTGCCATTTATCGTGACCGGAAAGGAGCAGAGCTTGCTACAGACCGAACGATTAATGCTCAACATCATGCAACGTATGAGCGGCATTGCTACGATGACGGCTCGCTATGTCAAGGCATTGGAGGGAACTGGCACCAAGGTGCTCGACACCCGCAAGACCACTCCCGGTATGCGCATTCTCGAAAAGATGGCTGTCAAGATTGGTGGCGGTTGTAACCACCGCATCGGTCTGTTCGACATGATTCTGCTCAAGGACAACCATGTGGATTTCTCGGGTGGTATCCATAATGCCATCAGTCGCGCTAAGCAGTATTGCAAGGATAAGGGTAAGAACCTCAAGATTGAGGTGGAGGTTCGAAACTTCAAGGAACTTGACGAAGCTTTGGCCGAGGGCGTCGATCGCATCATGTTCGACAACTTCACTCCTGAAGATACAGCTAAAGCTGTGAAGATTGTCAATCATCGCTGCGAGACGGAATCGTCGGGTGGCATCACCTACGATACGATGCTGCCATATGCCAAGGCCGGCGTGGATTATATCTCGTTTGGTGCCTTGACCCATTCTGTCAAGGGTCTCGACATGTCGTTCAAGGCGGTGAAGTGATTTTCTGCTGTTCTGAATGAACAGTTTAATTATAGTTATGGGGTTCATCCTTAGGGGGTGAACCCCATAATTGTGTTCCATATTGTCTGGAAATTCTAGAAGCTCTAGATAATCTAGAGACTCTAGATACTCTTGAAAGTCATTAATTTGCCGTTTATAGTTGCTTTTTTGTGATAAAATGAAGAAAAAAAGAGAAATTGCATCAATTTTTCCCCATTTTATTATGTGATGTCGAAAAAAGTATATATCTTTGCAGTCACTTTTACGTGTATTGTGTTAAATGGTATGTTCTTCTCTTGATTTTATCTATGCCCGAGACGGACTATCCTTTATTGTTTGAAAAATATGAAGATTAAACTCAGAAGTGCACAGACCACCGAAGGTCGTAGGATGGCAGGAGCTCGCGCCCTGTGGGTTGCCAATGGAATGAAACGTGAAATGTTTGGCAAACCAGTGATTGCCATCGTCAACTCTTTTACCCAGTTTGTACCCGGTCATACCCATCTTCACGAGATTGGCCAGATTGTGAAGGCTGAGATTGAGAAGCTCGGCTGCTTCGCTGCTGAGTTCAATACCATTGCTGTTGATGATGGCATTGCCATGGGACATGATGGTATGCTATATTCCCTTCCGTCGCGCGATATCATTGCCGACTCGGTGGAATATATGGTCAATGCGCACAAGGCTGATGCGATGATATGTATCTCGAACTGTGACAAGGTGACGCCTGGTATGCTAATGGCAGCCATGCGTCTTAACATCCCTGCTGTCTTCTGCAGCGGCGGTCCCATGGAGGCAGGAAAGTGGCGCGGTGAGAATGCCGACCTTATCACTGCCATGGTGAAGGGTGCCGATCCATCGGTGAGTGATGAGGAGATGGCCGAGATCGAAAGCTGCGCCTGCCCTGGCTGCGGCTCTTGTTCAGGTATGTTCACCGCTAATTCAATGAACTCATTGACTGAAGCTATCGGTCTGTCTTTGCCTGGTAATGGTTCGATCCTTGCTACTCACGTCAACCGAATCCAGCTTTTTAAGGAAGCTGCCCGTTTGATTGTCAGGAATGCGTTGAAGTACTATGGGGAGGGTGACGAAAGCGTTCTGCCACGCAGCATTGCTACGCGTGCTGCATTCCTTAACGCTATGACCCTCGACATTGCCATGGGTGGCTCATCGAATACGGTACTTCATTTGCTCGCCGTAGCGCAGGAAGGTGGTGTCGATTTCGAGATGAAGGACATTGATCGACTGAGTCGTGTGGTGCCATGCCTTTGCAAACTGGCTCCCAATACACAGAAGTATTCCGTCCAGGAGGAGAATCGTGCTGGTGGTATCCTTGGTATCATGGGCGAATTGGCCAAGGGCAATCTGCTTGACCTTGGTTGCAAGCGAGTCAATGGCGCTACTCTTGGCGAGGACATTGAGAAATATTCCATCATGAAGGAGAATATCGACCCCGAGGCCAGCCGCATTTATCATAGTGCTCCAGCCGGTAAGTTTTCAATCAAGATGGGTTCGCAGAATGCTCAATGGGAGACTCTCGACACTGATCGCGCCAATGGTTGTATCCGTGACATTGAACACGCCTACACCAAGGATGGAGGTTTGGCCGTGCTCTTCGGCAATATTGCTCAGGACGGTTGTGTAGTCAAGACAGCAGGTGTGGCTCCTGAACTTTGGCACTTCGAAGGTCCGGCTGTATGCTTCGACTCGCAGGAGGATGCTTGTGAAGGTATCTTGGGCGGTAAGGTTAAGAAGGGTGATTGCGTTGTCATTACCCACGAAGGTCCCAAAGGTGGCCCGGGTATGCAGGAGATGCTATATCCAACATCTTACATAAAGTCGATGCATATGGGCAAGGAGTGCGCTCTCATTACTGATGGACGTTTCTCGGGTGGCACTTCTGGTCTCTCTATCGGACACATCAGCCCTGAGGCAGCCGCAGGTGGCAACATCGGAAAAATCAAGGATGGCGACATCATTGTCATCGACATTCCTACCCGCTCTATCAACGTCAAGCTCAGCGATGAGGAGCTGGCAGCACGTCCACAGCAGCCGTTGAAGCGCAATCGTGTGGTGAGCAAGGCATTGCGGGCTTATGCTCAGTCAGTATCTTCAGCCGACAAGGGCGGTGTGCGTATCATCGATTAATTTTTATAAACAACTCATAGAATGTCAGAAAGAATATCTGGTGCAGAAGCGCTGATGCGCAGCCTCGAGAACCAGGGTGTCACTACCCTTTTCGGTTATCCTGGAGGTGCCATTATGCCAACTTACGATGCACTGTATGATCATCGCGACAAGCTCAATCATGTACTGGTTAGACATGAGCAGGGAGCCATCCATGCCGCACAGGGCTATGCCCGCGTCAGCGGACGTACAGGTGTGGTGCTGGTAACATCGGGTCCCGGTGCAATGAACACCATCACCGGTCTTGCCGATGCAATGATCGACTCCACTCCCCTCGTTGTCATTTGTGGACAGGTAGGTGCCGCCATGTTGGGTACCGATGCCTTCCAGGAGGTCGATGTTGTGGGTGTGACACAACCTGTCAGCAAGTGGAACTATCAGATCCGTCGTGCCGAGGATGTGGCATGGGCCGTGGCTCGTGCATTCTATATTGCAGGAACGGGACGTCCAGGTCCCGTAGTGCTCGATTTCACCAAGAATGCCCAGACCACCGTCATTGACTTCGAACCGCAGAAGGTCAACTTCATCCGCTCGTATGTCCCTTCTCCTGTTTGTGACCGATCAGTCATCATGAAGGCAGCCGAGATGATCAACCAGAGCGTGAAGCCATTTATGCTGGTGGGACAAGGTGTAGAACTGGCAGGAGCCAATCAGGAGGTGCTCGACCTTATCGAAAAAGCCCAGATTCCTTTTGGATGTACGATGTTAGGTCTTTCGGCCATCCCTTCCGACCATCTGCTCAACAAGGGTATGCTTGGCATGCATGGCAACCTTGGTCCCAATGTGATGACCAACCAGTGCGACCTGCTGATCGCTGTGGGTATGCGCTTCGACGATCGTGTGACAGGCAACCTCAAGACTTACGCCAAGCAGGCCAAAGTCATCCATTTTGAGATTGACCCGTCGGAGATCAACAAGAACGTGAAAGTCGATCTGGCAGTCCTGGGCGACTGCAAGCAGACCTTGGTTGATGTAACTTCGTATGTTGATGAGGCCAAGCACGGTTCGTGGATCGCAGGTTTCAAGCCTTACGAAGAGAAGGAATATGAAAAGGTCATCGACAAGGCATTGCATCCAACAGAAGGCCCGCTACTGATGGCTGAAGTGATCCGCAAGGTGAGCGAAGCAGCCAACAATGAGGCAATCCTCGTTACCGATGTGGGTCAGAACCAGCTCTTCGGTTGTCGTTACTTCAAGTTCACAAAGAAACGTTCCATTGTCACTTCGGGCGGTTGTGGTACGATGGGATTTGCTCTACCAGCTGCGATAGGTGCCGCCTTCGGCGCTCCCGACCGCACTGTCTGCATGTTTGTGGGCGACGGAGGTTTTCAGATGACCATTCAGGAACTGGGCACCATCATGGAACAGCAGACTCCTGTCAAGATGATCTTGCTCAACAACAATTATCTGGGCAATGTGCGCCAGTGGCAGTATCTGTTCTTTAACAAGCGTTATTCGTTCACCCCGATGCTGAACCCAGACTACGAGTTGATAGCTAAAGGCTATGGCATCCCCTGTCGCACCGTTGTCGAGCGCGAGGATCTCGATGAGGCCATCCGTGAGATGCTCGATACCAAAGGCCCATACCTGCTGCATTGCGCGGTGAAGGAAGAAGACAATGTTTTACCGATGACTCCTCCAGGCTCCAATGTGGATGAGATGTTATTAGAAATAAAGTAATATGGCAGAACATGTAAAAAATGGCGGTGAGTGTGGCGATTGCAACACTTGCGGCAAATGCGATGAGGCACAAGCTTCATTACAGGCTTTGGATGAGGCTGTGAAGGCAGCGGCTGCCATAGACCGCAACTCATACGAGAAGAATCTCTATCGCGAACGTTCGGCATCGTTGGCCGAAGACCTCAAGGACGGTGGCTTTCACGAACGTTTCTCTAAGACCGCTGTCGATGCACCTGCTACGTTGGGCAAGGAGGGCGCATTGCTCAGTCCTTTGCATGAGGGTCTGACGCATTACACCCTGATTGTCTATTCCGAAAACTATGCAGGTATCCTCAATCAGATCACAGCTGTCTTTACTCGTCGTCAGGTCAACATTGAGACGCTTAATGTGTGCGCATCTTCGACACCAGGCGTACATAAATATACGATTACCTGCTATTGCAAGCAGGAAATGGCTGAGATGCTCACCAAGCAGATCGAGAAGCGCATCGATGTGTTGCAGGCAAACTGCTTCGTCGATGATGAGATTTTCATCCTCGAAACTTCGTTATTGAAGTTGGCAACTCCGATGGTTCTCGCTAATCCTGAGGTTTCGCGTATTGTGCGTCGTCACGATGCCCATATTGTGGAGGTCAATCCCACCTATACTATCGTTGAGAAGACGGGCATTACATCCGATGTGCTTGACAACTTCAACCAACTCAACAAGCTTGGTTGCGTCCTGCAGTTCGTGCGTTCGGGACGCATCTCTATTACCAAGTCGTGCATCGAGCGTTTGGATCAATATCTGACCAAACGCGAGGAGGAACATGGCAAGGCTGAATAAAAGTAATTAATTAACAACCCATAAATAATTATCAAATGGCACAATTGAATTTTGGCGGCGTCATCGAGAATGTGGTGACCCGCGAGGAGTATCCTCTTGAGAAAGCGCGTGAAGTCCTGAAGGACGAGACTATTGCAGTTATCGGCTATGGCGTACAGGGTCCTGGTCAGTCGCTCAATTTGCGTGACAATGGCTTTAATGTCATCGTAGGCCAGCGTCAGGGTAAGACCTTCGAGAAGGCTATTAGTGATGGATGGGTACCAGGCAAGACCCTCTTCAGCATTGAGGAGGCTGCCGAGAAGGCTACCATCGTGATGTGTCTGCTCTCTGATGCAGCCGTTATGAGCGTATGGCCCACCCTCAAGAAATATCTTACCCCAGGTAAGGCTCTCTATTTCTCGCATGGTTTTGCCATCACATGGAACGACCGCACAGGTTGCGTTCCCCAGAAGGATATCGACGTTATCATGGTGGCACCCAAGGGCTCTGGCACTTCTCTTCGCACCATGTTCCTTGAAGGTCGTGGCCTCAACTCTTCGTATGCAATCTATCAGGATGCAACAGGTCGTGCCTACGACCGTACCATCGCCCTCGGCATCGGTATCGGTTCGGGTTACCTCTTCGAGACCACATTCCAGCGCGAGGCTACCTCTGACCTCACTGGTGAGCGTGGTTCACTGATGGGTGCTATCCAGGGTCTTCTCCTTGCTCAGTACGAAGTACTTCGCGAGAATGGTCACTCTCCATCGGAGGCTTTCAACGAGACCGTAGAGGAACTCACACAGTCCCTCATGCCCCTTTTCGCAAAGAATGGTATGGACTGGATGTATGCCAACTGCTCGACCACTGCCCAGCGCGGTGCCCTCGACTGGTATCCACGTTTCCACGATGCCATCAAGCCTATCTGCCAGTGGCTCTACATGAGCGTAAAGCTTGGCAACGAGG
>JAFZTS010000028.1 GCA_017618715.1 Bacteroidales bacterium
CAAGATGATCGAGCAATTCCGTCGGTATGGAATAGACACACGATATGTCACCTCAACCGACCAGGCTGCCACGGGCATTGCTGTCATCACGGTTGATGCAAAAGGAGAAAACACCATCGTCGTAGCAAGTGGTGCCAATAGCCTGCTCACTTCAAAAGATATTAGAAATGCAGAACCGGCAATATCTCAAGCCGATATTCTGCTTATGCAACTCGAAACACCCATCGCACCCCTTTGTACAGCAGCACGAATGGCTCATGAGAAAGGGAAATTCGTGATCCTGAATCCCGCCCCTGCACCAAAGGAACCCCTTCCACTCGCTTTGCTTAAGAATATCGACCTCATCATCCCCAACGAGACTGAGGCAACGTGCATCACTGGCGTAGAAATATCGGACCAACAATCCGCAGAACAAGCGATGGAAGCCTTGAATGAATTAGGTGTCAAGGATGCTATGATTACGCTTGGAGCGAAAGGTGTCTTAGCCTATGAGGACGGAAAGGCGAAACTATTTCCCGCAAGTGCGGTCCAGGCTGTTGACACGACCGCTGCGGGCGACACTTTCTGTGGCGCATTTTGTGTAGCCCTATGTCAGGGACAAGGGAAGAAGGAAGCGATAGCCTTTGCCAACAAGGCAGCAGCCTACACCGTTCAGCACGAAGGTGCACAATGCGCCATGCCACATCTGAAGGATCTATAATCTGAAGAACCATTAATATTATCTTATATGAATCGCAAATTATTCATGGCACTCGGCATCATGATGCTGTGCCTCACCGCTTGCAACAAGCAAAAAGAAACCGACAACATCCTACTTTGGCTCGGCAGTTACTGCAATCAGGACGAGGAAGGAATCCGCGTCTATCGTTTCAACCAACACACTGGTGATTATACCTATCTGACCGGATTCTCTGGTCTGGCCAACCCATCTTTCGTTTGGGTGGCACGCGATGGTCGTCACTTTTATGCCGTCGGCGAAGAAGATGATCCGGAAAGCAGTTCGGCCAATGCCTTCATCCTTGATCCGAACAAGCCTGAGATTCAAAGACTCAGCAGCCAAAGCAATCATGCAGGTGCTGCCTGTAACATTATCCTAAGTCCCGATGAGCGTACACTTTTCACCTCAAGTTACGGAAGTGGATGCGTCACCGAGTTCCCCATCCGCGATGACGGCTCGTTGGGCAACGATTTCGTGCTGAAGTTCACGGGGCACAGTGTGAACCCGGAGCGCCAGGACCATCCCTACATCCATGCCGTCAACTTCACACCCGATGGCAAATATCTTTTGGCCAACGACCTCGGCATGGACCAGATCCACGTCTTCAAGATGCGCGAAAGGACAGTCACCGACACACTGCCCATCCTCAGCGATGGGGAACTTCCAACAACACCCGTCGGCGAAACCTACAACGTCGCAGTTGATCCGGGAGCAGGTCCGCGTCACCTTGCATGGTCGCCCAACCTCAAAAACGCATACCTTCTGAGCGAACTTTCAGGACAACTCTTCGTACTGAAGTATGAGAATGAGCGACTGAGCGTGATACAAACCCTTCAGGCCGACACACTCAATGCCGGGGGAAGTGCTGACGTACATGTTTCGCCCGATGGCAAGTTCGTTTATGCCTCTCACCGCCTCGAAGGCGACGGCATCACGATATGGAAGGTCAATACTGAGGATGGCACATTGTCCAAAGTTGGATTCCAACCGACAGGCATCCATCCCCGCAACTTCGGCATCACTCCCAATGGAGAATTGCTGCTCTGCGCCTGTCGAGATAGCAACAAAGTGCAGATCTTCCGTCGAGACAAGGAGACAGGTCTATTGACCGATACAGGTCAAGCTATCGAGATGTCAAGACCAACTTGCGTACAGTTCTATTAGTCATCAAAGATGGTCCTTATTTCTTACTAAATAGGTTTTTTTAAGAATTGAATTGTTAAAAACGTCCGAAAAATATGTTCTTCGACATGTTTTGGGACGTTTCTCTTGTTTATGTCAAAAAAAAACAATAAATTTGCGGTCGAATTTAGACTTATACATATTATAATTCTAACACATACTTCGAGTAGGTCAATGTGTAACTACACACTACACAACTAACATACTACTAATTATTATCAACACAAACTAAATCATTTCTATGTCAATCGTTCAAAGCATTCCTATGAGAGCGACAATGGCTTGTGCTGTTGCCCTCTTTAGCTGCTCGTTGGCTTTTGCCCAGACTCAGCAGGTCAAAGGTACCGTGCTGGATAATTTAGGCGAGCCTTTGGCAGGTGTGAACATTGTTGAGAAAGGCACCACCAATGGCACACTGACAGACATTGATGGAGACTACTCCCTCAATGTGGCAAAAGGTCAGACTCTTGTCTTTTCATTCATTGGTTACCGCACCATTGAGGCCGTTGTTTCTGGCAGCACTCTCAACATTACAATGGAAGAAGATTCCGAGCTTCTTGAAGACGTAGTGGTCATCGGCTACGGTTCGATGCAGCGCAAGGACCTGACCTCATCCATCACAACCGTCAAGGCCAAAGACCTTAACACCGGTGTATTTGCCGATGCTGGCTCAATGCTGCAGGGCAAGGTTCCCGGTCTTGTTGTTACCACTACAGGCGACCCCAACGGCGGTTCAAGCATGACCCTTCGTGGTGCATCTTCACTCCGTGGTGGAGCTGCCATGTCTCCTTACTATGTAATCGACGGTATCCCTGGTGTCGATATTTCGATGGTTGCTCCCGACGACATTGAGAGCATCGATGTCCTCCGCGACGCTACCGCTACTGCCATCTACGGTTCGAAGGCTGCCAATGGTGTGATTATCGTCACTACCAAGAGTGGCAACAAGGAGGAGAAGACCAATGTTACGTACAATGGCTATGTAGCCTTCGATAACGTGCTCAAGACTCTTGAAATGGCTTCTGCCGCTGATATCCGCGAATACGTCAAGAAAAACGGCATCGACTATGCCTACGACGAAGGTGCAGATACTGATTGGCAGGACGAAGTGCTTCGTACAGGTATCAGCCACAACCACAACGTCAGCATCAATGGTGGCAACAAGAAGACCACCTATATGGCAAGTATCAACTTCCGTAATCGTGAAGGTGTAGTTGAAGGCACTGAGATGAATCGTTTAAATGTGCGTTCACTTATCTCAACCAAGATTCTCAAAGAGAAACTACAGCTCTCGGTTGGTGTCAATGCTATGTATGCCAAGCATAAGAATGTCCCCATGGAGAATGAGGGCCGTTCGGTGCTCGATGCCATGAACTTTGCTAACCCGACCGCTCCTATCCTTTTCAACTCGAAGGATGCTGAAAATGGCCATGTCGGAGAATGGCATTTTGCCGCAGGCAACGATGCATACAATCCAGTTTCGATGATCCACGAAGACCCACGCGAGACAATCTACAAGCGTATGCAGTTTATCGGAAAGGCAACCCTCGAAATCGTGGAGGGCTTGACTTGGAGCGCCAACTTCCAGTATAATAACAACCAGTCCATCTATAATAGCTATAGCAGCCACGCAACCCAACTCAAGATTGGTGAAGGTGTCACGGCTGTCGCTGGCAACACCCTTAACGGTGCTGCTCATCGAAACACCTACTTTGGCGATGAAATGACCTTTGAAACCTACGGTAACTGGGATAAAACCTTCAACGACATCCACAAAGTAGCCATAATGGCAGGTTATTCATGGGAAGAGCATCACAACAATGATGGCTTCGGTCTTACCGTTCACACCTTCCACGATGACAATCTGTTATGGAACCAGCTCACCTACGCTGGCGAGATTGATGGCATGAGTGCCGTGGAGAGTGGCTCAAAGGAAAACATCCGCAACATCTCTTTCTATGGTCGTGTATCATATTCATTCAACAGCCGTTACATGTTCCAAGCTACCATCCGTCGCGATGGCTCGTCTGTATTTGGCGATGGCAAACAATGGGGCACTTTCCCCTCGGCTTCTATCGCTTGGAACATCACCGAAGAAGAATGGATGAAGAATCAAAATCTCTTCAGTACCTTGAAACTTCGTTTGGGCTATGGTATCTCGGGTAATGCTATGGGCTTTGATTCGTATGCTGCCGTCGCTACATACGGTAGCACTGGTGGCTACAATATGTTTAACGGTCGTCAATACGTCATCCTTGGCGCTACCAAGTTAGCCAACCCTGACCTGAAATGGGAATCAACCAGCATGTTCAATGTTGGTGTTGACTATGGTTTCCTCAATGGCCGCATCAATGGTAGCGTGGAATTCTACAACAAGAACACCGAAGACCTAATCTGGAACTATCCGGTATCCAAGTATATCTACCCCTTTGACAATATTTGGGCAAACGTGGGTGAAATCAACAACACTGGTGTTGAGTTCAGCATCAATGCAACCCCTGTACTGACCAAGAATTTCACCTGGAATACTACGTTGAACCTCTCTCACAACAAGAACGAGGTGAAGAGCCTTTCGAACGACCGTTTCCATACTGACAAGTTCTATCAAGGTAACCCAATGGTGGCCGGTGTATCAGCTAATGGCGATACCCAGCGCATCATCGAAGGCGAGCCTCTTGGCACATTCTGGACTTACGAATGGGCTGGTTATGACGATGGCGGAGCTTCCGTTTATTACGTGCTTGATGACAATGGCAATCGTACAGGTGAGAAGACCTCTTCACCAGATCCTGATCACGATCGCAAGATTACGGGTTGCGCCCAGCCTAAACTGAACCTCGGTTGGAACAACAATTTCTCGTACAAGAACTGGAGCGCAAGCTTCTTCCTTACTGGTGTATTTGGTCAAGATGTTTACAATGGTCTTCGTGCTCACTATACAGCACCTGACTTCTTCGCTGGTGGTAAGAACGTCCTCAAGGAGTTCATCACTGACCGTCCACACACTGATACCCGATCGAACATTCCTTCTGATCGATTCATTGAGGATGGCAGCTACATCCGTCTGCAGAGCCTCTCTGTTGGCTACACCTTCAAGGGCTTTGACAATTGGTTCCAGAGCCTCAATCTCTATGTGAGCATGAACAATGTCTTCACTATTACCGACTACAAGGGCCTCGATCCCGAGGTTAACCTTGGTGGCATCGATCCTGGTGTTGACTATCGCTGGAGCACTTATCCACATACCCGTACTACTATGATTGGTGTCAAGATCAACTTCTAATTTGTTTGATGAATATGAAACTATATAAGATTCTTTCAACTGGTGCACTGGCACTTGCCATGGCAAGTTGCACCGATCTGGATGTGGACATGGATTCCCTTTATTCAGCTCTGCCTGGAACCGAATCTGCTGTCGAGGCCAACATGGCCAATATCTACTTCCAGTTCCGTGATCCATTGGGTCGTCGCTACATGGAGGCTATGACCTTGTCGAGCGATGAATATACCTCTGTTGCTTATTCTGGCAACTGGTACGATGGCTTGGCTTACGCTCATCCGAGCTATCACAATTCCAAGCCATCAGATGCCACCATCGACTGGATGGGTGTTTTCGGTCTTGCTGTGGTCAAAGCTAACGAAGTCATCAATTCTGATGCAGATGCGAACTATATCGCTGCAGCCCGTACGATGCGTGCCTTCTACACCTTCCTGATGATGGATAATTTCGGTGACGTAGCTATCGTTGACCAGAAATATGCCGACGAAAAAGGCATCGACATGGAGACTCGCCAACCTCGTGGCGATGTTGCACGTTGGCTTGAGAGCGAATTGCTTGACGTTATCCCTCAGCTCTCCACCGAGACTAAGGGCGAAAGCTATGGCAAGCCCAACAAGTACATGGCTCAAGCTCTTCTTGCTAAAATCTATATCAACTGGGCTGTCTATACTGCACCATCGGTAGATCAGTATGATGCTGCCTCTGCCAGCAACGAGAAACTTGCAGACTGCATCAAGGTTTGCGATGAGATTATCAATAGCCACGTTTTCGAACTTGGTCCAGATGCTTACCGTTTCAAGTTCAACTGGGACAACACCGAGCGCGTAGAGGCTGGCACTATCAAGGACTTCATTTATGCCATGCCCTACGACACCTATACAGCCACGGGTATGCAGTGGGGTCGTTCGCATGTCTATAAGGACATCAAGAACATGAACCCAAGCTATTTTGGCGAAAAACTCAACAACTCAGGTGGTGCTTATATGACTTTAACTCCTGAGTGCGTAGAACGCTTCAATCTTCCTGGCGATGAACGCAACTTCCTGCTCGCTGGACATCGCAAGGCCGATGGTTCGGATGCCAATGGCGTTGTCTATGTTTACGATCCTGTAACCCTACTTCCTACTGACGTAGTAGCTAAGGACAAGCAAGGCAATGATCTCATCCTCACCAAGACCATCACCGTTACTGGCGACGTTGAGTCGAATGATGTAGGTGACAACCTTGAAGGCTGGCGCCAAGGCTATCGATCCATGAAGTGGTTTGTATGCGATCGCGACTATTCAAATGGTCGTCATCAGTCAAACGATGTACCTATCTTCCGTTACGCTGACGTACTTTTGATTAAGGCTGAGGCTCTTGTTCGCAGTGGTCAGAGTGGTGCAAAGGATCTCTTTAACCAGATCCGCAGTTATGTAAACGCTCCAACACTTTCAGGCGAACCCTCTCTCAACGACATCTATGAGGAACGCGGTCGCGAGTTCTTTGACGAGCTCTGGCGTCGCAACGATATGATTCGATTCGGCCACTTTGAGGACGAGTACTTCCCCCAGTACAAGAGTAACAGTTTCGCTAACTTCGATAAGACTCATCGTATCTTCCCCATTTCGCAGAACGATTTGAACCTCAATCCGAAGTGGGAGCAGAATCCTGGCTATTAATCTTTGATTAAATCACATTCCTTATGGCGTCTCCAGCCTCCTGCTGGAGGCGCCAAATTTTTTCCATAATGAAACACAAGACTTTTTCCATGTTGTTGGCAGGTCTGCTCTTCACCGCCTGCACGGCCAATCAAGACAAGAATAAAACAGAAGCACCAAAGGATGGCTTTCGTGAACAGCATCCCATCGAAGTGGTCGTCCATCGCGGTGCCAACGACCTGGCTCCCGAGAATACCTTGCCCTCGGCAGACTCTGCCCTGGCTCATGGTGCTACGTGGATTGAGGTGGATGTACGCACGTCGAAAGATGGTGTGATGTACAATCTGCATGACGAAACACTCGACCGCACAACCGATGGCAGGGGAAAGATAGGAGAGCGCACTTCTGATTATATCGACGAGCTCGATGCAGGCAGCTGGTACGACGAGACGCGTTTCAAAGGGCTTCACGTGCCTACCATCGAGACGATGCTCGAAGGCTTGAAAGGCAAAGCCAACGTATTCTTCGATGTCAAGGACTGCAACCTTCAGGAACTGGCCGACCTCGTGCGGCGCACGGGATTTGCCGACAAGTCGTTCTTCTGGTTTGGTCGCGAAGAGATGCTGCGCGAGTTCGTGCAAATCGCCCCTGAAATGAAAATCAAGGTCAATGCATCCGACATCGAACGCATCGAGTATTGGAAGACCATCTGCACCCCATCTATTGTGGAGATTCATGCCGACAAGATTACCCCCGACTTCCTCGATTATTGTCACAAGAACAACATCAAGGTGATGGTAGGTGCACAAGGCGAAAGTCTCGACGACTACCAGACTGCTATCGAGACAGGAGCCGACATGATCAACCTCGACAAACCCGAACTTTTCGAAAAGCTGATGCTTCAGAAGGGTATTGAAGGGGAGTAAAAGGGGAGTAAAAAAGGAGTAAAAGGGACATTACCTTCGTCTGACATAACTATTGTCCCTTCATATCCCTTAAATTCCCTTCGTATCCCTTAGTATCCCCTAAAAAACCCTTAGATTTATTTGGCATTGTCATAAAAAATCCTTATCTTTGCCGCCGTAACTAACACCGAAAACTTATGAAACACACCATCCGCATCATCGTCCTCTTCTTGTTTACCACATTCGTGTCAGCTCCACAACTGTTGGCTGCCAACCCTGTGCAATCCTTGCTCGAAAGAATTGACAAAGGAGCATCAAAGAAATTCGTCATCCAGAAGCAGAAGTCTGATGTCGATTTCTTCGAACTTGACCAGCAGGGAAGCAAGGTCGTGGTGCGTGGCAATACTTGGGTCAACATTGCTTCGGGCATCAACTGGTACCTGAAGTATTATTGTGGCATCCAGCTTTCCTGGAATCAGATGCACGCAGCTCTTCCCGCCACCCTACCCAAGGTGAGCAAGAAGGAACGCCATGAGACCGACCTCACCCTTCGTTATGACTTCAACTACTGCACCTTCTCCTACTCCATGCCTTTCTGGGACTGGGATCGATGGCAGGAGGAGATCGACTGGATGGCCTTGCATGGTATCAACATGCCACTTGCTGCCGTTGGTGTGGAATGTGTTTGGCGCAACATCATGCTGCAAATGGGCTATTCGCAGCAGGACGTTGATGATTTCATACCAGGTCCCTGTTTCCTCGCTTGGTGGGAGATGAACAACCTCGAAGGTTGGGGCGGACCCAATCCCGAATCGTGGTATGTGGCTCAGGAAGCCTTGCAGAAGAAGATCATCGCCCGCATGAAGGAACTCGACATCCATCCTGTGCTGCCAGGTTACAGTGGCATGGTGCCCAGCAAGTTCATGCAGGAACAAGCCGCAGTAACTACCGATGAGAAGGACAATGGCGAATCGTCCATCTCGAACGTACAACTCTGGAATGGTTTCACCCGTCCCGGCATCCTCATGCCCACCGACCCACGCTTCCAGCAGTTCTCTGACATGTTCTATGCCGAAAGCGTTCGCCTCTTCGGCAAGGCTGACTACTATTCGATGGATCCCTTCCACGAAGCTGCCAACCTTCCTGCCGACCTTGACCTCAAGGCATGCTTCCAAGCTGTGAATGCTGCGATGAAGAAAGCCAATCCCAAGGCCAAATGGGTGTGCCAAGGTTGGTCAGAGAATCCTCGTCCAGAGATGCTCGAAGCCATCACGCCAGGCGATGTCATCTTCCTCGACCTCTTCAGCGAATGTCGTCCCATGTGGGGCATGCCCAGTCTTTGGTACAAGGAAAATGGTTACGAGGAGCACGACTGGTGCTTCTGTCTGCTCGAGAACTTTGGTGCCAACATTGGCATGCATGGTCGCATGGACCAACTGCTCAATAACTTCTACCTTACTAAGACGCATCCCAAGGCCAAGCACCTTGTGGGTATCGGACTCACCATGGAGGGTTCCGAAACCAATCCTGTGATGTACGAGCTGATGTGCGAACTGCCGTGGCGTCCTGAAAAGTTCACGAAGGAGGAATGGCTCAAAGGATATGTCAAGGCACGCTATGGCCTTGAAGAAGGCAGCCCAATTTCCGCAGATGTGAAGGCGAAAGCTATACCCGTGCTCAATGAGGTTTGGGACATTCTGGCCCAGGGCATCTATAATTGTCCCGTGGGCAATAACCAGCAAGGCCCTCACGAGTCAATCTTCTGCTCGCGTCCTTCGCTCGATTGCTTCCAGTCCTCTTCGTGGAGCAAGATGACCAACTACTATGATCCCACCTCTACTCAAGAAGCTGCACAGCGTATGCTCACTGTGGCCGACTTGTTTAAAGGGAACAACAACTTCGAGTATGACCTTGTCGATCTTGTTCGCCAAGCTATCGCCGACCGTGCACGCATCGTCTATAACTATGCAGTAGCCGACTTCAAGAGCTTCGACAAGAAGAGCTACAAGAAGCATATCGATGAATTCCTCCAACTTCTACTGTTGCAGGACCAGTTGCTCGGCACACGTTCGGAGTTCCGTGTGGGACGTTGGACCGAACAGGCAAAGAGTCGTGGCACAAACCAGGCAGAAATGATCCAATATGAATGGAACGCGCGCGTACAGATCACCACTTGGGGTGATGAGTATTGCGCCAATGTCGGCAAGCTGCGTGACTATGCCCACAAGGAATGGCAGGGTATCCTGAAGGATTTCTACTATCCACGTTGGACAAAGTATTTCCAAGTGCTTCAAGACGAGCTGGACGGCAAACTGCCCGTCCTCCCCGTTGGCAATTCGTCATGGCTCAAGAACAGTCAAGACAATCCTGCGCTGACCATCAACTGGTACACCGTCGAAAAGCCTTGGACACTTGACCATACGCCATACAGCGCTGAAGCTGAAGGTGACCCGGTCGAGACAGCCAAGGAGGTGTTTGCGAAAGCGTTCTCAAAGTAATCTTAGTCTTTAGATGAGAATCGTTCTATCATTATTTCTGTCCTATTTCCTGCTCCTTCCTGTAGCAACCCACGCCATGGATGGAGAGGAAGTGTCGTGCGCTTCCTACGTAGATCCGAGGATTGGCTCCGAAGGATTGGGGCGTGTCGTAGTAGGGCCCTCCTGCCCTTTCGGCATGGTCAAACCATCGCCCGACTGCACTGTGAGGCCCAATAGCGGCTGGCTCCCCATGCCTGCCGTCGTCAATGGATTCAGTCAGACACATGTCAGTGGCACAGGAGGTGGTCCGAAGTATGGCAACGTCCTGATCCAACCCTTCTGTTCGGGCATGAACCGTATCAGCCATCCGACATTGCGCAAAGACGAGGATATACGCCTGGCATATTATGGAACAACGTTCGAGAACGGCATCAAAGTCGAGGTTACGACCGCTGAACGCGCTTCGCAATATCGCATAACCTATCCGAAGGATTCTGCACAGTCTCTGCTCATCGACGCAGGTTGGTTCCTGGGCGAACAAAACAAACCCGATGCACGCGAAGCACAGAACTTCGTGGGTTCACAGATTCAGATTGTCAGCGAGACCGAGGTCCAAGGCTATACCCGCATTCGAGCAGGTTGGAACGAAGGTCGCGCCTACACGGTATATTTTTCGGCACTATTTGATAGACCAATCTCCCAGTTCAAGACGTGGTCGGCCCCAGCTGCAGAATATTTTGATCAGATGGACGAAGATTCTCGCAAAACCGTGATCAACGACTCCCCCTATCAGGTGGATAACCAACGCAAGACAGGAGCATTGCTTCGCTTCAATGCTTCGGCTGGCACATCTGCAGAAAATTCTCCCACTCAATCCTCTACCCTCAGCGTCAAGATTGGCATCAGCTTTATCAGTGAACTGAAAGCTCGTCAGAATGCAGAACAACAAATTCCCCATTGGGACTTCGACAAGACACGTCAAGCATGCCTCGACAAATGGGAATCTCTCTTGAGCAAGATTGAAATCGGAGACTCCAACAAAAAGGTTCAACAGGTCACGGAATCGCAAAAACGGCAATTCTATACCGCTATCTATCATACCCTGCTGGAACCTGTCGATCGTACCAGTGAGAATCCGCTCTGGAGTGACCCAGGTGTTCCCTATTATGATGACTTCTATGCCATCTGGGATACCTATCGCACCTCGTCGCCCCTCATCACACTGCTTGACCCAGCACGAGAAACAGATATCATCAACTCTCTATTGAACATCTGCCATCGCGACGGATATATGCCCGATGCCCGCAGCGGTAACTGCAACGGACGCACACAGGGCGGCAGCAATGCCGAGATAGTGATTGCAGATGCCTACGCCAAAGCACTTACAGGCATCGATTGGGAGGAGGCGCTGAAGTGCATGCTGGTCGATGCCACCATTCCACCGGGTGGTGACCAGGAAGCTGAAGGACGCGGTGGACTTGTGGAGTATCTTCGCTATGGATTCATCCCTTACGGCATCGACCGAGCAGGAAACCGTACGGTCGAATATGCCTTCTGCGATTGGGCCATTGCTCAAGTGGCCAAAGGATTGGGCTACAACAGCATCTACGAGCAGTATATGAAGCAATCCAGTTACTGGAAGAACCTTTGGCGCTCAGATTACGAACATGCTGGCGTCAAGGGATTCATCATGCCTCGCACCGCTGAAGGAGAATGGCTCGACGAAGTGCCTTTCGGACACTCCAAGAAACAGCGTCCGACCTTCCAATACACTCCAGTTACTGCTGAAAGTCCTTGGTACACCCCATGGTGGGGAACATTCATGTACGAGGCCACCTCGTGGGAGTATTCGCTCAGTATCCCACATGATGTGCCAGGCCTCATCGAACATTGCGGTGGCCCGGAGGCCTTTCAAAAGCGACTCGACATCTTCTTTGACGAGGGTTTCTACAATGTCAACAACGAACCTTCGTTCCTCACCCCCTGCCTCTACCATTGGATAGGACGTCCCGACCTGACGGGTGAGCGTGTTCGTCAAATCATCGCCGAGAACTTCAACGATACGCCTCAAGGTCTGCCTGGAAACGATGATTCCGGAGCCATGTCATCGTGGCTTGCCTTCCATTATATGGGTCTTTATCCGAATGCCGGCACCGACCAATACCTGCTCCATGCTCCTCTGCTCTCGGCAACAACCATTCATTTGAGCAACGGCAAGGATTTCACCATCGTCGCGCCCCGTCTTTCCGACAAGCGCCGCTATGTCAAATCCGTCAAACTCAATGGCGTAGATTATCCCTCTTCCTTCCTTTCCCACAGCCAACTGATGGAAGGCGGTGTACTGGAATTTGAAATGAGTGACAAACCAGGCAACTGGGGAACCAGATAACTAGGGCAACACGAATTATCATGAATTGACATGAATTTTTTATGAAAGATGTGTCATATTCTGACATACTAAAGAACAATTAACGTTAATTCGCGACAATTCGTGTTAAAATAAAAAAAGCATATGCTAAAGTGTATCATTCTTTATATGTTGTGCGTCTTCCTGGCGTTCCCGATTGTCTCCCTCAAGGCAAGCGCGAAGATACCTGTCTCGAAGGCCAAAATCACCTTTGAGCTGCATCGCCAGTACCGCACCTTCGATGTGACTTTCGTGGAAAAGGGAGACTCGTTGACGCTTCATTGGAGCATCAAGCAGGACCTCAAGGATCTTCATGGAAGCTACACGATGACGCAGAAGTCGCGTCAGCATGCCACACAGCTTTGCTACGTGCAACCCAATCCCAGCCAACATCTCACGCTGCCCGGCACCCAGGCTTTCTGCATGGCATCGGCTGACATCGTGAATGCCCTGCGAGAAGAGTCCTCAGATACAAAACAGGTCATCTTCAACAAGACTTATTTCACTTTGCTCGACAAAGACGAGAAATTCCGTGGCTTCCCCCTCTTCCATCTCAAGGATTATGAGGAAGGTGCAGAGATGTGGATTCTCGATGACCCGAAATTCCCCCTCATCGTCAAGATGTTCAACAATCCGGTAGAAATCAATTGGACAATAGAATAAATGAAACAACGCTTATTATCCCTCGATGTCTTGCGCGGCCTTACCGTCGCTGCGATGATTCTGGTCAACAACGGCTGGAATCATGACCATTTTGCGCCATTACAACACGTTCAATGGAATGGTCTCACTGTGTGTGACCTGGTTTTCCCGTTCTTCCTCTTCATGGTCGGTGTCGCAATCTACATCTCCATGAGTCGTCACGCCGGTGAACCCGGCATGGTCAAGAAGATCCTGAAGCGCACCGTCCTTCTGTTCGTCCTCGGTGTTGCTCTTCATGCATGGGACATGCTCATCAATGGCGATGGAGCAGAAATCCCTTCCACACTTCGCATTTGGGGAGTGCTTCAGCGCATCGCCTTGAGTTACTGCTTCGCTGCCCTATTTTTCAATGCGTTCCATGGGAAATACCTTTGGCATGCCATCATCTCATTGCTGGTTATCTATGGCATTATCCTCATCGTGGGGAATGGATACTCAGAGAATCCGGATGACAACTGGCTTGCAAAAGTTGATCGCATCCTTTTCGGCAATCATATTTATAGTAAAGTATTGGCTGGAAGAACTCCCGTTGATCCCGAAGGTCTTGTTGGCACCATTGCTGGTATCACACATGCATTGGTGGGGGTCGTTTGCGGACGTGCCATCATGACAGTCAAGGAGAACAAGGAGAAGATCATGCAACTGCTGCTGATAGCTGTGTCCATTGGTCTCGTCGGGTATCTGCTTACCTTCTCTTTCCCGCTCAACAAGCGCATCTGGTCTCCATCCTTTACGTTGGTGACCTGCTCGATGGCAGCCAGCCTGCTTGGTATCTTCCTCTACATCATCGACATCAAGGGGCACACGAAGTGGTGTAATATCTTCCGGATGTACGGCATGAATGCGCTCTTCCTCTATACCTTCAGCGAGATGATTCCATCGGTCTTTGGAGTAACAGGCATCACAAAAGGTATTCATAACTTCTGGCTGATGATCTTTGGTGAGAATCTGCCTGCCGTCGTCAGCCTTTTCGGAGCGCTTACTATTGTAGCTCTTGTAGCGTTGCTTGCATGGATTTTGGATAAAAGAAAAATATATATCAAACTATGAAGAACCTATTTTGCACGTTCCTCTCAAGAGGCATTTATACTGCCGTTACAATGTGTGCAGCGGCACTGCTTTTCGTTTCATGTAGCCAAGGCAATAACAATGGTGCAGGCACGACCTATAATGTGCTCAACTACGGAGCCAAAGGCGATGGTGTAACTGACGATGCTGCTGCCATCCAGAAAGCCATCGACGAATGTTCTGCTCAAGGTGGTGGACAGGTTATCTTTCCAGCAGGACACTCTTTCTTGAGCGGTCCCGTTGAACTCAAGTCCAATGTTGATTATCATCTTGAGACCAATGCCGTTTGGCTTGCCAATCCCGACGAGAGTATCTACAAGCTGAGTGCTTTCAAGGAAAACGAGGGTGAAGGCATGATGTGGCTTTGGACCAAAGATACCAAGAACATCTCCATCACAGGACAAGGAACCATCGACGGCAATGGTATCAGCTTCATGGGCGAAGAACTTCTCGACAGCTACGAACTCAAGCCCGTTGACAAGTTCGATCCTCGTCCCCATGTGCTCACACTCATCGGTGTCGAGAAACTGCAGATTCGTGATGTTACCATCCGCAACGGAGCCTATTGGACTGTGCACCTCATCGGTTGCCACGATGCTTCGATTATCGGCATCTCACTGCTCAACAACCTCAAGATACGCAATGGTGACGGCATCGACATCGACCATTCCACCAAGGTGCGTATTGCAGACTGCTACATCACGTCGGGCGATGACTGCATCTGCCTCAAGAACCGTCGCGAATGGGAGGAATACGGCCCATGCAAGGACATCGTTGTCACCAACTGTGTCATGACAGGCCGTTCGTGCGCCATCAAGATCGGTTCGGAGAACATGGACAGCATCAGCGACGTGCTCATTCAAAACTGTGTCATCAAGGCATCTAATCGTGGCATTGGCATCCAGAACCGCGACGAGGGCACAGTGACCAACGTGGTTTTCGACAATATCATCGTCGAGGGTTACTATTTCAGCGACGTTTGGTGGGGCAAAGCCGAGCCCATCTACGTCACCTCCTATCCACGTGCTTCGAGCAACCACAAGGATGGCAACTGGCGCTTCCCCAAGGGCAAGACCGAAGGTTCGTGCGGCGAAGTGGCTGACATCTGGTTCCGCAACGTGGTCTGCACCTCCGAGAATGGTTCGTTCATCGGTGGCGATGTGCCTGGCAAGGTTCATGACATCCACATTGTCGATAGTCAGTTTACCTTGGGCAAGGTGACCGATTATCCCGGAGGACAATACGACAAGCGCCCATGTCAGGGTGAAGGGTTCGTCAATGGTCCAACCTACGTCTTCTATGTTGACACTGCTTCAAACATCGATATCCGCAACTGCACCGTCAAGCAAGGCGCCGTGCCCATCAACAACTACGGCGGCATCCAGAAGTTCGTCAATGTGAAATAGATTGTCTAGATAGTCTAGATAATCTAGAGATTCTAGATAGTCTAGAGATTCTAGAACATCTAGAAAATAATAACACCCATGAAATACTACGCTGTCGCACTCTTCTCTACCTTGCTGCTCGTCATGTCATCATGTCGAGCCAAGGCTCCAAAGGTCGAAATTGAGCACGAGTATCCCGTAACCCTCACCGAAGAGCAACTCCTCGCGCAGCCCCACCTCTTGGGTGGAATCTATGCGGCATATCCTGGCGCACCCGAAGAGGACCTTACCCCCGCTCCAGCAGGCTACGAGGCGTTCTACATCAGCAATTACAATCGCCATGGCTCACGCTATCAGCCCAGTGATGCCCGTTATGTCAATACGTTGAAGCGATTGCAGGATGGACATAAGCGCGGAGTCTTGACAGAATACGGTGAATCTCTTATCCCACGCATCCAACTGCTTTGCGACTCCTGCTTAGGGCATGGTGGGCAGCTCAGTTCTGTGGGCGTGGAACAACTCGTTGGCATCGGTGCTCGAATGGGACGCAACTTCCGCGAAGTCTTTGCTCAAACAATGCCTGGCGACAAAGAGCGTCGCAAATTCGTCAGTGCACGCGCCAGTGTCGTCCCGCGTTGTGGAGCTTCGATGAATGCCTTCTGTGCGGGTTTGGAATCAACCTACTTCGATTGCTTCCCAGCCTTAGCCCCCAATGCCGTTGTCAAGACAGATAGTGCTGATATGGCATACATTGCATACGATAGTCCCGACATGAAGGCGCTGAGTAGCAGGGATGCCCCTTGGCAGAAAGACTATGACCGCTTCAAGGTGGAGCACGTCAATCGCGACCGATTCATCCAAGCTATCTTCAAGGATGCCACGGGAGTTGATACCTTGAACATGGCCATCGACCTTTATTGGCTCGTAGTCGGCATGCAGGATGTCGATGTACCAGGATGTGATTTGAGCGACGTCTTCACGCCCGAGGAACTCCTCCAATGCTACCAGTGTGTCAACTACCGTATGTATATCTGCAACGCCAACTGTCCCCGCAGCAATAACATTCCGGCTCAGAGTGCCTCTACCCTACTTAAGAATATCATCGAGAGCGCTGATGCTGCCATCGCTACAGACACCATCGCTGCACATCTGCGCTTCGGGCACGATAGCAATCTGTTGCGCCTCATCACGGCCATGCATCTACACAATGCCGTCAATGCCGAGAGCGACCCTTCGAAGTACTGGCAAGCTTGGCAGGAATACACCCTCTCCCCCATGGCCGCCAATGTTCAGCTCATCTTCTATCGCTCTTCAAACCCCTCAAACCCCTCGTCTGTCCTTGTCCGTATCCTCCTCAACGAATACGAGACTCTGCTTGACGCCGACCTCCAGCCCATTCAGAACTGCTTCTATCGTTGGTCAGAACTGAAAGCATTCTGGCAACGTCAGATTGTGGACAACGGTGCAGATGGTCTTGGGACGGTGAATATACAATAGCACTCTTCAATAGTAATCCCTCCATTTTGCAGCATAAACTGCAATTGGAATTGACAAAATCGCAAAATTGCACGGTGCATCGTGCAATTTTTGGCAAAAACTGCACGCTCAACCGTGCAGTTTTTCTTTTTTTCACGTACCATGACCATTTTTGGCCAAGAAAGGTTATTCTTCTGTGGGAGAATGACCAAAGTTAGCCAAGATTGGGTATGCGGAGGTTGGAGAATGTCCAAAGTTGGCCAAGATTGGGTATGCAGAGGTTGAAGAATGACCAATCTTGGCCGAGATTGGGTATGCCGAGGTTGGAGAATGACCAAAGTTGGCCAAGATTGGTTATGCTGCGATTGAAAAATGACCAATCTTGGCCAAAAATGGTTATGGTGAAGTTGGATAGAGCACTATAACGGGCGACAGAGTGCTTGCTCCTGTTGAAGTATGACCAATCTTGGCTAAGAAAGGGTATGTCGCGATCGAAGTATAACCAATCTTGGCCAAGAAAGGGTATGCCGCGAACGAAGTATGACCAATCTTGGCCAAGAATGGTCATGGTGCGGTTTGAGATGGGTCATTCCTCATTCGAAGCGTGTTTCTCGTTGCGGGAGCGGAGTTTCTCAGCATTCTCGATGATGCTCTTGCGCTGGTGTGACTCCTGGTTGAACCGGTAATTGCCGTTGCGGAGGACGGAGCCATTGCGGTAAGCATACGGGGTGGTGCCGAAACGCGTGTGGATGGCGGCAATCAGGTTCTTTTCACGTCGGAATCCGCAGCGACGTGCCACTTGTTCGACCGAGAGACTTTCGTCATCGAGCAGGTCGATGGCCTGTCGCATACGCCATTGCATGATAAACTCCTTGAGGCTGACGCCTACGAACAACTTCATCGTCTCGTTCAAGAAACGCTGATCGACGTTCAGGTAGAGGGCAACTTCCTGTGTGGAATGACTCTTTACTCGCTTGACATAATCGACGACGGCATCGACGGCGATCTGTCCGGTGGGAGCCCCTTCTGTGTTCCAGAGCTCCTCAACTGTGGTGATTTGTTTGATGAAAACCATACTTTTTTGTTTTTAAAGGGTTAATAATTAAAGTTTTTTATCACGAATTTGCGAATTATCGAATTAATATGGCGGTCGTACTTCTATTCGTTCAATTCTTTAATTCTCGAATTCTTGATTAAAATGATGTAGTCCATTGTCAGTACTCTTGGTCTCATTGTTTTTTCGATTTTATATAACAACAACGTTTTATTTTTTGGTGAAAATGGCCTCGTCTCTCGCTCCAATAGCGGAGACTTGGCCGGAAAATTGTGACCTCCAATAGGTCACATAAAATTGCTGACGCATAAAATTCTGCTCGATA
>JAFZTS010000003.1 GCA_017618715.1 Bacteroidales bacterium
CATCCAATGTTACACTGATCGATAAGAAACTGGATGTTTATGACAACAGAGATGACATAGCTTATTCATATCTTGCAAAGGGTGGCAGCACCCAGCTGAAGGCAAGCCTCGGAGCTGTATACGGTACACCTACGGTCAAGGATGTGAGCTGGGAACTGGAACTGGTTGCTTACAAGAGGATAAAGGCTGCTGACGGTTCGTACAGTACGATGACCGAACCACTGGCCTCGCGGTTTGGATTGGCCTTCAAGTCAAGCATATCGGCCTCCAAGAGTACCTTCTCCAAGAACAGATCAACGTTCAGACCGTCGCGGGCCGAGATATCCTGATCCTGATACTTACCGCCCCAGCTCTCCACCAGATAATTCATGGCAGACAACTGCTCACGCACCTTCATTGGGTTGGCAGTAGGCTTATCGATCTTATTGATAGCGAATACGATAGGTACACCGGCAGCCGCAGCGTGGTTGATGGCCTCCTTGGTCTGAGGCATCACGCCGTCGTCGGCAGCGATGATGATGATGGCAATGTCGGTCATCTTGGCACCACGGGCACGCATAGCGGTGAACGCCTCGTGACCAGGGGTGTCGAGGAAGGTGACGTGACGACCATCCTTGAGCTTGACGTTGTAGGCACCGATGTGCTGGGTGATACCGCCGGCCTCGCCTGCGATGACGTTGGTCTTGCGGATGTAGTCGAGGAGCTTGGTCTTACCGTGATCGACGTGGCCCATGACTGTGATAATGGGCGGACGCGACACGAGATCCTCCTCGCGGTCGGCTTCCTGCTCGAGCTCGGCTTCAACCTCCTCGCTGACATACTGAGTCTCGAAGCCGAACTCGTCGGCCACGAGGTTGATGGTCTCGGCTTCGAGGCGCTGGTTGATGCTTACCATCAGACCAAGCTGCATACAGGTCATGATGACGTTGGTGACAGGCACGTTCATCATCGTGGCCAGATCGTTGACAGTGACGTATTCGGTGAGCTTGAGCACCTTCGACTCGGCAGCCTCCTCGGCCTGTGCCTCGGCAGCGGCTGCTGCGGCAGCGTTGCGCTTGTCCTTGCGATATTTGACAGCCTTCTTATCGGGCTTGTTGGTCAGACGAGCGAGGGTGTCCTTCACCTGCCTCTGTACATCCTCTTCGGATATCTCCTGCTTGTAGGCATTGTTACCCTTCTTCTTGTCCTTGCCCTGATGACGACCACGACCGTCGGTGTTCTGCTGATCCTTGCGATCGCGGCGCTCCTGGCCCTTGGCATCGCGTGCCTTGCCCTGCTTGATCACTTCGTTGATATCAACCTTCTGGGCACCACGCTGGCGACGGCTGCCACGGCCCTCCTCGCTGGTGCTGGAGCTGCTGCGGGTCTGTCCAATGCCATTCTGCGTCTTCTGCTCACGCTCCTTCTTGCGCTCCTCCTTGGACTTTTTCTTCGGACGGGTGGATTGGTTGAGGGAGTCGAGATCGATGGTGCCGAGCACGTTGATCTGCGGTTGTTCGGGCTGGTTGAGGCGGAATACCTCACCGTTGCGAGCTTCGGCAGGCAGGGGTTCGTCGTTGATGCGATCCTTGCTGCGTTCGCCCCAGATGGACTGGTTGGGCTTCTTCTCGGCAGGAGCATCAGCCTTCTTGCCCTCCTTGGCCTTGGGCTTGGCTGTTTCAGCGGGCTTCTTGGCTTCGGACTTTGCCTCTGTGGTCTCAGGCTTTGGCTCGTCGGCCTTCTTGCCTTCGGGCTGTACGGTCTCGGTGCTCTTGGGAGCCTCCTTGTCCTTGGGAGCCTCGGCAGTCTTCTTCTCCTCAGCCTTGTCCGAAGTTTTGCCTTCGGCAGGCTTCTTCGAAGCATCGAGGTCGATGTGACCCACGATCTTCATCGCAGCCTGCATGATCTGCTCTTCGGTAGGAGTCTTGGCAACCGAAGACGTTGGTGTAGGCTCGGCCTTGGCCTCAGCCTTGGGTGCTGGCTTCTGGCGTGTCTGGGGAATGCCCTGATTGACGGCATTGATCTGGCGAGTCTCCTCCTTGATCTTGTCGCGCGTCTGCATACGTTCCAGACGCTCACGTTCGGAGGCCTGCTTGACGGATTTATCTTTATTGAATTCCTTGCTTAATAACTCATATAGATCGTCGGGGACCTGGCTCATCGGCTTCCACTCCATGTTGGGGTCTCCTCCCTTCTTTTCGAGGAAGTCAACGAGGGTTTGGATGCCGACATTGAAATCTTTTGCAATCTTACTTAATCTCATTCATTAAAGGTTTTTAATGGTTAACTATACTGACTCAGGGGTATTGGTTCCTTCTTCGGAGTCATCGGAATTATCAGAATCATCGGAATTGTCGGAATCCTCGGAGTAATCGGAGTCTTCGGAATCGTCGGATTCCTCGTCGTCTTCGGGTTCGAACTCCTTGGAGAGTATTGCACGAACTTCCTCGACGGTTTCGTCCTCGAGGTCGGCCTTGTCGGCCACGAGTTGCGGGTCGGCATCGAGCACAGCCTTGGCGGTGGCAAGGCCGATACCCTTGAGGGCCTGGATGACCCAAGGCTCGATTACGTCGGAGAAGTCATCGAGGAAGATGTCGTTGCTATCGCCTTCGCGGTAAACGTCAATCTGGTAACCTGTGAGCAGGCATGCCAGCTTGATGTTGGCACCGTTCTTGCCGATAGCAAGAGAAACTTCTTCGGGGCGCATGAATACTTCAGCGGTCTTGTCCTCTTCGTTCACATGGATCTGAGAGATGGAAGCCGGGGAAAGGGCACGCTGGATAAACAGGCTGGGATTGGTGGTATAGGGGATGACGTCGAGATTCTCGCCGCGAAGTTCACGCACGATGCCGTGGATACGTCCACCCTTGACACCGACGCAGGCACCTACGGGATCGATGCGGTCGTCGTTGGTCTCGACAGCAATCTTGGCGCGTTCGCCAGGGAGACGAACGATCTTGACGATGCGGATGGTACCATCGGCCACCTCGGGAATCTCCTGCTCCATGAGGTGCTGGAGGAAGATGGGTGCGGTGCGAGAGAGGATGATCTTGGGATTGTTGTTGTTGTTGTCCACGCGGAGAACGACGGCGCGCACCTGGTCGTTCTTGCGGAAATTATCGCCCGGGATTTGTTCGCTGCGTGGCAAGGAGAGTTCGTTGCCGTCCTCGTCAACCATCAGCATCTCGCGCTTCCAGATCTGGTAAACCTCGGCGGTGGTGATACGGCCGATGAGGTCCTTGTACTTGTTGTAGAGCAAGTCCTTCTGCAGCTCGAGGATCTTGGCGGCCAAGGTCTGGCGCAGATTGAGGATGGTGCGGCGACCGAACTTCTCAAAGTGTACCTCCTCGGTGAAGTCTTCGCCAATCTCGATGTCGTCAACCGTTTTGCGAGCCTCGCTGAGGGACACCTGAAGATTGGGGTCGGTGAGGTCTTCGTCGGCTACTACCTCACGGTTCTTATAGATTTCGAAGTCGCCCTTGTCGGGGTTGATGATGATGTCGAAGTTCTCGTCAGTTTCGAACATTTTTGCCAACACTGAACGGAATGAGTCCTCGAGTACGCTGATCATTGTGGAGCGGTCAATGTTCTTAAGCTCCTTGAATTCCTGGAAGGTATCTACCATTGAGATCACTTCCTCTTTCTGTCTTGCCATTTCTTGATTTTATGATTTTTATAATTAATATTTTGTCAAAAGTTGTAGTAGATACGGTTGACCTCCTTATGGGAGAGATGTTCGTGGTGCTCGACCTCCTGCTTTTTCTTGCTGCGCTTGCCCGTAGTGGGGTCGGTGACATGCTCGAGGGTGGTCCAAGTAAGGTCGAAGCCATCTTCGTCGGCAGCGCCGAGGATACCACGAAGCTTGCGGCCATCGCGCAGCATCACTTCCATGGTTTCTCCTTCGAACTTGGCATATTGACGCAGGGTGCGGAGGGGAGCGGTGAGACCGGCTGAACCAACTTCGAGTTCAAAGTCTTCCTTGTCGCGGTCGAGATGCTCGTTGATATAATGGTTGAGTGCAGCGCACTCGTCGATACTGATTACCTCGTCGTTGTCGAGGGTGATGACAATCTGGTTGTCGCGGCTTACTGTTACGTCGATGAGGTAACTCTCACTTTCGCTGGCCAGAAGAAACTGATCGACCAGATCGATGATTTCCTGTTTTTGAATCATGTGGATGTGTTGTTATAATAGAGAAGAGGGAACCGAAAAATCGGCTCTCTCTTCGTGTTTCGCGGTGCAAATATACCTATTATATTTTAAACGTGCAAGAAAAAAGTGTAAAAAAAATAATTTTTGGCTGATTTTGTGTGGTTTCCATCAATGGAGATTGCAAAATGGGGCAACCTGGCATGGCTACTACAGGAATACGGGACAAAGAGCAAAGGTAATGGGGACATGAAGGAGGATGTCCAAAAATGGCTACCACAGGAATGCTGAGATTTACCCACTTTTGGGTATTGCGAGGCCGAAGAAAAGCGGCTATTTTTGCACCCGAAAAATTGAAAAAAACAGCAATTATAAGTAAATGGATGGTTGAGCTGCTTGCCATAACAATGGCTTTGACAGGCATCGGACAGAGTTGTGCACAGAATCAGCGGACACTCGATTCCCTGCAGGCGCGCATTGCTGCGCTTGAGATGCGCACCGAACGTGTGGAGAATTTTCATCGCCGTTTCATCGTGGGCGGCTATGGCGAGGCTGTGATGAGCCGCATGTTCTATAGTGATAACTACAAACGTTACACCAATGCCGATCTTTACAAGGACGATGATGGTTTCGGACAGTTTGACCTGCCTCATGTAGTGATCTATATGGGTTACGATTTCGGACATGGTTGGACCATGGGCACAGAAATCGAATTTGAGCATGGTGGAGCTGAGACGGCTGTAGAGATTGAAGAAGAAGAGACCGGCGAGTATGAGACCGAGACCGAGCGCGGAGGCGAGGTAGCACTGGAGCAGTTCTGGTTGCAAAAGAGCTGGGGCAAAGGCTTGAACCTTAGAATGGGACATATCATTGTGCCTGTCGGTGCCACCAACCAGCATCATATGCCCAATGAGTTCTTCACCGTCTATCGTCCTGAGGGAGAGAATACAATCCTGCCTTGCACCTGGCATCAGACAGGCATCAGCCTGTGGGGGCGCCTGGAGGACTGGCGATACGAGATGCAGTTCTTGTCAGGACTTGAGGCAGATCTCTTTGGCGCCAAGAACTGGGTGCATAACGGCAGTGCCAGTCCCTATGAATTTGACATTGCAAATGGTTATGCAAGTGCACTGCGCGTGGACAATTATAGCATCCCAGGCTTGCGTATCGGCGTGAGCGGGTATTATGGCAAGTGTGGTATCAACTCGCTGAAAGATTACAAATACCGCGATGCGGGTGCCGACGGCAACCTCCTGATTGGCTCGGTCGATTTCCACTACGATGGCTATCATTGGGTGGTGCGTGGCAACTTCGACTACGGACATCTTTCGGATTCGGAGTCCATCACACGCATGAACAAGACATTGGGCAACAATTCGGTGTCTCCCCAGACTTCGGTGGCCAGCGATGCCATTGCAGCAGGCGTGGAAGCCGGATATGATGTGCTGTCGCAGGTCGTCAAAGCACGTGAAACAGGACAAAAGCTTTACGTCTTCGGACGCTATGACTATTATGATTCGATGTTGAAGACCGAGGGCAGTGTGGTGGACAATCCATGCTGGGGTCGACAGAAAGTCACCGTAGGCTTGAACTATCATCCTATCGATGCAATCATCATCAAGGGCGAATATTCCTATCGCCTCTTTAAGAACCAGTTCAACGATGAGCCGACATTGAGCTTGGGCATCTGCTACAGTGGTTTTTTCCATTGATGAAGAATCTTTATAACATGGCTATTCAGTAATAAATAATACATCAACAAAATTATGAAGAAAATCTTTAAGTATGCATTGATGGCTATCGCTGCCATCTGCGTGAGTGGAAGTATGGTAAGTTGTGATGACGATGATGACAATGGTCCGGCGAATGAACTCGATAAGACACAACGGGCCGTCATCTCGAACTATGTGAACGAAATCGTAGTGCCTACCTACAAGAGTCTGGCCGACCACGCCATTGCTCTGGCCGAAGACTGCGAGGACCTTTCGACACAGGCTAAGGTGGATAAGGCATGTGCCGATTGGGTGGAGGCCCGCAAATACTGGGAACGTTCGGAGGCTTTCCTCTTTGGTGCAGCTGCCGATTATAACATTGACCCGCATATCGATTCATGGCCTCTTGATCTCTCCCAGCTGGCAGAGGTGCTTGCTGCTGGCAACATCGAATCGCGCATCGATGCAGGCACAGCAGGCTACGGATTGCTGGGCTTCCATGCCATTGAGTATGTCCTCTTTCTGGAGGGGTCGAAAGGCGATGCATCAAAGCGCAACCAACCTGTTGAAAATATCACTGAAGCGATGGCTGAATTTGCAGAAGCTGTAGCCAGCGATATGCGTGACCAGTGTGTTCTGCTGGAAGCTGCTTGGGCTGGCACTGATCATATCACAGCCGCCAAGTGCGCTATCTTGGATGATGCTGAACTTGCCCCATCGTTCAACTATGGCGAACTGCTGATCAATGCAGGACTTTCGGGTAACACAAAGTACAAGACGCAGTCAGCTGCCTTTGAGGAAATCATTGTCGGTGCTTCGGATATCGCCAATGAGGTGGGTAATACCAAGATTTCAGATCCCATGAACTCGCATCAGTGGAGCGATGTAGAGTCACCTCACTCGTGGAACTCCGTGACAGACTTTGTGGATAACATCATTTCGGTACGCAATGCATATTTGGGCACTCTCGATGGCTCGCGTTCGAGTTTTTCGGTTTCAGCCCATGTGGCTTCGAAGAACAGCAATATTGACAATAACGTGCAGAAAAAGATTGAAGCAGCTATCGCTGCCCTGGAGGCTCTGCCACGTCCATTCCGCAACTATATCTATGTGGATACTGATAGTGCTTCGAAGGCAAAGATCCAGGCCGCAGTTGATGCATGCAATGAATTGGTGGATGCACTTGATGCAGCAAAGGAAGTCGTTAATGACTAATTATTCTACACGATTATTATGAGGAATTATATTATTGGATTGGGCATCGTACTATTTTCTGTGTCGTTCACAGCATGTAGCGATGACGATGATGACAACAAGACACCTGGTGGTGGAGTTGTCAATGACGCGTCGGTGAAAGAGCAATACTATGCGGGCGGACAGCTTGGAACAGCTTTCATCAGCACCTCGAAGGCCTACGAACAACCAACGCCTGCTGTGGAGAACAGCGGTATGTTCCTTGCCTTCAACCGTGGCGAGAAGATGTTCGAAGAGATGTTTACCGCCAATACCAATGGAGGTGAACGCGAGGGTCTCGGTCCCCTCTATGTGCGTTCGTCGTGCATCCACTGCCATCCTGGCTATGGACATGGCAAGACACAGCCCGAAGGATCGTTCAACACCGTCGATGTCGGTAATGGTTATTTGCTCGTTGTCTATAATCCTGAGAATAATGCGTATGTGAGCTGGCTAGCAGGCATGCCGCAGAGTCATGCTATCGCGCCTTTCAAGGATCCGCTTGACGAAACCAAGATTACCATCAAATGGGTTGGTTATACCGACGAGTGGGACAATAAGTTCCCCGACGGAGAGATCTACAGCCTGGTCTATCCTGAAGTCAATCTGCCTCGCGAAGCAGTCTATGTCATCAATCGAGGTTTTGAGGATGCCACCACGACCAACTACGAGGTGCGCCTTGAGAATACAATTGGCATCTATGGCACAGGTATAACCGATGCCATCCCCGATGATTCGATTACTGCGCAGTGGAAGCGAGAGGAGGTCGCCTATCAGGCAGGCTACCTGAAACATTGGAATAGCGCGTGGTTTGAGAACGGCGAGTGGAAGAGCTTCTATAGCAACAGTCGGCAAGGCGATGGCACGAAGTATGTTCGCCGCTATACCTACGCCATGTCGCGTGGCCCTATTCTTGATGCTGCTGGTGCCAATGCCATCTGGAACATCACGAATGTGACTCGTTCGGACCGCAGATATCACTACTTGGACCTCAACGGCAAGATCTACGCTACCTGCGCTTCGCAGGATCCTGATGTACAGGCTGGTTTCGCTAAATACATCAGTAAGATCTCGAATGCCGAGGAGCATCCAGAGTGGTTCACCGACAATGTGGAGGAAAACATCTACAATTACCTTACTTCGACAACCTTGCCTGTAGAAATGTCGGATGACGACTACATCAACTTCATGGTGTGGCATCGAGGCCTAGCTGTTCCTGCTGCCCGCAACATCGACAATGTCACCATCCAGCAGGGCAAAAAGATCTTTGAGCAAATCGGCTGTGCACAATGCCATCGTCCCAGCTGGACCACGGGTCCGGACAATGTACAAGACCCCAACAACTTTAAAGCTGTTGACCCAAAGAGTGCCAACTATGGCAAGACACTCACCGAACTGATGCCACGCTATCCGAACCAGAAGATCTGGCCTTACTCGGACTTTGTGCAGCACAAACTGATGATGAAGAACGACATCCGCACGGGATGGTGCCGCACTACACCCCTTTGGGGACGCGGCCTGCATCAGATATGCACGGGAGCTGCTACTTCGGACCGCTTGCATGATGGTCGTGCACGCAACGTGATTGAGTCGATCATGTGGCATGGTTCTGCTGATTCGGATGCACGTGCTTCGGTCGAAAAGTTCCGTTCCCTCACCAAGGAAGAACGCGATGCTGTGTGTGAATTCATCGATGCAATTTAATTCGTTAATGGAGGGCTTGTGTACAGAATACCGGTCCACTCCAAAGCCCTTTTTATGAATTACATGGGAATCTTTTCCTTCTTATTGATGGTTGCAGCCATTATTGTCATGATGGCTGCAACCGTCGTTGAACAATCTGTGGGAAGTGCAGCCTACATCTATGGTTCGTGGTGGTTTGCTTCGCTATGGACGTTGCTTTGTGTCTGTGGTTTGCTTCACTGTTTTCGACGCAAACTCTACAAGCGTCCCGTTGTACTGCTGCTCCACCTCAGTTTTGTCGTGATTCTTGTCGGTGCACTAGTGACCCATGTCTTTGGCCAGCAAGGAGTGATGCATCTGCGAATCGGACTGCCATCAAGAATTTTTCTTACGAATGAAGATGAGGTAGTGAAACTGCCATTCGAGCTCATGCTGTCAGACTTTGAGGTCATCGCTTATCCAGGCACCCGTACACCGATGGACTACAAATCGAAATTGCTTGTGGATACCATGGCTGGTGAAGGAAAGGACACAGTTAGTGTGTCGATGAACAGAATAGCCGTACTCCGCAATTATCGGTTCTATCAGACGAGCTATGACGAGGACATGATGGGTTCTGTCCTTTCGGTTAGTCACGATCCCGTGGGCATTGGCATCACATATGTGGGCTACGGCCTGCTTTTCGTCAGCATGCTTCTCCTGCTGTTTCTGCCAGACGAAGGTTTTCGTCGTGCCTTGCGGCGACTGATGGTGATGGCTGGCTTGCTCGTACTCTCTACAGGTAGTCTTTGGGCATCCCCCAAGGCTTTGTCGCAAGACGAAGCACGCGCCTTCTGTTCGCTTTATGCCTATTACAATGGTCGCATCTGCCCTATGCAGACCATTGCCAAAGATTTCACCACAAAACTCTATGGCAAGGACCATTATGGCGAACTATCGTGTGAACAGGTCTTTACTGGATGGGTGTTTTATCCCTCGTCATGGATGAATGTGCCCCGTAAGGAGCGCAAGGCACGTTATAAGGAAGAACAGGAGGCTGTGGTTGAGATGTTTATGGCGGGTGAATTCCTGCGCATCTTTCCTTCGCGCAGTGTCGCTTCCGATAGCACATTGACGTGGCTTTGTCCATCTGATTCTCATTTGTCGGAATTGCCCGATGACGAGATGTTCTTCGTAGGAAAGTCATTAAACTACGTGGTGGAGTTGGGTGTGACCCGCAATCATGACAAATATATCGAGACAGTTGGAAAGATACGGCGCTACCAGCAAAAGGTAGCGGGAGATGTACTTCCCTCTGATCGTCATTTTGCGGCAGAGATGTTCTATAACAAGGCGGACTACACACGACCATTGGCGATGGCTTTTGCTACATTGGGCATTGTATTGTTCCTATTTTTCGTAGTACGTTTGGGCCGAGGACGACAGGTGCCTTCGTGGCTGGTCAATTTGTGCGATGTGCTGATGGTGCTGGCATTTGTATATTTGTTGCTGCTTTTTGGCCTGCGTTGGTATGTGAGCGGACATCTGCCTTTGGCCAATGGATACGAGACGATGCAGTTTATGGCGTTGAGTCTGTTGCTGCTCACGTTGGTGATGCAGCGATGTTTTCAGTCGGTACTGCCCTTTGGCTTCCTGCTCAGCGGTCTGACGCTTCTGGTGAGCATGATGGGGCAGAGCAACCCGCAGATTACGCACTTGATGCCCGTGCTGCAATCGCCACTGCTGAGTCTTCACGTTTGTTTCATCATGGTCAGTTATTCTTTGTAGGTTTAGAAAATCGTGTAACTATTTGTAAATCAATACCCATTTTTAATAGAAACCTTGTTACGTAACAAACTAACAACAAAAAAATGTTAAATATACTCGTAACAAATCAAAATTGTTGCACGACACCAATTTCTACA
>JAFZTS010000029.1 GCA_017618715.1 Bacteroidales bacterium
ACCTGCTCATTTTCTTGCAGAAACAACCAGGCCATTGGGCCGAGGTTGTCTGCATTTTCACCTTACTTTTATATCCTTATTTTGTTTGCCAAATGGCAATGGAAACTTCGGCAGGAAAATCAAAAAAATATCTGCTATCCCCAATATTTATAGACAAAAATCTGATGATTGGACAACATAAGCCTGAAGGGCTGAGTAGATCACAGGCGGGGGTGCAACCCCCGTTATATCGACATCAGTCAATCCAAGTGCTGAAGGCACGAAAGATCTTTCGCCCCTTCGGGGCTACTTCTTAAGAATGTCATCCTTCTAAGCAGGGGGGCTGAGGGGTTGGAACGAGGGAAGATGTAAGATGTAAGAAGAAGGAAGAAGGGAGGTTTGTGTGTGATGTGGGGGATGATCTGGAATAGGTAAAAAAGGGCAACAGGGGAGAGCCCGTTGCCGTAGGCTCTCTCCTGTTGCTGAATTCCGTTGCGCAATTTCTTCAAGATTCGCGACTTGAGGGTGATGGCCACTCTGTCGCTGTTGTAGCCCATCTTCTCGGCCAGTTTCTTCATCGAGGTTTTCGAGCCATCGGTTTCGTAATAGGCCATGAGTAAGGCGGTCTCCTTGGGAGTGAGCTTCTTGAGCTCATTCTCCATCATGTCGAGCTTGCGGTGTTCGGCTCTTCTCGACTCCTCCAAGAATTCTTCCCATGACTGGGCTTCCATCTCGTAGGCAGTGAGTTCCTCCGGTGTAAAAGCAGTGTCATCGAAGGAAGGGTTCTTGATAGCATTCTGCTTTCTGCGGAGATACTCATGTGCCTTCAGGCTGCATACCTTTGCGAGGTAAGCCGACAACTTTTTCGGCACATCGAGCATTTCACCAACCGTGAGTTTTTCCAGTAGGAGCACCCACGCGTCCTGCAAAATGTCTGCGGCATCGAACTCCGGGATGGAGTAGCGGTGCATCAGAAGGTTCATTACTGCTGAACGGTTCGTTCTGTCGAACTCATTCAGAATCTTCACACTCTCATCTTTCAATAAGACCATTAAGAATGACTAGTTGGTTGTCCCAGCACCCCATAGTCGTTATGGGACTTTGGGATGGCGCAAAGATATGGAGTTTTTTGTGGATTTCCAAATTTTTTTGTGCTTTTTTAGTTTTTATAAGGTGAAAAATGGATTCATGAAGATGGTGCTGCTTGATAGCAGCACTGATGAACTGCTTGCAAGTGTCAGCTGAAAGCGAGCTTTCTTCTGCCACTTTCAATCATTCCATCACCACTATGTGGCATCATCTTCATGAATCGAAAATCGCTATCGCAGAAAAATGCATAAAAATTTTTGTTTGACCAGTTTATGGGGGAAAATATTGATAGTTTTTAGTAAAAATGATAAAAAAAAAGCTTTGAGGATGTCAGGACTGCGTCCTTTGAGCTGTGCGTAATTCCCTTCATCTGCGATAGCAAGCTATCCCATCTGAAGTAAATTACTCACAGCGACCATCGGAGATGGTCTGACAACCTCAAAGAGAAAAAAGCCTTCACCCCTCTTTCCCCTGCTTGGGAAGAGATGAGTTGTTTGTTGCAACAGAATATTTGGAGAAGATAAAAATAGGGGAAAAATTTTGCAATATCATTTTTTTGATGTATCTTTGCACCCGAAATGATATTGACTATCTGGTTGCTCATACTTCTGACGACGGTGGGGCAGGGCTATGGTGAATGGTCCTACCGCTATCGTTTTGAGCCTATTGAGAAACAATTTGACAGTATCGCGGCGCGAATGGATAGCCTGGACCAACATCATCGGTTGGGCGAGGGACAGATGGATGACTATCGTGTGCTGGATAGCATCGTGCGCATGCAGCCTAGTGCGGAACTGGAGGCTCGCCTGCTGTATTGGGAGGTGAAATGCCACCAATATACGATGGAGTCTGACTCGATGATTGCGAAACTGGAGCGTGCACTTGCATTGGCTGGTGAAGGTGGGTATGACCGCCTGCGCATCGCTTACCAACTGGCTGGTAACTACCAACGCACCAATCGCCTCACGGAAGCCTGGCAACTGCTCACCAACGTGGTGATACCGGGCATGGATGAGGTAGGCGACAGCATCATGCTGGGCAATGCCTATCACCTCTATGCGCTCATCTATCGCGACATCGGCGATGTGGATGAGGCCATGAGATCCATCGACGAGGCGCAGCGTTGTTTCACGGCATCGGGTTATCCCTTGAGCAAAGTCCATTTCTTCAAGGCACTGCTCGCTCCCGATGGCCTTGAGGCTGCCAGCCTATATCAGAAAGCGATTGCTGCTGACAGTACCGATGTCACCATCGTGGCACAGGCATACACCAATCTGGCGAACATTGCCCTGGAGAAAAATCAGAACGACAGTGCCCGGCATTGGGTGAACTGTGGACTGGAGGCTATCGACCGGTATCAACCCGAGAACAAACTGCTGCGTGCCTTCCTGCTGGTTAACGATGCGCTACTCGATCATCAAGCCCAACAATATAAGCAGGCGCTGAGGACATTGACCGAGGTGGAGCGCCTGTGCGGACCCTCGCTGAGCAAATACAATGCTGCTGCCATCTACCGCATCATCTCGGAGACCTATGGCAAGGTGGGCAACCAGACCGAGGAACTGAACTACCTGAAGCAATATATCAAGGCTCAGGAGAACCAACAGCGCATCGTGAGCGAGACGCAGGAGATGCGTATGCGTGCGCGTTCGGACATCCAACGCCAGCAACGCGAGTTGATCGAGAAACTGACCGAAGAGGCCACCATGCAACGGCGTAAGACGTGGGGCATCGTCGTGGTGCTCATCGTTGTGGTGGCCCTGGCCATCGCCATGCTGACGCATTATTACCGCAA
Organism: Bacteroidales bacterium; assembly: GCA_017618715.1. Lineage (GTDB taxonomy): Bacteria > Bacteroidota > Bacteroidia > Bacteroidales > UBA3663 > Liminaster. The sequence continues at coordinate 2,864 of JAFZTS010000029.1, forward strand.
GCGAAAGCAGCGTGAGGTGGAGAACATCGAACTGCGCAACGTACTGCAACAAGAGGCTGTGGGCGCCCTGGTGACGAGCGGCATCACGGACGATGGCGACCGAAGCAGGGCTGAGAAAAGGTTCGGGCAGCTGCGTCCAGGATTCTTTGCCCGACTGAAGGAGATCAATCCCGACCTGACGGAGAACGACCTTCGCCTATGCACCTATATCAGCATCGGCATGAGGGCAAAGGAGATTGCCCAACAGCTGAGCGTGACGCCCGACTCGGTGAATACTGCCCGCTATCGGCTCAGAAAGAAGCTGAACCTGAAACCCGAGGAGAAACTGGACGAGTTTCTGCGGAATCTTTGAAAAGGGAGAAAAAATATACATAGACAAATGCTGACAGGTGCTGTTTTTGGCCCACGGCATTTGTCTATTTTATGGAATATGTGTATTTTTGCACAGTCATTCGATTATATCGACCTTGTAATTTTGCGAATTTTTCAAATATGAGAACTCTGACTCTATCATCGATCGTCCTTGCAGCCATGTGCTGCATGGGTCTGCAAGCGCAGAACACCTATTTTGTGGAACATTTCACCGAAGGCATCCCTTCGTCGTTCGCCCTGTACGACATGGATGGCAACGAGCCATCGGTCGATATGGCCAACCTCGGTTTCGCCGTGGGAGTGCCTTGGATCTGTGTGACCGAAGGTGAGGACAACAATGCGGTAGCCGCCTCGACCTCGTGGTACAAGAAGGCAGGAACCAGCAATGACTGGATGGTGACCAGCCCCTTTGAGGTGAGCGATGCAAAGGCTGTGCTGACTTGGCGAGCCCGTGCTACTGATGCTGACTATCGCGATGGCTACAAGGTCTATGTTTCGACCACTGGCAATACGGTGGACGACTTCGGCAGTGAACCTGTGTTCAGTGTATCGAAGGAGAACGTGGCTTGGACCGAGCGTGAAGTGTCGCTGGCTGACTATGTGGGCAAGACCATCTGGGTGGCTTTTGTCAATACGACCAAGGACCGCTCGATGCTCTATGTCGATGACATCTTCGCGGGCATACCAGCTTGTTTCGATCTCAATAGCGAATTGGAGGATGGTGTCGTGACCCGTTATGGCGATGTCAACATCACAGGTAAGCTGACAGCCAAGAAGACCATCACGTCGTTCACCGTCACCTTGACCTTGGGCGAACAGACGGTGACCGAGACCTTCGAGCGCAACCTGAAGGAGGGTAATGTGGCCGAGTTTACCTTTAGCGAGCCTGTTCATGTCGAACGTAATACGCGAATTGACTACACCTTGGTGGCTGAGACCGAGGGAGATCGTGTCAGCCTCGGTGGCAAAGCGAGCTTCATTGCCCAAAAGGTGGTTGCCGAGGAGGTTACCGGCACATGGTGCGGTTACTGCGTGCGTGGTATCATTGCCATGGAGCAGATGCGCGAAGAGCATCCCGACGACTATATTGGCATCGCCGTACACTGCGGCAGCAATAACTGGCCCGATGCAATGGAGCTTGATCCGACCATCTACAACGACCTCCTCTTCAGCAACCTGGGCATGACGGGCTATCCGCATTGCACAGTGAATCGTCAGAAGAAATACACGGGCGATCCGGCAAACATCCCCTATTTCTACAACCAGGTGAAGAACGACACCAAGCCTAAGGCTGGCATCGTACTCACCGCAGAATATGATGCCGAGCTTGATCAGATAACCACTCACACCAGCACCCTTTTCACCAGCAACGAGACGGGTGCCGACTACCGCCAGCTCTACGTGTTGATCGAGAACAACGTGCATGGTGAGGGTTATGGCTATTACCAGAGCAATTACTATAGCGGTGTGTCTGGCATGGGTCGTTTCACCGACCTGCCCAGCACCGTGCCCGATACGGAGATGACCTATCCCGATGTGGCCCGTGCCATCTACGGCACCTATTACGGCATAGATGACATCTACGATGCAACGATTACGGCTGGTGCAATTACCTATTGTGACTACATTCTTGACAGCATTCCGGCTTCAATCCTCGTGCGTGAGAACTGCGAACTTGCCGTGCTGTTGCTTAACAAGAATGGCGTGATCGTGAATGCCGACAAGGTGAATCTTGGCGAACTGAGCGGTTTCAGTGGCATCGAGGAAGTTCGTGCCGATGCACAGCCTTTCAAGGCCGAAGCACAGCAACTGTTCACCCTCGACGGAAAATGCCTCGGCTCAGCAGCCCAAGTGGGCCAGCTTCGCCAAGGCATCTATCTGAAGGTCGAGACGGGTGCCAACGGTGTGCGCCGCACCCGGAAGATCATTGTCCGATAATTAACTTTTTCCCATTCCTGATATACAGCTGCCCTACTTTGGGGCGGCTGATTTTTTGTCCCTGCAGGTTATAGAGGATGGAGCTAGAGGATGATACAACCTCGTCGGCATGGATCTCCTCGATACCCATGGGTGGCATGGAGTTGAGCAGTTCGACCTGAACTTCGTTCGATTCGCTGGAATGAGCACTACCGTTCCAGGCGATGACGGTGTAGCCATAGCGATGGTCGGTGTCGAGACCTGTCAGGGTGTAGCTGGTCGAGGTGATGTCGGTGATGGTATCGAGCGCCACACGTTCGAAGGCATAGTCGGCAGGGATATCGTCGTAGGTATTGGTATCGGCGGGCGTCACGTCGATGACGGTGGCATCGGGATACTCGGAGGTGGCATCGCCACGCTTGATGAGGAGTTCGTCGATGTAGAGACGTTCCTTGTTGATCGAGAGAGTCACCTGAGAGGACTCGGTGCCGCTATGGAAGACGTAGAGATAATCTTTGGTCGTAGCCGAAACGCGATGCTTGGCTGTGCATGGACCTGCGGTAACGGTGAGGACGGGTTGTTTGCCGGTGTAGCTGCGAGCCTTGATGACGAGGGTGAAGCGTCCACCGCTGGGCGTCATGTCGAGGGCTGGGGTGGTGATGGAACCGGTGGCATTGGGAGCACCTATGCGCACCCATCCACCAGCCTGACAGATGCGTTCGCCTGTCCAACCCGGGGTGGAGGTGTATTCGTCCATGATGGCGCTGAGTTCGGTGACGTCGGGCTCCTCGTAGCTGCCGGCACTGAACTTCGCGAAGTCCTCATAGAGCGACACGGGATGAGTGTCGAGCGTGTCATAACGGAAGACGTTGAGCGAATAGGTGGCGGCCTGGACGGCTTCGGTCCAATGGGCTGTGAAGGCGTTGCTGTAGAGGTCGGTGGCTTCGAGGGCTGTAGGTGTACCTACCGATTCGGTGCGGAAGTCGAAGGTCACGATGCTGTCGGAGCCGAATTGGATGTTGGTGACATCGCGGTCGATCCACTGTTCGTCCCAGGTGATGGCCGCAGGGACGGAGTTGCCCGTGAAGGCATTGTTGCCCGGATCGGACGGTGTGCGGCCGACGAGTGGATAAAGGTCTCGGCTGTCGTTGCTGTACGAAAGGGAATTGTCGGCAGGAACGATGCAGTAGCGCGGATTGCTGCCATTATTGACGACGTTCATCGCCCATGCCGATTTGAGATAATCCACATGAGTGATCATCATGCCTTGCGAGGGGAGGAAGGTGTCCCATCCGTTCTTCACGCGTGTTTCGAGAATGAAGAACTCGTCGTCGTTAGGAGTCTGCAGCATGTAGGCATGGTTGCTCGTCTTGATATCTTCGAGACTGAGGTTGAGGGCAGGTTCCTTGATCTCCTTGAGGTCCATCCAACCCAATGAATAACGCTCCATGGCACTGTAGGCAGGCGGGGTGAATGTCGAATCGTTATAGCAACCTACGTCCATGATGTCGAAGCGTCCGGTCATCATCGGGGCGGAATTGGTGGTATTGTAGTGGTCGGCAAGGCCCATCACGTGTCCGAACTCATGACAGAAAGTGCCGATGCCGCCTGGCACGGTACCTGTAGCCCCATAAATCTCACAAGTGCATGCGTAGGTGTCGATGGCCTTGTCGTCGAGCGTGAGTGACATGCCGTAGCTTGAGAGCTCGTACTTGTGAGGCCAGATACAATCACTTGAAGCACCATAGTTTTCGCCGTAGCCCGCATAAATCACAAAGACCATATCGACTTTGCCATCCTCGTCGTAGTCGTACTGTGAGAAGTCGACGTCGAGATTCGTATCGGCCTTCAGACATGCGTCGCGTATCATCTGTCCTGCACGCATATCGTCTCCGCCGGTATTCTTCCCATAATAGGCCATGGTCTGGTTGAGCGAAACGGGACCTATGACATCGAAGGTCGGGTCGAACAGTCCCATCGACTGGTCCCTGAAGTAGTCGACCGCTGAACCGTAGGGCGTAGCTAACGTGCAGCCGTCCTCGTTCATGATGCGCTCGAAATACTCGGCATCGTTGCTGAACTTCACGTCGGTGAACTGCGCCAGGATGATGAGTCCGCGTACTTTTCCCTTGGTAGGGAAGGAGCCGACTTGCATGTCACCGGGTTCGGTAGAGACCTGACGAGCCTTACGTCGAACGGGAATATCGCGCAAGTCGAAGGCTGGGTGTTGGTCGAGGAACTGGATTTCGTCGGCTGAACGCATCTCAGCATCGTGAGCAGCGGGTGACGAGGCGAAGCACGTAACGTCGCCATCGATAAGACTGGCATAACGCAGCCAACCTTCGTCGTCCTCCATGAGGGGATGGCCGTCGAGCGTGGTGAGCAGGTGACAATGTTCGTCGCCCTGAATCAAGATATGGACGGTCGTGCCATCGGGCTGTACGCGTTTCACCGTACCACGGTAGGCGGGAACGGCTTGGAGCGTAAGGAAGGACAGGAGGAGAATTGAAATGGATAGAAGTCGGTGCATCGGTAATTATGTTGAATTGTGGGTTGTGATGTAATATTTGGGTGCAAAGATACGCAAAATCTTGGAGAAATAGGTGGAAAATCGTACATTTTTCCGTGTTTTAGGCATAGACAAACACTAACAAACCACATTTTGAGGATGAAAAAGGCAGGAAAGGGTTGAAGTTTTGGGAAAAATGCTTATATTTGCGCTAGAATTTCGTCCTATACATTATTAAATTTTTAAACACAAGTTCATGAAAAATTTCAAACACCTTTTCCTGGCATCTCTTCTTGCCGTGGCGACTACTTCGGTATTTGCTCAGGATGAAGACGTGCCCACCGCTTATGGTTGGCTCGATGCCGACACATGGGCAGCACAGAACGGAGAGACCTCACGCCGAGGCCTTGCCTCCTTCCCGCTCAATGACCCGACCAACATCACGGTAAGCCGCGAGTTGACTTATGGGAATTCGCTTGGCAGTGCAGTCTTCCATGAAGGTCTGTGGTACTACATGGACTACACCCAGCAGAGTTATGGTTACGACTCAGGCACCTTGAATGCCCTCGATCCCGAGACTGGCGAGGTGACACTCATTGCCGATTATGGCGGTGTTCGCAGTGGTACCATCTATGCTTGCATGACCTGGAGTTATGCCGACCAGAAGATGTATGCCCTCAATGGACTGAACAGTGGCACAGGCCTCGTCTCGATCGACCTTGAGACAGGCGAGGTGAAGAACGAATGTACGTTTACGTTCGATGTGCCTGATGCTGATCCGGGTACTTCCTATAACTCCAATATCCAGGCCCTCGGCATCAATTACGATGGCGACATCTATGGCCTTAGCTATTGGGGCAAGATCTACAAGATCAACCCGAATACGGGTGTCTGCAACTTTGTGGCCAAGCTGAGCTACATCGGCGAGGTGACCAACTACTCGGGCACTGCCCTGCAGTATCCCAACACCAACTTCTTCTACGACGAGGATCGTGGACAGTGGTACATCCACATGTACACCTATCCTTATCCGAGTGCGGGCTACTCCATGTTCATGAAGGTCGATATCACCACAGGTGTCACCGAGGTGGTGGCCGAGAACAAGCTTGCTCCCCAGTTCCAAGGTCTTTACGTTCCCTTCCAGATTGCTGAGGCTTCGGCTCCCAACAAGGTCGTTGACCTTACGGTTACTCCAGGCGAGAATGGTGCCCTGCAGGCTACTGTCGAGTGGGACAACCCAACGACCACCTTCGGACGTGGCGGTACACTCATCAGCATTGATTCGGTGGTTGTCTATCGCGATGGCGAGGCCATCAAGACCATCACCGGTGTGGCTCCCGGTGAGCACGTAAGCATGGTGGATGAAGTTACTGAAAGCCGCTTCTACAGCTACCGTGTACAGTGCTTCAACGAAGCAGGCCCTGGCGACCGCAAGGCTGTCAGCGCATTCATTGGTCACGATACTCCAACGGCTGTTGCCGACCTCACAGCTACTGTTGATGATAGCGCCGAGCACAAGATCACCGTGGCCTGGACAGCTCCAACAACAGGTATCTATGGCGGTTGGATTGATGCCGAGAAACTCAGCTACCGCGTGGTACGTTCCGACGGCGAGACCCTCTACACCGACCTCCTCGAGACCTCGTTCACCGATGCTCCTGCAACGCTTGCCAGCTACAGCTACACCGTCACAGCCATAACACCCGACGGCGAGAGTGCACCAGCTACTTCTCCTGCAGCTATTGGCGGCCCAGCCATCATCCTGCCTCACACCTTCACGTTCAGCACCGAGGAGTTCCCGCTCTGGACAGTCTATAATAACAATGGTGACCAGATTGCTTGGCAGCCTACCGGACAATATACCTACAATGCACTCTATCCTGGTGCTTACGTAGGCTATGATTACTATTATGGCTATATTGGTTCCGACTGGCTGATCTCGCCTGCCATCAAGTTTGAGGCTGGCAAGAACTACAAGCTCACCTTCGATGCACGTACCTACAGCAACGCTCCCGAGTGCCTTGCCATCACCATGGGCAAGACCAACGAGTGGCAGGCCCAGGATTCGATCGACCAGTTCGACTTCGCATCTACGACACGCATCCAGCTTCGCACCAACCTGCCTGTTGTCGAAGAGGACGGTGAATACCATATCGGCTTCTATGCACGCAGCTTCTATCAGAACTGGCAGCTCAGTATCGCCAATGCTGCCATCGAGGAGAACCATGATGGCTCACTCACCGGTACTGTGACTGATGCCACCACGGGTGCCATTATCCCCGCTGCCCTTGTAACCCTCACGGCATCTGACGGCACGCTGAAGCAGACCCTTACCGATCCTGCAACGGGCGTCTATACCTTCCCCTATGTTCCTTCGGGTACGGCAAGCGTCGTTGTAGAGCGTCTTGGCTACGAGAATGGCACAGGCGAGGTTGTCATCACCGAGCTTGAGCAGAACACCCTCGACATCGCGATGACCGCACTGCCAACCTACACCCTGTCGGGCACCGTTATCGATAAGGTGGGTGAGCCCGTCGCCGATGCACAGGTATCGCTTGAAGGCTACAACGAGTATGTAGGACGCACCGACGCTGAGGGCAAGTTCAGCATTGCCGGCATCATGGCCAGCGAGAACTACAACCTCACCATCACCAGCAACCGTCTGCAGCCCTATCAGGCCGTTCAGCCTATGGTGGCTGACACCGACCTTGGCACCATCACCCTCGACGACAAGATCCTTGCACCTGCACAGATCACTGCACGCCTCAATGAGGCTGGTGTACCTGAGATCACCTGGAGCAATCCTGTGAACGATGACGTGACCTTGCGTTACGATGCCAACCTGCTCTATACCTCGTTCGGCACTTCGCAGTCGTCGTCGTATGCCGTCTTCGGTAACGTCTTCCGCACTCCAGGTCTCTATCGTGGTGCACAGTTCTACCTTTCCGAGACTGGTCAGACCATCTACGGCTTGACCGTTTATGCTTTCGACCTCGATGAGAATGGTCAGCCTACGCCGAACATCCTCGGTTCGAAGTACGTGAGCGTAACCCAAGGCGCTTGGAACACCATGACCTTCAACGAGCCTATCGAGGCTCCACGCGGTGCTTATCTCTGCGTTGCCTACTACGGTTTCGTAGGTCTGGGTGCCAGCGAGCCCAACGACAGCTATCCGTTCGTAGAAGGTGTGAGCTGCTACACGGGTGACTACACCTCGGGTCAGTTCTTCTACATCGAGAATGCCGGTTATCAATACAACTTCATGTTCCGTGCAACCGTCGCTCCATACGACACCGAGGAAACAGCTGCCAAGGCCAAGTTCCGTCGCACCGAGCAGGATGAAAATAACCTCTCGAACACTTCGAACCTTTCGAACTCTTCAAACTCTTCGAACCTTTCAGCCCTCGAGTGCCACCAGCTCATCAAAGCCATCAGCCCCGCTGAGCCTACAGTGAAGCGCAATGCTATAGGTGACCGCACCTGGTTCGACCTCTATCGTCTCACACCAGCTACCGTTGGTCAGCCTGAGACCTGGACGCAACTGCTCGACAGTGTCAAGGCCCGCACCTACACTGATGAGGGTATCGCCGAGCTCCCGATGGGCACCTACGAGTATGCTGTTCGTTGCCACTACACCGACGGACTGACCAGTGGATTCGTGCTGAGCGACAGCATTGGCTGGAAGATGCACACCAAGGTGACCGTGAAGCTCACCACCAATACCCCGACCAACGAGGCAGAAGGTGCATGGGTACAGATCGTCTATGGTGGAGGCGTTCATGCCTACGGTGACTATGCCGACGAGAATGGTGAAGTGGTCTTCGAGGATGTTTGGAAGGCCAACTACGACCTCTACGTGAACCTCAAGGGCTTCGAAACCCTCTTCGAGGTTGTGAAGCTGGATGTCGAGGATGCCTATACCATCGAGCGTCAGCTCACCGAGACACAGGTAACACCATTCGGTCTCAAGATCATCAACGACGACGAGATCGACCTTGGCAACCGCTTGTTCATCTGGAACTTCGCCGACCAGCTGTTCGATGGCTTCGAGGATCACGAGGCATTTGCCATCGATTCACCCGGTGAACTGGGCTGGCAGTATCTCGACTTCGACAATGCAAGCGAGGGTACAGGCTACTTCAACGACCTCGAATATCCGAACCGTGGTGGCTCATTCGCCTTCCAGGTATTCAACATCAATAAGGCAGGTGGCAGTCCAAGCAGCTACACCTACTACCTCTCGGCATACCAGGGAGAGCAGATGCTCACCTCTTGGGCCAACAGCACCGACCAGAACTGGCTCGTTTCGCCACGTCTCTTCTTCGACGAAGCCTTCAAGTTCGCCTTCTATGCCAAGGGTTACGGTTACCAGACCGAGACCTTCATGGTAGGCTACACCACTTCGACCGACTGGACCGATACGGCCAGCTACCAGTGGCTCGAGTATGTGCCTGTATATTCGTGGGAGATTGCAAGCGAAGAGTTCAAGGTGAACAGCTACTGGACACGCTACGCCTTCGACATCCCAGCCGATGCACAGTATGTCACCATTCGTCAGATTGATGGCAACTACATCCTGATGATCGACAACGTGGCCATTGGTCTGCCCGAAGGCTTCCCGGCTTCGGCTCCACAGCGCATGGCAAAGAGTCCGCGTCGCGCACCAAGCCTCGATGGTGCCTACAAGGTTTATCTCGATGGCGAGCTCGTAGAGCAGACCGACGACAAGCAGTACTTCTTCGAGGGTCTTGCTTCGGGTGAGCACACTGCTGGCGTCATTGCAAGCTACACTTCGGGTGACACCGAGATGAGCACCATCACCTTCAGCGTTGAGGGTCCGGACAACATCGAAACCCTCCGCACCGAAAGTGTCGAAGCTCCTGCCTACGACATCTATGGTCGTCGTGTCGATGCTGCCAATGCTCCTTCGATCTTCATCCAGAAGGGACAGAAGAACCTTAGAAAGTAAGTAGATAGTTATTCTTAATGAAAATGTGTTTAGGGCCCGCATGTCGTTTTGATGTGCGGGCCTGTTTTTCAGGTGAAACTGTGGCGGGAAGAAGACAACATATTTCGTAAAATTGAAAGAAGAGGTGCCAGGAGGGAGTGTTTTGAGGGGAAAATTTGGAAAAAATGGGGAAAATATTTGAGATTTAAGCCTTGAGAAGTGCAAGTTTGGAATTTATTTCATATATTTGTCGCGTCAATATAATTACCATTAAATATTTTTGCTATGAAAAAATTGTTTTTATTTGCTATTCTTGTGATGTCGTTTGCATTTACGGCAGAGGCACAGCTGCTGCGCACAACTGTGGCCCAAGGTGAGATAGAAGGCGTGCTGCATGAAGGTTTTGCACTCTACAAAAAGATTCCTTATGCGGAAGCACCTGTCGGTGATCTGCGTTGGAAGGCACCTGTGAGCAAAAGCCCGTGGGTAGGAGTATATAAGGCTGACGAATGGGGCGCACGTCCACCTCAGGCTGCCCAGGGCGGCAATACCGAGGGGATGAGTGAGGATTGCCTCTACCTGAGTGTCGAAACTCCTGCGAAGAGCAAGGACGAACGTCTCCCGGTGTTTGTGATGATTCACGGTGGAGCATTTTCGAGCGGTTCATACGCCGGCACGCAGGAGAGTTTCGTGCGTGAGGGCATCGTATATGTCAGCATCGAATACCGACTGGGTGCGCTGGGCTTTATGGTGCATCCTGACCTCAGCAAGGAGAATGCACGCGGCATCTCGGGCAACTATGGCCTGATGGACCAGATCATGGCGCTGCAATGGATTCACGACAACATCGCTGCCTTCGGTGGAGATCCTGACAAGGTGACTATTGCGGGCGAATCGGCAGGAGGCATTTCGGTGAGCATCCTCTGCGCTTCGCCTCTCTGCAAGGGCTTGTTCCGTGGTGCCATCAGCGAGAGCGGTGGATCGTTCTGGCCTGTTGCGGAGACACGAGGCGGTAATACGGGCATGTGCACCGTAAAGGCTTCGGAACCCGAAGGCGTGGCATTCCAGAAGAAACTGAAGGCGAAGAACATGAAGAAACTGCGCAAGGTTCCCTTCCAGGCTATCGTTGACAGCACCCAGGGATTGTTCTGGCCTGTGGTCGATGGTTATGTGATCACCGACGACCAATACAAGCTCTATCAGCAGGGTCAGTACAACGACGTGAATGTGATCATCGGCACGAATTCGGATGAGGGTTCGATGTTCAGTGGCCCTATGCCTGTCGAAGTGTACAAGCAGCAGGTGAAGGCGGCTTATGGAGATTGGGCTGACAAGGTGCTCGAAGTTTATCCTGCAACGAACGAGACGGAGGTCTATTTTGCCGCTTCGGACATCTTCCGCGATGGGACGTTTGCTTGGTGCACCTATGCATGGGGCAACCTGCAAAGCAAGACGGGCAAGGGCCGCGTCTATATGTATTATTTCGACCAGAATTCGGAGAATACCATTCTTCCAAGTCGTCGTGGAGGTGCCAGCCATGTGGCCGAGATGCCTTTCATCTATGGGTACAAGTTTGGTAGCGGCAAGATGACCGAGACGGAGAACCACATGCTCGACATCATGTCGAAGTACTGGATCAACTTCACGAAGACGGGTGACCCGAATGGTGATAGCCTCCCTTACTGGACGACGTATGATGAGGGCAAGCCTACGGTGATGATCATCAAGGAGGGCTTCCATCTCGGACCTGTGCAGAACCAGAAGCAGATGGATTTGTTCGAGGGGTTCTTTGAGAGCCGGAGGAAGTGAGGCGGGTCCCGATTCTTTTTATCACGAATTTGAGATTTTTTAAAAGAAGATGAAAAATGGATTTCATTAGGATGAACTGCCCGATGGCAGTTCTGACTGAAGAACTGAAAGCATCAGAGGAAAGCAAGCTTCTCTCTGATGCTTTCTTTCCTTCAGTCACCCTTCGGGTCTCATCCTAATGAAATCGAAAATCGCCTTCGGCAGAAAAATCCTGAAAAATTTTTGCCTATCCTCTCCTATGCATATTTATTGCTGACGCAAGAAATCTTGGGGGAAGGGACCCCCTCGGTCCCCCTGCTTAGGGGGAGGACTTGCGGGTCCCGTTCTTTTTATCACGAATTTGAGAATTTGCGAATTGAGATTGTCTAATTTGCTGATTTGAATAGGATTCTTTGTCTTTTCTTGTCGATTTCTTTGCTTTAATTTGGTTATTTCGTTTGAAAAGTGTATTTTTTGAGGCTATAAATCATTTGAAAAGTGTAGATTTGCGGCAACGCAGGAGTCGAACCACACGTTTTCGGCGGTTTCGACCATGTCGATGATAGTATAGATGGGGTTTTTATTAAATGACGAAATATACAATAATATGTTTGTGCGTGCGATCTTATATAAATAATGCGATCTTATATAAATAATACGTTAATGACCGTATAATGGACCGTTAATTACTCGCTAATATTTTATTTTGGTAAAAATGGCAGGGGTGTTGGCGTCAATGCCCCGCATCTGATCTTATTGTATTATGTATGATAATCATTTTCGCCCGGAGTGCAGTGTTTTGCTGGTATTGTACCTGCAATTATGGGGCTTTTAACCTGCATTTCCCGTGTTTGCCTCGGAAACAAGCGTTTCGCGTGGATGCTGGTCAATCCATTGGATATTGTCGAAATTTGTGGGAAAAATGAGGGAAAAATGAAAAAAATAATTCCTGACGCGACAAGTTTTGAGGGGGCTCCTCATACTTGTCGCGATATGCGGGGTCAGTCGCTATATCGGATGCAGAAAGTGGGAAAAAAACTTGCAGGATCCGCGGATGGGGCCTATCTTTGCACCATCAAAAATACAATAAAAACTAAAAACATTACCATTATGACAACAAGAAAGAATCTGGTAAAGCAGGTGCGCACAAGCATCCTTACCGCAGCGATCCTCAGCCTGGGCCTCTCATCCTGCAACGATGAAGACAACCAGTTCGAAGAGTTAACCCCTCAGTCCAACAAGGTCGTGGGAACCTGGTACGACGAGTACTTGGGCTCGGGTATCCTTGGTGAAGGCGAAGACGCCATCCCGTACGACAAGGTGGTCCGCGTGGCCTACTTCGAGAAGGACGGAACGGGCAACTGGTTCCACTACTACATCAGCGACGACGAACCCATCAAGGCCGATGCCGGACACTTCGAGTGCGGCTTCAACTACTCGGTCAACCCCGATGGCACCGTGAACATCCACAACAGCGACCTCTCCAGCTCAGGCAATCACGTCAGCAGCTGGTCGCTGCAGAGCCTTGACGGCAAGCTGGTTGGCGAGGAGGACCAGAACACGTTCGACATGGAGCTGGCCAGCGCCGAGCAGCAGGAATATGCCAAGCAGCTGTTCCGTGCCATCAACGGCGGTTTCGAGGGCGAAGGCCTTAACGCCAACGACTACAAGGTTATCTTCAAGGGCAAGGAATCCGATGCCTTTACCTATGAGAACTGGCGCGACCACAAGAGCATTGTCATCAACGACGCCGGCAACAGGAGCATCCAGGTGGATGGTGTGGACTGGCAGGGCTTCAACCTCGTCTCACTGCCTAACTCCACCGAAATGAGTGAGAACTCCAACATGCCCAGCAGCATATGGGAAGATGTATGGGCCGACGGCAGCGACTGGGAGCTCGCCTTCAACACCTGCGGCTACGACCAGCTGGAGCACGGCAGCTATCTCGGTTTCTACAACAAGTACAAGGGCATTGTCCGCGTATTCGCCTACATCGACAGCAAGGCCAATACCACTGCCAGCGACCACGAGTGGGGCATCCAGATGGCCGACGAGCTGGCACAGCACTCCACCTTCCGTTACGGTGTGCCTCTCGACCGCAGCATCACGGACAGGGGCGCTATGGGCCAGAACGGCGACATGGCACAGGTGACCACCCCATGGGGATCGTCGAGCGCCATCAAGGGAGGACTGCAGCCCAGCATGGGATGGTGGGCATTCGACATCGACCTCTCCGTCTATCGCGGAGCCGACGTCAAGCGCATCAGCGACTTCTTGGGCACCAGCAAGGACCTGTTGAAGCTGCGCTGCCTGGGAGTCTCCAAATCTACCGTGGATCTCATGAGCGATTTGCGTGGACAGCTCAACGGCACCATCAGCCTTGAGAAGACATCGGTCAGCAGCAGCAGCGGCATATTCGCCGGCCTCGAGGATGTGCTCGGCAAGGCCAACGGCCTCAAGGAGCTCTACGACCTGGGCACGAAGATGATGAACCCCAACCCGCTGGAAGCCATCGGCACAGGCATCGAGCTCGCCAAGAAGGGCTGTGACCTGTTCGGCGTCGACTACGGTGCTACAACAGAAGGCAAGGACGGGTACTCAGGCGAGATCAGCATGGACCTGACTGCCGAGATCAATACCTCAGGCATCCTCTCGGGTGCTACCACCGTCAGCGGCAACGCATCGCCATCACTCAAGGCCAACGCGTTCATCATCAACAGCGAGAACTGCCAGACACTCGGCGAGGGCATCTGGAACATCAAGAATACCCCGAAGGTGTATGTGGTCAACGACTTGCGCGTCGATTGGAGAAGACAGGATAATGATGAAAAGGGATGGAATCGTAATTTCCTGGCATACCCCTGGATCAGGAGTCCTTTTGACGGTGCAGCAAATATATATCCCAACCGAAAAGATTTTGCAGCCGACACCAAGCCGTTCCGTGGCCTGCTCTGCATCTTCGACCCCAGCAACATCGAGGTGGAGCTGAACCCCAACATCTTCCCCGAGGGAACAAACTACAAGGTAACTGCCGTCTGCGGCGTACGCAAGGGCATGAAGTTCGGCAGCACCGAGGGCTACCGCACGGCACAGGGTCTGAGGAGCAGCCAGTTCGAGATCGGATGCGACCGCTATAACTCCCACATTTCCGACCGCCCGCTGACAGAGGCTGCCTTCGACGGACTCTACGGATTCGGTTCCAAGAACATTCCCCGTGGCTATAAGACCGGAGCCAAGTTTGACGTAGAGACCTACGATGGACGACAGGTCGGCGTATTTGGACGCGGCGACAGCGAATTCCTCCTCGAGCCGATGGGTCTGGTTGGCGGCAAGGACAGGGACGACTGGATGTACTACATGCTGCCCGCCTACGAGGTGACCGTCACCGTAACAGTCGAACACGAAGGAAGGACGTTCGTCTATAGCCGCACCTACCTGCCCGAATTCGTGACCTGCAGAGCACACGAGCTGGAGAAGGTGTACAACAACGCCAAGAAAGCCGACAAGACCCACTTCACAGCCATGTACGACAGCCAGGTGGCTCGCATCCAAAGCGTCCGCGCATGGATTGCCCGCACTCCAATTAGCGACAACTCTATATCTCTTTATTGGAGTTCTTGCCCTAGAGATGGCTATACAAGCGAAGAAAATAGTGGCTATTCTCTTATCGATGGAAATCCCTCAACGTACTGGTTTAGCAAAGAGGCTACAAGAGTTGAGATTAACGGAGGTGAAAATTTCCAACCTTCTGCAGTTGGTTCCCACACTGTTTCATGGGTGGAATTCCATACATTCTTCTGCAATGCTCCGAAGAGCTTAACCATCACCTGCAGCAAAAAAACTCGCAATATACCCAAGAATTTCCGTCTCATTGCCAAGAAGGACAAGAATGACAAGTGGGAGACTATCTTCTACGATTGCATCAACAACAAATTAGAACCGAAGGAAGGGGCAACGCTGACACTCGACATCCAGAAGCCTGGCAATTACAAGTATTACCGCATCGAGTGCTCTGGCAACGCGATTGACTACAGCCTCGCTGAGTTCAAGCTCAATTACGAATGATTCCCTCCCTCTCACACACGGAAAAGCGAGCCGAAAGGCCCGCTTTTCTTTGCATTCCGCAAAAAAACAATGCATTATTTGGTCGGTTGGAAAAATATACGTATATTTGCAGCGAAATTACGACATCTGTTTTCATCCGATCAGCAAAATGAAATCCATATCCAAACGTCTCACGCTCCGCATCATGATGGTGGTTCTGGCAACGATGGCGGTCATTGCCAGTGTGGTGTATTTCACCGTTGGTAAGTACATGGAAGACGAAGCCATGCAACGCTTTCAGATTGTGGTGATGAGGGAGTACAGGGAGATACAACGCAGACTGTCGGATGTCTATGTGGCAAACATCAACAGCCTACATGAGATAGAGCGCGACATTGATGATCCTGACAAACTGTTCGACCATCTGGAGCGTGTCGTCCGGCTGAACCCTCGCATCGTCAGCTGCGGACTGTTGTTCGTACCCGACTATTTTCCTGAAAAAGGCCACTGCTTTGTGCCCTTTGCCACTAGGGATGCGGCCGACGTGGTAAGCGTGATGCGCATCGACAGCGTCTATCACGACTACTTCGACGACGATTGGTTTGTCGATCGGATCGAAAGCGATAGCGCCGATTGGGTGGATCCCTACTTCGAGGAACCGCTGCTGACGAACAACATTTCGCCACGCCTGTTGAGCACTCACGCCATACCCGTCCACAACCGCGAGGGACGACCTGTGGCGGTGCTCTGTGCCGACCTGTCGCTCGAGGATTTGAGGAATGATATGCTGCAGAATGTCCAGCAGGCGAACACGACATTTGGGAAGAATCGGGAGCGGCAACCCTATAGTTGCGTCATCGACCGCAATGGTCGCTACATCATCCATCCAGACAAGGAACGCATGCTGAAAGACACGCTCGATGAAAACATTACCTTCGAGGGTAGGTATGGGGCCATATCTGCCGTCATCGACGGGGTGCCATCGAGGATTCACTATCGCAATGTCCGATACGCGGAGTGGTATGTCATGATGGTGGTGCCCGAGGCCGTGATACAGCATAACGGACGCATGCTGAACATCATCATCCTGGCAGTCATGCTCCTCGGTTTGGCGGCTATCTGCCTGTTCTGTAGCCAACAGATCCGAAAGGTCACATCCCCCCTGCACAGCTTCGCCCGTTCGGCAGAAGAGGTGGCGCAAGGAAACTTCAATGCACCCTTGCCCTACATCAAGCACAACGACGAGATACGTATGTTGCGCGATTCCTTTGGCAACATGCAGCAGTCGCTTAGCCGGTATATCGAGGAACTGAAGACCACGACCGCCCAGAAGTCATCCATCGAGAGCGAGCTGTCCATTGCCCGAAACCTCCAGAAATCGATGGTGCCCGGCATCTTCCCCGATCGTGAAGGCCTCGATATGTATGCCTCGATGACACCCGCCAGGGAGGTAGGTGGCGACCTCTACGATTTCGTCCTGCGCGACAACTGCCTGTACTTCTGCATCGGCGACGTTGCGGGCAAGGGAGTGCCTGCCGCGTTGGTGATGACAACCTTCTGCGGAGCCTTCCGTCTGTTGGCCGACGTTGAGTCCGACCCCGCGCGTATCATCAGTCGCATTAACGACAAGATGGCCCGCTACAGCCGCTTGTCCATCTTCGTTACTTTCTTCGCAGGAGTGCTCGACCTCAGCACCGGGCATCTGCGCTACTGTAATGCCGGACATAAGGCACCGCTAGTTGATGGGAACCCACTTCCAGTCCATAGCAATCTGCCCATAGGGGCCATGCCCGACTGGGAGTTCAAGGCTCAGGAGACCGACCTTGCCCCGGGCAGCACACTCTTCCTCTATACCGACGGACTCGACGAGGCCGAAGATGCCCAACACCAGATGTTTGGCAAGAAACGGATCATGGAGGTGATGCAAACCGCCTCGAAGGAACCTCGCATGCTCATCGAACACATGACGCAGGCTGTGGCCGATTTTGTGGGCGACACAGAGCAAAGCGACGACCTCACTATGCTCTGCCTTAGCTTGAACAAGGCATGATTTTTATCAATCTAAATAAAGACACATTTATAAATCTAAATAAATACATATGAAAAAAACACTCTTCTTGTTATTGGCAGTGAGCCTGATGTCGGCTCTTGCCTGGGGACAGAATCCCACAGTTGAAGTTGAAGGAGGTATGTTGCAAGGTGTGCCTTCTGCAGCAAGTGATGTGACCGTTTTCCGTGGTATCCCGTATGCAGCACCTCCTGTCGGTGACCTCCGATGGAAACGTCCGCAGCCCGTTGTGAAGTGGAAAGGTGTGAAGGTTGCCGACACTTTCAGCAATATCTGCTGGCAGCCAGGCAATGCTGTCGGCACCTTCTATGGCAATGAGTTCTATTGGAAGGAGAATACCGTGCAAAGCGAGGACTGCCTGTATCTGAACGTCTGGACACCTGCCAATGCAGTAGGTGATCCGAACAGCAAGTTGCCTGTGGCTTTCTGGGTACATGGCGGTGCCTATTTCAACGGCTATGGACATGAGATCACGATGGATGGCGATGCCTGGGCAAAGCGGGGCGTGATACTCGTCACCATCAATTATCGTCTCGGTATCTTCGGATTCCTCGCCCACCCGGAGCTGTCGGCAGAGACCGCCGACGGAACATCGGGCAATTACGGCACCTACGACCAGGTGGCTGCCTTGAAATGGGTACACGATAATATTGCACAGTTCGGAGGCGATCCCGACAATATCACCGTCCTCGGACAGAGTGCAGGCGCTGCCAGCATCAAGAACCTTGTCTCCTCTCCACTGTCGAAAGGGATGATCAGGAATGCCATTATTCAGAGCGGTGGCGGCATCGGTGCTTTCGGCAATTCCGAAAACGGACAAAAGCAGGCCGAGGCAACGGGCAAGGCATTCATGGACAAGTTCGGCTACAACAGCCTGAAGGCCATGCGTGCCGTACCTGCCGAGAAACTGCTTGAGATATTCAAGGCCGAGGGCATGCAACTCTTCCGTCCTCATCTCGACGGTGTCCTGTTGACCGAGAGCTTCGACGATGCAGCTCGCAACCAGCATCTGGCCGATGCCAGTTACATGATAGGATGCACATTGGATGACATCCGTCCGATGGGCAAGCAGATTGATGAGTTCTGCTTCCTGCGTGACTCGCTCGACCGTCGTCCAGCCTATCAGTATCTTTTTGCCCGCAAGTTGCCGGGCACTCACGATGGAGCCTTCCATTCTGCCGAGTTGTGGTTTATGTTCCACACATTGGATCGCAGTTGGCGACCTATGACCGAGTCCGACTACAAATTGGCTGACGAGGTGATGGACTGCTGGACGAACTTCGTCAAATACGGCAATCCCAATAAGCCAGGCTCAGAGTGTTGGGCACCATTCACCCTTGCCAATCCATACGTCAAGACCTTCAATGTAAAGCCGACAAAAGCGTATCAAACCAAGCTGCTCAGTCACGAGACGGAAATCGACAACATCATCAAAGGGATGACGCTTGAAGAGAAGATCGACATGCTTCACGGCAAGAACATGTTTTCTTCGGCAGGCATCCCGCGTCTGGGCATCGCCGACGTTGAATACGCCGACGGTCCATTCGGTATCCGCGAAGAGATGGAGCCGCACTCCTGGAACTCTATCCACTTGACCACGGACTCGGCGACTTTCTTCCCAACAGGTTCGGCGCTAGCTGCGACGTGGAGCACGGAGTGGGCCTATGTCTACGGACAGGGCATGAGTCATGAGGCCAGACTGCGAGGCAAGGATATGATCCTCGGTCCCGCCATCAATATCCAGCGTATCCCCACGGGTGGACGAACCTACGAGTATCTGAGTGAGGATCCGATCCTGAGCGGAATGCTTGCCGTGGCCTATACCAAGGGAGTGCAGGACGACGGCACAGCGGTGTGTCTGAAGCACTACGCACTCAACAACCAGGAGGACTATCGTGGCTTCGTCGATGTGCGTATCTCTGACCGCGCTATGCATGAGATTTACCTTCGTCCCTTCGAGATGGCCGTGCGTGAGGCCGATGCATGGGGCGTCATGGCTGCTTATAACAAGGTGAATGGCCGCTGGTGTTCGGAGAACGAGACACTGCTCACCACCATCCTGCGCCAGCAATGGGGCTTCCGCGGTATGGTCATCAGTGACTGGGGTGGTGTCCATTCCACCGTTGATGCCGTGACGGCAGGCATGAACGTTGAGATGCCCGGCAGCCGATTTATGGGTCAGGCATTACTCGACTCCGTGAGGGCCGGAAAGGTGAGCGAGGCTGTCATCAACGAGCGTGTCAGGGAGATACTTCGCGTCCGTCTGACGGTGAGGCCGATAGCCAAGGATTTTGCCAATACCAAGCCCGTAGGCAATGCTGAGGAGATGACCACCGCCTTGGAGGTGGCCCGTCGCAGCATCGTGCTGCTGAAGAACGAACCCGTTGCAGCCAAAAAAGGTTCTCAAAGGCTGCTGCCGATTGATACAAAGCGTATTCGTCATATCGCTGTCATCGGCGAGAATGCCGTTACCAAGATGGCTCTCGGTGGAGTAGGGGCAGGAGTAAAGACACGTTGTGAAATCACACCACTCGAAGGCCTCCAGGCCCTCCTTGGCAACCAGGTGAAGATCACTTACGCCCCAGGCTATAAGAGCTTCGATCGTGAAGGTCGCAACAAGCGTCTCAACCCCGTTCAACCAGCCGACCCCGAACTCATGGCACAGGCTGTGGAAGCTGCCAGGAAAGCCGACCTCGTCATCTTCTTTGCCGGCGACAACCGAGAGGTAGAGACCGAGGGTTCCGACCGCAAGGCCATCACCCTGCCCTCCGGACAGGACGAGCTGGCTGCAGCCCTTGCCAAAGTGAATAAGCGGTTGGTGACCATCATCGTTTCCGGTGGCCCGGTAGATGTATCGACGGTGAGTGAAGTGTCGGGTGCTTTGGTTGCCTCATGGTTCAATGGTTCCTTGGGCGGTCAGGCTCTTGCCGAAGTCCTCACGGGTAAAATTTCCCCATCGGGCAAACTGCCAATGACCTGGCCCAAGAAACTGGAAGATGTGCCGGCCTACGCCACGGGTACCTATCCACAGACCATCGAGAACAATGCTCAAGGCGATATCTTTGTCGATATCACCCGCAATCGCAGCAATGAACGCAGTCAGCAGCTCATCGCCGACTATGCCGAGCAGGATCTTGTAGGTTACCGTTGGTACGACCAGAAGCAGGTCGCTCCTGCCTATCCGTTCGGCTACGGTCTCTCCTATGCCGCCTTCGCCTATAGCGACCTGAACGTCAAGCCCACTGCCGAGGGCTTCGACGTCAGCTTCACACTCACCAACACCTCCGACTGCGATGCAGAAGAGGTGGCTCAGGTATATGTCTCACGCGCAATAAAGGAACTGAAGGGTTTCAGCCGTGTGGCGCTGAAGGCTGGTGAACGCAAGGCTGTGACCATCCACATCCGCCGCTCGGACCTCTGCCAATGGGATGAGGCCACCCAGACCTGGACTTTGGAACCTGGCAACATCACCTTCCTCGTCGGCGGCTCTTCGGACAACTTGCCTTTAACGAGTGAAATTATTTCATTCCCGTCCGGCTGCTGAAGTTGATGCGGACGCCCTTGTCGTCAACCATCATATCCATGCCTCCGTTGTTGCCGTTGCTACTGGTCGGCTTGCGGTTGCCGTCCAGTATCTCGCGGCACATGTCCTTGATGTCGGTAACACGCTGGAGCGTCTCCAGATTGTTTCCACTGTAATGGCCTGGATAGAGGAAATGGATGTCGTTCTTCTTCATGTAGCGCTCGATTCTCTCGGCAGTGTACATTACAGTCGAAAGATTGATGAATACCAGCAGGTTGGTCGATCCGAAAGCATCGCCACTGAATCCATAATGTCTTGCCTTGTCAAAGAACGTGGTGCTTCCGGCCGTATGGCCGGGAGTAAAGATGACTTCTATCTCACGGCCGCCGAGGTCAATCACATCACCATCGTTCAGATACCGGATCTGCCCCTTGTAATTACGCATGTTGTTGGGAACGATGGGCATGTCGCCTGCATTCAGGTAAACCTCAGGGAAAGGACCTACTCCGCCCACATGGTCGCCATGAGCATGGGTCGCTATCATTGTGACGGGCTTGGAGGTAATCTTTGCCACAATCTTGTCCAGATCAGGTATGTATGCCCCTGCATCGATCAGAATTGCGCGGTCATTGCCTTCAACGAGGTAGAGGGACTCATTATAGACTCTGTGTCCGTTCCCTATCCATGTGTGTTCGTCAAGCTGGCGGAACACCACTTCGTCGTCCTGGTAAACCACTTTGCCGCGAAGGTCGCGACTATTCACATTCGTTCCCTGTGCCTCGACCGTAAACGGTATCAGGCTTAGCAGCATGGCTGCAAAAATAATGTTAGCTTTCATATTTGTAACTGATTGTTAATATCTTCTTTCGTAATTACTGCCTGGACAGTCTGTCCCTGACATACTTCACACTCGCCACATACTCCTCGTCGGTAGTCAGGTGCTCGATGATCATGGGCATGCAGGGGTTCTCGGCAGTGGCCAACTGGGCATAGAGATTGATATCCAGCGTACCCTCTCCGCAGGCGCATTCCTGAAGCTGGAAAGTGTATTCGGGCTTCAGCAGGATGTCCTTCAGGTGACAGCTCACGATGGTACCGTGGAGTTTTTCGAAACATTCACGGAGGAATTCGTCGTTGAAGAAATACCTTTGGGGCGAGGTGATCATGTTCACCACATCGAGGTGGGTGCCGAACTCTGCACGATCCACATCCTCTATCAGGTGCAGATACTCGTCGGGACTGCTGGGGATCATCCAAGGCATCGACTCGATGCAGAATCTGGTATGCTGAGGACGGGCGGTGTCGATGACCTGACGAATCATTGCGACAGCCATCTTCCACAGCTCGCGACTGAAGTTGTCGCGGTAGCCGCCGTCCCAGCGGGGACCGTAGGGCGTTCCCACCACATTCACGCAACAGGCGGCACCAATGGTATCGGCCATGCGGAGTTGGCGGACGGCATAGTCTATCCAACGCTGTCGCTCATCGGGGTCGGCAGCCAGTGTGTTGCGCCACACACCCACCTCGGCGATGGTGAGTCCTGCCTCGTCGGCAGCCTGCTTATAGGCCATGATGGTTTCCACGTCTTCATCACAGGTGACGGGGAAGTTGATTGTCTGCAGCCCGAGGGCCTTGTGCTTCGCGGCCCACTCCTTGGGCGAGCCGTGCTGCAATGATGATGAAATGCCTAAATACATCAGAACGCTCTCCTATGAATGATTGTGGAATCCATCTTGTCCAACGAACCGACGCCTGTGCGTGCCATCACGCCAGCCAGTTCTGCAGTTATCTCGTCGATCCGTCCTGCTACGGCATCGGCCCCGTCTTTAAGTAGCGGCATCAAGTGACGCCCCACCGATACGGCCTTGGCACCGAGGGCGAGGCACTTGTAGGCATCCATGCCGCTTTCTATGCCGCAATCTACGAATACCGGCATGCTGCCACCTGTAACGGAAAGAATCTCGGGCAATGCCATCAGCGGTGGCACAGCATACTGAATCATGCCGTGATGATGAGACACCACCATGCCTGCACAGCCGGCCTTCAAGCACTTCTCGGCATCACGCGGACTGAGGACACCCTTCACGATGAAAGGCACGCCAGCAGCCTGCACGAACTCAGCCAGTTCCTCGGTCGATTTGGCCTTCATGGGCAGACCGAACACATCGTCGTAGCCTCCTTGGGCGTTGAAGGCGTGGTCTATATCCATTCCCACAGCGATGCAGCCCACCTTGACGGCATGCTCAATCTTGCGAAAAACCTCGCGATTGTCGGCATGAGGTTTGATAATCTTGATGGTTCGGGCACCTGTAGCTACAATCTCCTCCAGTTCCTCATCGCTGCCCATGCCTACCCAGTGAACGGCTCCACTCTGGACGGCAGCCTGGGCATAGATGGTCATGCCGTTGCGCGCCGTGTTGTGCAGATGCGACAGGGCGGCTGTCATGATGGGTGTGCGGAAAGTCTCACCGAACAGCGTCATCTCGGTCGTAGGGAGGACGGCGTCCAGATAGCGTGTTTCAATCAAGAGAGAGTCAAAAAAGTCTCTCGTAATCTTGTCGGAATTTGATGTCAGTTGCATATTCTTTCCTATTTAAGTATGTAACCCAAATTAAAGGTAAATATTTTTTTCTTAACACGAATTGCCATTAATTTTCATGAATTATTTTGAAAGATGAGCGTCATTCCAGACATACTGAATAATTCACGTTAATTCGCGATAATTATATGTTTTTTTTACTTAACACGAATTACCATTAATTTTCATGAATTATTTTTAAAGATGAGCGTCATTCCAGACATACTGAATAATTCACGTTAATTCGCGTTTTTTACTTAACACGAATTACCATTAATTTTCATGAATTATTTTTTGAAAGACGAGCGTCATTCCAGACATACTGAAAAATTCACGTTAATTCATGATAATTCGTGTTTAAAAAGAAAAATATGTATAGTTAATTCTGAATAGTTACTTATCTTCTCTTATTTCTCAACGACTATCTCCTTGCGGATATCTTCTGAGGAGGCACCGATGAGGAGGGTGAAGGGGCGTTGGATGGGAACGAATTGATGACGAGTTTCATCCCAGAAGGATAGGTCCTGGTCTTCTATTTTCAATGACACATTGACGGTGGCTCCGGCGGGGATGGGTACTCGCTGGAATGCCTTCAGGGCCTTTCGAGGCATCTGCGGATCGGTGGTGTTGGCTTGCAGATACACTTGGACGACTTCGTCGGAATCGGTGTCACCGCTGTTGGTGACAGGGATGGTGAGGGTGTAGGTCCCTTTGACACGTGGGCTGATTTGAGGTTCACCATAACTGAAATGGGTATAGCTGAGTCCATAGCCGAAGGGATAGAGCGGCTTGTACGGCGAATACATGTAGGTGCGTCCATGGGTGATGTCATAGTCCATGATGGGCGGCAGATGCCGCTGGTCGGACACCCAGGTCTGTGTGGTCCTTCCTGCGGGGCTGGTCTTGCCGAACAGGACGTCGGCCAAGGCATGCCCCTGCTCCTGACTGCAATGTGTAAGGTGTAGGATGGCGGGCAGATGCTCGTCGCTCCAGTTGATGCTGTAGGGGAAGCTGCTCACCAGGGCCAACACGGTGTTTGGATTGGCTTGATACAGCAGCTGCAGGAACTCCTCGTCGGGCAGGTTGAGGGAAAGTCGATCTACCGCCTCACGACCGTCACTGGTCACCGGACAGAACTTCCAGTCGGCTCGGGTTCCATAGGGATGATTGCCGACACATGCAATGACGAGGTCGGCCTTAGCGGCTGCTTCGACTGCCCTTCCCATCCGGTTATCGGGTGCATAGATTACCTCAATGCCCAAGGGCTTGGCGGCTTCACGGATACCTTGCAAAATGGTGACGTTATAGGGAGGGGTTCCACTGTACCAGTCTTGAACAATCTTGTCGGCATAGGGTCCGGTCACAGCAATGGTCTTGATTTGCGACGGACGGATGGGGAGCAGCTGGCGGTCGTTCTTGAGCAGCACGATGGATTGTGCCGTGACATCGCGCACGAAGGCCTTGACCTCTTCCCTGTCATAGGGCGCATGGAGGGTATCGTTGCCGATCGAGGCGTATGGATTACGGGTGTCGCTGCCGTCGAGCATGCCCAGTTTCAGTGCGACAAACAGATTGCCTCGAATCGCTCGATCGATGTCTTCTTCGGTCAGCAATTGCCGTTGTAGGGCCTCGCGAATCTCATCCCTACTGCGGTCAAGGATTTGTCCGACAGATGCCTTGACGATGGCGGCTGCTCCCTCTGCCCTGGTTCCAAAGGCCTTGTGTGCATCGATCAGGAGGGTGAGTGCATATCCGTCGGTACAGATGATTCCATTATTGCCCCATTCCTTGCGCACGACTTCGTCCAGGCAAGGATTTATGCACATGGGCGTGCCGTTCCATGCATTGTACGATGCCATTACGGCACGGCTGCCTCCCTGGGAGAATCCCTTGTAGAAGGGGTAGGAATAATACTCTCGGAACAGGCGTTCGCTGAAGTTGCTCGATGTGGAGTCGCGTCCGTCCTCGTTGCTGTTGGCGAGGAAATGCTTCATCAGGGCGGCGGTCTTCCAATAGCGGGGATCATCGCCCTGCAATCCGCGAATCAGCGCCACGGAGAGTGCGGCAGTGAGCATAGGGTCCTCGCCGAAACTCTCTTCGGTGCGTCCCCATCTTGGATCACGGGCTAGGTCTGCATTGGGCGCATAGACTACCAACCCCTTGCGTCTAGCACGCGGGTGCCGGCTGTAGTAGCGGGCTTCTTCGGCCTCGATGTCACCTATACGGCGCAGGGCCTCTGGATTCCATGTGCACCCCAATCCGTAGGACTGTGGGAACATGGTTGTAGGAAGGTCGTTGGGAACCTCTTTCCCCTCGACGGTCTTTCGGCCGTTATTCATTGCCGGACCGCCCAGGGCAAGGCCATGCAGGCCTTCGTAGGTGCCCAATGAGGGTATGCCGAGCCGCGGTACGCCCAGATTGGTCGTCAGCAGACTGATCTTCTCATCGATTGTGAGCATATCGAGCAGGAGATCGATGCGCTTGTCATCAGACAGGCGCTGCTGTTGGAAGGGATAGGACTGGCTAAATGCATGAATGCCATAGAAGAGGCAGCTGATGAGAAGCAGGATGCGGGTCATGACGTGGGTGTGTTGTTTTCTCTTGTTCTTTGTCAAGATGTGGCAAAGATATATATAAAAAACGGAAATGCAAACTAATTGGTGTCATTATTTATAAAAAATGTGAGTTCTCGCAATTGTTTTATGCAAAAATGCCGTTTCCACACTCGTTTTCAGAGGTATTTTCACGACGATTTTATTTATTCCCTGCATATTTCTTGTTTATGTCCTTTTTTTTAATGAACTTTGCGGCGTCTTTAATATATCCTTATAATAAAATGAAACGATTTCTTGTATTATCCTTAACAATGGTATTAGCTGCTGCCAATTGCGTCTTTGCAGCAGGCGATGAGAAGAACGGACATGCGTATTTCACCAAGGCAGAACTCCCCGACATGACCAAGATACTGCCTCCCTTCCCGGCATTCGAGTCGGCTCGCTTCGTGGCCGACCAGTCGCAGCACCTTTGGGGCAAGCTGATGCGTCTGGACGAGGAACGTGCCGCCCAGGCACAGCGCGACGCCGTATATAGCATGCAGACCATCATCGACGAGTTCGGTCCACTCTTCGGATTGGAGATATCCAAGGAGGAAACGCCCGAGATATACAGCATTCTGCAAGATGTGTGTGCTTCGTGCGACAGCATCTATTCTGATGCCAAGGCCAATTTCAACCGACAGCGTCCCTACGCCTATTACAACGAGGGAACGCTGATCCCCGAGAAGGAGGAAAAGCACCGCAATGAAGGCTCTTACCCCTCGGGACATACTGTCTTCGGTTGGGCATCGGCACTTCTGCTGGCCGACATCAACCAATCGACCGAGGCTATGGAACTGCTTTTGGCTCGAGGCTATGAGTTCGGACAGAGCCGCGTCATTGCCGGCTATCATTGGCAGAGCGACGTCGATGCAGGCCGTATGGCGGGCAGCGTGCTCTATCAGCTCATTCGCAACAATGAGCGCTTCATCGAACAGCTGGAGCGTGCACGTGCCGAGTTCAAGGCCAAGACAGGCCAGGCAGTCGGTGTGCACCAAGCTCCCATCATCGAGCACCCTGCCACCCGTGCCTATCGTCTGGACGGCACTCCAGCAACGGACACCTCCCGTGGCGTTGTCATCAAAGGCGGTCAGAAGGTCATGGCGCAGTAAGGGCGACCGATTGAACATCGTTCCGTCTGTAAGCGATTGGCCTACCAAAATCAAAAAACCGTGCAACCCGATGGGCTGCACGGTTTTGTTTTGATGGATTTATCTTCTACTCGGCGTGGGTCTTGTTTGATGAACAATTCAGATTAGAACCTTATCCCCGCACTGAACTCTACTGTGAAGGGGCGCAGACAGGGACCACTCATGCAGGTGCCGGCGTATTGCGATGCCTCACTTGGGGTAACCAGCTGTGTGCCTTCGATAGTGCCCTGTGCTCCCGTCTGGTTGAGCAGGTTCACTACATCGCAGCCTAAGGTCAGCTTATCACTGACTCTCCATTCCATGCCGGCGAAGGTTTCCCAATGCCCCTTGAAGTAGAGTGCCTCCTGGATGTTTGCATAGGTCTTCCCAAAGTAGCGGAAGCTCATCCATAGCCTCAGATTGGGCTTGTCGAAGGTGTACGAGGGGTCGAGCTCCACCAGCACCTGGGGTATGCCAGCCACGGTATTGCCATTGGCATTCACGCTGCCCACCGAGCCATCGCTGAAGGTTACACTGGCATCATAGTGCTTGTACTCGGGTCTCTGAAGTGTCAGCAGTGTATGTAGCTTCACACCGTGATAGGGTTCGATTTCGGCCGAGGTGGTCCAGCCCAAGGTGCGGATGTCGTAGATCAGCAATACGGTCTTGCTCTCTACGGTGCCTGGTCGGGTGAGCTGCTGCTGTTCAATGTTGTTGCTGCGACTGATCAACGTCACCATCGAAGTAATATCGATCCATGGATTTTGATAATAGACACCCGCTCTCGACAGTAGGGTCAATGCCCGTTGGTATTGCTCATCAGTAGGCCCGGTGCAGGCATATTCGATGATGCGAGGGTGGCGTGTAGCCGTGGTGACGTCGGCCATGGCATGGAGAGCACCTGCCATTCGCACCTTGATCTGAGCGGTGGCGGCGAAGTTCAGCTTGTCCTTCACAATGTGGCTTGGTGCGATGAGGGTGCCGTCAGTATCCCTTGCTCCGATATAAAAGCCATCGAAGCGCTCTTGCGACATCTGGTTCACCGCCATGCGGAACCATTCGG
>JAFZTS010000030.1 GCA_017618715.1 Bacteroidales bacterium
TCGCGTGCCTGCTCGACATGCAGTTCGCGCGGACGGCCGTGGGCATCTTTGCGTCCGAAGTCATAGACGCGATAGGTGATGTCGGACGTCTCCTGTATTTCGGCCAAGAAGTTACCTGCACCGATGGCATGGAGTCGCCCGGCAGGCAGGAAATAGAGGTCGCCGGCGTGTGCCTCGTGGACGGCAATCACATCCTGCAAGGGTGAACGTCCATCCACCTCGGTCGAGACGAGACGCTCGTAGTCGTCGGGGGTGATGCTCTTCGAGAGGCCGGCATAGATCTTCGAGCCTACGTCGGCCTTGATGACATACCACATCTCGGTCTTGCCCTGGCAGCCATGACGCTCCATGGCGAGCTCATCGGTGGGATGCACCTGGACGGAACGATCCTGGCGCGAGTCGATGAACTTGACCAATAGCGGGAACTGTTTGCCAAAGCGCTTATAGACCTTCTGCCCTACGAGCAGTCCCTTGTATTTGTCGATCAGCTCGGTGAGTGTCAGTCCCAGATCGACATCGTCGATAAGCCCACGTTCGATGGCCACGCTCTCATGACCCGGCACGCCGCTGATCTCCCAGCTCTCTCCGATATTCGGCTGTGATGTGAAAATGCCCTTGAAGGGGGCAATTTGATAACCGCCCCAAAGGGTGGTCTTAAGATAGGGTGCAAATTTGTACGGTTTCATGCTTAATTACTCTGTTTGGCTTGAGAAAAAATGTATAGAATCTATTCTTTCCTATTATACGATTGACGAAACTTTTCTAATCATGCTCCCACACCGATGTGCAACCTTTTTGGATGGTGGCGAGGGTTTTGGAGTCGGCACCGACAACGATGTTACGACCTGTGGAATTGTAGTTGAGAAGGGGCAAATCATCACTGTGATCGGTAATGACTACGTCGATCTCGGCCTTGTGGACCTGCAAGAGTCGCTGCAGGGCTTCGACCTTATGATGACCAACACATTCATGCCATTGTCCGATGACGACTTCGGAGGGAAGCAGTGTGCCGCAGCAAAGATCCATGTTGAGAAACTCGGCAATAGGATGCGCATAGAAAGCTGGAGCAGCGGTTGCGAGAACGAGCAGATGTCCGCGATTGCGATAAGGTTCCATAATCCGCTGAACGCGCGTATTGAGATAGGTCATCTCCTTCTCAACAAAGTGGTCGAGTCGGCTCTTCTGGGTCATGAAGGCGGCGGTGCTATCTAGGAGCGCCTCCTTCATGCGGCTGTGACTGACAAGGCGAAGCTTGCGAAGCATGACCCACCAAAAGATTCTCAGGCAGATGCCGAACTTGAAGTTATGAAAAGCTGCACTACCACAGTAGCTGAGGTAGTCGCGAAAAGTGTTGGTGCTCAAAAGGGTGCCATCGAGGTCGATGGCGAGGGCTTTACGCATAGGTTATATCAATTATCTATTCATTATTCCCTATAGTCATTTGACCAAGGGAAGCGGCATAGGGTGCGGTTGTGATAGAGATAGAAGTCGGCATCGCAAATGGGATGCGGGGTGGTGACGGTGATGACCGCTACGCGAAGGATGATATCGGGGAATTGCTCGAGCAGTTGGATCCGTGCCTGATGGATGGTGGCGCCAGTGTCGATAGCGTCATCGACGAGGAGGACGAAAGGAGAGTTCGAAGGGTTTGAAGGGGTTGAGGAGTTTGAGGGGTTCGAGAGAAGGGTTGCAATCTCTTCGGGCAAACGGATTTCGCCGATGCGAACGGGCTCATTCCCCTTACTGCGCCATTCGTTGACACGACTCTCGACAATGCGCAATGCGTTACAGAGCCATATATGCATACTATGGAGCAGTCGATGCTTCCAACCCTGGCTCTTCTGCGGGGTGTCGGGACGGGACAGACGCACTTCGCAATAGGCTGCGTCCGGGAAGTCCTCCTTCATCAGTTTCGCCACCTCGGCACCACCATGCTGAATGCCGATAATCAGCGACGGAGCAAAGCCCCCCGCTTTGACGCGTTGGGAAAGCTGGCTGCATGCTTTGGCCAAGAGAGTTGGGGTAAGGGTTACTACGGGCATTATCTCATTAGGAGGTAGGAGAAGAGGGAAGTGATGCGGTTCTTGAGACGGGCGCGAGGGTCACGAAAGCTCTCGGCACGGAGGCTCTTGATGTGCTGCCAGCAACGATGAGCCATGACCTTATTGGCATCGGTGTGGGGTTGCTTTGACAAGAGACGCAGAATATTGAAGGCTACACTTAGGCGGCGTTCGCGGACGGCACGCACAAATTGCTGCTGTCCCGTCACCATGAATTGCGCCTCAAGCGTCTCAAGCACGTCGAAGGCATCCTTTCGGCGTATCGAGATCGAGTTGAGCGTTCCGCTATCCTGCTTGAAATAGAAATAGGTAGGTACATCGACCCACACCATACGCGTGATGCGAGGATAAATCTGCGCCATGACGTAGAGATCCTCATAGACGCGATAGATGATGGGGAAGCGCTGGCCTTCGAAGAGCGAACGACGAAAGAGCTTGCAGGGCGAAGAGTCGGCCATCCCCTGCTGATAGAGCATTGAGAACATCGCTTCATCCGAGGTCAGCACCTTCGTCGTATAGGTATTCGAAAACGGCTGCTTCAGTCGTTCTGCGTCGTATGCGCTGCGTTTCGACTCGGGAACAATCTGATAGGGTGACTGAGCAATGTCGGCTTGTTGGCGCTCCATCTCGGTGACAAGTATTTCGAGATACTGTTGATGCACCACATCGTCGCTGTCGATGAAGGCGATGTATTCGCCCTTCGCTATCTCCAATCCCCTATTTCGAGCAGCTGACGGACCGCCATTCTCCTGATGCAAAACCGTGATACGCGCATCGCGGCAAGCATAATCGTCGCACACATCTGTACTTCCATCGGTTGAACCATCATCGACAAGGATAACCTCGATGTCGCGATAGGTTTGCGCCAACACCGAGTCGAGGCAAGCGGGAAGATAGGCTGCCGTGTTATAGACGGGAAGGATGACGGAGATCACTTAACAATTAAGTTTGAAGCCATTGAGCAGGGCACGGACATCCATGCGCTTCTTGCCTGGGAGTTGGAGTTCCTCAAGAGCGAGCATGCCATCGGCACAGATGACGTGGATGTAGCTCTTGTCGTCTGTTTCGATTTGGCCAAATTTGTCAACCGGCTGTGGCTTGCCCTCGCTCACAATGCTTGTGCGAAACACCTTGACGGGAGAAAGGCCGCCCAAGGAAGTCCACGCGGCGGGATAGGGAGAAAGGCCGCGCACAAGGTTATGCAGTCTTCGCACGGGCTGGTCGAAATGCAGTTCGCAGGTCTCCTTGAAGATCTTGGGAGCAGGACGCAATTCGTCGATACCTGTCGAAGCCTTCAAGTCCTGAAGGAGCGTATCCTGGTCGATGGTAGGAACCTTGCTGACATCACCTTCGGCTTCAAGCAGCAGATCGACGGTGCGTGTGACGAGCCCCTTGCCCATCTCCATCATGCGGTCGTGCAGCGAACCCACGTTCTCCTCGGGACCAATCGCAAGAGGTTCCTTGAGGATGATTCGACCCGTGTCAATCTGATGGTCGAGGAAGAAGGTTGTCGCTCCCGTGACCGTATCGCCATTGATAACTGCCCAATTGAGAGGAGCTGCACCGCGATACTGCGGAAGAAGTGCGGCATGGAGATTGAATGTGCCCATGCGCGGCATCGCCCATACCACTTCGGGCAACATACGGAAAGCTACGACAATCTGCAGATCGGCCTTCCAAGCACGCAGGGCTTCGATGAACGCCTCATCCTTGAGTTTCTCCGGCTGAAGCAGCGGAAGGTTATGGTCAAGTGCATATTGCTTGACGGGGCTATATTGCAACTTATGACCACGTCCCGCCGGCTTATCGGGCATCGTGATGACGCCGACGACATTGTAACCACCTGTGACCAAGGCATCGAGCGTAGGCACCGCAAAAGCGGGCGTGCCCATGAAGACGATTCGGATATCTTGTTTCTGCATTTTCGAAGAAGAATAAAAAACGGTGCAAAGATACGCGTTTTACGACAAAAATCCAAATAATTGAATAAAAAAATGAACCGCAACAGGGAAAACCCATCATTGCGGTTCACGTTATTCGGATTAGTAAGTTATCCTATCACTTCTTAGCA
>JAFZTS010000031.1 GCA_017618715.1 Bacteroidales bacterium
AATTCAAATATTATTAATAATAGAAAAATAAGGCTAATTGATGGAGAAAATAACAATTCTCTAAAAACTCTGAATATTAATGTTCCTTCATCAGAAAAAATATTAGATCAAAAATTTCAGGAACAATTCATGAATGAATACGAAGATTCATTTGCTCATTTCTGTGGTATAGAACAGAACGAGGAGTATTGCCTTTGGGCGCAGAAACGCCTCCTTTTGGCCAAGGAAGATCCCTCCATTCAGGGCTTTTTCGATGGCGTGTTCTGGGAACGCAATACGAATCCGCGAGGATAATCATTCCTTTATCATCACTAACTATCGCTTTTTATTTGCTTTATTTCAGCCTTTCGAATGACAAAACGGCCTATAAACAGTCGTATTTGTTAATTTTTCGTAAAAATATTTGGAGAAATTATAAATAGTCTTTATATTTGCGCTCGATTTTACATAACCCTTATAAAATTAATTACAATGAAAAAGTTATTTGTTCTTTTCGCAGCTGCAGCCCTTGTGCTCAGCTCATGTGGCGGTAATGAGAAGAAGGCTGAAGCCCCCGAACCAGCTCCTGCAGTAGCAGAGGCTCCAGTAACCATTGAAAAGGCTGTTTCTGATCTTCAGGCAGCAGTTGAGAGTGGTAGTGTAGAAGCTATCGAGAAGGTACAGAAGGAGATTGATGAGCTCCAGGCCAAGGCTGGCGAGTTCACCGAGGAGCAGAAGGCCAAGTTCGATGAGCTGACCGAAAGCTTCAAGAGCGCCAAGGACGAGGTTGTTGCCAAGGCTCAGAATGCTGTCGATGCCGCCAAGGAGGCTGGACAGGATGCTGTCGATGCTGGTAAGGAAGCTGTTGACAAGGCTAAGGAAGCCGGCAAGGATGCTGTCGATAAGGCTGCCAACAAGGCTAAGGATCTTATCAAGTAAGATCTCATAATCCCAATAAACAAAAGGCGAGTCTCTTCACGAGGCTCGCCTTTGTCATTATAAAGATGTGTGTGTCGATAGACAGAAATCGCAATAGTATCAATTGATCAACATCCAGTCGATGGAATAGTCCCGCTGGTAGTTGGCCAGTTCGTCGTCGGTCATGCGGACATACTCTGAAGTGGCGAAGCCGTTATGGTACATTCCCAAGCCGTTCCCATTCATGCCGAGACGTTCTACAGTGACCATATACCATTTCCCGTCGAGATAGAAGATTGAGACAATATTCAGTAGGAAATATTTTTCGTCCAATACGTCGTGAAGAATGTCACCATTGGTGTAGTTGATGGCGATAGGCCAATCGAAGTAGCCGGGATCCTCGGAACCATAAACGTATGAGTAGATGGTCATGTCGGTGGCCGATGGGAAATAGTAGTTGCAGCAGCGGGCGGTCGTGTGGGTGGCGAAATAGTCTTCGTTGATTAACGCGCCATGCTCGTCGATCTCGTAAGTTTGGAGCCATTTCCAACCGTGTCCGATGACCTCATCGCGTATTGCCTTTTTCATTTCGTCGGAGAGTGCCGTGGCATCTTCACGGCGCGGAATGCCGTCTTCGCCAATTACAAGGCTGGCTGTGGGCGGTTCGATGATGAGGATGGGATTTGTCGTCTCATCGCTTAGGTCACAGGAGGTGAACGACGTGATTGATAGGAGCAATGCGCCGGCAAGGCACAGCTTTGTGGAATGTTTTTTGAATGCTAATCTTTTCATGTTATACATTTTTTGGATTCTTTACCCCTAAAATGCAGGAATTCCGAAAACCTTGCACGATCTGTAAATTAAAATGGGATTTTACAATCCAAGTTTGATGCCGATGATGAAGATCCCTTGATGTCCGTAACCCAGTTCGCTGTAGAGATGGGGCCAGCGCTTGCTGCCGAATTCGATGCCTCCGACTGTTACTTGATAAGAGATAACGTTCTTCTTCTCATCAAATGCACTATTGGAGTCGAGCCAGTTGTGTTGGTGAGCATAGCCGAGTGCTATTTTCGAATAGACGCTGAACAATCCATTCTGGGTCTGGTACCAACGGCTTCGCACTTCGGGCATGACGTAGAAAAGACGACTGTGCGCATCGGTCCAGCTTCGCAATTCGGGTTCCATGCTAAAGTTATCGAGGCCCTCGCTTGTCTTGCCGAAGCCGACGGACAATCCTACGCTCCACTTGCGGGTAAAGTTGTAGAAATATTCGAAGCCTAGGACGGAATAGATATCAACCCCACAGAGAAAGTCTCTCTCGTATCCAGTCTTTTGTTCTACGTCGTAGATAAAGTTGCCAAAATCTTCGTTTGCCGCATCGCCCGTCGAGAGATAGAATGCTATCTCATGCCGCTTGAAGTCCTGGGCATGTATGCCTGTGGTGAAAACACAGGAGATGAGAAGGATGGATATGAAATGTTTCATAACAACTCTTATTATTCTATACATATCTATCCTGTAAATGCACAACAATCGAAAACCTTGCATCAAAGAGTACAAAAACCGCCGTATGTCAATGGCATACGGCGGTGAATTAAGAGGTTGGAAGATTAATTAATCTTGTTCAATACTGCAGCTTGTATATATGTATTCTCGCTGTGAACAATCCTGAACGTATATATTGCTCCAGTTTCGTTGGTCTTGCAAGCATCGAGGGCGGCACGGTCGAGAGTGAAAGTAGCGGTGCCACTAACTTGTTGTGCTTGTCCAACTACAGTGCCGTTGATGCTTTCGATACGGAACCATGCATTATTGCCAGCCGTCTTGGTTACTGTGAGTCTAGCACTGTTCCAAGAATCCATTGCATCGCGACCAGTCGTACACAATGCATAATTGGTAAGGTTACCTGTGGCACCTGCTATACGTTGTGTAGGACCTAATTTGAGGGTTACTCTATCAGGCGTACCCGTGATAACTTCTATGCTGACACGATCTGAAGATGACTTGTACGTCTTGCCAGCCACCGTTGATTCTGCGGCCCTTACTACAATAGAGCAGTAACCTTCGCCCACGGGATGAACAACACCGGAAGAAGAAACAGTAGCTACAGATTCGTCGCTCGAGGTGAAGGTTATTTGCGTCGCCGTCGGAGATGTCGCCGTAATCGTCTGATCAGTCGTCGTCTCAAATGTCATATACAGTGGATCGACATAGAGCTTATGATGTGCTACCGTGGTGATGTTATGGATATCAATGGTTGCACTGGTGATGTTTACGGCACCATTTGAAACTATATAGATTCCACCATGAGTAAGTGCATTTTTAAAATACGTTGCACCGATAGAATAAGTGACGACTGATTGATTGTCAGTACGTGGATGCTGGTGCGTCAGGATGTAACCACCATTTTTATCATAAATGACAAAACTACTCTCTGGAAGCGAAGAATAAGTAATATTGAGCTTGGCCGTAGCACTGTCGTATGATAGGGCTTCAATGCCGCTGCTTTCGAAATCGAGGAGTACACTATTATTGTACCAAGTGTTATTCAGTCGGATTCTTCCTGTTGGCGAATATTGGAGCGCGTAACTCTCGTCAACTGGAGTTGGATCAGTTGGGTCATTTGGACCTAAATTACCTCGTTCGGTAATCAACGCTGGAACCTGTGAATTCACAATCCAATCTGTCTTAGTAACATCCGACACCCAGTCTTGGAATTTCGTATAGGCATCATTGATGTATTTTCTTTCCTGTGGCCATTCGAAATAATTGGGCAAAAGCATCATCTGAGGTGCATAACCTTCTTGATAAGACCCGGTGGCAGTTCCTGTTTGAGGTTTGCTTGAGATAATCTGTACAGCTTCGCCATCTTCTCTACTAACAATTTTAAAGAAACCTTCAGCAAAGAGCTGAGACAGGTAGGTCGGATATTTAACCTTGCCATTTTCTAAAATCCTTTGGGGAAGCTGGTTTTGTTTTTTCGTTAAAACCATCGGGTTGCTATGTGGATCCGTGAAGTGTTCATCAGCATTGATGATCTTGTGATTCTTGGAGCCTACGTTTAGAGCAGGAGTTTCACCCAACAACGTGTGTATTTCACCCCATTCATTATTATTGATGGATACCGTCGATTCGTAAGCACCACCTGCTGCAAAAGGAGTTATCGTAAGTTCAGCAGTGGTGTCAGTTAATTGTTTATTAAGAACGAATTGGTCGCCGATAAGATCATAATGCCTTTTAATTTCTTGCGTGTAGTTCAGCTCAAGAACAATGTCATTGAAGTCGAAATCATATTGTTTCAAGTCCTCACAAACCAAGATGGCACTCTCGTCAACATCGGATGATTCGATAACGGACTGGTTATCGAAGCCTTCAACCCTAAATACAAGGTCATTGAGATCAAAGTCGCCATTACGCACCCAATCCTCGAAACACAGGTAGTCCCTGTTGTCATGGTAATCGGCATCAATGTCTCGTTGGATGTTGAATGTGGCTACGTAAGATACATCATGTCCACGGAAGTTCTCGAAGTCAAGATAATCATTCAGCTTGGATTCAGAGAATTGTTTATTACCATCATTATCCATAAAGAAACCATAGAACGGGATTTCTTCTGGAACCTTCACATAGACACGATGAGATACCAAATGATGAGCATTATTTTGATTGAACACATAGGAGCAATCAATATGATTATCATCACCCAAAATATTATAAAGTTGTGAACGCGGATTGTCCGAAGTTTGATACTGCAAGTGTGTCTTGCCTTGGATTATTGGTTTGCAAACAAGCCAATATAGTTCTCCATCATGACCCATGACGGTTACATCAGCCTCGTTCTCGTCGTCGGTGTACCAGTAAATGCCAATCCAGTCGTGACCACTGGTTGTCCAGTGTACTGGGTTAATCCAGAATTCATGAGCAGTTGCCACGAAGTCCTGAACTACACGGCCGAGGTTGGTCTGTTCGTATGTAAGGTCAGGATGATACGCTAAAGCGCCACCCGCACCTTCGGGAAGAACTTTTTGATATTCTGTATTGTCAGCACGAGTGACCCAGACGGTATCGACATTGTCTTGAATTACTACCTTATTAAAATATTGGTTTAGCCTACCATCACCTCGGGTGCCGATATGCCTGCGACGTGCCAGCTGGCCGAAGAGGTCCCAGTTCTGTTCTGGGTCGATTTTGCCGAACTTGCGTTCGAACTCGTGGGTGTAGGCCTTGTCCTGAATGTCGCTGTACGGTTCGTAGTCCTGGCAGGAGCTTACGAACGCGGCAGATGCTGACAAGAGAAGGGATGTCAGCAAAGTCGATTGGTACAATTTCTTTCTCATTTTATAAAAAATATTAAGTTAAAAAATATTACTCTCTCTCAACGAATAAATGGTACCAATAAATAAATTTAAAAGAAAAAGTGAATTATATAGTTATAAACTATATTAAACCAACTCAATTATTTGTTCGGTGCAAAGATAAACATAAATATTCAGTTATTTGGTAAAATAGGGTGACAACGTCTATTCTTGAACGTTTTTTGTGATTATTCATGCCATTTTGCTATATATATATGCCAAAATTGGATTTTCTGCCACTTCATACGGTTTGTAAATATCATGGATCATTCTAATTCGGAGCATACAGCTCCAAAGAACAGGGAAAGATTTCTATTGTTCTTCTGAACTCATTGATACAATTGTCAAAAAAGAAAAAAGGCTCGATACAAAAACGAGCCTTTTTCTATCAGTTAGTAGATTTTTGATTTGAATAACATCAAATAAGGGGGAGGAGGCACTCAGCCATCTCATCGGCAACTTCCTTGGCCTTCTGGGCAGCGACTTCGGCGAAACGGTCGGTTTGGTCGGCATAGATGATAGCACGGCTGGAATTGACGATCAGTCCGCATTGCTGGTTCATGCCGTACTTGACCACCTCCTGAAGGGAACCTCCTTGTGCGCCAATGCCAGGGACGAGGAGGAACGAGTTGGGAGCGATGCGACGGATGTCCTCGAACATCTTGCCCTGCGTTGCTCCAACGACGAACATGATTTGATCCTCAGTGCCCCAGGTCTTGACAGTTCTGAGTACCTTTTCGAAGAGTCGCGACTCGGTGCCATCGACGGTGCTGAGCTGGAAGTCATGCGAACCCTTGTTGGAAGTCAGAGCGAGGCAGATTACCCACTTCCCGCCATAGCCGAGGAAGGGCTTCAGGCTATCTTCGCCCATATAGGGAGCTACGGTGACAGCATCGACGTCGAGATGCTCGAAGAATGAACGGGCATAGAGTGAAGACGTATTGCCGATGTCGCCGCGCTTGGCATCAGCGATGATGAACTGATGAGGATAGTGCTCGCGAATGTAATTGACGGTCTGTTCGAAAGCGATCCATCCTTCCGCGCCAAAACACTCGTAGAAAGCAAGGTTGGGTTTGTAGGCGATGCAATAGGGTTCGGTAGCATCAATGATGGCCTTGTTGAACTCGAAGATGGCTTCACGAGCTGGTAGTTGCTGCAGGTGCTCGGGAATCTTCTTGATGTCGGTGTCGAGACCAACGCAAAGGAAGGTCTTCTTCTGCTTGATTTGTTCGAATAGTTGGGAACGGTTCATAGAGGGAGTATTTTTGTGTCTGGTTTTTTCGGAGTACTCGGAGTACTCAGAGTATTCTGAGTATTCTGAGAACTCAGAGAACTCCGAGTGATTCTAAAGAAACTATTTCTGGATAAACCAAGGAATTCGCTGGACCTTATAGTCGAGGTGCCAATAGCTGTCAAAATATGGGAGCCAGTCTTTGATGAGGACCGATTGGCCAATCTGGAGGGCATAGAGGCGGGTGCCTTCGTCCTGCAATTGGCTCAATTGGACCAACAAGGGTCTATCGACCAAGGGAAACTTGAAGTCGGAGATCAGCAGCAGGTCGGCGCTGCCATAACGCGGATTGCTGCCAATGAGTCGGAAGGCCGCTTGCAGCATCTCGGTGCCATCGGTCGAACCGCCGCACTCTTGACGCATATAGTCGAGCAGAGAAGTCCGATTGCTGCGCACATCGAAGGTCTTGGCTGTAGTCGAGAAGGTGATGAGCAACAGGTCGCGATTCTGTGCCAAAGCGATTTGCAGCAGTTTGATGACAAGACTGTGAGCAATGCGCTCGGGAGGGCCCTGCATCGATCCACTTGTATCCATGCATACAATCATCGGTCCCTTTTGGCGGGCACGTGCCACCTGCACCTTCTGCGCCTTCTTCATCAGATTCGACTTGAAAAGGAAGGTCTGCAGGCGACGTGTGGCGTATCGATAAGCGAAGAGGCCCGACAAGCTTTCGTCGGCCATCGTTGCCAGTTCGATGGGAAGCAAGGCACTGAGGTCATTGCCCACCGAAATACCCTCGATGTCAGAGGGTGAGGAATGTTCCATCCGGAAGGTACTACCACTGCCCACCGGCACACGTTCGGGACCTTCGTTGTCGGCGATACGGCCCACACGACGAGCCACATCGAGCAGAATGGGATACTGTTTCTGCAATTGGACAATGAGACGGATACGCTCGAAACTGACTGTGTTCCAAATAGTACCCATGAGCGCCCAGCACTGGGCAAACTCGTCAATTGTCACCCCGTGCTTCTTGAGATAGGGCGGGATGACCTCCAGGTATTTGTCAAGCAGTTTCTGTTGTTGCGAAAGATGTTCACGAACATAATCGGCACGCAATTGCGAGAGTTCGTACGGGTCACTCACCCCACGCATCTGCATAAAGCGCATGCGGGCCTCGACAGCATCGCTGAATGCCTGTTCAAGGTCTGCGCAGATCAGTTCCTCGAGCTCATCAAGCACCTTATGTGGGAGGGATAAGTAAGACATATTACTCGTCGTAAAGCAGCTTGCGGACATCGGCGCGAAGCTGGGCAATCTGTCGCTTGAAGGAATCGAGCTGGGTCGAGATTATCTTCTGTACCTGAGGGCTGGCGAAAAGGTGGTTACGTATCTGTGCCGACAATTGCACAGCCTGCTGGAACAGCATATCGACCGCCGATTCGCATTCCTCAAGGCTCTCGCAAGCGCCTTGGATGGGCGGCTCCAGGCCGGAAGACTGCTGGAGCTGCATACCACGTGCAGCACGACGCAACGGATAACGCGTACCATTGACATAAAGGTTCATCGAGTCGCGGTAAAGGTTGACGCGTTGGAGTTCAGCCTCATGTTCGCCCACGTTGTCTGGATTGGTATAGGCGCGGATGATGGTGCGTTTCGGCTGGATGGGATCCTTGAACAACACGCCACGCACGGCAGGTTCGTCGGAGCTGCGAGTGGGCAACATGCCAAAATCGGGCACATAAATGAAGGTGTTCTGCAATCCCTGGCTCTCGACAAGCTGATAGTAGAGGCCATCGAAGATGATAAGGTCGTCGTCGCGATGATCGCCGCGCAATCGTGCCTTCTCGCGCATCTGACGCACAGTACGGCCACGCAAGGCACGTGATACCTGACGCTGCAGGGTGTCGAGGCGAACAAGATACGGACGGAAGATGGCATCGGCGACCAATTTGCCAATCGAAGAGAGTTCGTCAGGCTCGTTCCAAAGACAATGGATGGCAAGCTGCAGGTCGGAAGCATTCACTTCGTTGCGGTCGTGTACAAAGGCCGAGGCACACATCAGGTGGACGATCTTCTTCCATCGACGGTCGCTCACGTAGATGTTGCGATGTACATCCTGCCCTTCGATGGCCACATCCTTGAGACCGTCGCGGATACCGGTAATGGCCAAGAGAACCTCGCGTGGCACCTTGACCGATGAAATAGCTTTGAGCCACTGATGATATTCGTCTTCGGTGATTGCTTCGCTGATAGGCCGCATGTCGCACTCGTCAACGCCCGCCGGATCAACCATGCGGTAGAAGGACTCCTCGTTCTGAATGGGTTGGCTGACAAGACGAATCAGGAAACGATCCCACAAGGCCTCCAGTCCTTCGCCCTGTACAGGCAGTTCGTTGCTGGCACCAATGAGGAGCTTGAGAGGCAGCCGCATGAGCTGGTTGCCGTTGAGATAGACTTTCTCGTTGATTACCGTGAGCAATGTGTTCTGGATGGCAGGCCCCGCTTTCCATATTTCGTCAAGAAAGACTACGTCAGCCGTAGGTAGATAACCCTCAACACAGCGCTGATAGACATCGTCGGACTTAAGCCGCTGGATGCTGACAGGGCCGAAGATCTCATCGGGTGTGGAGAAGCGCGACATTAGATATTCAAATGAGCGCGCATGTGCGAAAGCCAGCTTGAGACGACGAGCCACCATGCTCTTGGCCACACCGGGAGGGCCCAGCAGGATGACACTCTCGCCGGAAAGGGCAGCCAGCAGAGAAAGGGCGAGCTCAGCGTCCTTCTCATAT
This sequence comes from Bacteroidales bacterium, assembly GCA_017618715.1. Lineage (GTDB taxonomy): Bacteria > Bacteroidota > Bacteroidia > Bacteroidales > UBA3663 > Liminaster. Next base: position 9,279 of record JAFZTS010000031.1, read on the forward strand.
ACGCCCTCGCTTATCTGTCGTAGAATCGTTTGGATGCGGGTTTTCATAGCATATAGGGATGTGTTTAGAAACACGAATGACCGTCGCAGAGGAGAAACCTCGTTGACAGTCATTGTTTATCCTCTAAAAGGGATCTCGGTGAATCGTTAGCCAGACGAATTAATGCATTGTGTCACCTACGGTAAGGTTCTTGCGACCCTTGGCGCGACGGGCAGCGAGTACACGACGACCGTTCTTGGTGGCCATACGGGCGCGGAAACCATGCTTGTGGAGACGGCGATGGTTGTGTGGCTGGAATGTCATCTTCATAGTTGTAAATCTTTTATATTGTTTTTAATTGTTTGCCTATTTTCGGGACTGTATTGCCAAATAGCGGGTGCAAAAGTAGGTAAAATTATTCAAATTACCAAATTATTTAATGATTTTCTTCAAATATTTTTGTTTTTCTCAATGTTTTTCTCTATCTTTGCACCCGCAAGATGGCAAAATAATAACTAAAAAACAAAAATACAACTATGGCAATCAAGTCACAGGACATCAAGAATGGCACCGTCATCCGTATCGATGGCAAGCTTCAAGTGGTAGTTTCTTTCCTTCACGTTAAGCCTGGCAAGGGCAATACCTTCATGCGTACCAAGCTCAAGGACGTCGTTTCGGGTTACGTTACCGAGCGTCGCTTCAACATTGGCGAAGTACTCGAGGACGTTCGCGTAGAGCACCGTCCTTACCAGTTCCTCTACATGGACGGCGACGATGCCGTATTCATGAACCAGGAGACTTTCGAGCAGGTGAATATCGACAAGAAGATGATCATCGGCGAGGAGTACATGAAGGAAGGCGACATCGTGGAAGTAGTGAGCGATGCCTCGACTGAAACCATCCTTACCGCTGAAATGCCTGTCAAGACCGTCCTCCAGATCACCTACATGGAGCCAGGCGCAAAGGGCAATACCGCTACCAACACCCTGACCAAGGCCACCGTGGAGACCGGCGGCATCGTACTCGTTCCACTTTTCTGCAAAGAGGGCGACAAGATTGTGGTTGACACCCGCGACGGCTCATACGTTGAGCGCGCCAAGGAATAATGAAAGACTGACGGAACAATGACAGTCAAGGATTGGGCCCTCGAGGACCGTCCGCGTGAAAAGATGATGGCCAATGGCGAGGAGTCCCTTACGGATGCTGAGCTGTTGGCCATCCTCATAAATACCGGACAGAGAGGGCGAACCGTACTCGATATCGCCCGTGATGTCTTGTCGCAATGTCATGGCGACCTTGAAAAGCTTCATTTCGCCCTCATTCCCAGTGATGACGGCAGCAACCATGAGGTCTTGAAAGGCATCGGTCCCGCTAAGGCATGTACCATACGTGCTGCCCTCGAACTGGGACGACGCATGGAGAAACAACGTCAGATCAACCTCCTGAATGCACAGATTGTCAGCGGAAGCGACACGATCTTTGCCCAGTTTGACAAACAGATGTCGATGCTTGACCATGAGGAGCTTTGGGCGCTTTACATGTCGAAGAATGGCAAGATACTGGCACGCGAAGAGATAGGAGTGGGGGGCACGGACAGCGCCAGCGCCGACATCAAGAAGATCGTGCGTCCCGCCCTGCAATACATGGCTTCGAACGTGGCCCTGTGTCACAACCATCCCCACAGCGCCTGTCGTCCGAGTCGAGCCGACCGACAGATGACGGCTGCGGCTCAGCAGGCGCTTGCTCTCTTCGGTGTACGCCTGCTCGACCATATCATCATTGCAGACAGCCAATATTACTCGTTCCGCGATAACGGTGACCTTTAGGACAACGATACGGACAAAAAAGTTGCCAACAAGTCTTTCGACCTGTTGGCATTTTCGTTTCATAGATGGTGGTGATCATTGGACATTGAGTCGAATGATACGAATACCCTTGCAATTCTTTGCATTCATGGCATAATCCTGCAGCGACAAATCGCTCACGACTACGCTGCCCTTTGTCGAACTTGCATGGAGTAGTCGAGGCATTTTTGACCCTTTCGGCTTCCAGACGAAGCCTACATGCTGGATGTCAAGCCCCATAGTTCCTGTGACAAATGCCACAATATCGCCATGATGGAGTTCATCGTAGCACTGGGAAATCTGTGCTGACGGAACGAAACAGGTGAATTGTTTGCTAAGATGGTTTTCTGTTTGGCGAATGTCCAGTTTCATCTTCTGGCTCAACTGGAGCTGCGGATAAAAGCGTGTGTTGGCGCTCATGAAGTTGATGGGTCTTTGCTGCCGCTGAGCACCGGTCAGTGAAGGCGTAACTTCGGTCATGAGACCCTGTTCCTCGCCATTGAGAATCCAATCGGAGAAATAATGGTTACGCGTGGAATAGTTGCCGCGCTTGCCGTCGCGATAACGCAAGGCCTGCACATAACGTTGGAGGATTGAATCACCCTCGTAGGTGAATGTCGTGCGACCTAATACGGCTGCGCTGATATATTCGACAAAAGTCGTGCAATCAACCGAATCGAGGTTGATGACAAGAGGCTCGACAAACTTATCTGCGTCAGCAGGAAGCGGATTGGGTTCAAGTGTCCCGCCAACGTAGCGGGCAACCTGGCCATGACTCTTATTGTAATCGTAGAACGATTGGAGAACGGTATCGAACGATACAGTACGCACATTTGACGTCCATTGGTTGGCCGAAGTATGCATCACGTTCTCAAGCGTTACCATCGCAGCTTCGGTATCGGAGAGCTGGCGTGACCAAGCCACACGCTTCGAGATGTCGGCGCCCGCTCCTGTATTGTGATATTCGGCATAACGTGCCGTCAGTTCACGGGCAGGGTCACTCCAATTGTGCCAGCCGGCTTCACGAATGACAGCGGGTAGTTCGCACTCCATGAAGATGACACTTGCCCAGTTGCGCCACGGACGGCCCAGATAGACACCATTGACCTTGGGATCGGCCGTGACCTTGCAGTGCTTGAAGACGTAACCGTAAGGATTTTCGGCTGGGGTGGAAGCTGCAGTGAGGTAGCCATCAGCAATGGAATGAATCTCGCAATCCTCGAACCACACGGTGGCAGGACCGAAGATGAAATCGACGGTTCCATCGATGTAGCAACCGTAATAGATTTGACGGGAACGGGCATTGCCGGTGAAAACCGTGTCTTGGAAACCGTGGATGTAACAGTTACGGAAGACCGAACGATCGCCCTCGCAATGAACGGTAACGGCCTGTCCGACCTTGGCCGCATTGGAACGCGTGTTGTACCAATCGGGGTTGAAATGCGTCATGGCATCGTTGACAATGGTCATGTTTTCGCATTCGAATCCTTCACCCAGAACGAGCAGGGTGTAGCTCTCGAAAGTGCCTGTGCGATGTCCACGGTCGCTGCCCTTGATGAGGTGATTGTCTTGTCCCATCGCATCGGCTATCGAGCCGAGCACCACACCCTCGAAGCGACCGGTGTTCTGCAGGTTGGCGTGGTCATGCCAGATGAGGATACATGAATCACGGTCCTCACCGATGAGGGAGATATTGGTCTTGTAGGTGGGCACGATGACCTTCTCCTCGTAGGTTCCTTTACGGACGAGGATACGCTGGCGGCCTTCGGGCTTATAGTCGCGGATAGAAAGGATGGCATCCTGGATAGTAAGATAGTCTCCCGTGCCGTCCTGGGCAACGACAACATCATAAAGCTGCGCATGCATGTCGGCAGCAAAGATGAGCAACGCAAACGATAGGAATAGCTTGGTTATAGTTTTCATAACGGAGTAATGAAAAAAGGTTATAGTAACTATATTAACTATAGGCACTATAGACACTATAGGCACTATAATTACTATAGGTACTATCAATCAATCAAAACAGCCGGCCCCTGATTGGTCTCAACCAGCTCATGGCTCAAAGAAACCTCTTGGCAGACATTGACCAAAGAAGGGTCGAATGGGCGCTGGCATCGGATGTAGTTGTCGGTAAATCCGTGCATCGGAGCGTAGTTCCCATCCTTCTGGAGGGGAGGCTGTTCCCAAAGCACGCGGCGCGTACACCCCATCTGTTGATGATAGAAGGAACGTAGCTTCTGATCGCTGAGTGCCACAAGGCGAGCTGTGCGTTCATGACGCTCTGGCATGGGCACAATGGGTTTGATGTCGAGGGCACGTGTGGATGAACGTTCGCTATATGTGAAAGGATGAAGTTGGCTGACGGGAAGCGACTCGATGAAGCGGAACCCCTGTTCGAACAACTCGGCTGTCTCGCCACGCATTCCGGCCATGACATCCACGCCGATGAAGGCATCGGGGATGAAGCTTCTGATAAGCTCGACCTTGTGAGCAAAGAGAGCGGTGTCGTAGCGACGGTGCATGAGCCTCAATACCGCGTCGCTGCCAGCCTGCAAAGGGATGTGGAAATGCGGGCAGAAGCGTTGGCTATCCTCGGCAATCCAGTGAATCAGCACATCGGTAAGAAGGTTGGGCTCAATACTGCCGATACGATAGCGCTCGACACCTTCCACCTGATCGAGCGCAAGACAGAGGTCGAAGAAACTCTCGCCGGTGGAACGCCCGAAGTCACCGATGTTGACACCGGTGAGAACAATCTCCTTGCCGCCGTTGGCCACCACGTAGCGAGCCATCCCGACGAGTTCGGCTATCGTTCCGTTGCGACTGCGTCCACGTGCAAGGGGGATGGTGCAATAAGTGCAGAAATAGTCGCAGCCATCCTGTACCTTGAGGAAATGGCGGGTTCGATCGTCGGCCGAGCATCCTCCATGGAATGTGTGTATGTCGATGTACTGGGTTCGATAGACCAGTGGCTCTTCGCGCTTCGTGAGGTCGCCTAACAGGCTCAAAATGTTATCGCCTTTATACTCGGTGCCCACAATAAGGTCAATGCCCTTCACGCGCTCGATCAATTGCTCGGGCTCGATCTGGGCATAGCAACCCGTCACGACAATAAAAGCCGACGGATGTTCGCTCACCAGTTTGTTGATCTGCTGGCGGCTCTTTGCCGTGGCCTGTTCGGTGACGGCGCAGGTGTTGACCACAACAAGATCCGCCTGCTCACCACTCCTGGGGTTGACTTTCTCAAAGCCAAGTTGCTGCAAGCGGTAGGCCAGCGTCGAGGTTTCTGCAAAGTTCAGACGGCAACCAAGGGTATAATAGGCGACCTTTTTCACAGGCAAAGCGAACGGATCAGGTGACGGTACTCCTGCTGCTCGAACTGCTGTGTGAAGACGTCACGTCCCAATTCGTGGCGAAGCTCCTCGTAAGTCCAGAAGCGACCTTCGTCAACCTCCTCGCTGTTGGGAACAATGCGGCCGTTGTAAACGATGTGGAACGACGTCACCAATTCGCGTTCGCGCTCCGACTCCCAGATATATTGGAAAAGGAATCGCGGTTCGTTGCGGAAACGCAGGCCAAGCTCCTCATGAGCCTCACGACGCACAGCCTCTTCGAGACCTTCGCCGAAAGCCACATGTCCGCCCACGGCGGTGTCCCAGCGTCCTGGAGCGATGTCTTTGGTCATCGAACGTTTCTGAAGATAGATGCGTCCCTGCAGGTCGGTGATATGCAGATGCACTACAGGATGCAAAGCCATGGAGCCACCATGGAAATAAGCGCGGCTGGCTCGACCCATGACGTTCCCATCGTCGTCGATGAGTGGGAACATCTCAGTCTTTTCTTTCTTGTCGGGATAATGCAGGTCAATCATGATTTCATCAATGACGTATCAAAAATATGGGCACAAAGATAGCGACTTTCGTCGAACATTCCAAATTTTGAGCACCAATTTTAAAGAAAAAAACTTTCCAAACTTATTTTTTCCGCGAAAATTTGGAGAATAGGCGAAAAGTCCGTATCTTTGCACCCCAATATACATTAGCACTGGTAAGTATAGTGGCAAAACAATAAATCTCTAAATAGCTGCAAGATATGATTCTACCGAACCCATTTGCCCGACGAGGCAACTCTGAGGACAACAACACGATACTCGAATACGCCATTGACTGGGCCATGCAGGCCGGCAAGCTGCAGATGGAGAAATTTCGCAGCCGCCATCTCGGCATCGAAACCAAGAGCTCGATGCACGACGTAGTGACCGACGTGGACAAGGCTTGCGAGGCTTTACTCATTGAGCGAATAACCACAATCTACCCGGCCCATAGCATCCTGGGCGAGGAGACGGGCATGCATCAGAAGCCCAACTCCGACTGGGAATGGGTAGTTGATCCGCTCGACGGCACCAACAACTATTCGCAAGGCTTGCCCATCTTCTGTGTCAGCATCGGCGTGAAATACAAGGGTGAGACCGTCGTGGGCGTGGTCTATGCTCCCAAGATGGACGATCTCTTCACAGCCGTCAAGGGCGAAGGTGCCCAATGGAACGGGCGTCGCATACACGTGAGCCGCAAGACACAGCTCGACCAATGCATCCTCGCCACGGGATTCCCTTACGACAAGGGAACCGTAGGCAGCGACAAGAACAACCTGGACAACTTCAGTCGTATGTTGCCCCAGTTGCGTGGCCTGCGCCGCATGGGTGCCGCTGCCTACGACCTCTGCTGTGTGGCAACGGTATGCTTGACGGATATTGTGAGCTCAATATCAAGCCGTGGGATTGCTGTGCAGGAGCGCTCATCATCGAAGAGGCTGGCGGCGTGGTACGCAGCATCCGCGAAGACCGCAACGTGTCGATAGCCGCCGGCAACGAGGCCCTCGTCAACGTAATTCTACAGAATGTAAAGTAATATTTTCAGTTATACATTATATCATATATGGAAAAGAAACCCATTGTCTTGAGCGGCATCCGTGCCACCGGACACCTTCACCTCGGAAACTACTATGGTGCATTGCGTAACTTTGTTGACATGCAGAACGACTACGACTGCCGTTACTTCATCGCCGACTACCATTCGCTGACCACGGCTCCCGATCCGACAGCCCTCAACGCCAACATTCGCAGCATTCTGGCCGAATACCTCGCTGCTGGCATGGATCCCGAGAAGTGCATGGTTTATGTGCAGAGCGACGTTCCCGAGACCTGCGAATTCTACACCCTCCTCAATATGCACGCCTATCTGGGCGAACTTGAGAAGACCGTAGCCTTCAAGGACAAGGCACGCAAGAATCCCAACAATGTCAATGCCGGCCTGCTCACCTATCCCGTGCTCATGGCTGCCGACATCCTTCAGCACAAGGCAAACTTCGTGCCTGTGGGCAAGGATCAGTTGCAACATCTCGAGATGGCGCGCAACTTCGCCGTTCGTTTCAACCATTTCTACAAGGTCGATTTCTTTGTAGAGCCACATCCTTACGAGGCCAAGGGCGAACCCATCAAGATTCCCGGCCTCGATGGCAGCGGCAAGATGGGAAAGAGCGAAGGCAACTGCATCTACATCAACGACGACGACAAGACCGTTATCAAGAAGTTCAAGAAGGCAGTCACCGACATGACTCCCACCGAGCCCAATTCCGAGATGAGCGAGCCCATCAAGAACCTCTTCTACTTCCTCAAGCTTACCAGCACGCAGGAAGTCTATGACCAGTTCCTGGCCGCATGGAACGACTGCTCGATTCGCTACGGTGACCTCAAGACTCAGATTGCCGAAGACGTCCTCAAGGTGACACGCCCCATCCGCGAGCGCTATGAGGAGCTTTACGCCGACACCGACTACCTCAACAAGGTTCGTCAAATGGGAGCCGAGAAGGTTCGCCCCATCGTCCACGAGATTACCAGCCAGATGCGCGAAATCATGGGCATCCGCATGTTCTAAATAATCCCTCCCATGCACATCCGACAAAAACTCTTCTTCCTGAACCACAGTTACAACACAGCATTCGTACTTAGTCTGCTGTGCTATACGTTGTCGATGTGCTTCGTCAGCGTGCGCGCCGACAACCTCGAGATCCACGGCTTCTTCCTCCTGCTTTTCGGCTGGATGTCATTCGGCTTGAACAGCTACTTCCTCTGTTGGCTTGCCAACATCCTCTATGTCGTCAGCGCATGCATCGTTATACGCAAGGCGAAGAGTCTTTTCTGGATTTCTCTTCCCATGCCTGTCCTGGGCATCCTGTTGTTTTTCTGCGAGACGATTCCCAACTACGAAACAGGTCAGGAAACCATATTCTCCCTGTCAACAGGTTACTGGCTATGGTATGTGGCTCTCCTCTTGATGACACTCGCCTGCATTCTGCTACGAGTCAGGAATGCACGAAAGGAACCGGAGTATTCGCGCAGATTCGGGGCATAAAACTCCAGTCCATAAAAAACGGCCAAGATGCTGCATTTGCACCTTGGCCGTTTTTATAATCGTAGTCGAAATAGATAGCCGCAACTGATGAGCCACATCATGACGGGAACCGCGGCGACAAGCCCCAGAACGTGAATGTTTGTATCGACATCGAGAAAGAGCATGAGCGGCACGACAAAGAATCCGATGAGGGCAATGACCAGCGAAACCTGCAGAAACCGCCCGCCTTTCACGAATTCGCGGTTGACGTAGAGTGCGATGGCATTGAGCGCCCAACTGAAAGGGATGGCCAACACAAAGCCGACAAGCGAAACGGCAATGATCTTTCCGCGCGTGCTGATGGGAGCTTTCGCCGAAGAGAACTCATCATAGCCTCCGGCATTGGCATCCCCCAAGAAGCCATAGCATACGATGAACACGAATAGCATCAGCGCCATGATGACCAGAAACAGCTTGGCCAACCGAACGGAAAGAAGCCGGGACTCTTTCATCTGCCCTCCTTGGTAAATGCGCTGGTTTAGTAAATTCGCTGGCGCAGCTCTTGCACGCGTTCGTCGGTGATATAGTCGTCAAACTCTGTGCGCTTGTCGATGATACCCTTGGGACCAAGTTCGATGACGCGGTTGCAGACGGTCTGGATGAACTCATGGTCATGGCTTGACATCAGGATGACGCCACGGAAGGTCTGAAGATTGTTGTTGAATGCCTGGATGGATTCGAGGTCGAGGTGGTTGGTCGGCGAGTCGAGAATCAACGTGTTGGCATTCTTCATCATCATGCGGGCTATCATGCAGCGGATCTTTTCGCCACCCGAAAGGACGCTGGCCTTTTTGAGCACCTCCTCTTCGCGGAAGAGCATGCGGCCCAGGAATCCCTTGATGTAGATTTCGGATGTGTCGCTCGAGAACTGGCTGAGCCAATCCACCATGTTGAGGTCGGTGTTGAAGAATGAGCTGTTGTCGAGTGGGAGATAGGCCGTAGTGATGGTCTGTCCCCAGTTGTAGGTGCCCTCGTGGTCCTCGTCGAGGCCATTGATGATCTCGAACAGTGCGGTCATCGCACGCGGGTCGTGCGAAAGGAAGGCCACCTTGTCACCTGGCTCTATTTGGAAGTTGACATCCTCGAAGAGCTTCGTTCCCTCGACGGTCTTGCCCAAGCCGTGAACCTCAAGCACCTTGTTGCCCACTTCGCGTTCGGGCGTAAAGATGATGCCGGGATAGCGGCGTGTCGATGGCTGGATCTCCTCGATGTTGAGTTTCTCGAGCATCTTCTTGCGGCTGGTGGTCTGTTTCGACTTGGCCACGTTGGCCGAGAATCGGCGGATGAACTCCAGCAGCTCCTTCTTCTTCTCTTCGGCCTTCTTGTTGGCCATCTGCTGCTGCTTGAGGGCAAGCTGTGACGACTCGTACCAGAAGCTGTAGTTGCCCGCAAAGAGCGTGCACTTCTTGAAGTCGATATCGACGGTATGGGTGCAGACCGAATCGAGGAAGTGACGGTCGTGACTCACGACAAGCACCGTGTGCTCGAAGCCCTGCAGGTAGTTCTCAAGCCACATCACGGTGTCGAGGTCGAGGTCGTTGGTGGGCTCGTCGAGCAGCAGGTTGTCGGGATTGCCAAAGAGGGCCTTGGCCAGCATCACGCGCACTTTCTGCTTGGCTGAGATGTCGGACATCATCATGTAGTGAAGCTCTTCCTTGATGCCCAGGCCCGAAAGCAGGGCAGCAGCATCCGATTCGGCATTCCAGCCGTCCAGCTCGGCGAACTTCTCTTCGAGTTCGGCGGCACGCATACCATCAGCCTCAGTCATCTCAGGCTTCTCGTAGATGGCATTCTTCTCCTCCATGATGTCATAGAGCACTGTATTGCCACGCAGTACGGTGTCGAGCACCGTGTATTGGTCGTACTTGTTGTGGTCCTGTTCGAGCACGCTGAGACGCTCGCCTGGCCCCATCTCGTAACTGCCGCGCGTCGGATCAAGATCCCCGCTCAAAACACGCAGGAATGTGGATTTGCCGGCACCATTGGCACCGATGATACCGTAGCAGTTGCCCGGTGTGAACTTTAGGTTTACGTCCTGGAAGAGTATTCTCTTGCCGAACTGAACTTGTAGATTGTTAACTGTAATCACTGTATTATTGTTTTTGTTTATTTTCCGATCACTCCGAGTACTCTGATTACCCCGACTACTCCGATTTCTCAGAACCTCAGCCCGAAGCTGACATTCAGCATGCGCCCCGTCAAGTAGTTGGGCACGGCGTAGGTGGGATTGCCTCGTGTCGAACCATCATTGCCGATGACGGTGACCCAGTAGTAGGAATTCGTGTTGTCGATGTCCATCAAGTTGAAGATATCCACACCGACGGTCATCTCCTTCACGTGGCTCCAGAAGCCACGGTTCATGAACTTGTAATGCTTGGCGTCCCAAACATGGGTGGCGCCAAGATCGACGCGCTTGTAGGCTGGCGTTCGGAAGATACCGGCCTTGCGACCTCCCTGGGGACTATAGAACGGCAATCCGTCGTTGAACACGCCACGAAGAAAGACGCGCCAATCGTCATGTCCGGGATAATAGTCGCTGAAGAAAAGGCCGATGCCATAGCGCTGCTCGGTGGGTCGTGCAGTCTTGAGTCCGTCGTAGTTCTCTTTGCTGTTCATCAGCGAAAGGCTGAGCCAGGAATCGGTGCCTTCGACAAACTGCCCGAAAATCTTGGCATCGATGCCCGTCACATAGGCCGAGCCCTTGTTCTCGCCGGCATAGCGGATCTGGACGTTATCGACGGTGTAGGGGATATAGTTTGAAATACCCTTGTAGTAGCCCTCGACAGTGAATTTGAACGGACGTTCATACGCCTTGAAGGTGTGATCCCATCCCATGATGACCTGCCACGAGCGCTGCGACTTGATGTCCTTGTTCATCTCGACCATCTGGTTGCCGTCCTTGTCGGTGTAGCTCAGTCGATACTCCTTGTAGAAAGGAGCCTGATAGTATAAGCCCGCCGAGATGCGCGCCTGCTTGTTGCGGTCTTTGCCGAAAGTGAAACGCAGCGAAGCGCGGGGCGACACGAGCAGCTCCTCATTGAACGACCAATAGCTCATGCGGACACCCCCTTGCAGGAGGAAACGACCGCCGTATGCATCCCATCCGTAAGTGTCCTGCACAAACATCGACAGGCGGGTGGTCGTCCCATTGTAGGCCGAGTGAAGGTTTTCGACAACGCGAAGCTTGTCAGGGTCACGCGGCAGACTGTAGCTCACCGAATCGCGTCGTTCCCATTCGGCAATCTTGTCGTCGATCTTCTCGCTTTGCACGGTCATGCCGTACGAGAGCCGGTTCCTTGCAACCTGCGTATTGCCTTTGAGCGACAATGCCATCACCGAAGCCTGCAGATAGTTGCGCGCATGTTCCATATAGCGGCCCACGCCAAGTCCCGCCTGACTCACCGAGGCAGCCTGGTCCATCCAGTATTCGCCCGAAATGTCGTAGGTCACCTCTTCGTCGGTCATGAAGGCCGAAGCCATGAGTTGCAGACGGGTGTTCTTGAAACCATTGTAGCCCAACGTCAATGCGCCGAAGAAGGTGTCGAACTGGTCCTTCTCATGCCCGTCGAAATAGACCTTGAAGCTGTGGGCCACCTCGTTGGTGCCGAAGGTCGTCTCACGGCTTTCGGGAGTGAAACGATAATCGTTGACCGCGATGTTGCCCAGGAAATTGAGGTTCCAATCCCCCTTCTTTCCGAACGTCCATGTAAGGAAAGTCTGGTAGTCGAAGAAGATTGGGTCATATTCGCCCTGCGTATCGAGCGAATTGAGGATTGTGGCATTGCGCTTGTACCGCAGTCCGTGCAGTTGGGTGAATCCCTTGATGCGCTGACCGAGCGATGCATTGCCGCCCGTCAGGCTGATCAAAGCCTCGGCATCGAAAGTCTCGGGCTGTCGATAGGTGATGTCGAGCACCGAGCTCATCTTGTCACCGTATTCGCTCGAAAAGCCACCCGTCGAGAAATCCACCGATCCCACCATGGCGGGATTGATGAACGAAAGTCCTTCCTGTTGGCCGCTGGCAATCAGTTGGGGACGATAGACCTCGATGCCGTTCACATACACAAGGTTCTCGTCGAACGAACCGCCGCGCACGTTGTACTGCGACGACAGCTCGTTGTTCATGTTGACACCGGCCTGCGTGCCGATGAGGTCCTCGATGGCATTGCCGCTGGCCGAGCGCATGTTGCGGACGTTCTCCGCCTTGATGTGCTCCATATTGCCGGGAGTCGTCTGTCGTTCGGCTGTCACCTCCACGTCGTTGAGCACGGATTGGTTGGGGCTCATTTGAACATTGAGCTGCAGACGACGGGCTCCCCGTTCGTTTGGTCTCACGGCACGGGTGTTGATCACCCTTTCGACGCGCTTGTAGCCCAGCGAGGTGAAAATGACTCGCAAGGTGTCGGCGTCGGCCACTTGCAGTTCGTATTCGCCCTTGAAGTTGGTGAGCGTGCCGATGCTGCCGCGCAACAGGCGAACGTGGACGACGTCCATCGGCTGCCCCTGCTCGTTGGTTACCGTGCCAAAGATGCGCACCTGGGCAATCAGCTCAGGCACGGCCACAAGGGCAAGGATAGCCATACACAATATATATTTACACGCACGCATGAAGATAGATAAGGAATGCTCCTTATTATATCAACGGATAATGACGGATTTTATTATCTCAGAGCCCAACTTTTCGTTGAGGACAGTGCGAATAACAGTGCGTCGCATCAAAATGTCGTTCTTTAGCGAGGGCGATTTGAGGGTCACGAACAAGGTGCCCGATTGCAAATGGATGCGCTCGGTCTCAAGGGTGATGCGGTCTCCGAGGGCCTCTTGCCACACCTCAGCGATGCGCGTCTCGAAGACGTGATTCTCGAGTTGCGTCATCTTGAGATACTCTCGGATGATCTCACCTATCGATTGTTCGTTTTTCTTTTTCATTGTTTTTTTCTTTCTAGAGCCTCTAGAGCCTCACGCTCACTTCTCCGAAACCACCCTATACTCTCCGTGGCTCACCTCGAAGAGCTTATAGCTCTCGGTGCACCTGTCGATGATGCGGTCGAGATACTCGCGGTTGGTGTCGGTGATGAAGATCTGCCCGAACCTGTCACTGGCCACCAGGCGGATGATCTGCTCCACGCGGTCGCCATCCAGACGGTCGAAGATGTCATCAAGCAGAAGGATGGGGGTGGTGTGCCCCATGCGGCGCAGGAAATCGAACTGCGCCAACTTGAGTCCAACGAGGAAGGTCTTGTTCTGCCCTTGTGAGCCAAGCTGCTTCATCTGGTAATCCCCAATCTGGAAATCGAGGTCATCCTTGTGCGCACCACGGGTGGTGTAGCCCAAGGCAAGGTCGCGGTTGCGGACGGCATTCAGCAGGGGCATAAGGCTCTCTCCGCTCTCGAAATGGGAGGTGTAGTTGATCGAGACCTCCTCGCGACCCATCGAGATTTGTCGATAGAACTCCTGAAAGACAGGGGTGAAATCATCGACGAACTGACGTCGGGCAGCATAGATCTGCTGGCCGTAGAAATCCATCTGTTCTTCACAGGCCTGATAAAGCAAAGGGTCGGTACAGGGAGGCTCCTGCTTCAGCAGACTATTTCGCTGCAGGAGTGCCTGGTTATAGCGAATCAGGGCGTTGAGATAGGGCTTGTTGAACTGGCTGATCACCATGTCCATGAACTTTCGGCGCTCTTCGCTGCCACCCTGCAGCAACACGTTGTGCGAAGGCGTAAGCAGGACAATCGGCAACAGCCCGATGTGGTCGCTCAGGCGTTGATACTCCTTGCCGGCACGCTTGAATGACTTCCTGCTGTGAAGCTTGTAGCCGCAACGGATGTCTTCAGGGTGGTCATTCAGTTCATAATGACCGTTGAGCAGGAAGAATTCCTCGCCGTGCGTCATCACCTGGCTGTCGGTCAAGCCATTGAACGATTTGCAGAACGAGAGGTAATGGATAGCATCCAGCAGGTTCGTCTTGCCCATGCCGTTCTGGCCCACCAGGCAGTTGACGCCGGGTGAGAAGGTGAGGTCTGCCTCACGGATGTTCTTGTAATTTACGATACTGAGATGCTCCAGTTTCATAGGTCCTATACTGCCATTTTTTGCCGATAAAGCCAAAAAACTTGTAGATTGACGTGGCAAAGATACGAAATTTCAGGGGAAAATACGAATTTTAAACATTTTTTTCGTAAAAATTATTGTTTATTCAAGTAAAATCGCTAAATTTGCGCCGCTAAATATGCAAATAATAATAAACAATATACAACATGGCAAAAAAAGAAATCAAAAAAGTAGAGGAAACTGCAATCGACCAGCCACTCAGCAAAACTGAGGAGTTCCTCGGACAAAAAGAAAACCAGAAGAAGATCGTTTATTTCTTTATCGCGCTCATTATCATCGTAGCCATCATCTTCGGATGGCGTTGGATGAACCAGCGCAACAACGAGAAAGCTCAGAACGAGATCTGGAACTCAGAACTCCTCTTCGACCAGGGTCAGTACGAGCAGGCTCTCGACGGCTTCGAGGCTGTCGTTGAAGAATATGGTTCGACCAGGGCCGGTAACACCGCAAAGGCTTATGCAGGTCTCTGCCACAAGAACCTCGGCAACTATGAGGATGCCATCAAATACCTCCAGGATTTCGACGGCAACGACAACGTGATCGCTCCAGCTATCCTCAGCGCCCTCGGCGACTGCTATGTGGATAAGGAGAACCCCGACTACGATAAGGCCGCCCAGACCTTCGAGCAGGCAGCCAAGGCCGCCAACAATGCTCTTTACTCCCCTCTCTTCCTCCGCAAGGCAGGTCTTGCTTACGAAGAGGCCGGCGACACAAAGAACGCCCTTAAGGTATATCAGAGCGTCAAGGACAATTGGGCAGAGACATCCATCGCCCAGTCGATTGACAAGTATATTGAACGTGTTAAATAAATTTTCAAAATGAGTGACCCTGTGGCGGCGGATTGCACCGCGAACAGTACAGACGCAAGCATCGGTATAGTAGTTTCCGAATGGCAACCAGAGATCAGTAATGCACTTCTCGAACAGGCTTTGAAGAAGCTTGAGCAGTGCGGAGTAATGAGGGAGGACATCTACGTCAGTCATGTGCCCGGAGCAATGGAGCTCCCCTTCGGCGCCCGACAGATGAACAATATGATGGAGCCAAGTGCCGTAATCATGTTCGGCTGCGTAGTGCGTGAGAACAATCCTCACTACGACATCATCTGCCAGACATTGAGCCGTAGCATCACCCACCTCAATCTTCATGGTGACATTCCATTCATCTTTGGTGTCGTCACAACCGACACCCTCGAGGATGCAAGAAAGTTGACACAGGAAGGTGTTGGCGCACAAAGCGCCCTCGCCGCACTCAAGATGGTGAACATGATGGCATCACTCGTCAATCAGTAAACCATCCACAGGAACACAACACTTTAGCGGAACATCGCTTCCGCTAATCTCTGCGAAATTAGCTCAGTTGGTAGAGCATTGGCTTCCCAAGCCGAGGGTCGCGGGTTCGAGTCCCGTATTTCGCTCCCACTTCATCTGCTGAATATCAAGTATTTACAAGATATTTGGCAGATTTTTTTGTTATATGTTGATTTGATGAAAATGCCCCAAAATACCCGAAAACTGAACGAATTTTAGTCAATAACTTTTCAAATACTTGACAGAAATGGCTAGGATAAGTGTCGTTTTCAATGGGAAAATCGCAAAAAATGGCCTTGCACCAATCAGGATGTCAATATGCCATAATGGGAAAACTGCGTATATAAATCTGGGCATAAACATACCTCCAGAGCAATGGAACGGTTGTTATGACGAGTGGGTAATAGGCAAGAAGGCATGGGCAATAAATCAAAGTATTGAATGCAGACTAGCGCAGGCTCAAGCTGACCTATCAAGGATGGAGAAAATCCACTAGATGTCAGTTACCGATATAAAGGATGCATTACTTCATATTGAACCCAAGAAGAAAAGTCGCAAACTGACGAACGAGTTATCACTCAATATGGTTGATTTATCTAGACTAACAAAAATAGATAAAGATGGCTATATAAGATACAAGAGAGCAAAGACTGGTAGAGCATACTGTATCAAGGTCGAGCCTGAAGCAGTTGGATTATTTAATATTCCTTCTCACTACCTCTTCGGAGTATAAGGGTACAGTTGCAGGAAGCGAGGATAAAGGCCGTTTCTGAAATAGGTGAGCAAAGCTTATTGTACGGAGAAATGCATGGCTCTAAAGATGCTGCTTGCGGTGGGAGATTTCGTCCGTTTTGGTTCAAAAGGAAGATAGAGTGTCAAATTTTTAGACACAATGATGTCAATTTTTTAGACAATCGTCATTTGTGGGACTCGAAGGGTTTGGAAGAATGGAATCCATCATGTATCTTTGCAAGGTATTTCATGGATAATTGTGTATGAAAAGCTATCTGATTTTTCTGTCAAGGAATAAGCTTTATACCTTCATCGAGGCATTCGGTCTAGCGTTTGCATTGGGGTTTGTCGTCCTGCTGGTGTCGTATGCCAAGACGGAGTTCAGCGTGGGCAAGAATCTTCAAAATGCTGACAAGGTTTATGCCTTGGGCAGCGGAAAGTTCTATGGATTGACACTTGACACACCTGTAGAGTTTTTTCCTTCATTTCCGGAGATTGATGCTTGGACGCGAATAGCCAATGGCAATGAACAGGACGTAGTGATTGGTGAAAATTACTACAGAGCGACCTCCGCCTATATTGATTCCACCTTCTTTCAGATGTTCGACTATGAGCTTAGGGGGTGTGACCAGCGGCAGGTGCTGACCAATGACCATGACGTGATAGTCTCGGAAGCATTCGCTCGCAAAGCCTTTGCTGGCGAGGATGCCATCGGTAAACAACTGAAGGTGAGGGACGACATCTATACCGTTTGTGGTGTGTTGGAGGATTTCGGACGAAGGGATTTGTTCGTTGAAAATGACCTCTTCTTCAGCATCAAGCGAGCATACGACTTGTACCGCTCGATGGACAACTTCGGCAATACGATGACGTTCCTGACCTTGAAGCCTGGTACAGATCCCCAGACTTTGGCCGACAAGTTGTTGGACAAGTACGTGGAATATTGGGGCGAGTTCTATGCCCGTGATGGGAGCAGGGGAGCAGCGATGTGGGGTTCTTCACTTACGCGGTTCGACAAAATATACTTCGACGAAGCGCACGAAAGCTATAGCAAGGTAAAGAAGGGTAACAGGACCCTTGTCGAAGTGCTCCTGCTCGTAGCTCTCATCCTGCTCGTCTCGGCATGCCTCAACTACGTGAATCTCACCGTCGCCTTGACGGGCAAGAGGGCGAAGGAGATGACGATGCGCCGCGTACTGGGCGAGCAGACCCGTGGTGTGCTCTTCCGCTATTTCAGCGAGGCTTTTCTCTTCACCGCAGCTTGTTTCCTTTTGGGCTATTTCGTGGCCTATCTGTTCAAGCCGCTGTTTGAGGAATGGCTTTCGACGAGCATCCCACTCATTCCAGATTTCCAGATGGTTTTCTGGTCGGTCATTGCCCTGCTGCTTCTTTCGCTCATCTCCAGCCTCCTACCTGCCTTGTTGGTACTCCAGTTCAAACCTTTGGACGTGGTGAAGGGCGCTTTCCAGTTTCGCAGCAAGATGTTGTTCGGCAGGGTGTTCATCGTCGTGCAAAACATGATCAGCATGGTGCTGATTGCCGTGGCGATGACGATGAGCTCGCAGCTGAATCATCTCCTGTCCCTGCCTTTGGGGTATCGGCCGAATAACCTGATTGCCGTTTCGGCCTTTGATTTAGGTTTTACCTTTGAAATTCAGGACATACTGCGGCAGCGTCTGCTTGCATTGCCCCAGGTCGATGCCGTGGGCTTGGCGGCTAACCTGCCCTACAGGACCTCATTCAATGGGTTACACGACGGGGAGGGCAATACGTCATGGATCAATTATACGTCGATGGACACCACCACCTTTCGGCTGCTGGGCTTCAAGATCGTTGAGCAGTTCGCTGCACCCACGGACAGCATGTGCTGGGTGGATCGCGAAACGCAAAGCCGCTACAATATCTCTGCCGAACACCCTTCGATCGAAACCAGGGATAAGGAGACGAATAGCAAGAAGGTCCGTTACAGAATCTGCGGTATTGTCGAGAATTATCGGAGCGGAATGGGCAACTACGTTCCCCGATTCGAGGACTCACACAATGTGATCCAGTTGCTCGGTGCCGATGGCTATTATTGGAGCCAACTCGTAAAGGTCAGAGGGGATAAGGACGAGGCCCTGGCTGCGGTGAGGAAAACCTGTAAGGATGTTATGCGTCAGCTCAAGGGATATTCCCAGGAATTGAACTGCTCGTATTATGACGAATCGATGCGCGATGCTTTGACCCAGGAGCGCCACACGATGCAGTTTGTCCTATGCTTCATGTTCCTTTCGATTCTGATTTCTGCGCTCGGCCTCTTTGCTATGTCGGTCAACTACAGCGAGCAGCATAGCAAGTCGATTGCAATCGGCAAGATCATGGGTGCTTCGGTGCGCGAATCGGTATGGAAACTTTCGAGACGTTTCATCCTCCTGTCACTTGTCGCCATCGTGCTGGCTATCCCGCTTTGTGTGAAGGCGATGAACTATTACTTGCAGGACTTCTATAATCGCATCGACTTCCCGTGGCTGGTCATCCTGCTTTCTGCCATCATTACGATGTTGGTAGTCATCCTGTCAATTTTGGGCCAAGCTATCAGAATCGCCACTCGGAATCCCATCGAAGGCATTAAGACCGAATAGGCTTGTCTCTACTCTTCGTTTGAGTCCCAATACACACACATTATCATATTATTATTCCGATCGTGTTGAAGACCTTGTGTTTTCAGCACGATTTTTTATAATTTGGAGATAATTCAAGTTCGCGCAAGAGACGGTGTCAAACAATCATACACAAGTGTGTGTAATAATTTGACAAACCGCTTTTCGGGACTTCGGAATCCTTGCAAGAAAGAAAAGAGTGGTGTATCTTTGCAGTGTCCTTTTTGACAAATCTAAAACAAAGACGAGTTATAACAAGTAAAAGGAGGTGAAAATGGCAGCGGCTTTGGCATCAATAGCCAAGCCTGGCTGCCGGAAAATGAGCAGGTCCAATACCTGCAAAAAATTGCCCTTCGGGCATAAAATAACCCAAGTCTCCGCTATTGGAGCGAGAGACGCGGCCATTTTCACAAGAATAAGAATAGCAATATGACAAGGTTGCAAAAGACAAATGGACGAACAAATCAGAATGAATGACAATATTGCCGGTATTATGCATCTGAGGAAAAAAGTCCATATCTTTGCACCAACAAAAAACGAAAAGCATCACATGGCTTTTGTGAAAAAACATTAAATTTTCCGAGCGCTGTAGCAAAATGGATGTTTCGTTCGTCAAATGGGCAAAAAACAAACAATTAAAAAAATACGATTATGAAAACTTTAGCTCTTTCCGCAATGATGTGCCTCGTAGCAATGACCTCGACTGCACAAGTGATTACCTCCGACATCGTGAATAACGCCTATCTGTCAGTAGCTACTTCGAACGAAGGCCAGTACGCCTACAACGTGGTTTGCGACGACAACGACTACATCACCACAATGTATGTTTATAAGAAGAACGTACGCATGAATGGTGACATCGATCTGAAGCCCTCCTGCCAGTATCAGTACGAATATGCTGCCGACGGCATGCTGCTCAGCCGCACAACCTATGTCTGGCACAACAACGAATGGAAGTGCACAGGACGTCTGTCCTACACGCTCACCGACGATCTCTATAGCGTTGAGTACAGCCGTTGGAACCAGAATAACAATGCTTTCGACGATGCCAGCGAAATGATGACCTACTCACTTCTGCCCGACTATTCTGCCTCGAACATCAGCTGCTTCCTCCGCAATCGTGGCGGCGATGCCTACCAGCTGGCTTGGGAAATCACTCTGATCGGACAACCCATCTACTTCCACGAGTTGCTTGCTGTAAAGTGATTCGTTCTACATAACTCCCCAATGATTCGGGCGAAATCTTCCAGCCGGTAGGATGATTTCGCCCGAATCATTGTATGGCTTTGAGGGTTTTAAAAAGGATTACAGGTTCAATAGCATATCTGTACGAATTGCTTCTATCATAGATGCTGGAACCTCATTTTCCTTGGCAAGAGCCGGCCAATGCGATGCGGCCTCGCATACCTCATCTATAATTGATGCGGCTTCCTTTATGTTGTTATGGCTCGCAAACTCCATCAGGTCTTGACGGCCAAGATTGTCATACTTGCCGTTGATTGACATCTGATGTGTCGCCGTCCAACCGCCTTCGGGGTTATAGGCATATCCCATATCGTAAGCGGGTGACAGCCGCCACTTGCCATCTTCTCCCATCAGGAACGAGATATTCTTGGTGTGGTCATCCTGATTGCGCACCACGACGTTGAAAACCATGCGTCGGAACATTTCCGTAGCCTCCGAGTAGGACAGACGTAACGCACGCATAACATTGAATGCCTGTTCGTAAGAATAGGCCCGATGCAGCCGATAATCGTAATGGGCGATGCCGCAAAGCGTTTGCATGTGAATCTTCCTGCCGTCTTTCCTGTCGAAGCGTTTCGTTAGGAAATGTGCCCGTCCGTTTTCTTCAATAAGCGAACACTCGGACATTTCGATGCCACAAGCTTTTGCCAACTTATAGAAGGAGTATTCCAGACGACCGAAATTCTCTGTCGCCTTGAACCCTGCTTTTGCCGTTACGCCATCCAATTTGATGAGGTAATAGTCAAAACCCGCAGGAGCCTCCACCTGACCTGAGCGTACTTCACCTGTATCATGGTTGTAGGCAATGATGGCCTTGGCACGCTGACCTCCTGCTGAAGTGCCCAGACGAAGTATCTCGGCGATGGCCTTTTTCTTGTCATCATTCAGATTCGTGCCGAACGAGGTTTTCTCGCTCAGTGCCTCTTTCGCCACATTGACCAGGGAGTCGATCTCAAACCTGGCATGTGTGTCGTAGTCAATATCCATTGCAGGTTCAAACTCCAAGGCTCCCATGCAGCGTTTGCCCAAGAAGCATAGGGTTTCAATGGGATTGCTGCTTGTTCTGCCAGTCAAGGCAAGCCATCGGTCGAACAAGGCACGACCGTAGGTGTCGGGAAGGGAATCGGCCAACATCCCAGGCAATCCCCTGAAGGTCTCCCTGTCGAGATTGGAAAAGGAATAAACACGCCCTTCACGCACAGGCATCATGATAGGCGAGGGTTCGATCTCCCGCTGCACAAAACTGCTGTCATATTCAAATCGGACAATCCCGTATTGTTCGTCCCATCGGAAAGTACCGACGGGATAGCCGAACATGGTTGCCATAGCTACATCTACCATGTCGATTCTTCTTTATTGGTGTTGTTCAATTTTCCTGCTGCCCGCTTTCGAACGTTTGTCTTCGACGACTGAACGAGTTTGTAGTATTCGTTCGGACTCAGTTGCTCTTCTTCCACAAGCGGTTGTAGGACTTCGAGCCGTCCCAATATTCGCATCACCCTCAGCAGCGAGTCAAACGAGCCTATCTCTCCCTTCTCAATCTTCTTGATGGAGGAAAGCGACACGTCGGCGGCTTCCGACAGGCTTTGCTGGGTGATGTTCTGCTTAAGTCTGATTGTCTTCAGTTTCTCCCCAATCCTACGAAGGATAGTGGAATCAGAGAACATATAAATATCATCCATAATAGTTTTATTTTGAACTTTTACGGTGCAAATATAGTAATAATCGTTTAATTCTAAACCATTATCCGTGTTATTCTTCGGATTATTCCTCTCTTTTATTCGGAAACGTGGAATATGTAAACAATAAATGGCAATTCAAGGGCTACGGACATCATATTTGGAGTATGCCGCTTCATGCGTGTCAAATTTTTAGACACAATGCTGTATAAATTTTAGACAATCGACCTTCGAGGAGGGCAAAAGTCTTGGTTGAATGAATTGTTTGGCGTATCTTTGTGGCAGAAAAAATGAAATAGAATATGGATGTATTCAGAAATATAATGTATATGGCTCGTCGATTCAAGACGGCAACGCTATTGAACCTCATGGGACTGGCGGTGGCTTTTGCGGCTCTCTTTCTGTTCCTGACGCAGGTTGAATACAGTGCTAGCTTCAACAGGAGCATCCCGAAGGCCGAACGGGTGATGCGCGTGGAATCGATGATGAACGATGCGCCATGGAGTACCCATAACAGTGTGCCTATGCTTGAGATGATGATCGAGATGCCTGAGGTGGAATCGGGTACCTTGTTCTCAATCAAGGGCTATACGGCTGAATTCTTTATGGGCACGAACTCCGTGGAATGGGATTGGG
This sequence comes from Bacteroidales bacterium, assembly GCA_017618715.1. GTDB lineage: Bacteria > Bacteroidota > Bacteroidia > Bacteroidales > UBA3663 > Liminaster. Next base: position 31,903 of record JAFZTS010000031.1, read on the forward strand.
CCAGGGTGCGCAAAGAGACGTCATTGGAGCCATTCGGTGCCGTTTGTCTCGATGGCAAGCTAAGCTGGAAAGATGATACTGACAGTGGTGTCATTATCCCTGCCTCGTTGGCCCAGCGCTTCCTGGGTACCACGATGGCTGCCGGTCACTACCTTTGGAACGGTAAGGATAGTTTGCAGATAATGGGTGTCTATCAGGACTTCCCCGACAACTGCTGTGTAGATAATATGATCTATTCGTCCATGGGTGATGAGGGCAAGTCCGATTTCAGCGAATGGAGCTATGTGGGTTACCTGCGACTCCATGGAACGGCTGACGTGGAGGCCTTTAGAAGTGATTTCCCGGAAAGGGTCAAATCGATGTTTCGCAAAAGGATATTGGCCGAGAATGCCGAAGAGTATAATAATGCTACTCCGGAAGAACGTGCGGAGATCGACCAGCAGCTGGATAGGGCGGTTGGCGCTCATCACTTCCGAGTCACCCCGATCACCGAGACCTACTTCTCGGGCATTGACGATGACGATCGAGGCAACCGAACCGTTCACCTCATCCTGATATGGGCCTGCATCATCGTTGTAGTGGTGGCAGCCATCAACTTCCTCAACTTCACCTTGGCCGAGAGTCCGATGCGTGTGAAGGGAGTCAATACCCGCCGCGTGCTGGGCAGCTCATTGACGAGTCTGCGACTGGGCCTGATTGGCGAGACCGTGGTCGTTGCGCTGCTGGCCTTCCTGATCGGAATGCTTATCGTCCACCTGCTTACCCGATGGACAGCCATTACCACGTTGGCGCAGGGCAGCATCGAGCTACAGGATCATCTGCCACTCCTGGGGTTGACAGCAGTGGTCGCCTTGGCTACAGGCATCGTGGCTGGCGTTTATCCCGCCTGGTTCGTTACCTCGTTCCAACCTGCCATGGCATTGAAGGGAGCATTTGGGTTGACACCACGCGGACGCTACATGCGCACCCTGCTGGTGAGTCTGCAAATCACAATCAGTCTTGTGCTGGTCACCTATATCGGTATCCTGCTCCTTCAAAGCCGATACATCTATCATTCGGACTATGGCTTTGACAAGGATGAACTCTGCTACGCCAAGCTCTCGGCAGAATTATTACCGAAGAAGGATGCCATCCGTGCCGAACTGCTCGGTTTGGGTGGTGTGAAGGATGTCAGCTATTCCAGTTTCGTGCTCGGCAGTTCGACCTCGTATATGGGTTGGGGACGGGCAAGTGGCGACAAGAGCGTCTCATTCACATGCATGCCTGTAGATTGTCACTACCTGCGCACCATGGGTATCGAGGTCATCGAGGGACGCGACTTCAATGAACACGACAGCGACTGCTACATCATCAACGAGGCAGCACGCAAGCGTTGGAGTTGGGTGGAGATGGATAAGAAGCTGTTGGATGGAGATCTGCCCGTCATCGGTGTATGCGAGAACATACGTTATGCCAGCATCCATCAGGACCGTGCAGTTGATCCTGTGGCCTTCATCATCATGGGCGAAAGTTATGCCAGTTGGGGAGACCGTTTGGGTATGCTGAATGTGCGCCTTGCCGCCGGAACCGACAAGATGGCCCTGCGTCAGCAGATTCGCGACAAACTCATCGAGATGGGAGATGGAAGCGCTGTGGAGGTGCATTTCCTCGACGAACAGTTGGAGCGACTCTACCAGGATGAGTTCCGTTTCATTCGCCAGGTGATAGTCTTCAGTATCATTTGTCTCATCATCACGCTCATCGGCGTGTTCTGCCTGACGATGTTCGAGACAGAGTATCGTCGCAAGGAAATTGGCATACGCAAGGTGTTCGGTTCCACCGAGGGACAGATTGTAGGGTTATTGACAAGCCGCTATGCGCAACTTCTGCTCGTTGCCTTCGTCATTGCAGTTCCTTTGAGCTGGTATATGGGCAGTCAGTGGCTCCAGAGCTTCGTGGAGCGTACCACAATCCATTGGTGGCTCTTCCCGGCTGCATTGCTGCTTGTGGGCCTTGTCACCCTCCTTACTGCGGCCATGCAAGGTTGGCGTGCAGCTACAGAGAATCCCATCAATAGCATCAAGACTGAATAAAGGCAAATTGTTAATTGAAAAAAATTAATTGTTAATTGATATACGATTATGATCAAGATTGAGAATCTTACAAAGATCTTCCGTACGGAAGAGGTGGAGACAGTGGCGCTCGATGGCGTATGTCTGAGTGTTGAACAGGGCGAGTTTGTGGCCATCATGGGCCCCAGCGGCTGCGGCAAATCGACGTTGCTCAATATCATGGGATTGCTCGACAATCCCACTTCGGGCAGTTACCTGCTCGATGGCGAGGAGGTGGGACACCTGAAGGAGAGCCAGCGCACTTCGGTCCGCAAGGGAAAGATCGGCTTCGTGTTCCAGAGCTTCAACCTCATCGACGAGCTGAACGTCGAGGAGAATATCGAACTGCCCCTCAAGTATATCGGAGTGCCCCAGAAGGAGCGTCGCGAGCGTGTGGTGGAAATCCTGCGCCGCCTCGAATTGAGCCATCGTGCCAAGCACTATCCGCAGCAGCTCAGCGGTGGTCAGCAGCAACGTGTGGCTATTGCCCGTGCCGTGGTGATGAATCCGAAGCTCATCCTCGCCGACGAGCCCACGGGTAACCTCGACTCGAAGAACGGCCTCGAAGTGATGCAGCTGCTCACTCAGCTCAACAACGAGGGCACGACCATCGTCATGGTAACCCACTCGCAGCGTGATGCCGGCTTTGCACAGCGCATCATCAACCTGCTCGACGGTCAGATTGTTCCCGAAGCTAGGCTTTGATTGAAGAAAAGACTGTGTTTTATATGCACGCGAAAAGAACTTCAAACGTGTTTTTTCAAGGTTTTTGTTTTTAAATGTAGAGAAAGGGCAGATGAACTCTGCGAAGAAGTCCATCTGCCCTAAATTGTAATTGTAATAGTATTTATTGGACACATTGTGACAGGTGCATCTGCGAAGATGCGCCTGTTGATTGTTTACCTTTTGCCCCAATTCAACACATATAATCGAAAAAATGATTTGGTATGAATGAAATAAAGTTTTTGTTCAAATTGGTTTTTGCTGTAGCATTGGCTGCTGTTGTCGGCTTCTTTGGTTATTGGGGTTACAAATACTATGTTTGTCAGGGTCCGAATGCCCGATTGGGTGGTGATTATACGGAGTTTCTTGGCAAATGTGCCATTGAGGCGAAGGATTATGCAAGGGTGAGGAATCTGAATGACCGCTACTGTATCTTCGTCGATTACAGTATCCCCAGCGGGACACCCAGGGTTTTCGTGTGGTCGTTCGAGAAGGAGAAGGTCGTGTATAAAACTTATACGATGCATGGTCCCGGCATGGGTAGCACGGCTGAGAAGCCGGTCTTCAGCAATTTGCCTGGCAGCAAATGTTCTTCACTTGGGCATTTTGCTGTGACGAAGGTTCATGGTACGCGAAACAAGCGAGGGTTCCGTATCAAAGGGTTGGACATCGCCAACAAAACCGCCTACGCCCGTGGCCTGATGATACATCGTGCCAAATGGGTCGATACGAACTGCTGGCGCGAATACATCCCCCTGCAGCCCAAATGCTGCTTGGGTTGCATCACTGTTTCTTCGAAGGGAATGAATTATCTGGAGAAGTTGATTAAGGGGGAGGAGAAACAGATCCTGCTTTGGTCGTTCACGTCGGAATCTAGTTGAGCATCTGCTCAACTAGATGGATAATAAGGGATATTTGGGGATATTAGAGGATGTTAAGGGACATTACCTTCAACTTGTAGAAATCGGATTCCAAGAACATTCTACTAAAAAAGTCGGGTGAATATTTGCAGTATTCAAGAATTTTGCATACCTTTGCCGCGCTACTTCCCGCATTTGTTATCCTTTATATATGTATAGAATCTATTTGCTGCTCCTCTCGGCTTTCCTGTTGTTCGCTTCGTGCAACGAGCATCCCAACTTTGCGCGGAATGATATTCAGACCTGCACATCGAAACATTTCGCGGGCTATTTCGTGCCCGATGGCGTGGGGAGCCATGGCATACTGTTTGTCGATAAGGGTAAACTCTTTGCCGAAGAGCATCGTGTTGAGGTGTCGAAGAGGTTTGGCAGAACCTACGTGGAGGGCGAGGACCTTGAACGCACGCGTTGCACCTTGACGCGCTACAGCAATCCCGCACAGTTGGCCATCAGCGAGGGAGTGGACTACTTGAAGCCGCATTGCAACATTACTACGACGCGCGAAGTGGAGTATGGCAAGGCGAAGGGTTTCTGGACTTCCTATCCCTACGACAATTCGGGAAACTACGGCAGAATTGTGATTGACAAGCTGGAGGACCTGCTTAGAAACGAGCCTGAGGAACTGTCGCTGCGACTCGATGTCTATGCTCCAGACGACAAGGAGGGGACACCCCTGCGGCCGCTGCTCGTCATGATCCATGAGGGTGCCTTCTTCTCGGGCGACAAGGCCGACGATGCTTCGCTCCGATGGTGCGAGAAGTTTGCCGCGTGTGGCTATGTGGCTGTTTCGATCAATTACCGCATGGGCTACAACCTGTTTTCATCCACCATTGCTGAAGCTGCCTACAGTGCTCTACAGGACGTGAATGCTGCCATCCGTTACATGCTTTCGCATCGCGAGGAGTATAGGATTGATCCCGATAAGATCTTCCTGACAGGTTGCAGCGCAGGAGCCATTGCCGCGTTGAATGCGGCTTTCATGAACGACGCGAACATCCCTGAGTCGATGAAGGAGGTGGCTGCCAAGCTGGGACCGCTCACAGCTATCCCTGTCACACCTGCCTACGACGAACCTTTCACCGTCCGCGCTGTGGGTAACATGTGGGGCGCTGTGCTTGACCCCGAGATACTGAAGTCCTCGCCTACGTCTATCATCTCTTTCCACGGCAAATATGATCCTGTGGTCCCCTTCGGTGTAGGCATTCCTTTCGAACCCATGGTGAAAGAGATGCTTCGCGAGATGCCTGGAGGCAGTTGGGCAGGAGGCTATTTGACCAAGAAGGTGATGCCCGTGGTCTATGGCTCGTCGTGTGTCGATGCCGAGGCCAAACAGATCGGCAAGCGTTCGGAACTGCACGCCTACAACATCCACAAGCATACGTTGGTGCGCAATGACGACACCGGAGTGTTGAACGAGCTGCATGAAGAGTTCTTCAAGCTAATGAACGCCTTCTTTGTCGATGAGATGATCGGGCACCCCGTCGTTTTAAGGCATGACTTTTCGGATGCACAACTGTTCTATCTCGAACATCCCGACAACGTGAAGGAGTGCAGTTGGTCGGTTCAGGGCGGCTTCATCATCGAAGCAATAGAGCCCAAGGGCGTGCGAGTATTGTATAAAAAAGATGCCCTTGAACGAGACATCATCGTCAAGGGCGTCTATACTTCGGGCATCGCTTTTGAGAAAACGTTCCCACTCAATACCTCATTGCAATAATCACTTTGGCCCCAAAAACACGTCACCCGACTTTCTTGAAGGAAGGCCGGGTGATGTTTTGTATCATATTATCGATCGTGACAAATGGTCATCAGATGCAGATGAGCTGGACGATGATGTAGATGGGGAGGCAGACGATGAGCGAGAACTTGAACATGTAGCCAAAGAATGATGGCATCTTGATTCCGCTCTGTTCTGCAATCGACTTCACCATGAAGTTTGGACCATTGCCGATGTAGGTGAGTGCTCCGAAGAATACGGCACCTACGGAGATAGCCTTGAGGAAAGCTTCGGCAGCAAGACCTGGGATGGAAGCGTTCTCGGGAGCCATGGAGTTGAAGACGAGGGCTGTCGGCGCATTGTCGAGGAAGGCAGAGAGCGAACCGGTGCAGTAGAGGTACTGCCAAGGCTCACGAAGCACCTGCTGGATGGATTCTTTCATGTCGTGGAGGAACATGAGGGCAGGAGTCATGGTGGCGAAGATGCCGACGAAGACGCAAGCGACCTCAAGGATAGGTACCCACGAATAGTGGTTGGCGATACGGGTCGATTTCTTGGTGGTCCACATCGAAAGGATGATGATGAGGATAAATACCCATTCGCGGAGCAGACGGAGGTAGAACGGAGCATCATGTGCACCCATGGCAGGGATGTACTTGGAGTTGATGAACATCGTGGAGCAGACGACGCAGAGCAGCCACAGGATGTTGATCTTGCCCCCTACGGCAATCTTATGCACATTGGTGTTGTCGGCGAGAAGATTCTCCGGCGGCTCCTTCTTGTAGTAGTGCAAATCCACGAAGTAATAGGTGACGAGCAGCAGCACACCGCAGAGCGCCCATTCGGGGATGAGGTTGAGGAACCATGTGAATTCGGCACCCTTCAGGAAGAGGAGGAAGAGCGGCGGGTCGCCAAGCGGGGTGAGCAGACCACCGCAGTTGGCCACGATGGCGATGAAGAAAAGGATGGTGTGCGCCTTGTACTTGCGCTCGGAAATGGTCTGGATGAGCAGACGGATGAGCAGCATGGCTGCACCTGTGGTACCCATGAATGAGGCAAGCACAAAACCGATGGCCATGATGATGGTGTTGGTTTTTGGTGTGGCGACAAGGTCACCCATAATACAGATGCCACCTGTGGTGACGAAGAGTGCCATAAGCAGGAGAATGAACGGCACGTAGTCGTAGATCATCTGGTGCTCAAGCTCGTGAGACATGCCGTTGGCAATAAGCCAGATGGCAACGGGTACGCCTAAGATCAGCGAGACGTACAGCTTGTGGAGGTTGCTTTCCCACCATTCCTCGAGCTTGGTGAGCGGGAGGATGGCGATACAGAGCAGCATTACCACAAACGGGATAAGCATGTAGCCGGGAATCATAGTAGTATAGATAAAGTTATTTTATAAAATAATTAAAGATTTCTTTAATCGAGCTTGAGGACGGCGAGGAAGGCCGTTTGAGGCACTTCGACACGACCGATCTGCTTCATGCGCTTCTTGCCTCGTTTCTGAGCTTCGAGGAGCTTGCGCTTTCGGCTCACGTCGCCACCGTAGCACTTGGCTGTCACATCCTTGCGCACCTGCTTGATGGTTTCGCGTGCGATGATCTTCGCACCGATGGCAGCCTGTACGGCCACGTCGAACTGCTGGCGCGGGATGAGCTCCTTGAGCTTTTCGCACATGCGGCGTCCGAAGGGCACGGCATTATCGACATGGGTGAGCGTCGAAAGAGCATCGACGGGTTCGCCATTGAGCAGGATGTCGAGCTTGACAAGCTTTGAGGGACGGAAGTCGTGGATGTAGTAGTCGAACGACGCATAACCCTTCGAGATGGACTTGAGCTTGTCATAGAAGTCGATGACGATCTCGCCAAGGGGCAGGTCGAAATAGATCTCGACACGATTGCCAGAGATGTATTTCTGTTCGACCAGCACACCGCGCTTGTCGAGGCACAGCTTCATGATGCCGCCGATGTAGTCGGTCTGCGTGATGATAGTAGCGCGGATGTAGGGTTCCTCGATGTGCTCGATGAGCATGAGGTCGGGCATGCCCGAGGGATTGTGTATCTCGGTTTCCACGCCATGCTTGTCGAAGACCTTGTAGGAGACGTTGGGCACGGTGGTGATGACATCCATGTCGAATTCGCGGCCCAGTCGCTCCTGGATGATCTCCATGTGGAGCAGGCCGAGGAAGCCGCAACGGAAACCGAAGCCGAGGGCCAGCGACGATTCGGGAACGAACGACAGCGAGGCATCGTTGAGCTGCAGCTTTTCGAGCGAGGCGCGCAGGTTCTCGTAATCTTCGGGGTCGATGGGATAGACACCGGCGAAGACCATGGGCTTGACTTCCTCGAAGCCTTCGATGGCCTTGTCGCAGGGACACTTGACGTGGGTGATGGTATCGCCCACGCGCACTTCGGTCGAGGTCTTGATGCCCGAACAGATATAGCCCACATCGCCGCAGCCCACTTCGGCACGCGGCTCCATGTCCATACGCAGGATGCCCACCTCGTCGGCATCGTAGGCCATGTCGGTGCTGACGAACTTCACCTTGTCGCCCTTGCGGATGGCGCCGTTGACGACCTTGAAGTAGCCGATGACACCCTTGTAGCTGTTATAGACAGAGTCGAAGATGAGCGCCTGCAAAGGTGCTTCGGGGTCGCCCGTGGGGGCGGGAATACGTTCGACGATGGCTTCGAGTATTTCGGGAACGCCCATGCCGGTCTTGCCGGAGGCACGGAGTATCTCGTCGCGGTCGCAGCCTAAAAGCTCGACAATCTCGTCCTCGACAAGTTCGGGCATGGCGCTTTCGAGGTCGCACTTGTTGATGACAGGGATGATCTCGAGGTTGTGGTCGATGGCCATGTAGAGGTTCGAGATGGTCTGTGCCTGGATGCCCTGGGTGCCATCGACGATGAGCAAAGCGCCTTCGCATGCAGCGATGGAACGGCTCACCTCGTAGCTGAAATCCACGTGGCCGGGGGTGTCGATGAGATTGAGGATATATTTGCCTGCGGGAGCGGGCTTGCCGATGCGGAGCGGGTCATCGACATTGCGCGGCTGGTAATTGTAGTCCATCTGGATGGCGTGGCTCTTGATGGTGATGCCGCGCTCGCGCTCCAGATCCATATTATCGAGAATCTGCGCCTGCATGTCGCGCTCGGCTACGGTCTTGGTACACTCCAGCAGTCGGTCTGCCAGGGTGGATTTGCCGTGGTCGATATGGGCGATGATGCAGAAATTGCGGATATTTTTCATTGAAGACACTATACAGTTTCGGGCGCAAATATAATTAAAAACTGCGAAATGTCCAAATTTATTGGCAAATTATTGTGATTGATTGCTCCTTTAACCCATCAGATGACACTTTCAGCAACGAATTACCTGCTGTTTCGGAGGCTTTGAGGATGGCCATAGCCTGCCCTCGGAAGAGGGTGGGAGTGAGGCTGCCGAACGACTCCATATCATCGGGACGGGCATTGCCGCTGCCTACCAATTGCTGCACGGGAGAGGGTTGCAGAGTGATGCGACGACCCGTTTCGGGAACGAGGCGACCCCGGGCGTCGATGAGTTCGATGAGGACGTAGCAGAGGTCCTGCCCGTCGGCGCGTAATGTGGTGCGGTTAGGCGTGAGACGTAGTGCAACGGGACGACCAGGCGTAACGAGCGTGGCGGGATTGAGGCCGCGATGCTGGCTGTGGGTGTAATGGGACGCATTGCCACGCTGTAGGCTCACCTCGTTATGATTGCGGGCTTGGAGCTTGCCCGGCTGGTAGCGCACCATGGCTTGACCCATGTAGGATGTATCGTTGATAACCACTTCGGCCACGAGACTGTCGTTGAGGAAAAGCGAGACGAGGCTGTCGCGGCTATAGACATTGACGCGAACGCTGTCGCCTTCGCATCCGGGTTGGTACCATTGGTGCTCTTCGTCCATCCAACCCCAATAGCTGATGCTGGGACGTTCGCCACCCTTGCGCGAGGGTTCGACGTTGATGGCCAAAGGATAGTCACCGCACACCACATCGTGGTAATAGCTCTGCGGCTTGCGTTGTCCGATGAGGTCTAGGTCGCCGCACCAGCCGTTGTACCAGGGCCAGGGCATGAAGAAGTGGACATTCTCCTGCGCATCCTTGGTGAGGCAGTTGGCGATGCCGGCTTCGCCGATGTAGTCCATGCCCGTCCAGATGAAGTCGCCGATGACCCAGGGGAGGTCTTCGACACGTCGCCAGTCGGAGGCCAGTTCGCAAGCCACCGTCTCGGAGCCATACATCACGCGACGCGGTGCTTCACGATGCTCAGGCTCGTAGTTCCAGACACGATAGTTGTAGCCCGATATGTCGAGCGAACGCGTGGCTGGTTCAATGGAGAGGCGACCGGTGCGATCCTTGTTCCAGATGGAGTTGATGCCCATGGTGATGGGGCGTGTGTCGTCGAGGTCGAGGATGGCCGAACGCAGGCGCGCTGCGATGACGATGCCGAGCGAGTCGGCACGTTCGGGTATCTCGTTGCCGATGGAATACATGATGACCGAGGGATGGTTGCGGTCGCGACACACGAGGGCCTGCATGTCGCGGATCGAAAGGCTGTCGAAATAGAGGTGATAGTCGTGCTTGTTCTTGGTGCGGTGCCACATGTCGAAGGCTTCGTCGATGACGAGCATGCCCTGGCGGTCGCATTCGTTCATCAGCGATTCCGACATCGGGTTGTGGCTGCCACGAATGGCATTGAAGCCTGCCTGCCTGAGCAGTTCTATCTTGCGTTGTTCGGCACGGTCGTAGGCACGGGCACCAAGCAGGCCGTTGTCGTGATGCACACAGGCACCGCGCAGCAGGGTGGGGCGGCCATTGAGGAGGAAGCCATTGTCGGCACTGAATTCGATGGTGCGGATGCCGATGGGAATCTTGATTTCGTCGGCATTGGAGCCATGACGTGCCTTGATATGGAGCGTATAGAGGACGGGATGTTCGCAGCTCCAAAGGTAGGCATTCTTTACCTTCAGCTTTTTATCGAACGAGGCTGCATTTTCCTCGACCACTGCCATGTCTTCGATCTGTGACACGATGGTATTGCCATCGGGACCGATGAGCTCGATGGTGTAGCGTATCATCTCTTCGTTCGGCAGTTCTTCGGGCATAAGGTTGGCGATACGGGCCGTGACATCAATCTCGGCCTCCTCGGCTATTTGATGGTTTGGGCTGATTCCACTGAGGTTGGTGGTGCGTGCAAAGGTTTGCCATGTGTCGAGCTTCAGAGGGTCGGTGATGATGAGCCAGACATGGCGATAGATGCCGGCACCGGCATACCAGCGCGAATTGCGCCCCTCGTTGACGACCTGCACGGTGATGAAGTTGTCGGCTTCGCCGTTGAAGTGTCCCTTGGCATCGCGGAGCAGGTAGTCGGTGATGTCGAAACGGAAGGTGGAGTAGCCGTACATGTTGCTGCCCACTTCCTGACCATTTACCCAGACGTAGGTTTGGTTGTAGGCACCTTCGAAGTAGAGTTCCACACGCTGGTTGCTGTTGATGCTGTATCGTTCGTTCTGAAGTTTCAGTTTCTTGACATACCATCCTTCGCCACCCAGTGTCCAACCCGTTGCTGCCTTGCCCGGTGATGTTTCGGCAAAGGGGCCGATGACCTGCATCGTGTCGGGAATGTTGTTGATTCGTCGGTCGCGTGGCAGGGCTGCAAAGTCGTGTGGCAGGGAGATGCGCTGCCAGCCCAGTGTGTCATAATGGCTTGCATCATAGTTTATCGCCTCGGGGTGGGAGCCCTCGATGAAGTACCAGTTCCTGTCGAAAAGTACACGTCGTGGCATGGTGCTGCGTGTAAGCACCTGCACGACAATGTATCCGATAGCCAGCAGTGTGACGATGATGAGAAGTATGAGCGGTTTCTGCTTCATAGTGTGTCAAAGGGGCATGTATCAAAATGCACGGCAAAGATACGTGTTTTTTCAATACGATGGAACAAAACGATCTGTTTTTTTGCGTTGATCTTCTTTATTTTCCTTTTGCTACAGTTTTCCTCCCTTTATCTTATTGTAATTCTATTCTCTTATCTTTTATCTTTTTCATCAACTCTCGAAGATGCTTTTTGCAATGAATGGATAGCAAATATGATAGGTGATTGTTAATTTTATAATTTAGTTTCTATTTTTCTTTGCAACCATTCCTGTTTTTTTTTATTCTCTCTATATTTGTACACGAATTCCTAAATTGAATGGACAGAGAGATGAGCTCTTTGAACTTTTATAGATAATAATAATATTCAATGTTATGAAGAAAATAGTTTTACTCTGCATGGTGTTTTTCACCATAAACACAATTGGTTTGGCCAATGATTCTAGAATTTATGACATTGTCCAAAGGAATGATACTTTATTGGTGGTTTGTGACCCTGAAGGTTTGTTTTGGGGGCAGCCTTTATCGGAGGGAGTAAGTACGGAATGGATTAGGGCAACATATCATGAACCCGATTTCAATACGTTGACGGATAGCGAAATGTTCCCGCACGAGGACGAGGATGGCGTTTGTTCATGCGGTGGGCCTGAGACTTTTTGGGTTGTCGGCAAGAAAGATACTTTGTGTTTTCAAGTAAAGTATGTCCAGCCCGAAAATGGTGGACCTTCTATTTCTACTGATAAATGGGAGTATATATTTGGCCATATTCGCGACACATTAATTGTCTTTGGGGGCATCAGGGTAGGGATGAGCATTCAAGATGTGGCTGAAAGATTCCACTTGCCTAAAGATGTTGATATCATTAGTTGTAATGTCTTCCATTTGGTTGCACCCGACCTTTTTGATGAGCTAATTTATGAAGAGGGAGTAAGCTACTATCATGTCATTGGACATTCGAACCCCTATGATTATAGTTATTTTGATGTGCCGAGGATTTCGTATGCTGGAGTTGAACTGCGTGTTAAAGAGGGTAAAGTCTTCGAGATCTCCACAGGTTGGTATTATACCAGTAGTAATACAGTCAAATGGGGTCAATAACTAACACTTCTTTAGCATTTATGTTTCGAGCTATTATAGCAACTTATTTGCAAAATAATAAAGGAAATAGACAGGTAATATCGTGATAATGCACCACCCGAATATAAACACCATATTCCAGGCACTCGTTGATGGGTCCGACAAGTTGGTATTTATGAGCTCAAAGACAATGAAAGAAATCGCGATGGCCATGTAGAGCCATAAGAATGCTGACGCTTTCTTTGTATTTATGAATGGAGCAGCTATCATTGTTCCCAATACAAATGGAACAATACAAAACAAACTGATTACGGGGAATTCGAGCCAATTAACTCCTGAAATGATAAACCAAACTGCGGTTGCGATTAAATAGGTGAGGATGCCAGCACCTGCAGAAATCAAAACCAATAGCCAATAGTTTTTGTCAGAAACACTCTTCTTGATTGATGTGATGAAACGTGATTGCATAGCTTTGAGGGGATGTTTTTCGTTTTGGAATGAGAAAAAACTATCTAAATTAGTAGAATGACCAATCTCGGCCATGATTGGTCATGCTTTGATCAGAGAATACCCAATTTCAGCCAAGAATGGTCATGCCGTGATTGAAGAATACCCAATTTCAGCCAAGAATGGTCATGGCGCAAACGAAGAATACCCAATCTTGGCCAAGAATGGTCATGGCGCAAACGAAGAATAACCAATCTTGGCCAAGAATGGTCATGGTGCGAACGAAGAATAACCAATCTTGGCCAAGAATGGTCATGGTGCGAACGAAGAATACCCAATCTTGGCCGAGAATGGTCATGGTGCAAACGAAGAATAACCAATCTTGGCCAAGAATGGTCATAGTGCGAACGAAGAATAACCAATTTCGGCCAAGAATGGTCATCCTTCTATCGGAGAATAACCAATCCTGGCGCAAAAAGGTCATGCTTATTGTCCGATCACCACATTGGTCGAACCTGTAACATCTGCGGCATTTCCACCTCCGTAGATATTGCCTCGGATATCGACACCGACGACGTCTTTCGTAGATTTGTCACCCGAAATGAAGGTGACAGTTGGTTCTGTACCCACGTTGACAGTCGTATTGCCATGAACGGCAGCTGCATTGCCGCCTCCAAAGACTGTGCCAATAGCTCCAATCTCTCCAGAGTCATGTTCGGGCAAAATAACGGTGGTGCCGTCTGTTAGTGTCCTCTCAGTGCCTGCGTAAACAGTGGTAGGTGTCATATTTGCGTTCGCACCCACAACCTCATTGATGTTCACAATAGGATTACCCGTCACGACAGCATCTTCACCAAGTCCACCACCGAATACGCGTCCGATGCTGGTGAACGATTTGATGTTGATGGTGGGTTCGGTCTTGCCTTCAGGCGTGGTATAAGCAGCAGCATTGCCACAACCATAGAGTTCGCCGATGGTGATAGGATTACAGCCCGTCTCCTCGATGTTTACTGTGATAGAGCCCAAGATGTTGCCGCCTAAATTATTGCCACCAAATATTCTGTCGAAATGTCCGCTGGTAATGGTCAGTTCGATGTCGCCACCGATATCAGCGTTCTTGGCACCACCATAGATTTCCCTTAGGTAATCGATACAGCCCAGCACAATCTTCGAATCGCCTTCCAAGTAAGCTTCATTGCCACCACCGTAGATCTCATCGACTACGAGAGGACAGTCACTGGCTTTATCAATGGCTGCCTCGGCCGAGACGCGAATATCACCCTTCGTATTACTTCCTCCAAAGATGGAGTGAACGGTGCCACCAAACACGCTTGCCAATGCCTTACCGGAGCCATATTCCTCGGTTCCCTTATAGCCCACATCGGCACCATCGTTGTCTTTCCAATTAGTGCCACCATTGAGTGTGTATTTGTCCTTGCCGTTACCTCCACCGAAGACATTACCTATCTCGTAGCTTCCGATGACAATTACATCAGTAGCTGGAGTTGGCGCAGCATTGCCGCCACCATAGACATACTCGATGCTTGTCTCTTCACAACCGTCGATAACCACTTGAACAGGCTTGCCTGTGTTGTCGTGAATTACAGTTGCATTTGAGTAGGTATATTCAAACTGTCCATCGGCCTCCGGGTCTATTGGATCATAGGCGGCCAGGTTACCACCTCCATAGACGGCTTGCACCTCGTAGTTGTAGGCCGTGAAAATGCCGTCTTCATCATAAGTCTTGGCATGTTCGCCGCCATCGGCCCGTGAGGTCTTGTAAACCTTCACCAGCACTGTCCCCTTAGGTGAACCATTCAGATTGTTGCAGCCGAATACACGGCCGCTCTTCACAACATCGGAATGATCACCAGAGTAATAGCTGATATTGAAGGCTGTTGCTGACGAACTGTCACTGCTACCCAGATTGACATTGACATCACCGTAAACCAATGCTTCTACTCCATCAACACCTTCAACTGGTTGAACTTTCCAGTCATCCGTTGTCTTGCCATAGGCGGGATCGCCTTCTTGAGCGGCTTCAATTTCTTCTTGAGTATATTTCTCACCCGTAACTGCAGGTACATTTATGCGACCCAATCCACCGCCGTATGCATCGCCAGAGATTGTTCCGCCCAGCAAATTGACCGTCGTAGTATAGGTGCTGGTTGAAGGGATGGTCTCACTGTCAGTACCATAGCCTGCCGTCACATTCTTGATATTCGTATTAGCCAGAGCACCGCCACCATAGAGGCTACCCGTCACGCTGCCGCCTTGCATGTTGACCACAACACTGCCACCGACGTCACCTTCCTTGCCGCCGCCAAAGACATCCGTCCCGATGGCGCCGCCTTCAACATTTACTTCGGTTTCATCGCCGACGGCGGATTCCTCACCACCGCCATAGACGCTCCCACCCACAGTAGTGGTACCTTTGATGGTCAGGTTGGTTTGCTCGACTTCGCCAAGGGTGGTCAGGTCAACATCCGTAAAGATATCATGTTTGCCGCCTGATTCATCGATGGCAGTTGCGTTTTCCGTCAATGTGCCCGACGTCCAGTCGAAGTCTGTCGCATCTGAAAAAACGCCAGGTTCAAACATGCCTGACTGGTTGTTGAACTTAGGCAAAGTCGTAAATCCTGCACTTCTAATAGGAATAGTAGGAAGAGATGCAGAGTAACCACCGGCATAGACACTACCACTTACCGTACAATTCTCCAGTTCAGAAGTTGCAGTACCAACCACCTTGCCGATGCTGCCACCACCATAGAAATTGGTATTGATGATGCAATCCTTCAGTTTAGACTCCACATCGTTGCACTGTGCCAAAGAGAAGGATGCATACTTCACATAGAATCGTGCTCCGACCAGACCCGTTGACCATATAAAGAATTCATAACTGAAGTCGGTAGCCACACCAGGACCTTTGTTTCCATAACTTGATTTATATTGTGTATTCTGTCCAGTGAAATACTTACCTCGGTCATTCGTGTAGTTATTCTGTAAGGTGGAGAAATTGTATGACGTTGCATCATGAAACTTCAGTTCACTATAGGACGTTCCTCCATAGCCTGCACCAAAAAAATTGTTGAATTCGCACCCCGTAGCATTTGTAGTTACCTTACCGTCTTTAGAGATGGCTCTGGAATAGGTGACCGTTGAACTTCCCGCTTGGTTGGTACTATATTTTGTTGAGAAAGTCGTGCCACTCTTCTGCATGTCGCCAAACTTAGGTCCTCCGCAGTAGGTCTCTACACAACTATTGGTGATATCCACTGTGATGTCACCGGTAATAGGCTTTGCCGCATTGAGGCCACCGCCATAGAAGTTCGTGATGTCGGCATTGTAAATCTGCCAATGAACATCTCCGTCAATCATCTGCTGTGCTGCACCAGCTACCTCATTAAAGCGACCACTGCTGATGTAGCATTCTGCATCATCCTGCTGAATACCTGCATCGGGTCGATAGACGCCTGACAGATAGAAGCCCTCAAAGTCGCCCCCAGTTACCGACACGGGGACATGGCTAGTGAAGCTCCATCCGTCGCCATGTGTGCCATTACCGAAGGTCTTGAACCAAGCATTGCTTCCTAAGTGAATATACTGTTGAGAAGTTGTAACTTCCTGGTTTTGGGTAGAAGTGAATTGGTCAAAGACGCCGCCAAGGAAGATGATAGGTGCTGGCGTCTTGTTTCCATTATCACCCTCGAACTGCACAAAATAAATGTTGCAGGTGTTGGTCACCTCAAACCACCCTTTAGGCTTAAAGATACTCACATTCAGCAAACGTGATGTACCATTTGGCTTCTGTGCCTGCGCGGTTCCCACCACATTCAAGAAGTCAAAACGGATGGGAGATACAGCCTGTCTGTTGTGATGGCTGAAAATAAAACTGTAATCAGGTTCATTGTCTTGATCCAAATCGACAGAAGTAATGGTATAGGGGGTATAGGCATCAGACAGCGGACCGGCCTGATGGACATTGCCCACGAGGACCACGGCATAGTCGTAAACGGTCTTGCCACTCGTAGGGATTCCTAATGCCGTTCGGGCGTTGTTAATTGACGTATAAACCTTTTGAGAGCTGCCATTTATGGTAACATTTGAATTATTCGACGCCTGAGCTCCCAAACCAGCTAAAGCAACATTGACACTCTGACCGGAATAATTACTATTGCCGTTTTCCTTATACACCACATCGTAATACTGGTCACTTACGTATGCTGCGACACCCCAGTAAGGCTCGATGGTAATGGCTGTAACACCATAAGGCACATCGAAATAAGCTCCCTGCGAGAAAACACGACCACTTATGGAGTATAAGTCTTTATTTGTACATTTGCGGTCGGCAAAGTTGTAGCCGCCCCAGGTATCGGCGGCGGTAAAAGTGCCCTCCGTGCCACCAGAAATAGATGTTATCTTCCATCCTGTCACTACGCGGTTGCCGGTATAGTTATGTGAGCCCACATCATTATAATAAGGTAGCTGCACTTTGTCGTAGTTGAAGTTAAAACGATCAAAGTCCTTATCGGTGCGCTGTAGGGTGAGGCTACTTTTGGTGATTTCAGCATTAACAGGCGCATTGCTGCCCACACCGCTGATGGTAACGGACAACGTCTTGCCTAATTGACCGCCATGATTGCGACCTACAGAAGCGCTGTCAGGGGCATTGTTTGCATCATAGTTGATGATGGACGGGTATCTGCCCTGCGCCTTCAGGATGGGATAGGGTTTAGGATCACTTATCGTGCGATCGGCCGTTTCCAGCACCCATTTCAGCATCTTGCTGTCAGCATCGGCTGCCGAACCGGTAGCGTAGATAGAGGCCAACTTCTTGTTACTGTTCTCCAACTGGCGGAAGAGCTCAAATCGCGTGAAGAATTTCTCTTCTACAGCCAATGCACAGTTGTACTTATTGTTTGTTATTGTCAGGTCTGTTCGGTAGAGATAGTAGTTATAGGTAGCCAGGCCTCCAGAGTTCTTGTTGTCGATATTCTGGCCACCAAAGATAGGGGAAATGTTGCCGCCCGATGCGATGGTGCCGTAGAACAAACAGTTCATCACCATGGTGGCGACGTTGCTTTGTGACGAGACGACATTGTTATAACCTACGATGCCACCCTTGTCCGTGCCACCCGTGATGTTAGCATAGCTGTAACAGTTAACCACGCGGGCTGTGCCGTTGAGAAAACCTACGAGACCACCCGTGTTGGTGGTGCCGCCAACCTCGCCGCTGAGGATGCCCACATTGTAGATGCGGGCTGCACCTTCGGCGGTGCAGGCAATGGCTCCGGTGTTGCCGGTGTTGCCGCTGATGCTGACATCTTCCAGCACCAGGTTCTTTACCGTACCAGTGAGTGTGGAAAAGAGGGGAGCGTCAAGATTAGTGATGCGGTAGGGCATCTGGGTCTCAGGGTTGATGTCGGCCTCCAGTGTGCCGCTGAAAGTGGTTGTTATGGTAGTAAATCCGCTGGCAGTAACATCAGCACCCAGTTTATAGCTTGCAGAGGCGGTGGTTCCACTGTTGACATCCGTTACAAAACTGGAAAAGTCTGAGCTATCATAGATCATGTATGGGTCATCAGCTGTTCCTGTACCAGAAAGCGCCACAGAAGCAGTCTCTGACTGCGAATAGTCGATGGACTGGGGCACAGAACCGCTTGCCCAGGTATAACATCCTACGAACAATAAGAGGGTGAAAAACAGTCTATAGTTGAATAATCCACTTGCGATGGATTTTATGTTTGGTTTTGCTCTCATTATATCTTGTTATTTTGTTGGGGCTCTGAGGTTGCCCTCAGAGCCTTGGTAGTAGTGGATGTTATTTCACAAAAATCTTGTTGCGGTTGACGGTGTAAACACCAGCCGTGTTGATTGGCGTGCTGACAGTCTGACCTGGCTCGATGGTGAATGATGCTACATTGATGCCCATCGGGGTGAGAATGCGCACCGTAGCGATGGTCTTGCGATGAGACTCGACAATGATCTTGCCTTGTTTGGCGTAGATGTAAAGACCATCTGAGAGATCGCCTGATGATGGGGTGATTTCGCCAATGCCAGTCGTGTTAGAGAATACGATCTCTTCCGGCAATCCGCGCTTGGGCGCTCCACCAGAAGAGGAGGCGGTGAAGAACGGACGGAATGGAATACCTGCGGTTGCATTTGCCGTCTTCTTGTAGGCACTGCCATCGGACTTCAAGATGTATGCTCCGGCATCGATGTCCTTGCTCAGGTAGTTTGGAGTGAAGGTGTAACCGTACTGATCTTCCGATGCTTTACCACTTGCAAGTTCATCGTCACTGACCTCGATAGTGGCACCAGTCATAGAAGCAAACGTGATGGTCTGCTTATCGAGCCTTGCAATTTCATTATAGGTGTTCGCAGGAACGAACGTGCCGCTGAGGTCGAACTCGTAGTAGGTGACGCCAGGGAAGCCAATGATATAAGGTGTGCCTGCAGCAGAGTATGGATAATTGCTGTACTCGCGTTCCTCACTGTAGTATGTGCGGGCATCGTCTTCCTTCTGATACTCGTCGGTGTTGGCATCCTGACCAGCCATGTTTGCTGCTTCAGGATCCTTTGAGTAGTAGTAATCCCAAAGGAAGGTGTTGGTGTATTCCTTGGTGTAGGGACCTTCACCAAGATAAACAAACTGGGCTGTGTCAACCTGTACAGTGGTGTTTCGAGCCTTGATGCCATCGAATGTGCGCAGCCAGTATTCATGTCCGTTGGTGCTGCCTTCGTAGAAGTGCGTAAGCTCGCCCTTGGTCTGGGTTGTAACGAGCTCGGCAGAGAATGGGATGCTGATGCCTTCCCATCCTGTTGACAAATCGACGTAGGTGTCGGGTACTCGCTGATACCACATGCGCTTACCTGGATTGGTTTTTGTTTCCTCGGCGAAGGTGTAGGCCATTGGCGCATTGAAATCCTGCTTATCGACAAGCAGATGATCTGTGATAGAGGTGAAGAGTACATTGTCGTCACTGTAATCACTATTCGAAATCTTCTGCACGGCATGACCATGGACGTCATCAGCATTCTGTACTGCAACAGTACGATAACCGTCTTCGTTCTCCGAATATTCGGGATCATCGAAATAATCGATGATGACGTTGTTCGTCTTGGCGTTCGTTTCGGTATCAGGAGCTGGTGCATAGGCAAGGAGGTTCTGGGTAAGTCCGCTTACCTTGATGTTGTCCAGACGTTCGAAATCGAGCAGAGGATGATAGCCTTCAGCCTTGTCGGTAAAGTCATTCCCGATTCCAGCCACTTTATCTTGAATTTCTTCTGTATTACTACAGATAGTCGTTATGCCATGCGTATCGCCATTCGAACCAGTGAAGTCGATTGCCGTCATGTTCTGATGTGGATAGTAAGTGGCTCCGTCAGTCGTATAACTCTCGGCAAAGGCTGCGGTAGCATTGAAGATTGCGCTTTCACCATAGACACCATTCTGGAAGTAGGCTGGAGCACGATAAATGCGGTTTTCGGTCTCAGTATCCGTTGTGAGCAGGAGGTGACGGCTGTTGTCGATTACATCGCCATCCTTCTTGGCATAGTCCTTGACGGCAGCCATCGGGTGGTTGTCGTGGTCGATGTCCTCGTAGAGCCCGTATGACAACTTCTGACCGAAGAAGATGTAGTCATCGGGATAGACAGGAATGTAGTACCCAAAATCGGAAGAATAGCGCTGATCGGTTCGAGGTTTCAATCCGTTGGCAAAACGGAAATCGCCGTCTTCGATGAAACGCTCCACATAGCTGCGGTACTCGTCAGGTTTAACCCAGCTGGGATGCCAAGCGTAGTCGCTGGTGTACTTCAGACTGAAAGGTGCCGGTTGAGTCACAACATTGTCGTTCTCATCCAAGACAATATGACCCTCTTCATCCAATACATTTTCTATGACGAGTGTGCCGTCTGCCTTGCGGAAGATGCAATGGTTGATGACGGGGTTATTGCTTACATTTGCTTCAGCAGTGAAGAGGTTATAGCGAGCCTCGAGATAGTAGCTGTTGAGATCGTAGGCCACAGAACCGTTGACAAAGTCGGAGGCAGAACGTGGAGTAATGGCGCCCGTGTTATCGGCTTTGAACTTAGTCTCTTGATCGTCCTCCTGCTGATAGTAGCAGTTGACAACATAATTGAGGTTAGTTGGATTGCCAAATACTGCATACTTTTCTGTGTCGGGAGTTCCTGTAGTCCATACCCAGCAGTTCTCGACGTGTCCGTCACCAGTATCGGCAATGCCACCGCTTGTGAATGAGCCCATGACACCAGTGTTAAATACATTGCCACAGAGGTTGCCGAAGAGCGAGGCCTGCATGCCACTTAGCGTATGACCGTTGCCGTGGAATTCTCCGCTGAAGCAATGATCGTTATCTCCAATGGATGTCCAAGTACGTGTTGGTGCGACATCGTTGGTGAGGATAAAGTCGAGACCATAGGCTCCTGTGATGGTGCGTCCGTTGTTATCGGTACCGTCAATGGTCCCATAATCAGAGTTAGCCAACGCGAAGACTTCGTGCAGGGCATCGAGCTCATTATATTCCTGATTTTCAACCAAAGCGTCGCTGATATAGATCTTGGGATCGCGCTTCAGGTCCTTATGGTTGATGTACATGTGATGTTCATCGTTGATGACATCGGTCATGCGCTGGTAGTTGGCTACATGTACAGGTACGGGGTTGGAGAACGTACGTCCTAAGCGAGTCTCTGCATAGTAAGCCACCCAGTACATGTCCTGATAGAAGTACATCGGTTCGGTCTTGTTGAGATAGTCGCGACCGTTGCGGTGCTTCTTTGCCTGTTCCTCGGTAGAGAAGATCTGCCAACCACCGGTAAGCACAGGGAAGGCACCCTCCTCGACTATTGGTTCGGCAAAGCTGATGGTTTCGAGAGGCAGTACGATGTCGGGCTCCCTGATTTTGCCAATGATGGGTGCACCGCTTAAGAACTTCAAGCGGATATTGATAATATGCTTCTCGACGCGTGTCTCGTAGTTGACACCGGCATCGTCGCTTTCGGAATAGGTGTATTCATAGATGACGGTGACGTAACGATCCTCCTGCATGTCTTCGAAGTCGGCTGTGACAGGCACATAGAGCGAAGCTTCTTCGATCGGCAAGTCGCCGGTAATCTCGAGACCATGTTGGTAGTTGACGGTATTTGTGGTAATCTCGTTGTAGGTAAGGATAGTGCCAACAGGCACGGAATCACCTATGGCATAAGTGCCATCAAGCGCCGTGATAGGATTGGAAGAATAGTCTTTAATGTACTGATCCTTATCTCCAAGCTTATAAGCTTCAATGCAATAATAGAACTTCCCGTCGATGGTGGTGCTATATTGCGTTGGAGTAATGATTACCTCTTGAAGATTCCGCTGCAATGTTTCGCCAAGATCATTATATACGCTTTCGCTGACCTTCTTTCCTGCATTATACATGGTTCCTCCCACATCGAACGTAGTCGTGACGATGTAGGTGCGGTAGTTGCCATCGGACTGTTTATCGTCATCATTCAATCCAAAGTAAGCGTAGTATTGACGGTCGTTGGGCAGTTTGACGAACTGGTCCTGATCGAGCTGTGTGCTTGGTGTTAGGGCTATTTCTGTGCCTCCATCCACAAAGATGCTTCCAGTGTATGAATAACCTTCATCAGGAACAGTTGCCGTGTAGTCAATAAATGCAGGCTTGGAGTAGATTCTCGAGTTTTCGGGCACATTGGTTCCGGTGTGATAGTCATAATAAATAACATTATTATTCAGATTTGCACCGGCGTTTGTAAGTCCTGCAATGCCCGTCTGATCATAAGGTATGTAGTCATTGCCGAGCAGTTCGAGCGCATCGAAGTTGAACGTGAAATGTTCGCGTTCCCCTTCATGGAGCTGGCAGTAGTCGAGGCCCTGATAGTTCTTTCCTGCAATATAGTGCTTGCCACCCCAATATCCGGCACTGGTGCAGTAATAGGCCGGTTGGAATTTGCTCTGGATGTCAGCATCCATTCCACTGTATTCAGTCTCTCCGACCAGCTCGTTCAAGACGTGATAGTTGCCTTCACTGACGAGTACCGTGGTGACACAGATGTAGGCATTCTCGAAATGGGCTTGGTCTTCAGTTGAAATACTGGATAAGGTTTCAGCAGAGATGGGCGAATTGGCCAAGTAGGTACGTGTCGTGCCTCCAATAGTTATCTCACAATCTTCCTTGGCAACGTATGCTTTTTTGAATGAAGCTTGAATAGAATCTGTTCCACTTACTACGTCCGATGTCTGCATATCATAGACACCCTTCGAAGTGACAGCATCCTGTTCGAAATAATATTGTCCGAATGTGCCTCCTTCAATACAATGTAGCGTAGCGCTCTTGATGTAATTTGCCTTTTCTGAATCGGTAAGACCGTTAAACTCTGCTGTGGTAAGCTTATGATTCACAGGTTCATTGGCATCTGCCAGTGTGTAGTAATCGTTCCACTTGCCAGGATTGGTCAGATCGACGGTGAGCAGGAATCCGGTGGTCTTATAGTTGCCGATACCATTGGTAACGTTGAAGAAGGACTGTGCTGAAACTGTTTCGCCATCTTCGTTTTCAACTACATAATTAGCCAAAGAATTATATGTGTCCACCGTGATGCCTTGACCGGGATAGTATGTTGTGCCATTTACTGTCACCTCTTCACGACAGACATAAGTCTTGAGCAGGAACTTGGCTTTATCGACATTGCTGGCCATGTACCAATCCCAATAGCTGATGGGGTCGTTCTGTCCGAAGGCCTTTTCTGCCGTTGCAAACGAGATGCGCAGTGAGTCGCTCGTGGCGAGCTCGGGATCATCATTATATATGAAATTGCCAATTGTCGATGGGTCGGTATAGAGGCCTGGCAGCACGTTAAGCAGTCGTATCTTGCCATTGCCCTGTGCACTCATGGTCAGCGGCAGGGTGATTTCTGAGCTGTAGGTTTCTGCTGAACCTGTATAGGCAGAGATAAGCTGTTCGTAAACAAAGAATTCACCGCGTATATACCAATAGTGGGCTGGTGACTTTGTGGCCTCGGGCGAGAAATTGTTGGCCGTGGGGAAACAGTCGTCAACGATCTGCTTCAAAGGATGGATGAAGTTACCGGAAGTCTCCATCTTGTCAGAGGAAGAGGCAGGGCTATAAGTATATGCCTTGTTGGTAACAACATATCCCTTATTGGCATCAGCCAATACCGATGCAAAATTCTTGTCAGGATCATACTGCGCCTCACCATGGATATTCTCTGCGTAAACATAACCGCCACCTTCGCCTGTAGCTACATTCAATAGGTCAAGTTGAACTACGCCGGTGATGGGACCGTAGGTCTTGTCGCCATTTTCATCCACGCTCTTCACTATCTCCAGGAAGACACCCGATGCCAATGTAATCTTATTGGGGGAAGTACCGTTGTTTCGGTTGGGGGCTGTGATTCTTGCCTTCTTCCAATCGAAGTAGGTCGTCGATCCATCAGCTGCATCATCGGGTTTATCAGTATCGGTAGTACGTACACTCTTGAACTTTACATCAGAGGTGACGCCACCAAGTAGCTTCACTACATTGTAGATGCCGAAGTAACAACCATGGGTAGCCCCATTCTGGTTGTTCTGGTTGAGCGAGAGCTCACCCACACGGTTGATGGTATAGTTGGTGTAGTCGGCCTCGTTCTTGTCCTGTGCACGGTCCATAGCACCACGGAGAACTAGTCGGCTGCCCCTGATTCCACAGAAGTCGCATCGCTGGACGGTATTGATGTATCGGCCTTCGTTGATAACCGACATCGAGGCTGTCCAGTGACTCTTCTGGGTGTCGTTGAATTGTTCATAGACGTCGTTCAAAACGACATCGCCTTTCTGATACATTAAATATGCGGCATCGCCTGTACCTCCATCGTAATTGCCATCAAAGATATAACGGGTGACATAGAACGCTTTCTGACGCGGGGTCAGTGCATCATACTGAGCTTGAGTAGAAGCGTTGAGCACTTTCGGCAGAGCGAAGTAGTCGGTACCATAGTTTGTGATGTTCAACTCGCGATATCCATCGACAAAGGTAAGGTTGCCATCACCATAGATGCCACCAACACCATCGCCACCTACAGAGATGAGGTCGCGCGAATAGCAGTCGATAACCGATGCCGTGGCATTGCCATAAATGGTATTGGCAAAGGCGAACACCGATGATGAACCTACCGATACGTTGCCGCCGGCAAAGATGGCATTGTGGATGGTGATGCCGGTTTGATCGATTCGGCTCCACTCACTGGAACCATTGGTTAGGGTGTTCAGGTCTTCGTTGGTGATAAAGTCACTGGCAGCATAGGAGTGTCCATTAATGGTGACAGCAGCTGTGGCCTCGGCATATACCTTTACGTTGACTCGGCAGTCTTCGGTAAGGTTGTCGTCGCTGTCATAGTAGTAGCCTTCCTTATCGCCATCGCCCCTCTTGCCACTCTTTGTTCCATGACCCGAATAGACGTAGCCAATGTTGCCGCCTCCGAACACATTGCCATAACCGTCAGCAAGGCCGACAGCAGTGCCAATCTCTCCTCCATGTATGTTGACATCGGTGGTGCCGAAGATAAATCCCTTCGAACTGAGGTCGATGGTTCGCTTTTCTTCTTCAGTCATCCAGCCATTGCTGTTCCAGCTGTCGAAGCCACGGCCACCGCCGAAGACGTTGCGTTTGACGGTACCCTTATACATATAAATATGTGTCTCGCCATCCTTGGAGATAAGTGCCTGGCCGGCTTCCTGGCCCTTCACGGTACCACGTCCGATTGGACCGATCTCACCGCCTCCATATAATGAGTTACGGACGGTGCCACCATACATATACAGGTTAGAGTAGTCCACATAGCTATTGGCTACATATCCTCCGCCGAAAACATTGCCGGCTTCATCCAGATCATTCTTGCCTATGCCATCATGGGCGGTTTCATCGTCGAGCTTCTCCTCGTATGTTGAATCTTCATAGGTATAACCGACATAGCCATTATACACATAAACGTTGGCTGTACCATAGATGGCACCACCTTCGCCACCGCCGTAAGCACTACGCTTGATGGCAGGAACGCCAGCATAGAAGTCGTTGGCATCAAGTAATCCAATGACTACATTGCTTTCGCCCGGTATGTCGTTGCTTTCATCGTTCCAGATGGCTGAAGGAGTGGCAACCTTGTCCACATTTTCTATTTTCCAATTGCCATAGGAACTGTAACCCACGCTGCCGCGCCAACCGCCACCATAGACGTTACGCACGGTACCACCTCGAACATAGACATTGGCTGAGGCAATAAAGGAGTTGTTCCCTAACTTGTACTTGTCCTCTACTGCACCCGTAGTACCAGCAGCATACATATCCTTGCCAACGGTTCCGCCGAGCAGATCGATGTAGGTCGAACCACTGACGGTTGCCGTGGTGCTGTTGTCAGCCAATACCTGACCATAACCACCGGCATAACAATATTCCCTGATTGTTGCACCCTGATAGATGTGGACATTGGTGTTGTGCTTCGTGTCGAACTGTGGGTGTCTCAGACGGTAGTCGGTAGCTAACTGATTGCCCGAAGCAATAGGGTTGGTCAGTCCGCCAAAGTCATAAATGTTGGAAGAGGAAGCAGTAACATCTGTTTCGTCAGCATCTGCTGTATATCTGTTGCCTAATGTGAAGACCCAATCGCTGTTTTGGCTTGCCATCTGTCCGACAGAAGCCTTGTTGAGCACGTCACCACCATATCCGCCCCCATAAACCTCATAGACCATGGCTCCATCGTTGAGGTTCACTTCGGTATATTGTGACCAGGAGTTCTGACCATAACCGCCACCATAGACAGTGCCGTAAGTAAGGCCGTATTCATTGCTGTAATAACGAACCGGTGAATTGATGTTCACCTTGCCGTAGAGCGTGCGTCGATAATCGTTGTTGCCACCATAGATATAGTGCACGCGTGCATTTTCACTGCTAAAGTTCACATTGCCCTCAAAGACATCGCAAGGGAATTCGTTCTTGCTGCCATAAGCTCCAGCAAAGAGCGATGAAGCTATTGAAATGGTAGATTCTTCGGGCACGTTGACAATCGTGCGACGGGTGACACCAGCCTGATAACTGCCACCGAAGACCTTATCGAATTTTCCACTGATGAGATCGACGACAGCAGCCGCAGTAACGCCTGTAGAATTGGCATGAGCGGCATCAACGGTAATATCCATGCCGAGACCACTGGCATCGCCTGAACCGAATACCAATGTCTTCAAGAATGTAACGGTATCGGTGGTATTGATAAGTACATAGCTTTGGTTCTGGCACTGGTCCTGCCAGAATATCGGAGCATCCTTGGAACGACCTGCATATCCCTGACCACCGCCATAGACTCTCGCAACCGCATTGTTGGCATATTGACCTGGCTTGAAGTGAACGAAGGCATTATTGATGGTTGGAGCATTTTCAGGAAGCTTTGAGGTTTGATCAATAGTCCCGACTTTGGTAAGATAGGGATCGATGCTGTAATTGTATGAGGCTTTTGCTCCACCGAAGATATAGTTAACCTTACCCTTGTTGTATTCCACGTAAGTAGAAGCGGAAAGCACATCCTCATCGTACGGGGTTTCTCCCGTCGTCAACTTTTCACTGAAGTCATACGAAGATTCGATTTTGCCACCGAAGTCGTTACCACCATAAACGTTGTTGGTAATGGTAGGATAGGTAGTCTTGCTGACATCGCCAATATATGCCTCAGCATGTCCGCCGATACGGGCGTTACAAGCACCAGCGATGGCATCGTAGGCTGTTCCGCCTATAAGGTTGAGGGTGGTATTGCCAGTCAATGGACCTTCAAAGCCACCACCATAGATTTTGCCGACATTACCAGCCAGGAGATTGACCGTGGCGTTATAAGAATCGGTTACAGCCCCTGTGCGAACACCGTCATCATCTCGTGTCAATTTGCCCACGACACCCATCTCGCCACCGCCGAATACCTTCACGATGTTGACATCGGCAGCATCGTTTGAGTTAAGGTTGATTTCGGTGTTGCCCCAAATCTCTGACTCTTCACCATAGCCGGCACCGAAGATGCTGAGCGCAGTATTGAAGACATCCTCACGATGATCGACCAACGTCTGGGTAATTGTTCCATCTGAGATGGCTGTTGCCACATTCTCGGAGATGGCATTCTGCCTCAAGTTGATTTGTACGTCACCATTGATAAATCCACTGCTGTAGCAGCCACCGTAAATCTTGCCATCAACCAAAAAACCATTCGTGTCAGTATTCCAATTGGCGTAACTGAATGTATGGTTGGTTGCGTCGTATTCTATCCTTTTGGGTTCAAGCTTCAAGCCATCGATGTTGAGGATCACCTTGGGGCTATTGTCTGAAGCATTTCCTGTGAGACCGCCCATGTGGAAAGCATTGTTGCTTGTCTGTGCCACATTGGCATTGTTGCAACCGCCTACCAGCTTTTCGAAGATGACGAGATTATTGATGAACCCCATATTGAAAGACCTTCCTGCAGACATGCTGCCAATGTTTCCTCCGAAATAAAGAGAACCTACCTTGGCGCTATGCTCTTCATAATCATCGTCGAAAGTGACCGTCGGTATGATGGCTACTTCCACACCTCTCATATATTCTTCGAAGTCGGCTGTTGTGGTAAGATCCATCTGACTGAAGTCGGGGGAAGACTCTTTGTACTTGGCAAGGATATCGGTATCTGTCCAAGCATTATTCTTCTTTTCGTGAACTTGGCCAGTAATCATATTCTCACCATTACTGCCGAGGAACATCGAACGGGCCACGACATAGGAACCAATCTTCAGATTGGCCGAAGCATCGGTCAGCTCTCCTCCAATCTTGCGAAGGGTAGCACTGTTGCCACCGCAATAGAGTGCGCCACCGATATAGGTGGGATTGCTTTCGCTCTCTCCCTTTACATGGATTAATGTGCTCTCTACATTCGGACGATGTTGACTAAGGGCTGCTGCAGAAGATAATGAGCCGGGGTTGTAATAGAAATCTCCCCAGAATGAATCATCTTTCAAATTTGCATTGTCGGTATAGGCATACGAACCGTTACCACCACCATAGACATCGCCGATGATGCTGTTGTGAATTTCCACTTGGGTGCCAAGATATACCTTTCCGGAGATATCGTTGCCACCATAGACATTGGTGATCCTACCACCGGTGATAAGCACACGGGCTGCATAAGAAGCCTCGAAGGTTGCAACCGTTGGGCCTTCTTGTAGGCCGTTGGCATCTACATCCTCCGTGCCAAGTAAGGAAGAACCATTACCATTGCCCGGATTGACATCGGCCATACGGCAACCGCCATAGACGTTGTTGATGATCATGTCATCACCCGAGATGGCGAGCAGAATACCATTGGGATAGGTCATGCCGCCGGCATTGCCGCCGGAATAGAGGTTGTCGATGGTGCCTTTCGTCAGATGCCAGGTAGGACGGATGGCCATATTGACCTTGTTGTTGCCGCCGAAAACGCGGTTGAACTGATAGGCGGGCTTATTGTCGGTGAACCATTCATCCAACCACCCATATGTCTCAAGGACAATCTTTTCACTATCGGAAAGAGCTGTGAAGGAATCGAGATCGGTCAGGTTGTTAAGGGTGATGTCTGTTTGGGTGTTGACTGTCGCCTTGTTTCCACCTCCGAATACTTGTCCGAAAGCACCAGATTGCAGATCGATAGCCACTTCGGCAATATCAGGCTCGGTAAATGCTGAGGTAGAAGTGGCAATAACATCGTCTCCGGACTTAACCTGATAAACTCCATCAACGGGCTCTGTTCCATAAGTATAATCACCATTGCCGCCACCAAATAACCTGGCGATGTAAATGGGCTTGGCTGAATAAGAAGCGTCATAGGTCGTCTTTACCTTCGCGCCGCCCTTTACTTCACCGGCTATATCATTGCCTCCATAGACATTGCCAATGATGATTCGGTTGGTCGAGGTGGTGCCGTCGATTGTAACCGTCGAATTACCGTACACACCAGCCATACGTCCGCCGCCGAACACATTCTTGATCTCTCCACTGCGGATGATGACCGAAGTCCTGTCATCGGTAGTGTTTTCCTTGTCAAAAGTGTATTCCGACTGCTCGGTTCCGACCTCACCCTGGTTGCCGCCACCATAGACATTGCCGCCGATGGAAATCTTCACCTGGGCAGTCGCTGGGGTAACGGCAGAGGTGAGGAGCAGCAAGAGCAAAAGGTTCTTGCAGCCCTTCAAAGCTTGATATGTAGATGATAGTATTCTTATCATATTTTTTCCGCTATAGACTCCCTCTTTTGTGGGATTTAACTTATTCCGTCGTCAACTCAATCGTCGGATTGTCGAGATCGGGTTCGGAGAGCACGTAGAGATAAGTAGGTAATATAGTGAATTTCACCGTGCGCTTTTGACCTCGTGAGATGTTTGTCTCCCTGAAGTTAAGTTTGTTGTCTGCTTTGCATCCTTTTCTCACCAGATCGCCTTTACGGTTATAGACGTCGTAGTATGACGTGACGACAATCTGATTGGGCATTCCTGGCAAATAGAAGCCTGGAACACCGAGATACCCTTCGAGGATGTTGGGAATGGATTCAGCTTCGGTCTCTGTTTTGTCATAGATGACAGCAGTACCGCTGGCCTCTGATGTTTCGGTGTCACTGATTGAATAGATGGCATTATTGTCGCCATCGATAGTGACTGTAAGGTTGTGTTTCTTTGATCCGGTGGCGGAAATTTCCACTTTGCGGAGTTTGATCTGGCGTAATGTGCTGTAGAAGGTCTCGAGCGAATATTCGAGGTCAACACAGGAATAAAGGTGATCGAGCAGGAGATAGATGTAGTTACTGCCTTTAGCCTTCCCGGTATAGGAGAATGATCCGAGTTCGACGCTTCCTGTAGTCGAACTGTTCGTGATGGGACTATCGAATCCTTTCACTCCCGTGATGATGCAAACATCGGCGGGGGTTACTGCATCGAGGTTGTTGAGCGAGATAACAGCCTTGTTCTCGTAGCTGCCGCTGTTTTTAGCGATGCTGGAAGAAAGACTTGCAGGCATGAATCCATAAACATAGTAGTTTGTGCCTTGCTTCACGGTGACATTGGAGGACCATCCTGTCTTGGTGATTACTCCATTATCCGTTTTTTCGACAGCATCTTTATTGAAGGTGAAATCACCTTCTGAACTTACTGCATCATTTGCGATAAGATAGGCATGAATGGTAGCATATTGTGAACTGGCCTGGGGGTAGAGATCACTGTAAACGCTATAATTGTCCGGTAGAGTGATGGCACGTGTCGAGTTCTGGCCTTCTTCGACGAGAGAATGGGAGAAGGGGATGAGTTGGAGGGTATCCGAATCGTTCCCCAAGTCCGACACCTCGTCGGAGCAAGCTGTCAGGCAGAGTGTTATCGTGCTCGCCATCAAGAAAGCCTTGATGGCTGACGGATAAATATGTTTTGCGTTGAGTGACATGTTGTGATTGTTTTTCTTCTAACAATTCGTCCTTAAGCGTCGTTATAAGAATTCTACCAGTTGTAAACGGGATGGTAGTCGGTTCCCGCTTCTTCCCAGTTTTTGATGCCTACCTGCACTTCATCGAAGACAAGGCCGCCACCATCAAGGATCTTGAACTTATAGGTGTATTCGTAGCCTACCTTCCAGTCCATGTATTCGCCAGGTACGTAGGTGGTCTTTGTTTCTCCGTCCACATTGACGGACATGGTATAAGTATCCTGGGTCGCCGGCAGGACAGTGTACCAGGTAAGGTGGGCAGGATCGCTATCCGTGCCTTCCCAATAGTCTTGGGTAATGGCTGTAAGGTAACCGTTCGGTACGGCAGAAATGCTTTCGGTTGTTTCTGTCCCGGAGAGGGGATAAGTGGCGGTCACGGTGCCCTTCTGCGGAATTCGCTTTGTGGCATCGGTGGGTTTGAAACTGATATCTGACAGCGAAGAATGTTGCATCTGGACGCCTTCGGCAAAAGTGAAAATGACGCGTACACGGGCAAAAGGCTTGAGGAACTCGAGGATGACAGGGTTCCCAAACTGCTTATCGGGATAGATGGTCGTGTTGCCGGTGCTGAACCATAGTCTTGTGAAATAAGGAGCGGCGGCGATAGTTGCATCGGAGGAGGCATCGACGGTGGCAGAGAGGGTGACAGGTGTACTATTGGCATTCGCCGTAACGGGAACGATACTTGTCGCAGGATCTGCTGTGGCTTTACCTAATGCATAGCCGAAGAAGCGATAGGCATTGGCACCAAAGTCCCAATACTTGATGGTCTGATCGGAGGTGATGCCTACATATTCCCAGTCGCTGGTATTGCTGGTGGTCGTATATGCTGAATTGCTGGTCCAGTTGACGGTGAAGCCGGGGAATACGGTCTGGTAGCTGGTGTAGCTGCCGGAACTGCTATCGTAGGCATCATTCTTGAAACCATAGACGGTAAAGCTCGTCTGAGTCTCCTCAAGGCCCGAGGCACGAGTTACCGCCTGTTCCTTGAGCATACTACCCGAGAAACTGATAGGCTTGTTGTCGGTAGTCGCTGGTTGGTTGGGGCCGACAACATCATCTTCGCTCGAGCAAGAGGCAAAACATGTCATCGTCAATAGCAGCGCCATCGACAGCAGCTTTGTCAATACCGACTTCCTATTATGCTTGGCAATTTGCATATACATTATTATAATACGCGCACGCGAGACCGTCCCGCTTTTGTGCGAACAATTCATTTGAAGGGTTGCAACCATGTGGGGAGTCGAACCCCACATGGCTTGTATCTCTCGTTAGAGAGTAGGGAAGGATTACTGAACTACGATAACTTTGTAAACCTTTTTGTAATCACCCGTCCAAGCGGCAGAAGCTGTGTATTCGATAGCATAGGTGCCGGCAGCGATACTTCCAAGTTTCACGGCATCTTGAGTAATGTCAACACCATCTTCACCGGGAACTTCATCAACAATTTCAACGTTTGTGGTGTATGCGGTACATGTAATTACAGAGCCAATCTTGAAGTCTGTACCGGCAACAGCTACAGTCTGAATGTAGCCTTCTGCTCCTGGAGCTACATTGTTTGCATCAGCTTTATAATAGGTTGTGCCAGTGGTAAGGGTTGTTGCATCGGTAACTTGCGTATAGGTAGTGCCATCAAGGGTGTATATAGAAGTCGTGATAGTCGAAGGTCCTTGTGCAACAGACTCGGCAACTGAAGCTTCGGTGATTGGGTAGGTGGTAGCGTCGGTCGTTGTTACTGTGTAAACTTTGTAATTGTCTGATGTAGGTTTGACAACATTTCCATCCTCTACGAAGGTTGCATAGATATCGCATTCAGCAGCATACTCGCTACCGCCATATACATACTTGCCATCCTTCACACCGAAAGTGGTAATAGAAGGCTCAGAAACGGTCGTGATGTACTCAGCCTGACCATCCTCAGCAACAACTTCAACTGCATCGAAGGAGATAGGATAGAGACCGGCAGGGTCTGTGCTTCCACCAGTATGACCATTGGTGTTGTCGGAGATTTTGAAAAGATAGGTGTATTTGTAATTAGGCTTCCATGCAACATAAGCAGCGGGAACCGTTGCCGTAGCATCTTCAACAGTAATGGTCTCTTTTGTGACACTGTTATAGAGAGTGTAGTCCACTTTCAACACTAAGCTATCTGTGTTGGAAATCTGGGGCAGAACAGCGGTATATGCACCACCATCAGTATCATAAGTAGGAGCAGCAGAAGTAGTTGCCAAAGGAGCAGTTGTACTGATACCATTGATGTTCGTGCCAAGAATCAAGTCGGTGTTCGAAAGTCCAGAACCTGGAGTAATAGTCAGTTTCGGTTGATTCTCGGTATCAGTATTTGTAGCGTCAAAATATGTCACAGTGATAGATCCTTCAAAGTTTGAAGCTGACACGTTAGGGCAGATGGCACCGAAAGCATCCTCATCTGAAGCATTCTTGGCTTCGTCATCGTTAGTAACCTTGAAACTGATAGCGGTGATTTCATAGCCGGGAACGGTCTCGAACATGCCAACACGTACCTGTGACAGTGAGTTGCGGAACTTCATTGTGGCATTACCGCCATAAGTATTCTTTGCATTACGATCTGTACCTGCAGACTTAGCGATGACATTACGGTCAGAGAAGTAGAGGTCTGCGAGGCTTGGATAAGTAGTGCCGTCAGTTGATGCTGCCAGAGTCACAACATAACCCTTGTCATAAACAGTAGAACCTGAAGTGGTCTTGGCAATTTTCACGAGACCGTTGGTAATGTCGTCAGGCTTGGCAGAAACCGCGGTGAATACATAGTTCGTAGCACCATAGTCCCAATACTTGATGGTCTGAACCTCATCCGTGGTGGTGGAGATGTTTGAAACATACTCTTCAGAATGTGAGTAACCTACATACTCCCAGTTCATCGTATTGGAGGTGGTAGTGTAGGCAGTATTGCCAAGATAGTTCACTTGATAGTTTTGGAATACAAGGTTGCCATCTGTGGGTGCATCACCTGATTCTTCATTTTTCTCACCATAAATGATGAATTGGTTATTCAGTTTTGCAGCGGCATCAGCGCCTTCGTTGTCTGCACGCGTGATAGTGGGAACTGCAAAATTGAAGCTGATAGGCGCATTACCATTAGCCTCACCGAGTTCCTGGTTGCCTACGAACTCATCGCTTGAGCAACTGGCTAAAGCTACTAAAGCCGTTACGAATAAAGCATACTTTTTCATAATTGAATTACTATTTAGATTATTATTATTGGTATTCTATATATCTCGGAGAGGGACCGTCCCTCGTGTCCTTTATGTGTATTTATTTTGTAGCCAAGTGGGGAGTCGAACCCCACTTGGCTTATTAACAAAGTTATTATTCAACAACCTTGATGACCTTAACAGCATACTTGCCATCGTTGATGATATACATGTCAAAGTAGATTCTGGTAGAATCAGCTGTTGCGCCACCTCCGATGGTATTATTCCCAATAACACTCTTGGCAAGTTTGATCAAGCCGGCAGGAAGAGTCGTCTTGCCTGCTACGCTAATATAAGAATACTTTGTAGTACTTCCTCCGTTGGTTGTCTTCGAGAAGTAAACGTAATCATTGTCAACCGCCTCTCCATCTGTCGTGACGTCTTCAATATCATTCAGCGTCGCAACTGTAATAAAGTAGTAGGTCTTGCCGCTTTCGCCAACAGTTCCACCTGAAACATCGATGGGTTGATACTCGGTTACAGTAGTCTTGTCGCCACTTGTGTAGTCGTAAACGTAAGCATAAGATCCCGCATCAAGATTGTTAATAGTAATCTCTGCAGCTGAACCAGATGCCACAGTAATGGGATTATCATCTACACCATTGACAATCGAAGTAGCAGTATTGCTGATATTGGCATTCTTGGTAAGAGAGATAGAGTTGCGACCTATGACATCAGCGACATTAATTCCAGTTGTACGATTCTCAAGAGCATTCATTACGTCGGCTTCAGTGGCATCAGCGTCGCTAATTGCGTAAAGAACGGAGTTGTCGTCAGAAAGTGAGGTAACCAATTTGGCGGGTACAGCACTATTGTCCATAACCTGAACATATAAGTTCTTCTCACCCTTCTTATACTCATTGGTTGAGTTATTATGTCCCTGCTGATAGGTTGTGATAGTTGGAGCAGCTACGGTGGTTATAGTGGTCTGCTCGCCAGTAGCATCTGTGGCTTCGGCTACAACAGCATCGAATGTGATTGGGAACAAACCTGCATCTGTACCATCTGTACTGGCTTCGGGAGAAGTCCAACCATTGGTGTTGTCGGAGATCTTGAAGATGTAGGTGTATGCATAGTTAGGCAACCACTGGGTGTAAGTAGAGGGAACTACAGCCTTGGCACCATAAACGTTGATTTCCTCATTAGAGCCGTCGATAGAAACCAGCGTATAATCTACGCGAAGAGTGAGAGGATCACTAGAACTAACTGGGAAAACTGTCGTATAATAATCAGCGGCCTCAACACCTGCAAAAGTTGCAGTAGGGAGTGTGCGTCCGATATAGTCTCCATCAGCTTCATCACCTTCCTTGCTCGTAGCGAAATTGGAAAGTGCGCCATAAAGCTGGAACTTCTCAGAGCCTCCTGTAGAAGCTGCAGTTACAGTAGCTGTAGCCTTGTCATAATCAGCTTCTGACTCGTTGCTATTTCCTACATGTGGAAAATAAACATCGATTTTACCCTTGATAGGAAGACCTGAGGCGTTAGCGCTAATCAAGGTAGCTGTCGTTGACTTATCGGCATCTTCGAAATCATTAGTGCCATCAATTGTATAGAATATAACATTTTTAACGGCATAACCAGGAACGGTCTCATAGAGTGCAATACGAACCTTTGAACCAAGGTTCTTGAATTTCAGAGTTACCTCGTTGCCATAGTTTGCCTTTGTCACCTCTGTAATGTCAGAGATAAATACATTGGAAAGAGCGGCAACGGATGGAATATCGAAACTATAAGCGGTTGCACTATTGGCAAGATCAGCACCATATTTCATGGCTGTTACACCAATTTCATCATCTGCGCCAGAATTGCCATCAACAGCCTTAAAAGTGCCAGTTGAAAAAGCAAGGAAATCATACTGATCCGTACTATAATCCCAGTACTTGATAGTTTGGCTGTTAACAGAAGACAACTTCGCATAATTCTGATAAGGGTCAGTTCCTGGAGTTATACCAACATACTCCCAATTTGCAGTGTTAGACTCAGTGGTGCCTGCTGTGTTTGTTGAGAAGGCTACCAAGTAGTTGTCAAATACAAGAGTCTCACTGGGGTTTGCATCTTGCTCAGTGCCCTTGGTGCCTGTTACATAGAAATGGTCTCCGAGAAGAGTGGCTGCAGCATCACCTGTAATGTCTGCACGGGTGCGACCTTGACCGGAGGAAACGAATGAGATGATGCTACCTCCTTCAGTGCCTTTCTGAGTTGGGTTGTTTTCCCCAACGAATTCGTCGCTTGTGCAGCTTGCTAGAGCAAAAGCTGCTAAAGCAATGAAAGAATAATACTTTTTCATAATTAGGAAGATTTAATTGGTTTATTAAATAATTTGGATATTCTTGTTTCAGAGGCCCCCTCCACAAGGGAGAGGGATTTAGTTGATTACCTTGATTACCTTGTAAGCTGTAGCGCTGGCTGTGGTCAGACGGATTACGTAATAGCCCGCTTCTGTCGGTGTTAGGGATGCCTTTTTATCGGTACCGAGAGATGTCCATGTGGCGGTCGCAAAAATGACTGCCGCCTTGGCTTCTGTAACCTCTTCTGTTGAGAGGATGTAGTCCCATGCCGTTGGAATTACGCCGTCCTCAGTTGAGATGATGATTTCCTCGCCGACTTTGTACTCATCGTTGGTGGTAACATCACTTGTGGCCGAATAAGTTGTGATGGAAGGAGTGGTGACCTCGGTGATAGTCTCCTGATTCTCCTCGACTTCATCAATGATAATAGCGTCGAAGGTGATTGGGAACAGCTCTGCAGGATTCTCTGGATCGGGATTGCCCGGGTTGTTCGGATCTTCTGGGGTGGGTACAGGATTGGATGGGTCACCCTGGTCGCCGCTTGGAGCATCGGGTTGTTCCGGATAGGCTGGGTTCGGTACCAATGGAGCATCCGGATTAGGAATGACGTCATTCGGGTCATCAGAGTCTGGATCGTCGATATATGGATTCGGATAGTTGGGATCCGGAACATAAGGAGGATCTACTTCGCCGTCACCATCTGCGTCTGAAGGATCGTTATCACCACCCTTTTCGGGATCTGGATCACGTCCAGGACCGACTGTGACATCGCCGCCACCACCTTCGCCAGTATAGCCATTGCTCCTGTCAGTGATCTTGAAAATGTAAGTGTAAGAATAGTTTGGTTTCCACTTCAGATACTCTGCGGGAACACTCACGTAAGCGTCACGTACATGAATCTCCTCGCCGCTTCCGTCAAGAGCAACGAGAGTATAGTCAACACGCATCTGCATCTTAAGCGAATTCTGCTCGTATGGAAGGATTGGCTTGTAATCGGAAGTGACCCCCGAAGTGCCATCGATGGTATAGGAACCTTTGCCAAAAGTAGCCTCACTGGCGGATGAACCAATGAATGCCTTGACTTCAGTGTCGGAGATGGAACCGTCAGCTGCAATGAATTTGGAAGCTTGACCTGCCTTGACTGCAGAAACTGATGTGTAGTCAAGTTCACCGAAGGTATTTGAAAACGCGAGCTTATTGGTAGCGCCTGCAAACGAAGTGACTGCTGCATTGGTTGCGTCATCATAAGTAACCGTAAACTTGCCTGAAGAAGGGAACGCTGCACCTACACCGACAGTTGTGCTGCCGGAAGGAGCACCGATATAGTAGAATACGAGGTCCTTGATGGCATAGCCGGGAACGGTCTCATAGAAACCGATACGCATCTGAGCACCCAGACGACGGAACTTGAATGTCACAGTCTGATTATATGGCACGGTAGCCGGGGTCGTAGCCGTTGCAGCCTGTGCTGTCGGGGTGGCTGTGATGCGGTCAGCGACATAAATATTCGTCAGGGAATTTGCATCGGTTACTTCTATACGCATTCCATCTTCGGTGTTTTTGATGGTTTCGTCTGCACCAAGACCAGCAACGGCAACAAATTTGTATTCTGAAGCGCTGTAGTCCCAGTACTTGATGTCTTGGTAGGCTCCCTTCAATGAGGTCTTTCCGACATATTCCCAATCGGCAGTGTTGGATTCTGTCGTACCAGCAGTGCCTTCGGCGTATTCGAGAAGATAATTGTCGAAAATAGTGCTGGTGGTACCACCTGAGGTCTTCTGACCAAAGATGTGGAATTTGCCACCCAGAAGTTGAGCTGACTCTGCATGGTCTGCACGTGTCTTAGCCTGCGTGTTGCTTCCGAAATCGATAGCAACCTGCTCTTCTGGATTCTCAACATTTGTAACTCCAACGAAGTTGTCGCTGGTACAGCCTACAAGTGTTACACTTGCAGCAGCTGCGAGGAGCAAAAGATACTTTTTCATTTTCTTGTGTATAGTTTTATCTGATTTATTCTGCCAATTATCTCGTGTATTTCATATCTCTGATTACAAGTCGAATTCTTGGGTGCCACCATCTTCGTAGTCAACAACGACGGCATCGAATCCGGATCCTCCCTTGCGTTTCGGAATCGGAACGGTGTCCATGTCTAACTCTACGGTGATGACGCCGCCCTTGAATCGCTTCTGCACCTGGTCGGTCACCTCGAAGACAAAGGTGGA
The DNA here is from genome assembly GCA_017618715.1 of Bacteroidales bacterium. Classification (GTDB taxonomy): domain Bacteria; phylum Bacteroidota; class Bacteroidia; order Bacteroidales; family UBA3663; genus Liminaster. Next base: position 71,053 of record JAFZTS010000031.1, read on the forward strand.
GTCCATGCCATTGCTGAACTGCATGGTCACGTCCATGTAGTGTTTTATACCGTCGTCAGCGCGAGTGACGCCGGCTCGGCTTTCGGCGTAACGGGTGCCATTGATATTGCATATTCCGAAAGACATCAGGCGACCGCCTGCGATATCAACACTTTCACCATTCATGTTACAATCCTTCTTGAAGCGGACGTTGTAGTCAACGACAATCGCATCACTACCTGCAATGCCTGAGTTCAGTACTACACTTCGTGCCATGCCTGAGAGGTTGGCGTTACCTTCGACAGCTACCACACGGCCCTTGTTGTTGTGGAAGATCACCTGCGTCAGATAAATGTAGGTGACGGGTTCCAGCAGCATGTTGATGTTCTTTACCCAAAGATCACGTTCCTCATCATAGTAGAAATCATTGAGGTTTCGATTGATGTCGATGCCTTGTTCGTATGCAGCGAAGAGTCCTTCAGGCTGATAGAACGAGCGGGTGTATTTAGGAGCATGATAGCGACTGGAGTTCATCGTCATATTTGTATATGCGGTAACGGAGTCGAGAGTCGTGGTCTCGTCGAAGAGAAGACTTTGGATGCCGTCGATAGTCTTGATATCATTCCAAGCGAGGATATCCCAGAAACCCCAGTCGAATGATGTCTCCAGGACATAACCGTTGACGTAGTTCGATTGTGCTCGAGTGTGAGGAACATAAGGGGTCATACCCGTATAGTAGCGACGGATGTTGAAGGCATCAGGTTCTTCGTAACCGAGGGTTCCGAAAAGTTCCTTGTCGTAATCATCCCAACCATAGTACCACTCTTTGGTCCAGTCGTAAGGAATACCGAGGTCGGTCACATAGTCCCAGAAGACATCCAGTTCGAGGTGCACGATGGGCATCTTGATGATGATATCGCCACCATCATGCAGATGCAATTCTGGTTCGCGCACACAACCAATCAGAATCGGTGATGTCAGGGCGAGGAAAAGTGAAGAGGAGAGTATAGCATACCCTTTGCGGCATGACTTCTGCCATGCCGCCTTGAAGGCTTGTACTATATGTCTGCTCATTGTTTTCACTTTTGTTTTTTATTTGTCAGTTAGTATGACCATTCCCAATTCTTGAAACTGATACCTTTCTTGGAAGGCTTGCGGTAGAGTAGGTCGTAAGATAGTGTGACACCAACGCGGGTGGGGCCGATCCAATTCCAACGGTACTGACGCTTCTTGAAAAGTTCGGCTGAGAGTGTCCACTTGTAATAGTAGAGATGGTCTTGTTCCGTCGGGACAACCGGGCACTCATATTGGAATGGGTCGTACTTGGTCCAAAAGTAACCGAACTGTGCGCCGAACTCCAGACGCCAATGACCATTCTTGCTGAGCGGCATTACATAACCCAAGCCAAGACCGCCACCAAAACCTTCGCCAATCCATCCACGATTGGCATCGAAGCAAAGACAGTAGATGCCTCCGTTGGCATAGGCTTGCAAATACCATCCTTGATAGGCTGCTCCGTTGCCATATCCGCGCTCGCGAACATCTCCATTGCGGAAATAATATCGTGTCTCGAGCTGGTAGTTGTGAATCTGGAAGTATTTGTGATCCCAGTAGTGCTGCCACCAAGGGAAGTCGAAACTGGCACCATAGGTGAAATGTCCGTGCAGTGGATAATACTCGATAGCGACATTGGGAATCGGACACCAGCGGTCATAACCAGGTACGTAGGCGAAGTCGAAAAGGAGATTGGTCTTGACGGAGAGCAGCTCGCGACGAGGAATCTTGTGCCGTTGGGACATAACAGGATAAAGATCCGGCACCTTTATTTCCGGTTTCTCGAAGATTAATGGATGTATGGGCTTTAGTTCTTCAGCAGTCAAGTCGAAATTTTTGCGGAAGATCAGGACCACTCGAGCTGCACGCATCGCTGGGAAATACTGTCTGAGAAGGCGGTACCATAGGCGTTTGCCATCTATCATCATCAGTTCGGCCTTAAGGTTCTTCTGATCGCTGTCGATATACTTGTTGACGATGGCTGCCACACGGTCGTAGTCCTTGTCATTATTCTCCTTCATCATACGAAGCAAATAGATATAGTCCTCGGGAACCTCGAAGGTCCTGATTGGAGCGTACATGGAGAAGTTGCTGTTGTCGTTGATGATCTGGAGCAGTGAATTCAAACGGCGCTCCGACAGGATTTTGTTCCAAGAATATGGCCCTTCAGGTGAGGCAGCGCCTCGGATGTTCATTATGTCAAGTCGGTAGTTGAGATTGTTGAAACGTGGAAGGATATCTTCTGTCAATTCCTTTCGGATCTCAGAATGCTTGCCGATGATGTATTGGTTAACGGGGAATACAACATTGCGTGAGATTTCATAAAACAATGAATCGGTTACCTCGAGCTCAGGGGCATTGGCTTCAAGGATGATCACATACGGATAATCCTTGATATCTGCTGATGTTACAGTCACCAGCATCATAAGAAGAAGTATGGTCGAAAATTTCTTCAACATTATATGTAGTCCTTTCGCGCGCGCGTAATTTAATAATAACGCTTCAAGATTCAGCGTTCCTTCATTGGTAAATCAATTAGCCTAATACTTGAGGGACGTTCGGTATAGGTTTGTTTGGTTGATAAAATCAACCATTTGAAAATTATCTTAGTAATATTTGGAATACCGTTTGGGATAATTTTTATATTTTTTCGGGGGCAAATATAATAAATTTATTTATATATTCACTCAAAATACAATAAAAAAATACTAAAAAAGTAATCTAAGGCGTATTTTATCTTATTTTTTGATGAATTTGAAGCTTTTTTTGTAGTTTTTCATAGTTTTGGTAGTAATAAAGAGAGAATCAAGACCAACTCTATCTTGGTCGATAGTGTACGATGAAGGCATGTGTTTCTTTTACTTGATTACACAGTCGGTCATGATAAAGCCGAGGACATCCTGAACCTTGAGATCACGGTCACGGGTGTTGGCTTCGAGATGAGAGATGGAGAGATCCTCGATGGGACTCTCGGGTAGTCCTTTTAAGAGCATCAGTTCCTTGCACGATTCGACGAGCACCTGATCCATCGTGATTCGACGGAAGACGGGGGTTAGGGGAGTGATGTCGCGCACAGGCAGTCGATTGGCGAGTTCGCCTACATACATCGTAGAGCCGAGCATGTCGAAGTAGAAGGCTCGTCCAGGATTGAGCATACGGATGCGTCGGAATGATAGGTCTTCGCCGCCACCACCTCGATTGCGTCGTGACTTGAAATAGAAGCCATTGTTGGGCGAAGTGAAGACACAATCGTGCATATATACCTTGCGGATCATGCCAGCTGTTTCGGAACCAAACGTAACACCTCCAGGGCCGCGTTCAGCCAGGCAATAACGGATGACGACATTTTCGGTGGAACGATTCACGCGCAATCCGTCCTCGGCACGTCCTGCCTTAAGTGTGAAACAGTCGTCGCCGCAAGCCAACGTGCAGTATTCGATGAGTACATTGCTGGTCGATTCGATGTCGATGCCATCGGTGCGACCACCATAACTGTTGACAGCACAGCCGCGAATGATGACCGAGTCACAATAGACGGGAGTGATGTTCCAAAAGAGAGGTTCCTCGAACTCCACGCCTTCGAGCAATACGTTCGAGCATTGCACAGGAGCGAAGAACATGGGCAGGAAGATACAGTGGGCATTGAGTTGGAGAAGCGAGTCGTTGGCAAGCAGTTTAGGGCCAAGAACTGTGGTAGGCAGGGATTTACCGTCGAAAATACGTTCCTCGACAGGACTATTCAGGTTAATGAAGTCCTCCACGACAAGCCCATCCATGCGATTTGCATAAATCTCGTTTTCCTTACCAGGACCGATGAGACGAGATAGAGGCTTGCCATCGGTATCGAAACCTGCACCAGTCACGGCAATGTTACGGGCTCCATGGGCATAGATCAACGCGCCGAGGGAATAGAGTTCCACACCCTCGTTGCGAGTGAAGACAGCCGGAAGATAGTCTTCGACACGATTGGAGAAGCGGATGCTGGCTCCTGCTTCAAGATGCAGGTCGATATCGTCACGCAAAGTGATTCGCCCTGATGTCCATTCGCCTTTAGGAATGATGACGTGACCGCCACCGCGCTTCGCCAACTGATCGATGGCCTTTTGGATGTTGCCCTTTGTCTTTTGGATGCTGAGTGTGCGCTCGGGAAATACGGGACGCTGGAGCTGCGGCATACCTTCGAAGGTCGCACCGATGGGAGCAATGACGGAAGGACACACTTTGGCTCCTACTGCATCGGCCGTAGGTATTTGTTCGGTGACTTGAGCCTGTGACTGGGATGTGCTGAAGAATGTGAGAGCCAGAAGGGTTAGGAGGGGAAATGTACGGTGTGTCATGGGTGGAGAGGTCGGGTTTTTCGGAGTAATCGGAGTACTCAGAATAATCGGAGTATTCCGAGTGATCGGAGAGGTGAGTCAGAGAAAGATTTCCTGAGGATACTCGACATCTTCGAGAAAGAGGCCGGAGGCGGGGACGCTGTCGCCAGCCGAGCAGCGGTTTTTCTTTTCGATGGTTTCACAGAACTGAGCAACCGACAGGCGGCCACGTCCCACGTCGATGAGCGTGCCGACAATGGCGCGTACCATGTTGCGCAAGAAACGGTCGGCCTTGATGCAGAAGACAAGGCCGTCGGTGGTACGATCCCAATGGGCGTGCATGATGCGACAGTTGTTGGTCTTGACGTCGGTGTGGAGCTTGGCGAACGAAGTGAAGTCGATATAGTCGAAGAGTCGTGCTGCGGCTTCGTTCATCAGATCGACATCGAGCGTACGATAGGTGCGCATCGTGTAGAGGTGGTCGAAAGGCGATTTTCGTGTGGTGATGTAGTAACGATATGTGCGGCTGAGGGCACTGAACCGAGCATGAGCATCGTCGGTGACGGGCACAATGCGAAGAATGGCGATGTCGGAAGGGAGTAGGCCGTTAAGTTTGAAGGTGAGTTGTTCGCAATCAACTTCGTAATCGATGTCGAAATGTGCCACCATAAGTCGTGCATGAACACCCGTATCAGTGCGTCCGGCACCTACGATAAAGAGCTCTCGCCGCGTGAGCAGCGAGAGCTTTTGTTCGATGGTCTCCTGGACGGTCACACAGTTGGGTTGTGTCTGCCATCCATGGTAGGAGGTGCCATCGTATTGCAAATAGATGAAATATCTCATGCGAGACGGCGTGAGCCATCACCAATGACAACGGGGATGACAACGGGCTTCTTACCATACTTCTCGGCGAAACGCTTCACAACGGTGGTGGTGAAGAGTTCGTAAAGGTTGTTGCGCACGAGGTTGATGGTGCAACCGCCGAAGCCACCGCCCATGATGCGAGAGCCGGTAACACCGCAGTCGAAGGCCACATCGTTGAGGAAGTCGAGCTCTTCACAGCTTACCTCATAGTCGCGAGAGAGTCCATAGTGGGTTTCGTACATCTTCTGACCAACGGTCTCATAATCACCACGCTCCAGGGCATCGGAAACTGCCAATACGCGATCGACTTCGCCGAGGACGAACTTGGCACGCTTGATGTCAACGGGGTCACAAGTGTCCTTGACGGCCTCTAGATGATCCCATGTGCAGTCGCGCAGGGTTTGGGCCTTCAGCTCGGGGAACTTGGCATTGATGGCAGCAACGACATTCTCGCAGCTGCGACGGCGATCGTTGTAAGGGCTGCCTACGAGTTCGTGCTTTACACGGCTGTTGATGAGGACGAGGCGGTACTCCTTCGGGTTCCAGGGAAAGTACTGGAACTCACCGCTGCGGCAGTCGAGACGCATGAGGTTGCCTTTCTTGCCAAAGACGGATGCGAACTGGTCCATGATTCCGCAGTTTACGCCGATATATTTGTGTTCGGTAGCTTGGCCAACTTTGGCAAGCTCCATCTTCTCGATTTTATTGTCACCAAACTGATCGTTGATTGCGAATGCGAAAGTGCTTTCAAGGGCTGCACTCGACGACATGCCGGCACCAAGAGGTACATCGCCTGCAAAGGCAGTGTCGAATCCTTGCACATCAACGCCACGTGCCATCATTTCACGTGCTACACCAAAGACATAGCGGAAGTGGCTGGCATGAGGACCTGCGGGATCGTCGATTGAGAATTCGTCATAGTCCTTGAGGTCAGCACTGTAGGCGCGGATCACGCGGGTCCCATTGGGACGGAATGCACAGATCATGCCCTGCTCTACGGCACCTGGAAATACGAAGCCTCCATTGTAGTCGGTGTGCTCACCGATAAGGTTAATACGGCCTGGAGAAGCGTAAATTGCTGTTGCATTGCCTCCAAGATGCTTGGTGAATTTCTCGAGAATAGTTTGACTGTCCATGATATTAAAATGTTTTAAATGGAACAAAAAGAGGTTATTTGGATGTAGAAAAGGGCACACAATAAGTGTGCCCCTTAAACGGAGTTTAGTCCTTCTTTGCAAGATATGCTGCCATAGCGGCTGCATTAGCCTTCTGCTCCTTGGATGCCTTGTTGAAAGGCGTGTGGAAGCCGAAGATCTTCCTGCGCTTCTTTTCAGATTTTGCCATTTTTGTTAATTAATTATTATTTGTTGATAATTGATCTCTTCTAGATGTTCTAGAAACTCTGGGTTTTCCAGAGGTTCCAGGCTTGCTAGATTATTTGGTTGAGAAGGCGTAGATGGTGAGCTGGTGATAAACTTCGCCAGGAGCCAAAGTTGCTTGCTCGAACTGAGGCTTGTTTGGGGAGTCGGGATGATGCTGTGACTCGAAGCAGATACCTGAACGACGTGGGAAAGCACAGCCGTGTTTGCCCTCGAAGCCAGTGAGGAAGTTGCCGGTATATACTTGGATACCAGGTTCGGTAGTATAGGTCTTCATGACGCGGCCACTCTGGAGATCCTCAAAGACAGTAGCGAGGGTGAGTTCACCCGGTTTCTCTTGATTGATGGCGAACGAATGGTCGTAGCCGGAACCGTTGCGAATCTGCTCGTCGTCGGCATTGATGCGCTCACCTACGAGATGTGGAGTGCGGAAGTCGAATGGAGTGCCCTCTACGGGAGCCTTCTCGCCGAATGGGATGCTGACTTTGTCGATAGGCAGGTAACGGTCGGCATTGACGGTGAGCATCTGTCCTTCAACGGTCGGGGTCACTTTCTGGATGCCTGCAAGGTTGAAATAGGAGTGATTGGTAAGATTGCAGAGCGTCAACTTGTCGGTGGTAGCCTTATAGTCGAGACGTACCTCGTTGTCGTCGGTCAGTTTGTAGCACATTTCAATCTTAAGTGTGCCTGGGAATCCTTCTTCTCCATCAACACTGGTATAGCGGAGCACGAGGGTCTCGTCGTTGATCTGTTCAGCATCCCAAACGACCTTATGGTAGCCCTTGAGGCCGCCGTGCAGGCTATTGGGGCCATCGTTGAAGGCGAGCTGATATTCTACTCCACCGAGGGTGAATTTGGCACCAGAAATGCGGTTGCCATAGCGACCGATGGCAGCACCCAATGTAGGCTCTGGACCATTTACCAATCCGTCGATGCTGTCCATGCCTAAAACGACATCGGCAAATTCGCCTTGACGATCAGGCATCATCAGTGAGACGATGGTACCTCCGTAGTTACATACACACATTTCTGCGCCCTTGTTGTTCTTGAGTACATAAAGGGCAGTCTTCTTGCCGTCAACGACTGACACGAAGCGCTCAGGATCGAGGCCTGCTTTTGTTGTTATCATGATGATTAATGTATTAAGAGTACTGTGAATGGACCTATTTTCGGCTGCAAAGATAATGCTTTTATTTTAAATGTACAAACTTAGTGCCCATTTTTTGCGGCAAAGACGTGTATTGATGAATTTTTGACAGTTGGACATTCGCATTTTCTTACAAAACCGATGTTTTGAGCAAATTGTTGTCGAAAGAACTAAATGGATTTTGCCGATTCGTGGAAAAGCCTTATCTTTGCAGAGATTTTGAATAAAAACTACTTTTTAATAATCAAGAATATGGCAAAAGCTTTCGTTTTCCCGGGACAGGGATCGCAGTTTGTAGGCATGGGTAAAAGCCTTTATGATGAAAATGAACAGGCCCGTCAACTTTTTGAACAGGCCAATGATATATTGGGTTTCCGCATCACCAATTTGATGTTCAATGGTACACCTGAGGACCTCGTGCAGACCAAGGTAACACAGCCTGCCGTGTTCCTCTGCTCAGTGATTCCCGCTATTGTGCGTGGTATCGAACCAGATATGGTAGCTGGTCATTCATTGGGCGAATTTTCGGCTTTGGTAGCTTCGGGAGCTCTTTCTTTCGAGGATGGCTTGAAGCTGGTGAGCAAGCGTGCTCAGGCGATGCAGAAATGCTGCGAGAAGGTGCCCGGCACGATGGCTGCAGTTCTGCAGCGAAATGTTGTGGTTAGTGATGAGCAGATTGAGGAAGTCTGTGCTTCGATTGATGGTGCTGTGGTGGCTGCCAACTTCAACTGCCCTGGCCAAGTAATCATTTCGGGGGCAGTGGAGGCTGTAGAAGCCGCAGGTGCCAAGTTGATGGAGATGGGCGTGAAGCGTGTGGCTCCGCTCAAGGTGGGTGGCGCTTTCCATTCGCCCCTCATGGAACCGGCACGCGCCGAACTTGCCGAGGCTATTGAATCGACCACGTTCAGCGCTCCCAGGTGCCCCATCTATCAGAATGTCGATGCAACGGCTCACACTGATGCCGAGGAGATCAAGCAGAATCTCGTAAAGCAGCTTACCAGTCCAGTGCGCTGGACCAAGTCGGTGGAAGCCATGGTCGCAGCAGGAGCAACCGAATTCATCGAGTGTGGCCCTGGCAAGGTATTGCAGGGTCTTTGCTCGAAGATCAACAAGGAGGTGGCTGTCTCGTCGGCTACGCCGGATATGATTCCAGAAGCGTGATTCTTTATAGCTCCTCAGGACTAAATTCCTGGGGAGTTTTTTTATACATTGAGTTGTCGTTGATGATCCAGAGGATGTCGGCGCTTTGTGCTGCCAGCTCCACGTCGTGGGTGCTGAGCAGGATAGTCTTCTGCTGGTGGTGAGCGAGATCTTGTAGCAGACGCATCATTTCGCGTCGGCTGGGATAGTCGAGGAAGGCCGAAGGCTCATCGAGCAAGAGGATGGGTGACTGCTGGGCGATTGCACGTGCTATCATGGTCTTCTGTTTCTCACCATCACTTAGTGTGCTGAGCAGTCGTTCGGCGATGTCCTGGATGCCGACCAAACGGATAGCTTCGTCGGCCATAGCATAATCTTCATTATGGAGCCGCCCCCATATTCCTGTATGAGCCAGTCGTCCGTAGGCCACCATTTCGCGTACCCGGGTGTTAAGTAAATTGGGTACCAGGGTCAGAACGATGCCAATGCTATCCGGCCGATCGATAGTCCCGCTGAGGGGATTCTGGAGTCCGGCAATAGTGCGCAGCAGAGTGCTCTTGCCTGTGCCATTACGGCCCAGCAGACAGCAGAAGCATCCATCAGACAATTCCGCATCTATCGACGAGACGACAGGTGCGGAATCATTGTATCCTATACTGAGATGATGTAGTTTCAGCATTATCGCTGTTGGGGGCTAATGAATTTCATATCCGTTTGGATGCCCTTCTTGAACCAGTTTTCGGGTACCACACTCCAATCTCCACGAAGACGCGGAACGATGGTGTCGTGCTCATGAATGTAGTCGGCGACATAGTGTCGCACATCCTTATCGGACCATTCGATAACGTGTTGCTCAAATTGATGCTTGGTCCAGCCGAGTCCTTCGGGCACAAAGTTGCCGCCACCGTTGGCTTGATAGCTGTTAAGAGCCACCTTATAGGTCTTTGTCTTATCAAACTTCGACCCGTTGCTCATCCCGGTAATCTGTAGCTGCTTTCCGCGAGGCTTGTTGAGATTGACCTGGTACTTGATTCCCGCAGCGCTGGTGAAGTTGTAAGTGGGTGTGAGGAACCGAGGGCCATAGACATTATACTCCACGTTGCCATCATCATCGAGCATGAATGCCAAGAGGTGATCGTTCTCGTCCTTCATGGCATTGAACTGCTTGCTGAAGCCGTAATTGAGATATTTTTCAATCTCTTCGCCTGTCATATTGACTGTGACAAGCGTATTTTCGTAACGATAGAGGGTGAAGAGCTGACGCATGGTGATAGGACCGGCAGGCACGGAATCGTGAGCGGCAAGCACGGCAGCAAAACTGACATCGGCACCTGTGGCGTCGAGTTGCACGTTGTGGATGAAATCCATAAACTTGGATGGACCATAAAGCGAAGGCTCTCCATAAAGCGTCTCGGTGAGATAGCCGATGGGTGAATCGACGAATTCGTTGACCTCATTGACCGCGTATTGGAATGTCTTGCAGTAATCGTCGTCCGGTTCATACTCGGTCATGTCGATCAATTCGGTCTCAATCTGCTTGTCGTACTTGTTGGTCTCTTTGTTGAAGACCAGATGTATCATGGCACGACCCACTTTGGCCGCAGCCGTCTGTGCATCGAGCACCTTGACTGAATCACCGTTGACATTGGTGATAGTGAACATATTGCCTTGATGGTCGTGTCCGCAAAGTATAAGATCGAAGCCTGGAATCTTGGTGGCTACGGGAATCGAACCGTTTTCGTTCTTCGGGGTGTCGAGGTCATTGCCGTCAATGTGGTAGTCGGTACCCGAGTGGAAAAGTCCGACCACCACGTCGGGCTGCTCCTTCTCCCGGATGATGGGCAACCAATATTCGGCACATTCCACCATGTCCTGGAATTCGAGGTGAGGCCATAGCTTCTTGGGCAGCCATGCATCGATGTTCGGTGTAATCATGCCCAGCACAGCAACTTTGACACCAGAACGTTTGAAGACGCGATAAGGGGTGAACATAGGTTTCCCAGTACGTTCGTCGATGGCATTGGCGCAGAGCCACCGCTTACGGAACTGAGGCGCCACACGGTCATGATAGACTTTCTCGCCTGTTTCGACATCATGGTTTCCAAGACCAACCGCATCGTATCCCACATAGTTGTAAACAAGGGGTACGAGGTGGGGAGAAACAGTATCTACGTAATTGTAGTAATACATCGAGGGTTGTCCTTGCAGACAGTCACCCGTATCAAAAAGCAAAACGGCATCGGGATATTCCTCGCGTTGCTGCTTGATGTATGTGCAGACGTTAGCCATCGACGTCACCGCAGGCATGTTGGTGCGAATATCATAATGGAGATATGCTCCATGCATGTCGGTGGTGTAGAGAACAACAATGTCTGTCTGGTCGGGTCTGTTCGCACAGGACAGAAGAACCATTGACGACAGAATTGCGAATGAGCCGAATGATAGCGCTTTCATATTCTTGTGTTTTTTTTAGGTAAAACCAATGTATAAGGTAACTCATTGAACCTGTTTATCCAATCTCTGCCTTGATCTGGTCGGCCGTCTTTTGGGCTTCCTCCATGGTGCTGGCTTCGGCATAGATACGGATGATGGGCTCAGTGTTGGACTTGCGGAGATGTACCCAGCGGTCAGGGAAGTCGAGTTTCACGCCGTCGATATCGGTGACCTCGATGCTAGGCTTGCCTTCATACTTTTCCTTCATGCGCAAGAGAATGGCATCAACGTTGATCTCGGGGGAGAGATCCACACGCTGCTTGGCGATCTCGTATGGAGGGTAGGTCTTGCGCAACTCGCTGACGGTGAGTTTCGGGTTCTCGGAACGCAATTTCGCCAAATTGGTAAGGAAAAGGGCTACGCCGACGAGGGCGTCACGTCCGTAATGCGATGCGGGATAAATGACACCGCCATTGCCTTCGCCACCGATGATGGCATTGGTCTCTTTCATTTTGGCTACGACGTTCACTTCGCCTACAGCAGCGGCGCTGTATTGTCCGCCACGGGCACGTGTGACATCTCGCAAGGCACGGCTTGAGGAGAGGTTGGAGCAAGTGTTGCCTGGGGTGTGTTGCAGCACATAGTCGGCCACGCTCACAAGGGTGTATTCTTCGCCGAACAGTTCACCTGTCTCCTGTACAAAAGCGAGACGATCAACGTCGGGGTCAACGATGACACCGAGGTCATAGGGATGACCTTTCTTGTAAGCCTCCTTCATGAAGTCGGAAATGCCTTTCAGGTTTGCGACGATGGGCTCGGGAGTATGGGCAAAGTTTCCAGTGGGTTGGCAGTTGAGTTCTACAACTTCTGCACCAAGTTCCTTGAGCAGTTGTGGAATGACAACGCCACCGATGGAATTGATGCAGTCGCAGACGACACGGAAGTGAGCCTTGCGAACAGCCTCCTGATCGACAAGCTTGAGGTTCAGCACCTCCTGGATATGATAACAGGTGTAGTCCTTGAGGATGATGTGCCCAAGAGGATTGCCTTCGTAGTTGGGTGACGACTCGGTTTGCGACTCCTTTCCCGTATAAGTCTTTGGGGCGATAGCAGGGAAATCAAAATCCTCTGCTTCGGCAATCTTGAGCACTTGCTCACCAGTAGCTTTGTCGAAGAATTCGCCTTCGCTGTTGAGCAGCTTGAGGGCGTTCCACTGGATGGGATTATGACTGGCAGTCAGGATGATGCCGCCATCGGCCTTTTCGGCAGTTACAGCAATCTCGGTGGTGGGAGTGGTGGCCAGGCCAATATTGATAACATCGAAGCCCATGCCGATGAGAGTGCCACTGACGCACTGGTAAAGCATTTCACCTGAAAGACGTGCATCTCGCCCAACGACAATCTTGCCCGAGGGGTTCTTGGTGGTGCGACGGATCACGGTGGCGTATGCTGCCGTAAACTTTACGATATCGAGGGGATTGAGGCCCTCACCGACCTTGCCGCCGATGGTGCCACGAATGCCGGAAATGGATTTGATGAGACTCATTGTATTTTAGGGTTCTGAAAAGTTCTGAAATGTAGTGAAGGGTTCGAGAGGGCTATTCCTCAGGCAGATAATTCGGTTTCGTGTATCTAACGTTGCCGTAGTAGAAAGTATAATAATAACTGCTGTATTCGCTTTCGATGAGCGAGAACGGCACGATAAGCGAAACGCTGCTGTCGTACCACAGATAGCGAAGGGGGAATGCCAGACCTCCACTGGTGCATGAATACGAGGAACTGGACCCCATATAATAGGAGTAGTAGGACGTGGCGTAATACGATTCATTCCAGCCGAAAATGATCTTGTAGCTGTAGGGATTGAGATTGTCGGCCGGCCTGTCGGAGTGAATGTCGAGCGAGTCGGTCATGAGGAAAAGGCTGTCGTAGCGCACGAGTACGTAGCTGCCATTGATGACCTTGTTGTCGTAGAATGATACTGAATCGGGTTTGACACGTGGTGCCAGATTGTTCGAAATGCTGTCTTGGTAAGCTTTCCAAGCCTGCCAACGATGGAAGCCGGTGCCCCAGTCGTTGATGCGGAAATAGAGACGCTTGAAATAGCCTTCAGTTACGGTGTACCACTGGCCAAGCTGAATGTATTCCGTCGGACTGATGCTATCTTTGAGCACGTAGTTGGTCCAGTTGTTCATTGTCTCCTCATTGATGGAGATGACATTGAGATTCTCTTTTGCGACAAGATAGTTGATGCAGTCCTCCTCATTGTTGACCAGATCGGCGTAGGTCTGAGTGTCGGAACATGCACCAAAAACAGCCGCGAATAACAACACGGCGAAGGTGTAAAGGATTTTCTTCATATTTGTTCTTGAATGGGCGGCAAAGTTACGTATTTTTTTGCTTTCCACCAAATTTATTGCAGATATTTGTCGAAAAGGGGCAATACTTTAACGAAAATAGCTTCTGCTTGTGACAAACTGCCCAAGAATTCGCCGCCTGCGGCATTGCGATGACCTCCTCCATTGAAGAATTTCTCGGCAATGAGATTCACAGGATAATCGCCCTTGGAACGAAGACTGACCTTGACGAAATTCTTCTCTTCTCGGAAGAAGGCGCTGACCTGAACGCCCTCGATATCGAGCGGAGCGTTGACATATCCTTCCGAATCGCCTTTTTGATGTCCGTATCTGCGACTTTCGCCTAAGCTGAGCGACATATAGGCTGCCTTGTGCTCACGGACGACGTGCAGTTTTTGGTTGATTAGGTAGCCTGCGAGCCGCAACTTGCGTTCAGGCACGACGTGGCTCTCCTTGATGATGTTCTCGCGATCGACATTCTCCATCATAAGGCGTGCCATGACGAGATGGAAGTCTGGGCGATTGGAATTGAAGATGAACCATCCGGTATCGGTCATCAGGCCGCAGAAGAGGGAGGTGGCTATCTGTTTGTTGAGCAAAGCGTCATCACCCATCTCAAGGATGAAACGGTAGATGACTTCGCAGGTGGCGGCAAGTTCGGGATGAGAAATGCAGATGTCGAACTGGCTCGTCTCGGGGCCAAGATGATGATCAATAAGGAGCTTTGGAGCGGGATGGCTCGTCCAAAGGTCTTTCATGCTCCCGATACGTGTAGTCGTGTTGAAGTCGAGGCAGACCATGGCATCACTCTGCTGAATAGCTTTGATGGCCTCGTCACGCTGCGAAGGAGTTCCGTCGTTCTGGTTGTCGAAGACGATAACATCACTGCGATAGCCTGGGATAAACGACAGGTTATTTCCAGGAGCGTCGTTGAGGACTACGGTAGCCTCTTTGCCCTTGGCTTCGAGATATTGCTTCATGCCAAGCACGGAACCGATAGCGTCACCATCGGGCGAAATGTGGGCAGTGATGACAAATTTACTATGGCTATCAATGAAAACTCGCGCCTGGGCCAGGAGCTCAGGTGCGATGATGTGGGGGATGTGGTCAATGAATGAGTGCATAAACAGTAGTTTAGGATCAGCGGCGTCGTCCGCCCATGATATCGCGCAAACCTTCAAGGTCGAAGCCAAGCGAGAAGCGCAGCGTTTGGTCAAGGGCCGAAGTTTGCTCGCTGGAGAGTACGTATGAAGCGTCGATATGGAAGACGTTGAGCGCTATGCCGGCACCAAAGGTGAAATACTTGCGACCACCCTTGTTCTCGTGTTCGAAATGATAGCCTGCACGGAGGAAGAAGCGTCGGTCGTAGGTATATTCGGCACCCAAGCCCCAGCTGATCTCCTCGAGTTCTTCCTTCATCCCGCGAGGCGCATCGTTGAACGACTTGAAGATTCCGGTGAAACCGTTCATGTCGTAGAAGTCGCGCAGCGCATCCTGATAGACCTGCTCGTCGTTGTAGTAGTCGCGCTTGGGAGCTGTTGGAATGAGGTACTTGTCGGCATCGGCGTTGATGGTGAAGAGGTTGTAATCGTCGATGGGGAAGGTGAACGACGTACCCAGCCTTGCCTTGGTGGGCAGAAACTGCGACGTTGTACCGCCGTCATAGCTCACTTTACCGCCGATGTTGGAGATGTTGAGACCCCATGCCCACTTGCATTCGTTGTAGCCAATCTGCGGATACGCCTCGTAGTAGGCAGCAATGTCGGCCGAGAAGGTATTGTCGGGCTTGTTATCATTGTCGGTATAAGTCATTGCCGAATGCAGGTAGCGGAAGACAACACCCATCGAGAAGTTCTCGCTCAGCATACGCGAATAACCGACATCGAGCGCCATTTCCATGGGATTGATGACCTGCACTTCAACACCCTCGCTGTTGTAGGCGGTGACTTCGCCGAGGCTGAAGTAGGTCAATGAGGCCGAGACAGCCTGATTGTCGTCGTATCCGAACTTATAGTATCCTGCTGCATTCATCAGATTAATACCGCTCACGATTTTGCGCAGCCACGGAGTATAATTGAGTGAGAGTCCGCAGCGACTGTATGCAAAGGCATATTTGGCGGGATTCCAGAACTGACTCACCTCATCAGGATCAGTAGCGGCACCTACGTCACCCATGCCACCGCCACGAGCATCGGGGGCGATGCCCAACGACATCATGGCTGGGTTGAGAGGGTTGTAGGGATTGGCTTCGGCCCTTTCCTTATCGACTTGCGCAAGGGCTGATAGTGAAATGCCTGCTGAAAGTGTCAGTGCAATGATTTTTTTCATTATATGAGTTGTAAAAAGGGAAGTTGAAGGAGTTTACCGACGATACATCCCAAATAATAACAATGGTTGCAGGTCGGTAATTTATCTCAAGGATTAACCATCAGGAGCTTGCTCTTTGACATCTCGGTGCTTCCGTCGCTCGATAGGAAGACACGGTAGAGGTAGAATCCTGGGCGGAGAGTCGAAGAACTCCATTCGATGGTTGCGGCACCCATGAAATTGCCGGTCTCATCGGCATTGATGGCGCGATTGATCATTGTCGGGTTGTCCATACTGAAGGCATAGACCTTGCTGGCCGAACTGGAAGAAGCTGTGGTTTCATAAACCTTGTAGCCTGTCTGGGTATAGACTTGGAGTGTGATGTTTTGTGCTGACTCCGGGCGATTATGGAGGATGCGGAAGGTAACGGTGTCGCCTGTTTTGGCTGGACAGGGATAGGCTTGCACGACCACGGCTTCGGGCGCCTTTTCATTGAGCACTGTGAAGTTAAACTTCTGAGTGGTAGGATTGTTATAGACGTCCCAAATACGGAAGGATGCTTCGTAGGTGCCATCCTCAAGAGCAGGGATGCTGTATTGCACGTTGCCAGTCGTCGGATCGTTGGTGTAGGTCGTGAAGTAGTTGTTGAGCGTGTGCTGTTCGCTGGCTTGCAGATAGTTGCTGGTGCAGCGGATAGTGAGCACGATGTCGTGACCTACGGTGTTGCCTGTGGCGTTGAAACCACCGTCGTCCTGCACCTCGGCGAAGAAATAGGGAGTCGCATTGACCACACCACCGTCGGTCCAGGTGTTGTCATTGAGGAAAAGTTGCTTGATGACAGGGCCTTGAGTATCGGTGATGACGTAATCATCGGAACCGATAAGGTGATAATTGTCGTAGAAGCCCGATGCCTCGTCGCTGTTTTCGCTGGCCGCATAGAGGTTGGCCAAACCCAATTCGTCGCTGTAACTGATATCGATGGGGACGGTGAACGAGAACTCAAACTGGCCATTGGTAATCTCGCTTCGACCTGAGAATGCCTTCTTGGTGCGTGTAGTAAAGGAATAAACTGGTGCTTGATCCTGTACATAGCCCTTGTCAGCCGTGAGGGTGTCAAGTGCATCGTAGAAAGTGGGGTAGAGAAGACCGTTGAACGTGGAATCGATTTCGGTCTCGCTGCCAGTCTTGAGAACGTGTCCCTTGACGGTAACTTTGCTAAGCGTCTGGAGTTGGAAAACATCGTTGGCATCTTTTGTTGGAACACCGTTGATGTGCGTGATCTTGATCTGCTGCTCTGGATAGGCGAGCGTCAATGACGGATCTCCCAGAAGGCAGAAGTTCAATTTGTTATAGTCTGAACCAAGTTCGAGTTTTGAAGCCTTGAGAATATCTCCCAGACGGTAACGAGTGCCGTCGCTGAAACGGTTGAAGATGTTGTCGATGATGGCCGTGTTGAGAAGGAGGTTCTGTTGGGCATAGACCACGCGGACGGTCGAGAAGAGGGCAATGGCACCGCCATTGGGATTGAGCAACAAACATTCGCCCATAGAAATGCCGTCCTCGTCCCAGCGAGAGACGTCGCAAGAAGCGGTGACCCAAACGGGAAGATGCTTGTTGTTGAGCTCCTGGGCTGCTGCCGAGGTCATCATGTTCTCGTTGGTGATGGCGGTGGTGTTGCCGTGACCGGCATAATTGATCATGAGAACACCTTGCTTCAAAGTCTCGTTGAATTCCTTTTTTGCATCGGGGTAATCGGTACCCGAAGCACTTTCGGTCTGCTTGTAGGCAGGGAGATAAATCTTCTGGAAGACGAATTCGTTATGGTTGGCTTTCTGCAGCGTGTTGACCAGTTGGTCATTATGTTTAACGTGGCAGTTGAACGTGTCGCCTGCCTTGTCGTCATCGCTGAGGAAGCAGAGACGGTTCTTCCAAGTGCCGAGATAGGCATTATTGCCATAGTTGATGATTTTGGCAAGCACGTTGTTCGACATCTCCACAGAGCTGACAGGTAATCGCCCGATACCGATATCCAAGCCATCGCGAGAGATGGAGTAGCGTTGGTTGCTGTCTAAAGTGCCGCCTTCGCCGTCGTCAAGGAATCCGAAGTAATCATCGCATACGCAAGAAGATGTTTCGACAAGTGATGACTCGGTCTCGTAACTGGGCAGGTAATAGTTGCGATCGATGGCATGGTTGTCATAGTATCCATCTCCCCAGAGAAGAAGGTAGAGCGGTTCGCGTCGTGTATTATCGGCAAGGTCATCAAGCCCGCTTTTTGCTGAACCATGCCAGCGGTCGTAGAACATCTTCATGAACAGACGAATGGCGGTGACATCCTGCTTGCCTGATGAGAATTCGTTGTAGATGGCCTCGGGTGTTACAATGGTGACGTGCAACCCATCCTTGTTGCGGCGATATTCGGCGAGCTGTTCGGCCTGGTTTGTATAGGCGGGGGCGACGACAATCACCATGTTGGTCATCGGCAATGAATGTAGATCCTGGTTACTTACGGCACCTTCGTTGACTACACCCTTGAAACCGGTTGACTTGACATTGACCAATGCATATTCGCGGATGCCGGTGGTTTCGGGCGAAAAGCTGTTTTCGGCAGATACGAGTTGTCGTTTTACGTCGCAGGGGTGGGATACGTCCCACACCTGGATTTCATCATCAACAGCATTGCCGAGTTCATACTGCACGATATCGCTGTGTGCAGCACGTGCACGGAAAAGCTCGAAGTCGTTGGGCTTGGAGAAATTTCGTTTTGCCTGAATTCGGATGTAATTGAGTCGTGCGATGGAGGGAGTGGACCCTGCTGGAGGATTGTAGGTCAACGAGATGCTAAGACCTGTCGATTCTTCGAGTTCTACGGTTTTGTCCATCGTATTTTCGTTGGCAAAGGCGTAGTCATTGGATTTGCGGACGATGGTATTTGTTCCAAGCAAGGTGCCATTGATAGCCACGGAATATGTGGAGCTCTCGATGGCATCGACGATGAAGTTGGTGGTGACGCGCAGTGTGCCGGGATCAACACTTTCGAAATCAAAAGTCTGGACACGGTTGCTGATGAATGACTCACCATACTTCTCACGTCCTGTCTGTCCTAGATTGACAAGGTCAACTTCATGTACCCAATGCACGTCATATTGGCTCACGGATACGTGCGAAGCTCCCAAATGAGGATCAAGTTCCTCCATAGCGATGGGCTCTTCTTCGGTCTTCTGATGAAGGAAGTAGTAGGCTTTGGTGTCGTAGGTGTTGCATCTCTGCATGAATCCACGTGTAGTGTTGTAGTCCCAGCGAGTGGTGCCTTGTCCGTAGAAGAGGATACGGCGATTGGCCGCATCGTGATAGGTTGCAACCTCGGGAAGATCATCGACATGGATGGAGTTCACGGCTTCGTTCAATGGATGACCACCAAAGCCATACAATCCCACCTGCTCGGGGTTGGAGAACCCCATCTTGGTAAGCTGGTCATAGGTGATCTGGTAGATGCCGTCCTCTGTGCCGTCGAGCGAAATCTTAATCCATGTTCCTGTGGCAAGCTTGGACGATGCAGTAAAGGTGTGCAGACCTACCGAGGAAGCCTGCACGCTCTGTATGCAAAGCATCAACAAAGATGCCATCAGAATATATTTTATTCTCATAGTCGCGCTTTTAACTGCAACAATAACGCGAATTTCTTCAATTTATTGTCTAAAAATGCAATTTTCTGGAAAAAACAATTGTTTGGAGATAGGGATCCTGAAAGAAAGTCTGAAAGAAAGAGGGAGAATTCAAAAGTCTCTCCCTATTTATGAGTCTTATCTTATTTTATTTTTAAACTAAAAGGAACAGGCCTGTATGCGAGCCTCCGCACGAGCCTCCGCACGAGCGCCCGCAATGATTACGATTTTGAACCTATCATTTGCACCTGCAGTTCAGCACATCTGTTCCTTCGAGCTGCGCTGTAATGATGTCGCCCTCCTTGACGCTGCCGACGCCTGCTGGTGTGCCAGTGAAGATGAGGTCTCCCGTCTTGAGCAAATAGAATTGGCTGGCGTAGGCGATGATCTGATCGACGGTGTGAATCATGTCGCCCGTCCAACCTACTTGGCGCGTCTCGCCATTAAGTTGCATCTCGAAGTGCAGGTCCTGCACATTCTTGTCATTCATTTCAGAAAGATGTAGCCACTTTTGTCCGCAATAGGCTGCACCGTCAAAGCCTTTTGCTATTTCCCAAGGTAAGCCTTTCTGCGACAACTGTTTTTGGATGTCGCGTGCTGTGAAGTCGATACCAAGGGTTATCTCGTCATAATAGCGGTGAGCAAAGCGTTCGGGAATGGATTTGCCGAGGCGGTTGATGCGAACCACAAGTTCAGTTTCATAATCAATCTGTTTGCTCCAATCGGGCACAAAGAAAGGCCAATCAGGTCGGGTGAGCGCGGTGTCGGGTTTGAGGAAGAGGGTGATGCCACTTTCGTCGAGAGGCGAATGAGGCATACCTACTTTCACGCCTTGGGTTTGTGTCAAGGTGTGCTTCAGTTCCTCGTTATGCTTGGCATAGTTCATGCCCACGCAGATTATCTTCATGTCGATTATTTCTTTCGGCCGAAGTCAGCTGGTATCTCTCCCCATTGTGAGGTCTCCCATTTGTAGATGGGCAGGCGGAAAGTGTGGGTGCGCAGCCACGTCTCGGCACGGCGGATGAGGTCAAAGATTTTGGCGTTCTGTTCGGTTTCTTCGATTTGAGTCTTGCAGATGCCTAATCGCACCCATTTTTGAGCGTTCACGGAATCACTGTAGATGGGCAGACGTGTGCCTTGCTTCTCCTGCAAGGCCAGTCCGTGGACGATGGCGAGGAATTCACCAATATTGTTGGTTCCACCTTCGAGGGGTCCCACACGGAATATCTCCTGACCTGTACGCACATATACACCACGGTACTCCATGGGGCCGGGATTGCCTGAGCAGGCAGCATCGACAGCCAGCGAATCAATCATGTAGGGAGGCGGTTGTTCGATGATTATGCGTTTTTTCACGGGTGGGGTAGGATTGGTAGGAGCAGAGATGGGCGTTGGATCCTTTGGTTGAGTGATGTCGGCCTTTCCAGCCTTTTCTTTGTCGAACTCTATGACGGTTCCTTCCTTCTCGAGTCTGGACATCTCGCGAGCGACCTCTTTGATGAGTCCTTCCTTGTCAAACCCCTCACGAAAAGCTTCCACGGCAGCTTCGAGACTCTTGAATGAGCGATAGGAGGCATCGGGATAGCCCGATACCTGCATCTCTGCCTCCTCCCATGAGTCATAGACTCCGGGTGCAAAGCCCTGCCAAACTACATAATATTTATTGTTTGTGCCCATACGAGTCGATTGGTTGCAATTAGGATGCAAAGATAGTCCTTTTTCGCCAAAAACAAGTATTCAGAACCCGAAAAATGTCATTTAGAAAGACAAAAAAGATGAATTATGCTGTTTTAGCAACTTTTGCTGTCATTTTCTGGGACGAAAAGTTGGAGTATTCACATGAAAACCGTATTTTTGCACAATGATTTATTAATTCAAAATAGTTAAGAAATGAAACAGAATCATCTTTTTTCTTTTTCTGGTCTTTTGTGTGCTTCCATACTCCTCGGAAGCGTCATCTTAAGTTCCTGCACCTCCAAACCTGCCCCGACAGCCGCTGGGGAGGAAAGTCTTTTCCCCAATACTTATGTGCTCGACGATGGCAAGACCACAGTCACTTGGATCAAGGATAATCAGGGTCATTCGCTACGTGATGCAAGTCTTTTCCCTGATGCCACTCCTGAGGTCGTCAAAGAGCTTGGTCTTGAAGAAGGCATCCCCTCCACAATCAGTTGTTTCCTGCTTCATGTCGATGGCAAGTGGGCACTCTTCGACACGGGACTTGGCCTTGGCAAAGGATTGCTCGTCACGGCTCTTGATTCGCTGGGCGTTCCGCCCGACAGCATCTCCGTGATTTATATTACTCATTTCCACGGCGATCATATCGGTGGCATGGTCTATGAAGGTAAACCTGTCTTCCCAAATGCTGAGGTATATGCGGGTCAGCGCGAATTTGATGCTTGGATCAAGGAGATGCCAAGAGAGAACACTAAGCTTCAGCAAGAGGCAATGGTAGTTTATAATGAACATCTCCACCTCTTCCAGTTTGGTGACACCTTGGTTCATGGCGTTGTCGCCATCGATGCAGTAGGTCATACACCAGGTCATACCGTTTTCCAAAAGGAGAACCTGCTCGTCATCGGCGATTTGATGCATGGCGCTGCTTTGCAGATTCCCCATCCTGAATACAATGCTCGGTTTGACATGGACAAGGACCAGGCTGCTGCCTCGCGTGTTCGAATCTTGAAATATGCCAACGACAACAACTTGCTCATGGCGGGTATGCATCTTGCCGAGCCTGCTTTTCTCGAACCTGGACAAGCAAAGTAACTAACGCATTATTCGTTTTTCAGTAGATGAAACGCATCTTCCTGATTGGATATATGGGAGCGGGCAAGACCACATTGGGACGCCCGCTCTCTCGTGCGATGAACCTCGAATTTATCGACCTCGACAATTTCATCGAGGCGCGTTATCACAAGACGGTAAAGGACATCTTTGCCGAAGTGGGAGAGGAGGGCTTCCGAAAGATTGAGCATCGTTCGCTCGAAGAGGTTGCCGATTATGAAAATGTCGTCATTGCCTTGGGGGGTGGTACTCCCTGTTTTATGGGCAACATGGACATCGTGAACAGAGCAGGCATATCGGTGTATCTAAAGCCCACTGAGGAGGTTCTGCTACGTCGGCTTATCCAGGGAAAGAACAAGCGTCCGCTACTGGCCAATAAAAGCGATGAAGAGATTCTGAATTTCATTCGTGAGCAACTTGCATGGCGTGAGCCATATTACCTCAGAGCAAATATTGTTTTCGAGTCGTCACATCTCGAAAACCGAAAGGATATCTTCAACAATGCGGAAAAATTATCGAAGATTATAGAGGAAATGTGACAAAATAATTTATATAAATGTCATTTTTATTGAAAATTTGCTCGAAAAATAAATATTTTCGAAGAATATTGCAAAAATATTTGGTGCGTATTCAATCTTTCATTATCTTTGCACCCGAAAAAATTTAAGGTTGTGTTAATTCGACTGTTTATTCTGAAATATTAAAGGTAAATTATGGAGAATCCAAAAATCATTGAGGCTTCGGAAGTGGTTGTTCGCTTCTCGGGAGACTCGGGTGATGGTATGCAGCTTGCTGGTACCATTTTCTCTACAGTTGCAGCTATTTTAGGAAATGAGATTTCCACTTTCCCCGATTATCCTGCCGAAATGCGTGCACCTCGCGGTTCGCTGGGTGGCGTATCGTCGTTCCAGGTTCACGTCGGGAAGAAGGTTTATACACCTGGCGACCAGTGTGACGTGCTCGTTGCCATGAATCCCGCTGCATTGAAGCAGAATGTCAAGTTCCTCAAGAAGGGTGGAGTACTGATTTATGACGAAGACACTTTTATCAAATCCGAACTAGTAAAGGCGAAGTTCGAAACACTTGATCCATTTGCTGAGATGGGTATTGCCGATAAGTATCAGTTGGTCGGCGTCCCTGTATCGGAATCCACCAAGGCCAGCCTTGCCGACACCGGCATGGATGCCAAGTCGGTGGCTCGTTGTCGTAATATCTTTGCCTTGGGCTTCGTGTTCTGGCTGTTCAACCGTCCGTTGGTGAAGGCTGAAGAGTTCCTTACTTCCAAATTCGGAAAGAAGCCAGAGATTCTTCAGGCAAACCTCAAAGTGATTACCGATGGTTTCAACTATGGAGCCAACACTCATGCAAGTGTGAGTACCTATCGTGTGGAGTCGAGCAAGGCTGAACCAGGCATTTACTGCGATGTGAAGGGCAATGCGGCAACAGCATACGGCCTTGTCGCTGCTGCTGAGAAGGCAGGCACCCGCCTGTTCCTGGGTTCTTATCCCATCACTCCTGCCACCGACATCCTGCACGAGCTCTCGAAACTGAAGTTCCTTGGTGTAACAACTGTTCAGGCAGAAGACGAGATTTCGGGTATCTGTACAGCTCTTGGTGCATCCTTTGGTGGTGCACTCGGTGCAACCTCTACCTCGGGTCCCGGTATCGCGCTCAAGAGCGAGGCCATCGGTTTGGCTGTGATGGCTGAGCTTCCGCTTGTCGTCATTGATGTCATGCGTGGTGGTCCATCGACTGGTCTTCCGACCAAGACGGAGCAGACCGACCTTATGCAATGCATATACGGACGCAATGGTGAATCGCCATGTGTCGTGATGGCAGCCTCTTCACCTGTCGATTGCTTCTATGCTGCTTACAATGCTTCGAAGATAGCATTGGAGCACAATACGCCTGTCATTCTACTTACCGATGCATTCCTTGGCAACGGTTCGTCATCGCTACGTATCCCCGATCCTGAGAGTCTTCCCGACATCAAGCCGGCCATCGCTACTCCCGATATGGCGGGCAGCTATGAGCCTTACGCTCGTGATCCCGAGACGTTCGTTCGTCTCAAGGCAATCCCGGGTACCGAGGGTCTTATGCATCGTCTGGGTGGTCTCGAAAAGGATGAGCATGGCGCTATTTCAACCAATCCCGAAGTTCACCAGAAGATGGTTCGTAACCGTCAGGCAAAGATCGATTACATCGCAAATGTCATCCCTGAGCTCGAAGTGACGGGTGATGTGGATGCTGATACCATCGTTATCGGTTGGGGTGGAACCTTCGGTCACATCTCTGCCGCTGTCGAGAATCTTCGCACTGAGGGCATGAAGCTGGCACAGGCTCACTTCGAGTACATCGTTCCACTTCCAAAGAACACCGCCGAAGTACTCCGCAAGTATAAGAATATCCTCTGCTGCGAGTTGAACAACGGCCAGTTCGCCAGCTATCTCCGTTCTAAGGTTGAGGGCATCTCTGTGAAGGAGTTTACAGAAGTCAAGGGCCAACCTTTCCAGATTTGTGACATCGAGAAGGCTATTGTTGAGGTAGTAAAAGGTAAATAAATATGGAAAAAGATATGACACAATATACTCAAGCTGACTTCAAGTCGGACCAGCCACTGAAGTTCTGTGCTGGTTGTGGTGATCATGCTGTTGCAGCCTCTATGCAGCGTGCGATGGCTGAACTTGGTATTGCTCCAAGTCAGACAGCAGTGATATCTGGCATTGGTTGTTCGAGCCGTATGCCATACTATATGAATACCTACGGCATGCACACGATCCATGGTCGTGGTCTGGCCATTGCTACCGGTCTCAAGGTGGCACGTCCCGACCTCACGGTCTGGAATGTGACGGGTGACGGTGATTGCCTCGCCATCGGTGGCAACCATTTCATCCATGCCATGCGTCGTAATATCGACCTCAACATCATCCTCTTCAACAACAAGATCTATGGCTTGACCAAGGGGCAGTATTCACCGACCTCTGACCGTGGTCTCGTAACCAAGTCCTCTCCTTGGGGAACCGTTGAGGATCCTTTCTGCCCTGCCGAACTTTGCATCGGCGCACGTGGCACTTTCTTTGCCCGTGCTATTGATGGTGATATCAAAAACAGCATCACCGCAATGAAGGCAGCCGTTAATCACAAGGGTGCATCTGTTGTCGAGATGCTCTGCAACTGTGTCATTTTCGCCGATGGCATCCACAAACTTGTCACCGATCCCGCAGTTCGTGCTGACAAGACCATCGTCCTCGAGGACGGCAAGCCTATGATCTACGGCAAGAACCGTGACAAGGGTCTCGTGCTCGATGGTTGGAACATCAAGGCGGTCACCCTTGGTGAGAACGGTATTACCGAAAAAGATCTGCTTGTTCACGATTCGAAGATGGTTGATCCCACCTTCCATCTCAAGCTGGCCATGATGGGTTATAGCCCCTATGGATACGCTGGTGCTACCGACGATCTCCCTATCGCACTCGGTGTAATTCGCGATGTCGAAGGCATGTCTTACGATGAGGCAGTAGCTGGACAAATCGAGGAGGTGAAGGGCAAGAAGAAGGCCCGCACGTTGCGTGAACTTCTGCTTTCGGGTGACACCTGGGAGGTGAAGTGAACGGCATAAGATAGACTGAAAAGCCCCGAATGGATTCGTTCCCGTTCGGGACTTTTTTGTGTCGATTCCATTTGTGCAAAGGATTGTATTTTTCTCAAATCATGAAGGGAAAGTGGTATGTTTTGTGAAAATATCACCATGAAAATCTACGATTTTAGGTGTTTTTCTGTTAAAACACGGAAAAAACAAAAAAAAATAAATGAAAAATGATGAAATTTTTGGAAACAATCGTTAAATGTGCTATCTTTGCGCCAATTGAAAACCGAAAGGTTTTATCATTTTCATGTGATTTATAATCTCACACAATTTTACATAACTAATGAACTTTAACCATTTCCGAAGAGGAGCAAAGATTCCCACCATTGCATTGTTGGCGATGTTGGGCGTTTCGCCATTACCACACGTATGGATAGCTCCAACTGCTGCCTATGCGCAGCAGCAGTCAACTGTGAAAGGTACGATCATCGACGAATTCGGTGAACCAGTTCCTGGTGCCAGTGTCGTGGTCGCAGGTACAACGACGGGTACCATCACTGACATCGATGGTAACTTTTCGCTGAACGTCAAGCCGGGTACCGAGTTGAGGATTTCCTTTGTGGGTTATGAGACCCAGAGCGTCAAGGCCAAGAATGGCATGACCATCACGCTCGCCGAGAACTCTACGCTGCTTGGCGATGTCGAGGTTGTAGCCTACGGTGTGCAGAAGAAAGTTACCATGACGGGCGCTGTGGCTTCAGTGAAGAGTGAAGATCTCGTTCGTACTTCTGTGGGTTCGGTCAACAACGTGCTTGGTGGCCAGCTTTCTGGTGTGACCACCGTACAGTATTCGGGTGAGCCTGGTAGCGATGCTGCCGAAATATTCGTGCGTGGTAAAGCAACGTGGGGCGATGCTGCACCCCTTATTCAGGTCGATGGTGTCGAGCGTTCGATGAGTGATATCGATCCCAACGAAATCGAATCCATTTCTGTCCTCAAGGATGCCTCCGCAACGGCAGTGTTCGGTGTGCGTGGCGCCAATGGCGTAGTGCTCATCACTACCCGTCGCGGTCAGGAAGGTAAAGCCAAAATCAGCGTCTCGTCTTCTTTCTCCGCACTCAGTCCCACCAAGATGGTAGAACAAGCCAGTTCCCTCGACTATGCACTTTTCTACAACCAGATGAGTGAAAACGATGGTTTGGCACATCCTTTCTCGGATGATATCATCCAGAAGTTCCGCGATGGCAGTGACCCCATTCGTTTCCCCAGCACCCTTTGGGCCGATTATATCATGAAGGACTTCACCCTTCAGCATCAGCACAACATCAATATTTCGGGTGGTAACGATCACTTGAAGTATTTCGTTTCGGCAGGCTACTATTATCAGGGCGGTCTTTTCAAGGAGTTTGACATGCCTTACAATTACGGCTATCAATACAACCGTTTCAACTATCGTGCCAACCTCGACCTTAAGGCAACGAAGACAACGACCGTTTCATTCAATGTGGCTGGTAACGTTAACAATGCCGACAAGCCTTATACGGGCCAGGGATCAGCAGGTATGATCAAGAATATCTACTATGCTACCCCATTCTCCAGCCCGGGTGTCATCAATGGACACATGGTCTATACCACCACAGACTATACTGACGGTCTGAATCTTCCGTTCCTTGGTGGCACTGGTATGGCCTACTTCGGAAATGGTTTCATGCAGACCAACAACAACAAGATCCAGATGGACCTTGTACTCGACCAGAAGCTTGAATTCTGGAACTGGAGCAAGGGACTTAGCTTCAAGGCGAAGGGTTCCTACAACTCGGCATTCACTGTCAACAAACAAGGTAATTCGGGATTGGCTTCATTCAACCCGCTTGTTCAATACGATGAGAGTGGCAATGTCATTTACAATGCCGATGGTACCCCATACATCCTCTATCGCCAGAATGGCAACGACACCGATCCATCATATTCCTCTTCGCAAGGCAAGGCACGTGATTGGTACGTTGAGGCAAGTTTGAACTATAGCCGCAGTTTCGGCAGGCATACGGTTTCAGCTCTCGCCCTCTACAATCAGTCCAAGCAATACTATTATTCCGGCACCTCTTACCCCGACGTTCCACGTTCTTATGTGGGCTTTGTAGGACGTGTCACCTACGACTGGGCCAATCGTTATATGGCAGAATTCAATATGGGCTACAATGGATCTGAGAACTTTGCACCTGGTCATCGTTTCGGTGTATTCCCAGCTGGTTCCATCGGTTGGAACATCAGCGAGGAGTCCTGGTTTGAGCCTATCAAGAGTTTCATCAGCTTCATGAAGTTGCGTGCCTCCATCGGTATGGTTGGTAACGACAAGACTGTTACCGCTACACGTTTCATGTATCTCGCCGACCCGTATATCACCGACTCTGATGGCTTGATGACCAACTGTTTGACTCAGCCGCTCACCAATACCTATGCCTATCAGTTCGGCTATGGAGCACCTTCCAATGACCCCGCATCGCTTAAAGGTGCCTACGAAAGTGCAAAGAATAATCCGGAGATTGGTTGGGAGAAGGCCCTCAAACAGGACTATGGTGTTGACTTGCATTTCTTCCAGGACAAGCTGAATACTTCTTTCGACTACTATTATGAGCATCGTACCGACATCCTCCTTATCGATGGCACCACACCAAGCATCATCGGATTTACTGTTCCGTATGCCAATTTGGGTGAGACCAAGAGCTGGGGTTATGAGGTATCGGCCAATTGGAATGACAAGATCGGCCAGGACTGGCGCTACTGGGTGAAGGTTAACCTTTCTTACAACCAGAACGAGATTCTTGAGATGAAGGAGGCTCCTCAGTCCCAGGAATATCAGTATCAGCGTGGACATCGTATCGGTTCGCGCTCGATGTACAAGTTCTGGAAATATTATGAGGGTGCCAAGACTGAAGAAGAATATAGGGCTGAGTTTGGACAGGACTTCCCCGTTCAGTTGGTTGCAAGTGTCAAGCCTGGTGACTGCGTCTATGTGGATCTCAATGGCGATGGCCTCATCGATGAGACGGATATGACGCGCGATAACGGCTACACCGACGATCCTCAGTACATGATTGGTACCACCTTCGGTTTCAACTGGAAGCGATTGACCTTCAACTGCCAGCTGACAGGAGCATGGAACGTGAGCCGTTACATAACCGACGTGTTCCGTCAGCCATACTTCTGCTCGTCCAACACTACGCAGGGTGGTTTGCTTCAGTACCATGTCGATAACACATGGGTGCCTGGCATCTATGAGAGTCAGGATGCGCTCTATCCGCGTGCAACTTGGGCTAACGCTGTGCAGAACTATGCTGCAACCGATCTCTATGAAAAGGATGCCAAGTACCTCCGTGTAAAGACCGTTTCGCTTGGTTATGATTTCAAGAGCGAATGGCTGAGGCACAAGTTAGGCATCACCAAGTTTGAGCTTAGTCTCTCGGGCTACAATCTTCTCACCTTTACCCCATACACCTGGGGCGATCCGGAAACCACCGCTTCTAGTGCTCCATCTTATCCACTGCAGCGAACTTATACGGTCAGCCTGAACATTGGATTCTAACAGAAAGCTGTGACACATATATTAATTTAAATAGGAATGACTATTATGAAACGCTATAATATACTACTTGGTGCCGCTGCCCTTCTGTTGGCTTCGAGTGTGGCTTGTACCGATGACATTGCCGTTGGTAATGCTGCTCTTGACAAAGCTACAAGCTCTACGGCCACCATCGACTCCGTATTCACCAATGCGGAATATGCTCGTCAGTTCCTCATCGGAATCTATTCCAAGCAATATTACGGACTGCCTTATACCAATGGTGGTACATTCCAGCCACATTCCGGCAATCCATACGCAGGTAAGTCGGATGGATTGACCGACTGCTGGCATCAATTCTGGAATGGTTCTGCCGTCTTCGGCAAGTACTATAATGGCTCTCTCACAGCTTACGTGATGCGTGACGATGGCTTGGATGGCCCGCTCTATTCCTACGACAAGGAATATCAGTGGTACTCTATCCGTGCCGCCCATATCTTCCTCGCCAATCTCGACCGCGTTCCCTCTGTTGACATGAACGACGATGAGAAGTTCCGTCTCAAGGCCGAGGCTCGCTGTCTGATGATCGATGCTTTCTGGCAGACTTTCCAACGTTACGGAGGCATCCCTATCATGGATCATGCGCTTGAAGCCAATGAAACCGCCAACCCCTTCCCGCGTGACTCCGTCGAGAAGTGTATCGATTGGATGGTCAACCAGCTTGACTCGGCCATTACCGACAGCCATTTCCCCTGGGTGACCGAAGACCCCACCAACATGAGTGGTCGTTGGACCAAGGCAGGAGCCATGGCCCTCAAGTGCAAGATCTTGCAGTTCGCTGCATCACCCTTGCTCAACCCACAGGATGGCCAACCCTACTATACTGGTGCTCCTGCTGAGGTACTGCCCTTCATCATGTACACTGCCGATGCCAAGACCACTTATCAGCAACGCTGGGATCGCTTCGCCACGGCTTGCGATGAGTTCTTCGACAAGCTCAACAGCTCGGGATATTACACACTGGTTACCGCCGACGGCAATCCTAAGGGAAGCACCGAGGCCAATGTGCCTGCTTTCCGTCTGGCCTATCGCAAGGGCTATTTCCTTCGCAATTCGAGCGAGATACTTCACTCTGTGCGTGTCTTCGGCCAGGACAACTCGGCCACGGCTCGTTACTGCTGGCATTCCTGGTATTCTCAGAGTGTGCCTCGTAATGCCTACAGCCCCACACAGGAGTATGTTGAGAAGTTCCCATTCTACGATGGCGAACCCTTTAACTGGCAGAATGCTGCCGACCGCACCTACAAGGCCGCCCAGACTGCTGCCGGCAAGGATACCCTTGTCTTCCTGACCAATTCAAAGACAGGCGCCATCACTCGTCAGACCAAGTCGCTTCACACGATGTTCGTGCGTGGCTCCGTGCCTCCAGGCTCTCGTCAGCTCAATACTGTCTTGACGCGCGACCCGCGTCTTTATGAGGAGTGTATCGTCAATGGCCAGCAAAAGAATCTTGACTGGACCACTGCCACGATGTCCGGTTATCCTTGGGAACTGTGGTACAATGGTGCTGATGGCGGTATCGGAGTCTATACCCAGACCAACACCATGTTCGGTTCGGGTTATGGCTACAACAAGTACTATCTCGGTTGCGGTGTCTATAATGGAGATACCAGTGCCGATAGCTACCGTTATCAGACCCAATGGGTGGCCCTCTCTCTCGCCGACATGTACCTCATGTATGCCGAGGCTCTCGTGATGCGCAGCAATAAGGATATATCCAAGGCTGTCGAGATGGTTGATATCGTGCGTGCTCGTGTCGGCCTGCCTACAATGTCGAGGATTTGGACAATGGCCAAGAACCGCAGCGCTGCCGGCTATACTGCCGCTTCCGCTGAAGAAGCTGTCTCTACCACAGTTACTTTGGCCAATGGTAATACTTCCAACGAATTCATCGAGGAACTCCTTGACGAACGCGTGCGTGAGCTTGGTCTTACCGATGCCCGTTGGTTCGATATGATTCGTTACAAGCGTACCGATTGGATGACCAAGCAACTGCATGGCCTGCTCCAGCATCGTCTGGTGAGCGACAAGGATGCCGATGGTAACATGATTTTCGTGGAGCGCAATGTGGCTTGGGTAGGTGCCGACCGTGACAATGATGAATCTTCCACCCAGCCTGTTGATTTCCGCAATGAGGTAGTCAATATTACAGGCAATGCCCGTGTTCTTTGGGGTCAGGATCCAAAGTCCAACGCTGTTCAGCAGTGGCTTCTCAATCCTATCCCTCAGGCCGAAATCAACAAGCAATATGGCCTTGTACAAAACCCTGGTTGGTAAATAAAACATACTATTCGATATGAAGACAAATAATATACTTACACTGACATTGCTTGCAAGCCTCTGCCTGCCTGCAATGGCACAGTATGACATTATCGACTCGGTTGCCTTCAAGGACCAGCGCGTCGATGTAGGTGCCTCTCGCACCTTCACCCGCGAGAATTCTGCCGCTTCCGTGAGCATCATCACCAACAAGGATGTCAATCGTCGTGGTGCTCGCAATATCGGCAACAATCTGATTGGCCAGGGCAATGGTCTTGTGTCTCTTCAGGGTGCAGGTCTTTACAACGCCGCTAATCCAACTTTCTACGTACGTGGTCTTCAGAGCCTTAGCGGTAGCACCCCGTTGATTCTCGTCGATGGAGTTGAACGCAGTATCGATAACGTACATTCCCAGGATGTCGAGTCGGTAACCGTGCTGAAGGATGCAGTCGCTACGGCTATCTATGGTTACAAGGGTGCCAATGGCGTGATCCTTATTACCACCAAGCATGGCAATTTCAACGAGCGTAATATTCGTTTCTCCTACGACCATGAGTTCCAGCTGATGACCAACAAGCCAAAGTTCGTCGATGCAGCTACCTACGCCAGCGCTGTCAACGAGGCTTATCACAACCAAGGTGGCAAGGCCGTCTATAGTGATGCGGTTATTCAGGCATATCAGAATGGAAGCAATCCGCTCTACTTCCCTAACGTGAACTGGGTGGATGAGACTTTCCGCGACATGGCCCACATGAACCGCTACAACCTCGAGTTCTCGGGAGGAGGCAAGAACATTCGTTACTACACCGATGTCAATCTTCTTACCTCGTATGGATTTGTGAATCGTACAGAACCAGCCGAGGGCGGTTATTCGACACAGAACAAGTTTACCCGTGGTACGATTCGCTCGAACATGGATATTGAGCTTACCCCGACCACTCAACTTCATACCCACATTTTTGGTGTGCTGACCGAGCAGTCGCAGCCTGGTTCGCAGGCCGATTTGTGGTCGATGGTTTATCAGGTGCCTGCTAACGCCTTCCCGATACAAGTGGAGGGTGGAGTTTGGGGTGGTAACTCGGTTTATACTACCAACAACCCCATCGCCCAATCCAATGGCGCTGCCTATTACAAGAATCACCAGCGTGCCCTCAATGCTGACTTTGTAATCGATCAGGATCTCTCTTCCGTTACTCAAGGTCTCATGGCATCTGTGCAACTTGGCTACGACACGTGGAGCAACGTTTACGAGGATCATTCCAAGACTTTCCGTTACGGCAGCTATTCCGTGAGCAATTATACGGGCGGCGTGGTTGATCCGGCAAATGCTTCATTATCCATCGAGGGTAACGATAGCAATATGGGAACCGGTGCCAACAACAATGGTTGGACACGCCGATTCTTCGTCAACGGCAATCTGACCTATGACCGCAGCTTCGGTAAGAGCGACCTCTTCAGCGAGTTCCGTTACGATTATGAATTTGCCGATCAAACGGGCACCAACACCAGCCTCTATCGTCAGAACTTCTCGTTCCTGGGTAATTATGTTTACGACAAGCGTTATACCGCTCAGTTTGTGCTTGTATATAGCGGCACTAACCGTCTGGCCGATGGTAGCAAGTGGGCCTTCATGCCCACAGGTGCTCTCTCGTGGAACATCAGCAATGAGGCCTTCATGGAGGATGTCTCATGGATCGACTTTCTGAAGCTCCGTGCCAGTGCCGGTCTCCAGCAGCTCGACGTGCTTCCTGGCGACAACGTGTGGACCTATTACAATCAGTTCTATGCTTTCGGTTCACCTGCCTATTCATTCGATAACACGGGTAGCGGTACCGAGTTCGGCAACACCTACATCGCACAGGCCAAGACACAGAGCCTTGGACGCGAGAAGGCGTTGAAGTATAATGCTGGTCTCGATGCCACCTTGTTCAAGGGTCTCAACCTCAGTTTTGACTACTATTTCCAGAATCGCTACGACATCTGGTGCTCCACCAGCGGTAGTTATACGTCGGTCTTCGGCCTGACACCCCCTTACGAGAATGTCGGCAAGATGGAAAGCCACGGCTTCGAGGTGAGCCTCGACTACAGCAAGCAGTTCGGTGACTGGACTGTCAATCTCGGTGGCACCTACAACATGAACAAGAATGAGATCAAGGAGCAGGCCGAGGCTCCCCAGCTTTATGCCAACACTGTGACGACAGGTCATCCTTATACCCAGACCTTCGGTTACATTGCCGACGGCTTCTTCCAGACTTCTGACGATGCCAATGGTAATGGTATCATCGAAACCAGTGAGATGGCTGTTCCCCAGACCTTCACCACCGTTTATCCCGGTGACGTGAAGTATCGGGATGTGAATGGTGACGGAAAGATCGACACCAACGACCGTACCGATATCGGCTATAGCACCACTTGCCCTGAAATTGTCTATACCGCCCACTTCGGCTTGGATTGGAAGGGATTCGGTGTCTATGCTGCCATTCAAGGCGTGGCCAACTATAGCGGCACATTGACTACAGCAGGCATGTATCGTTCTGCCGTGGCTACCAACACTCTGTCGCAGTATCTCTATGAAAACTCCTGGAGCAGCGTGCGCGGCAACACGGCCAATCCCAAGTTCCCGCGTCTCAGTCCGACAAGCAATGCGAACAACGACCTTGTGAATACACTCTGCCTCTTCGACCGCAGCTATCTCAAGCTTCGCGATGTCGAGCTCTACTACAACCTCCCAGCCACCGTGCTTGAGAAGGTGAAGTACATCAGTGGTGTGCGCGTATATGTGAAAGGTGTTGACCTCTTTACCATCGACAATCTGGACAATGGTGATGCGGGTGCCTTTGGTGCCAACTTGCCTTTGACCCGCAACGTTCAGGTGGGTGCTGCTATTTCATTCTAATTCATAATGCCCAAGACTATAGTTATGAAAATTACAAAGATTTTATCAAGTGTTGGTCTGATGGTTCTTGTCCTTGCCTCGTGTGACGACAAGATGGATTACCATGAGTACACCGCCTACGACCAGGAGTATATTCAGCGCTCTTTTGCCTACGTTGGTGGTTTCATGGCCAAGATTTACAACGATATCGATACCGACTGGGGCAACAATTCCGGCGCTATGCTTTCGTCAGCTACCGACGAGTCGGTCTATAGCCACGACGGCAACACCATCGAGGACTTCTTCAATGGAAACTGGAGTGCTTCCAATCCTCACCAGACAATCTGGACATCGGCTTACGAGGGCATCACCTATTGCAATGAGGTGCTCGACAACTGGACCAATCTCAAGTTCGATCAGTTCGCGCTCAACAAGGACTACGAGCAGCAGATGTTCCTCTATAACAACTATCAGTACGAGGCACGCTGGGCACGCGCATACTTCTATTTCACCCTTGTCCGCCAATATGGCGGTGTGCCTTTCAAGACACACAATATGACAGGTGAGGAGGAGACTGCTCTGCCTTGCACCTCTGCCGACGAGATCTTCCAGTTCATCATTTCGGAATGCGATGCCATCAAGGATAACATCATCGCCGATTATACCAACATCGGCGATATGGCGCTCTACAAGCCGCAGACAGGTCGTGCCAGCAAATTCGCTGTCGAGGCGCTTAAAGCACAGACAGCCCTGTACCAGGCTTCACCGCTTTTCACCCAGGGTAAGAGCGAGGCCGATAAGGCAGCCCTCTGGCGTGCCGCTGCCGATGCTCATCGTGAACTCATCCTTGATGCCGAGGCTGGTGGTAAGGGCCTTGCTGCCACACTCGACACGCTTTGGAACATCAACTACATTTCCGATGCACAGTGCTACAGGGAGATTCTCTTCGCTCGTCGTACGACGGCTGCCAATACTTACGAGTCATATAACTTCCCCGTAGGTTATTCCAGTGGTCAGGGTGGTAACTGCCCCACCCAGGATCTTGTCGATGCGTTCGACTGCACCGATGGTCTCCCAATTAGCGAGAGCCCGCTCTATGACCCTCAGAATCCATACGCCAACCGCGATTCTCGTTTGGCTATGACCATTGCACGTAATGGTGAGCTTTGGCCTAACGATTTGGCTCGTTACAACAGCTCATATCCAACGCTTCAGACCTATGTGGGTGGCTACCATTCCCGCACGGGTTCGTCGGCAGGCGCTTCATACGCTACTCCTACGGGCTATTATCTCAAGAAGTTCTGCAATCCTTCGCAAATCCTTCGTGCACGTTCGGGTTATGCTGTATCTACTTCGCCTCATGGTTGGCTCACCTTCCGAATGGGTGGCATGTACCTCAACTACGCCGAGGCTGTCTTCCAGTATTTCAAGGCCATCGGTCGCACCGATGCCGCCGATGCTACGGGTGATGGTTTCAACTATTCGGCTCGTTACCTTGCCAGCCTTACACGCAAACGCTCCGGCTTGCCTGAGTTCCAGACAGGAATGAGCAACGATGAGTTCTGGGCTCGGTACAAGAAGGAGCGTCAGGTAGAGCTCGCCTTCGAAGGCCATCGTTTCTATGACGTGCGCCGCTGGATGGAGAACGCAGAAGCCAACAAGTTCATGAATGTTCATGCCATGGAGATCATACAGAATGTCTCCGAGGCCAACGACACCACCTATACCTATTCCGTCAAGCCACTTACCCGTGGCAACGGACAGTGGGACACCAAGTGGAACCTCTTCCCCTTCTCGCAGACCGAGATTCAGAAGTCCAATGGTGCCATTAGTCAGAATCCAGGTTGGTAAAAGTTTGACTCTGAGGTCTCAGATCTCCTGAGACCTCAGAGTACTCAGAATATCTCGGAATACTCAGATTATTCCGATTACTCAGAATACTCTGATTACTCCGATAACTCCTAATTATTTACTTACCACAACATCCTATTATTAACATTTAAAACCATTGTAACATGAAAAAGTTTACTTTTTTAGCTACAGCTGCTTTGGCACTCGTGACTTTCACTGCTAAGGCAGAGTTGATGGACAAGGCATTCTACAAGATGCAGACCTTTACCACCATTCAGGCCGCTGATGTTACTCCAGTGACCGCCCCTGGTACAGGTACCAACCCCATCACTGTCCAGAACCTCAGGACCAACAACACCCCACGTTACCTCTACACCAATTGGGGTGAGGACGGTTGGGCCAAGGCTCCCGCTGAGCTTCCCGAAACAGGCTACAGCTTCTCCTGCAAGTTCACCATCGCTGCCGATGCCGGTGTGTCGAACTGTCTTGAGTTCTGCCTTCTCCCTGTCGGCTATGAAGTTCAGAACAGGCACATGAGACTGCAACCCACCACTGAGTACTTCTTCCGCTTCCACCAGGCTGTCAACGGCGTTGATGGCAAGGACTCCATTTGGGTCAATGGTGACGTGCAGGAGAATGTCGATTGGAACCACGGTGAGCGCGTTGGTGATGAGGCTGTCCTTCTCGTAGGCACCGAGTACACCATCCGTGTTGATGTGAACAAGGAAGGCACCGAGGCCAAGTCGAGCATTATCGCTGCCGACGGTACCGTAGCTTGGGAGGGCACCAAGGATATCTCCTTCCTCAGCGACTCCAGAATGGGTACACTCTGGTTCAACACTGGTGGCGCTTGCACCTATCAGTTCGATGACGTGAAGCTCTCTTACCTTGCCAACGGCCCATTCGCTGCCGAGCCAGCTGTAGAGCTCCTCGCCTGCATCGACACCGAGCGCGACTACTATGTACAGTATGAGGAAGGCACCGCTCTGCACTGGATCCTCCCAGGTGAGGAGACCGAGGCTGAGGGTTCGCCTGTTTACTTCTCTGATGGCAAGATGGGCCGCAACTTCGAGGAGGATCCCGATCTCCCTGGCGGTGCATGGATTATCGAGTGCTTCAACTCAGGTGTGCTCCAGTGCTGGACATCGCGTGAGGAGGATGAGAGCAACACTTCTGAGGTTGTTGAGACCGAGGTTGTTTGCGAGACCATCTACATGCCTGCTCCATCGGCTTACATCTCCAACGTGGCTGCTGGTTTCGGCAAGACCTA